>QVQC01000034.1 GCA_003428585.1 Nioella halotolerans
AAAGCCGCGCGCCCCCCGCGAGGCCCCCGCCACCCTCCGATGACAGCCCCCTTCGCGTGAAATCCACACGAAAACCCCCAAGCGACTCGCCCCCCGCCCGCCGGGTTGGGGGGCGCGATGAGTCGCATCTGCCGTTCCCCCGGCCCGGCCCCTGTGTGCCGCATAGCAGCGACCGGCAATCCCGGCCGGGGCGCGGCCCGGGCCCGGCCGTTACGGCACGATCTCGTCGCGGAAGGGCGGGTCGAGCATCGGGTCGTCCAGCATTGGACCGAAGAGCGAGGTCACAGGCTCCCCCGCTTCGACCCGGTCGCGTGTCGCGTCGAAGAGGCTGCGTATCATGCTGGTTTGGCCGCTTTCGCTGAACCGGGTCTCGATCCCGGTCTCGGTCATCTCGACCAGCATGAGGTCAGAGAAACTGCGGCTGTTGGCCGCCTCGATCAGCATGCCGGGCGCCCCGCTTCCGGTCATGTAGGCCGGGCCATGGGTGCGGATCGCGAAACTCGTGACCTCGTAGACCGTCTGCTCGCCGCGCCGGATCCGGAACACCCGGTCGATGCCGTCGCCGCCGTGCTGCAAGCTGTAACCAAGCGCCTGCATCCGGTCGCGGGCGGGCGGCACCGCGGCCTCGCTGCCGGGCACGATCGGCAGGTCGACCGAGTGCAGCGGTTCGCCGGGCGGCAGCATGGCCAGCGCGTTCAACGTGGTGATGAAGGCGGTTTGGGACAGGATCTCGCGCGGCGCATCGGGGCCGAGTTCGAGCACATGCACCGTGCCCGCGCTGCGGCTGGTGCGCTCGATCACGATCAGTTCCGGGATGTCGTCGCCGCTGCGCTCCGAGGGGCCGTTGAACCAGATGTCGAACCGGGCCGGGTTCGCGGGCAGGCGCCAATCCATCCCCGCCTTGCCCGTCGACAGGGAGACGGGATCCCCGGGGGCGTTCAGGTCCAGCCGGTAGCCGATCTCGGCAAGCGCCGCGAGCGTGTCGTCGGCGGTCTGAACTTGCGCCGCCGCCGGGATCGGCGCGAGCGCGAGGCACAGGCAAGCAAGGCTGCGGATCAGGGTCATGTGCGCACCTCCTATCGAATGCAACAATGGACATTGTCAGCTAGACGCCGCGTCCGTCGCGGGTAAAGCGGGATCGCCCGGGCTGCTTCGCAAGGACGCATCCGGCGCGGGCCCGGGGCGTCAGTAGTCGCGTTCGAAAAAGAGGCCGATGCTGCTGTCGCCCGCGCTTTCGACGCTGCCACGCGCCGTGACGCTAGGGGTCAGGTCGATATTGACCGACGCCTCGGTATTGCCGCCGCTGTCGATCTGCAGATCGGTGTAGATATTCTCCGTCAGGTAGCGCCCGAAGCGCAGTTCGGTCTCGCCGCTGTCGCCTGTCGTGATGTCGAGATCGGCAAGGCCGAAACTCTCGCGCAAGCCGCCGATCACGCCTTGGCCGCCCGCCGCGCCCGAGACCGCGTCGACCAGTTGCAGCGCCTGCACCGGCGACAGGCTGGTGGCGCTGCGCCCGAAGAACAGCCGCGCAAGGATCTCGTCCTGCGGCAGATCGGGGGTGGAACTGACGCGCAAGGCGGGCGCGGAGGCGGGGCCTTCGATGGTGACGCGGGCGGTCACCTCACCGGCTTGCGTTTCGGCCACCACGCGCAGGAAGGGATCGAGGTTGCCTTGCAGGGTCGCCGTCGCCTCGGTGATCTCGAAACGCTGCCCGAGGAAGGACAGCCGGCCGCGGATCAGGCTGAACTGGCCGGCGGGCTGCACGGCGGCAGAGGTGCCGCGCAGGCGGATCTCGCCGCCCAGTTCGGCGTCAAGCCCGCTGCCGCGCAGGAAAATGCGCGCCGGGGCCGAGATGGTCAGGTCAAGCGGCAGGGGCACCGCCCCGCCGCCATTGCCGCCGCCGGTCAACCCGGCCCGGTCGCGCGTGGCGGCTTGCGCAGCACTCTCGCTCCGATGGCGGATCTCGGGGATCGGCTCGCTTGCGCCGGTGGACAGCGACTCGAGCCGGACTTGCGTTTCGGCCAGCCGGATCGTGCCGCTGACCGATGGCCCGGCGGCGAAGGCCCCGCGCAGGGCGATCTCGCCGCTTTCGATCCGGGTTTCGAAAAGGTCGCCCTGCATGAACCGCACCTCCGCAAGGTCCAGATCGAGGCGACCGGGCAGGCCGGCACCGTCGAGGTCGAGCCCGCCCTCGAAGCGCAGCCGCCCGCCCGATTGCACGTCGGCCGCGCCGGTAAAGTCGAGCGCCGGGCCGGACAGGCGCGCGTCAAGGCCCAGCCCGTCCAGCACCAGCCCGGCCTCGGGGGCGGAGACGCGGGCGCCCGTCGTGCTGACGGTCCCCGACAGCGCGCCCAACCCCGGCGGCCCGTCGAGGCGCAGGTCGAACGTGGCCTGCCCGCGCAGCGATTGCGGGGTGATGACGCGGTCGGCAAGCGCAAGCGGCGCGGTGCCGGTCAGTCGAAGGTTGACCGCGCCGCCGGGCAGGCCGGCTTGCCCGGTGATACCGGCGGTGATCCCGCCCCGCCCGCTGGCCTCGGCGTCGATGGCCCAAGGCGCATCGCCCGCGTCGCGGCGCAGGGTCAGGCTCGTCTCGACCGGACCGGAAAGCGCATCGGTCAGGAGCGCCACATCGGCCAGCCGGGCCGTCGCCTCCAGATCGCTTTCTCCCGAGGACAGGCGCCCGCTGGCACTGGCCGAAAGCGCGCGGCCCGAAAGGTCGAACCGATCCAGCCGAAGCCCCGCCGCGTCCCGGGCAAGCGCCGCCTCGATCCGGGTCTCGCCGCGCGTGAGGGCCGGGGGCAGGGTGGTGCCAAGGGCAAGGTCGGCCGTGGTCAGCGTGGTTTCGGCGGCGAAAGCGCCCGACAGCAGGTCACCCTCCAGGCTCAGCGCCATGCGGGCGGCACCGGACAGATCCTGCCCCGAGAGCGCGGCGAAGGGGGCGAGCACCGGCAGGTCGGCAGTGATGTCCAGCGTGGTGTCGAGCCTCGAGGCGCGCGCCAACAGGCTGGCCGAGCCGGACAGGGAGGCGGTGTCGCCGGTGACGGCCAGCCGGTCCAGCACCAGCGGAGCGCCCTCCTGCCAGTCGCCCGCAAGCTCAAGCCGCGCGCCTTGCCCGATCGCCGCCTGCACCGCCGGGTCGTCATGGGCAAGGTCTTCCAGCAGCGTCTCTATCGCGAAGCTTACCGCCACCGGCCCGCGATCGGGCGGTGTGATGCTGCCAGAGGCGCGGAGCGTCGCCAGCCCCAGCCCGGCCGTGTCGGTTTCCACCCCGTTGACCGTTCCGCGCGCGGTCCATTCGTCGCCGTCGTCCCGGTCATAGGTCAGCGCCAGATCGGCACCGGTCAGGGTCACCCGCGCGTCGGGGATCGGCAACCGCACCGGGGTCCCCGCCGGGTCGGAGATCAGCCCCGTCACGTTGAACCGCTGCGGCGCGCCATCCGGCGCAAGCGCGGCGCTGCCGGTGAGGGACAACGAGACGGTGCGCAGGCTGAAATCCTCCAGCACGGTCGCCCCCGCCGCATCGCGCGCGATCACCGCGTCAAGCGTGCTGTCGGTGCCGAAGAACGGTTGATATTCCGCTGCCATCAGCGGCGTCAGGTCGCCCGACAGCGCGGCGGTCACGCGGGCCTCGCCGCCCGCGTCGCGGGTCGAGACAAGCTGCCCCCCCAGCCGCTGGCTGCCATCGGTGGCAAGCGAAAGGTCCACCACCAGGTCGTCGAGCGGGCCTTGCCCGGCCACCTCCAGATCGACCGAAGGTCCGCCGGGCAGGCCCAGCAGCGTCGCGGCCAGCCCGCCGGGCGCCTCGTGCAGGTTCAGGTCCAGATCCAGCACCTCGGTGGCATTGGCAAAATCCGCGCGCAGGGCGAAGGCCCCGTCCGGCCCGTCCAGCCGGTCGAGCGTCAGGGTCGCCGATCCCTCGCCCCCAGCAAGGCTGGCCGCGCCTTGGGCCGAGAGCGTCGCGGGAAAGCCAAGGACCTCTTCGCCGAGATCGAGCCGCCCGATCGACAGCTCGCCAAGCGCGATGGAGACCGGCAGTTCGGGCAGTTGGAACGGTGTCGCTTCGGGTGCGGGGGCGGCGGCGTCGCCACCGGCCGGCAGCCGGTCGAGCACGATGCGGTCTGCGGTCAGCCGATCGACCTCCAACGCGCCACGCAGAAGGGCGCTGCGCGTCCAGACCAGTTCCGCCCCTTCGATGGTCAGCCAGACGCCGTTTGCATCCGCGATGGTCAGCCGATCCAGCGTGGCGGTGGAGCTGAGCGCGCCGGCGAACCCCTCGATCCGTACCTGCCGCGCGTCGTCCGACAGGTTGTCCTCGATCAGCCGCACGAGGCGAGAGCGGTCATCATCCTGCGCATTGGCCATGGAGCCGAGAAAACACGCGAGGGTTATCAGGAGAATACGGATCAAAACGCTTGCCCGATGCCGATGTAGAGATACAGGTCACCGCTGGACCCCGTGCCGGAAACGGGCGTCGCGATATCAAGGCGGATCGGCCCCACCGGCGTGTCGTAGCGCAGACCGAGCCCGGCGCCGGCGTGCCAGTCGCTGCTGCCCTGCCACAGCGCCTCGGCCCCGATCTGGCCGATATCGGCAAAGGCGACCGCGCCGAAAGCGCCGAAAATATCCTGCCGCAATTCCAGCGATGCCCCGGCAAAGCTGCGCCCGCCGGTCGGCGTGGCGCCCTGCATCGCGCCAAGCGACTGGTAGGATTGGCCGCGCACCGTGCCCGCCCCGCCCGAGAAGAACAGCCAGTCAGGCGGCAGGCGGGTGGTGTCGCCCCCCTCCACCGTGCCAAGCTGCAGCCGCGCGGCCAGCGTCGTGGCATCGCGTTCGCCGAAGGAGCGGTAGCCGCGCGCATCGAATGTCAGCCGCGCCCCGGCGCCGTCATCCGCGATCGCGAAGGGGGCAATCTCGGCGCTTGCATAGGCGCCCTCGGTGGCGTCGAAGTCGTCGTCCCGATTGTCCCATGTCAGGCCGGCGGGAAGCGACAGCATGGTCACGTTGCGCCTGGAAAAGCGGTCGGTAATCTGGGCATGGCTGAGGTCGAGGGCAAGCGCCCCGGTCAGCCGGTCGGAAAACCAGTGGTCGAGCCCGACCGACAATTCGATCCGGTCCAGTTCGTAAGAGTCGTCGTCAAGATGTTCAAGCGTTGCGCCGAAACCCAGCCGCGTGTCCGGCGTCGGCACGGCGGGGATCGTGTATCTGGCCGAGGCCGTGGCGTCGATGCCGCCATCCTCGGCCGCGATGCCGCCGATTTCCGTGTCAAAGCGCAGGCGCTCCGCCCCGCCGAACAAGTTGCGATGCAGCCAGTAGGCCGACAGCGTTGCGCCGCCGGAAGATTCGATTTCCGCGCCGAAACCGAGCCGTCGCAGCGGCGCCTCGACCAGGTCCGCGCGGATGGGCAGGCTTTCATCCGGGGCAAGCGGCTGCTCGACCAGCCCGACCGACGTGAACGCACCGCTGTCGCGCAGGCGGGCGGCCACGCGGTCCAGCGTCTCGGGGTCGAACCTTTCGCCAACCGGCAGCCCGGCAATCCGCTCGATCGCCGCGGCCCGCATCCGCTCGTGGCCCCGGGGGGTCAGCGCGCCGAAGCTGGCGACGGGGCCGGGCGCAAGGGTGATACGGGCATCCAGTTCGGCGGCGTCGTGGCGCGCGGTGATGCGCTGATCCGCGACGCTGGCCGTCGCGTGGCCCTCGCTGCGCCATTCCGCGATCGCGGCCTCTGCCGCCTGTCGAAGCACGCGGGTGCCGGCGGGTGCGCCGGCGGCGAAGCCTTCGGGCAATTCGGTGCGCGGCGCGGTCGGGCCGATCTCGGCCACCCCAAGGCGAAAGGGGCGGCCGGCGGTGACGGTGATCGCGGCATCGCGGATGGCGCCCGGCGTGCGGAACGGGGAAATCCCGTCCGCCTCCCGCCCGTCGAGGCGGATCGACACGTCCGGCCCGAAATACCCCGCGTCGTAGAGCACGGCCAGAAGGCGCGCGTAATCGGCCCGCGCCGCCGCGATCACGTCCTGCGCGGGTTGGCTTGCCGGGGTGTCGATGTCGAAAAGGCGCGACGCGGCGCGCAGGTCATCTTCCAACGCGCTGTCGGCATCGGTCAGTTCGAGCGTGACATCAGCCAGTGCGGGCCCGGCAAGGGCCAGCAGAACGGCGGCGAAAGAGGGAATCGGTCGGCAACGCATGATCCCCACCGTAGCCGTAGCCACGGGAAACCGGAACGGGTCCCGTTGAGACACTCTGCGGCAATGGCGGCGGATTGCCGACATCGGGTGGACGGGTCATCCCGGCAATCGGCGGCAAGGCAGACAGCGTGCCCCGATAGCGTATAGAAGACATCACGCAAGGTGCTTCATGAGGTTCCAATATTGCTTTAGTTCAGCAGGTTGCGAGATTTTTGTATCTCTCCCTGCTCCAAGAAGTTCCAACATATGCCACCGGCATCATCGATCTCAGTGGATGCAGCATGACCGTGCCCCCGAAGATCCTGTTCGCGGATCATCTGAAGATGCTGATGCGCCGGTTCAGCCCAATCGTTGCACCGGGTCTTTGACGCCGTTCCCGCACTGGCGGACCGGGCCAGCCAGCAAGCAGATCGTCGCCAACCTGACGCCGTGTCAGACCACTGGTCAGCGCTATCCGCACCGCGTCTTTGCGGAATTCATCCGTTCTTCCTGTGCCCGTAGTTCGACTGCATTGCGGCTCATCATGCCATCAAAGGAGCGGCACCAACCCGCGACAGGTCCGATAAAACAACGCGGTCGATTCACAACGCCAGACCTCAATCGCCGTCGTGAAAGCTCTTGAGCAGGGTCAGTGCCGTCGGCAGGGTGCCGCCGCTGGCCCGGTCCCAAAACGCATCGCTGCCGAGATCCGCGTAGCCCGCGGCGGAGGCGAGGTCACCAGCGTCCACGTTGCGAAAGCCCATTGACCAGTCCGAGAACATCCGCTCGGCCACCGGCCCCTCGTCGATGACGACGATCGTGTGATGGCGCGAGTCCGACGAGATGCGACGCCACACATCGTCGATGGCCGCATCGGGGCCTTCCAGAACCTGCAGGAAATTCCCGCGCTCAAAATCTTCATTGTAGCGATACACGAGGCAGCCGGTGATATCGTCCGCATCGTTCCGGGCCCTGCTGTGGCTCAGCAACCTTGCAAGTTCGTCCTGCGCGTAGGGCCGTTCGGCTTGGCTGACATATGTGATGTACTTCATCTTCGCATGATCCTCACTCATCTGTGCCGATTGACGGCGGCGTGTCGCGCCTCGATTGGCACGGCGTGCACGCCGGTATCGGCATGCTCGCGCGCGGCAACGCCATGCAATGGGATTCCAGTTGGCTGACCTTTGAAATAAGTCCAGCGCAAGGGTCAAGAAAATGACGGCGCGCGATCATATTTTCATGATGTGAAATTCCATCGTGAATCGCGACCTGTCCGAACGTCGGACGGCAGCCGGATGTCAGAGCCGACTCGATGTTGCGGATTGGCCGCGCTGCTTTTGGCTCAAGATCGCTGCGAAAACACGGGCGGGCCGGAACGCGATCCGCAGCTTCATGATTGTCGGCTTTCTTCGTGGCCCCGCGCCTGGGGTTTCTTGCATTTCCAACAGCAGAATTTGATAATGTTAAATTCAAAGCGACATAATCGAAATACCTTGCCTGATAGGAGGCATTTCGAAAATCTGACCGTGGAGGAAATCAGTTGATGATGAACGAACGGCTTCACAATCGGGACCAATTGGCCGGCGGGGTGCAGCAGGCGGTTGACACACCGCAGAAATCCGGTCGCACGATCCAGTCGGTCGATCGTGCGCTGACCCTGCTGGAACTGGCGGCAGGGGAAGTCGACGGCACCACCCTGTCCGAGTTGTCGGAGCGCACGGGGCTGAATGCCTCGACCTGCCATCACCTCGTCATGACGCTCGTGGCGCGCGGCTACCTGACCCATATCAGCCGAACCCGTGGATATGCGCTAGGGCCGAAGGTGCGCGAACTCCTCGAAGCCATGGAACAGGAGTCCGATCCGTCGGTTCTGCTACGCGACGACCTGCGCCGACTTGGCCAGCGGCTTGGTCTTGGTGTCCAGCTCGCGGTTCTCAGCGAAACCTCTTTGCTGACGAAGGTTAGTTTTCCGGGCCCCGCATCGGCCCTGAAGGAGCCGAGCGAAGTCGAGAAGATGACCGCGCTGCACGCCACGGCCACCGGCAAGGCCATCCTGGCGTGGATCCCGGATACGGAACTAGTCCGGATCATCTCGGCCAATGGACTGAAATCCTACACCGCGAACACGATCACCACCCTGTCGGGGCTGGTGGAGGAACTGCGCACCGTGCGCCGCTTCAAATACGCGATCGACGACGAGGAACTGCGCGAGGGCGTGGTCTGCATCGGCGCGGCGATTCGCGAGGGCGGCGGCGCGGTGGTTGCGTCGATCTCGGTCACGCTACCCGCCGAGGAGGCGAGCGACGAGCGGCGGTCGGACCTGACGCGCCAGATGATCGAGGCAGCCAACACATTCTCGAACAAGCTGCGAAACGCGCAACGCTAGCAGTGGAAATCAACCCCACAGGAGGACAGACCATGACGCTTCCCGCCAATGTGAAAACCAGCCCGGATTACCCGGTGCCCGAGAAGATGAAAGCATGGGTTCTAGGCGATCCCGGCGAGCTGACGCTTGCGGACAAGCCGGTTCCGGTTCCGGCCAAGGCGGAAGTTCTGGTCCGTATCGACGCGGTTGCGATCTGCGCTACCGATCTGGAAATCATCCATCACGGCCCGCCCGCCCAGATCCATGGCGGCGACCCGTTCAACAAGAACTTCACCCCCGGCCATGAATACATGGGCACTGTCGTGGCGCTTGGACCCGGTGTCGATGAATACGAGATCGGCGAGCGTGTGACCGTGGAAATCCACGCCGGTTGTGGCCAGTGCAAGCGTTGCCGTCAGGGCATGTATACCTCGTGCCACAACTACGGAAAGAACTACGGCGACGTGGACAAGGGCCACCGCGCCAACGGCTTCACCACCGATGGCGGCTTTGCCGAATACGCGGTGAACAACATCAACACGCTGGTCCATGTCGATGACTCCATGTCCGACGAGGAGGCGACGCTGGTCGTGACCGCGGGCACTGCCATGTATGGCCTGACCGAACTTGGCGGCCTCGTTGCGGGGGAAAGCGTGGTCGTGACCGGCCCGGGCCCGATCGGCCTGATGGGCGCGGCCGTGGCCAAGGCGCTTGGCGCGCAGCCGGTGATCCTGACCGGCACCCGCGACAACCGGCTGGAAATCGGTAAGCAGCTTGGCGCCGACCACGTGATCAACGTGCGCAACGAGGACGTGGTCGAGAAGGTCCGCGAACTGACCGGCGGCAAGGGCGTCGACTACGTGGTGGAATGCGCCGGGGCGCCGAACGGTGTGAACGAAGCGGCGCAAATGGTGAACCGGGGCGGCAAGATCTGTCTCGCGGCCTTCCCGCATAACAGCCCCGAGGTCGATGTCGCCTATCTCGTGCGCAACAATATCTACCTCTACGGCATCCGCGGCGAGGGTAAGGCCGCCACGCACCGGGCCGAGGCCTTCATGCGCCAGAAGCGGTTCGATTCCACCCTCATCCACACCCACACCTTCGAGATGACTGACCTCGAAGAGGCCCTGCGTTACGCCAAGGACCGGGTCGAGGACGCCATCAAGGTGGTGGTCAAGAACAAGCACGCCCAGGCCGGCAAGGTCGCGGCGGAATAACCGGCAGTCAGGAGACGAGCCATGCTGATCTGTGAGAACTACCACGTTCCGAAGAGCCTTGAAGAGGCCCTGCGCCTCTGGGGTGATGCACCGGATGGCAGCCGGCTCGTCTCCGGCGCCACCGACATCCTGCCATGGGCCCGCGAGGGCCGGGCAGGCGATGTCGAGGTCCCGGCCCTGATCGACGTGACGAAGATTCCCGACCTGAAGGGCTATACGTGCCAGACCGGCCGCATCCGTCTGGGGGCCGCGACGGTGTATCAGGATTTCCTGACCGACCGCACCCTGATGACGAACCTTCCCTGCATGCCCTATTGCGCGATCTGGTTTGCCGACGACCAGATCCGTGAGCAGGCAACCGTCGTCGGCAACCTGGTGAATGCCTCACCGGTTGCCGACGGCACCCCACCGGTCGTGGCCCTGAACGGCGAGATCGAGCTGGCCCGGCTGTCGGGCGGCAGCGTGCAGCGCCGCAGCGTTCCGGTCGTCGATTTCATCGAAGGGCCGGGCCGGACCGTCATCCAACCCGGCGAAATCGCCACCGCCGTCACGGTGGACAGCGCCTATGGCTATGGCGGGTCGTTCCAGAAGGTCGGCCAGCGCCGGTCGCTGGTGATCTCGGTCGCCTGCTGCGCCGCGCTGGTTCGCGCCGACAGCACCGGCGCCGTGTTCGAAGATGTCCGGCTCGCCCTCGGCGGCGTCGGGCCGCGGCCGATACGGATAAGGGATGCCGAACGCCGCCTGAAAGGTGAACGGATCACGCGGGACCTGATCAAGCAGGTGGCCCAGACCGCCGCCGACGAGGTGGGATCGCGCAGCCGCAAGGACTACCGCCGCGACGTGGTGGTGAATTTCGTGCGCGCCGGGCTGGAAGAGGCGCTCGCCAACCAGCCGGAGATCGGCGCCAAGTTCAAGAATTTCGGGGAGACAGAGAATGCCTAAGATCGACCTGACCATGGATGTGAACGGCCGCAAGGTCGCCAAGCAGACCGAGCCGCACAAGCGCCTTCTGGACTTCCTGCGCGAGGATCTGAACCTGACCGGCACCAAGGAAGGGTGCGGCGCGGGCGAATGCGGCACCTGTTCCGTGTTCGTTGACGGCAAGTTGGTGAAGTCCTGCCTGATGCCCGCCGCCAAGGCCGATGGCGCGAAGATCGAGACCATTGAAGGGCTGGCGAAGCCCGGCAGTCTGACGCCTTTGCAGCAGGCTTTCCACAAGACCGGGGCCAGCCAGTGCGGCTATTGCATTCCCGGCATGGTGATGGCCGCGACCTCGGCCTTGCGCGAAAACCCTTCGGCGGGGATCGAGGAAATCAAGGAACGGCTTGGCGGCAACATCTGCCGCTGCACCGGTTACACCAAGATCTTCGAGGCGGTGGAGATCGCCCGCGACGTGATCGCCGGGAAACTGCCGGAAACCGCGCTGGACGAGGACGCGACGGGAGACTCCTTCATCGGCGCCAACGTGCGCCGGCTGGATGCGCCGTCAAAAGTGTCGGGCCGCCTGAAATATGCCGCTGACATCAAGATGGTGGACATGCTGCAGATGCAGGTTCTGCGCGCGCCGATGCCTCACGCCCGGATCGTTTCGATCGACACCAGCGAGGCCGAGGCGATGGACGGCGTGGCCTGCGTGATCACTGCCGATGACGTGCCCGGCACCGACGGGTTCGGGGTCTTCGTCCATGACCAGCCGGTCATGGCGCGCGGCAAGGTGCGTCATTTCGGCGAGGCGGTTGCGGCCGTTGCCGCCGAGGATCTGGTTACCGCCCGCCGCGCGCTGGCGAAGATCAAGGTAGAGTATGAGGAACTGCCCGGAATCTACGCGCCCGAGGATGCCCTTGTCGACGGTGCGCCCGTGATCCACGACTACGCGCAGGACAATGTCATCAAGCACATCCCGATCCGCAAGGGCGACATCGACAAGGGCTTTGCCGAGGCGGACCTGATCCTGGAGGACGTGTTCACCACCCAACAGGTGGAACATGCCTACCTGGAGCCGGAAGCGGGCATCGCCTATGTCGATCACGATGACGTTGTGACGGTGCTCTCCCCCTCGCAGAACATCACCCATCACCGGCACATGCTGGCCGATATCCTTGCGCTGCCGATCAACAAGGTGCGCTTCATCATGAGCGCCGTGGGCGGCGGCTTTGGCGGCAAGGAGGACATGATCTACCAGGGCATGTTGGCATTGGCCGCCATGAAGACGCATCGCCCGGTGCAACTGACCTTCACCCGTGAGGAAAGCCTCGTCGCCTCGGCCAAGCGGCACCCCTCCAAGGTGCACTACAAGATGGGCATGAAACGGTCGGGCGAGATCACCGCGATCGAATTCGACATGCTCAGCGATGGCGGCGCCTACGGGATGTCCAGCGAGGGCGTCATGCGCAAGGCGGCGATCCTGTCCTGCGGACCCTACGAGGTGCACAACCTGAAGGTTGATACCACGGTGGTCTATACCAACAACACGCCATCGGGCGCGTTCCGGACTTTCGGTGGCATGCAGGCGCAATTCGCCACGGAAAGCATGATGGACATGGCCGCCGAGGCGCTGGACATGGACCCGTTCGAGCTGCGCCGCATCAACATGATGAAGATCGGCGCGCGCACCCACACGCAGCAGGAACTGACCACGGCCTCGCTTGACCGGGTGCTGGACGCGGCGGAGGAGGCGTCGCGCTGGGAAACGGGCGCGCCCCGCATGCGCGGTGGCCAGCGTCAGGACCTCGGCGGGCCGGATACGCGCCGACCCTGCACGCTTGGCGCCCGCATCGGCGACGCGGCCGACACCGAAACGAAAGACGAAAGGGTAGCATCATGAACCGCAAGATGCGCGGACGGGGAATGGCGTCGAGCTGGTACGGCATTGCCCGGACCGCCACCATCGACCGGGCCGGGGCCTGGGCGGAGCTGGATGACGGCGGCACTGCCAAGATCGTGACCGGCGTGACCGAGATCGGCGAAGGCATCCTGACAGTGTTGGCGCAGGTCGCGGCCGAGGAAATGGGCGTGCGCCCCGAGGACGTGACCATCGGCGACAACGACACCTCACGCTCGCCCGAGGCGGCCCATGCCGGGGCGACCCGCCAGACCTATATGATCGGCAATTCCGTGGCGCTGGCCGCGCGAGAGGCCCGGGATATGCTCTTTACCGAGATCGCCGATCACTGGGACGTGCCGGCGGGCAGCCTGCGTGCCTTCGACGGCGAGATCTGGGCGCTGGAAACCAATCTGCGCATGACGATGAAAGAAGCCGTGGGCACCTGCAAGGCGCGCGGCGTGGTGCCCGTGGGGGCGGCGTCGTTCACCGCGCATGGCACCGGGCTCGATCCGGTCGACGGGTCGGGCAGCCCGTGGCAGGCCTATGTCTTCGGCACCCAGATCGCCGAGGTCGAGGTCGATACCTGGACCGGCGAGGTGCAGGTGCTTGGCATCTGGGCCGCGCATGACGTGGGGCGGGCGATCAACCCGCGCGGCGTCGAGGGCCAGATCGAGGGCGGCGTGGTGCAGGGGCTGGGCCAGGCGCTGATGGAGGATTACCAGACCGAGAACGGCTACACCACGACCCACGGTTTTGCGAAGTATATCCTGCCGACTTCGCTGGACATTCCGCAAATCAACTGCACCATCGTCGAGGATCCCGATCCGCTCAGCCCGCTTCGGGCCAAGGGCATCGGCGAACCGGCCTTGGTGCCGACCGCTCCGGCGATCATGAACGCGATCTACGACGCCATCGGCGTCCGCATCAAATCGCTGCCTGCGACACCGGAGAAGATTCTCGACGCCTTGCGCAATCACGTGCCGGGCCGGGAACAGATCGCGCAAGCCGCGCGGCAGGATCGTGCCGAGGCACATCGCAGGGGCCTTTGACACGCGAAAGACCGCGCCTCCGGAGGAGGGAGGCGCAGAACACCAACCAACTGGGAGGAAAGACAATGACACCGACAAAGACACTGCGCAGGGCCACGACCGGCCTGCTGGCCGCTGCGGCCATGACCGTCGCCGGCGCCGCTCAGGCGGACTACCCCGAACGCCCGGTCGAGATGACCATCCTGTTCGGCGGCACCGCGAATTCCATCGCGCAGCTTCTGACCGACCTGATGTCTCAGGAAATGGATCAGCCCGTTGTGCCCGTCAGCCGCACCGGCGGCGGGGGCGCCGTGGGCTATTCCTACGTCGTGAACACGCCTGCGGACGGCTACAACATCGTCTGGAACTCCAATTCCATCAACACCGGCAACCACATGGGCCGGATCGACTTCAACTATGAATCCTTCGCGCCGATCGCCCGTGTCTCGACAGAGATCCCGGCGCTGGCGGTGAACGCGGAAACAGGGTGGGAAGATCTGGACGACATGGTGTCCGCCGTACAGGAATCGGGCGACATGCTGCGCGTCGGAATCTCCGGCCGTGGCTCCTTCACGCACCTGACCTCTGCCGCGCTGTTCGATGCGCTCGGGATCGGCGATCAGGTTGCCTATATCGCCTATGGCGACGGGCGCGCGCCGGTGGAACTGCTGGCCGGCCGCATCGACGCGGCGATCCAGTGGCCCGGCCAGTTCGCCTCCTATGCCGAGGCCGGTGACCTGAACGTGCTGGCGGTGACCGGCGACACGCGGGTCAACGTCTTGCCCGATGTCGCCACGGCAATGGAACAGGGCTATGACGTCAACATCTCCATGTGGCGTGGCCTCGCTGCCCCGGCGGGCACCCCGGACGACGTGGTTGCCGCGCTTCAGGCCGCTGCGGAAGCCGCCGTCATGAGCGACACCTTCCAGGAAGCCTCCGACAACATCGGCTTCACGCCGGCTTTCTTGCCGTCCGATGAATTCGGTGCGCTCATCGCGGAGGATGACGCCTTCTATGGCGCGCTGCTGAATGATCTCGGCATGGCCCAGTAAGTCGGCGCGACAGGAGGACGTATCGATGACCAGCAGTGCAAGAGACTTGGCCCTGAGTGTGAGCCTGCTCGCGTTCGCGGTGATCTGGACCTGGCTGGTCATTGATACCATCCGGCCCGGGCTCGGCCATGGGGATATCGGCCCGCGGGCTTTCCCCATGGTGCTCGGGATCATCCTCGGGGGGCTGTCCGTCCTGCTTTTCGTGCGGACGCTGGTCCTTCGGCGCGACGAGACGACGGCGGCCGGCACCGGCGATGTCGATGCGATGGACGAGGATTCCACCTCTAGATGGGGGGCCATGGTCCTCGTGGCAATTGAGATCTCCGCCTACGGGTTTCTGCTGCAAAAGATCGGCTTCCTGATCGCCACCCCCATTCTCATTCTGTTCGTGCTGGTCATCCATCTGCGCCTGAGATCGTGGAAAACGATCCTCGGCATGACCCTTGGCATGACCCTCGGCTGCTGGCTGTTCTTCGAGAAACTCCTCGGGATCTACTTGGCCAACGGCAGCTGGTTCAACATCGGGTAATCGTCATGGACATCTTTCTCGAAGCCCTGTCGACCGCCATGACGCCCATGGCCATCGCATCCATCGGCCTGGGCGCCCTGATCGGGCTCATCTTCGGCTCCATCCCCGGGCTGACCTTCACGGTCGCCCTGGCGCTGGCCCTGCCGATTTCCTTCAGCATGGACGCGGTGCCGGCCATCGGCCTTTTGCTGGGCACCTATATCGGCGGCATGACCGGCGGATCTGTCTCGGCCATCCTGCTGGGCATACCCGGCACGCCATCGGCCGCCGCCACGGTGCTGGACGGGCACCCGATGACGAAGCAGGGCAACGCCTCCATCGCGCTTGGCACGGCGGTGATCACCTCGGTCTTTGGTGGCATTTTCAGCCTTGTCGTGATGATCGTTTCGGTGGACCTTGTTTCGCGCGTCGCGATTTCCTTCGGTCCGGCGGAGATCTTCGCGCTGGTCCTCTTCGGGTTGTCCACGATCTGCGGGCTGTGCGGCGGATCGCTGATAAAAGGGCTGATCAGCGGCGCGCTTGGCCTGATGATCATGACCATCGGGATCGACACGATCGACGGCGTGCAGCGCATGACCTTTGGCAGCGTGAACATGCTGCAGGGCGTCAACCTGCTGGTCGCCATGATCGGCCTCTTCGCGGTGCCCTTCATCATCGAGGCTTTCGCGGTCAAATCCTCCACGCCGGAAAAATCCCAAAGAATCAGCCGGGTGAAGGCGGAACTGCCCTCCTTGCGGATGCTGAGCAAGAACCTGTGGCTGATGATCAAGTGTTCCGTCATGGGCACCGGGATCGGCGCCATTCCGGGCACCGGCGGTGCCATCGCCTCGTTCCTTGCTTATGACCATGCGAAGCGTTTTTCCAAGAAGCCCGAGAGCTTCGGCAAGGGCAACGTGGAAGGCGTCGTGGCACCGGAGACCGCCAACAACGCTGTGACGGGCGGCACGCTGATCCCGCTGCTGTCGCTTGGCATTCCCGGTGATCCGGCAACCGCGATCGTATTGGCGGGCCTCATGATCCACGGCATCACCCCCGGACCGGCCCTGTTCATGAACCACGCGGGCGAAGTCTACAGTATGTATGTTTCCGTTGTGCTGGCGTATCTGTGGGTTCTTGGCCTGCAACTGATGGGTATCCGCCTCTTCGTGCATGTTCTGAAGATTCCCCGTGAACTTCTGGCCGTTGGTGTTCTGGTCCTGTGCGCCATCGGGGCCTATTCGATCCGCAACAGCGTCTTCGACATTTACGCCATGGGGGCGATCGGGGTGATGGCCTACGGGCTCGTCTCCTTCCGGGTGCCGATCACGCCGATCATCCTCGGGATGGTGCTGGGGCCGACGCTGGAAAACGAGTTCCGCACCGCGATGATGCTGTCCGCGGGCGATCCGGCGATCTTCTACACCTCCCCCACGGCGCTGATCTTCTTCACTCTCGCCTTGCTGGTGATCGGACTGCAGGCCTTGAGCGAGCTGAAAGCCAGAAAACCAATCAAGAAAGAGGTCGAAGTGTCCGATGCGTGACGAAATTGAAATGAACGATCCCGTCGCCCGTGAAGTCCGTGCCCGTGCTGCCCGGCTCGCCAAGGCCGATGTGGAGGCGAGCTTCGGCGGCGAGATCGTCGACTTGACCCTGTCCGAGGCGCTGATCGTCGGGCTGCTGAAACAGGGCGTGAGGCAGTTCTACGCCATCTTCGGCCACGGCTCGACCGACCTGGGCGAGGTGTTGCGCATCTACCACGAGGAAGGCGCCGTCAACGTCGTCAATTGCCGCAACGAGGTCGAGATGGCCCACGCAGCCACGGCGCATGCCTGGGTCACCGGCAAGACGCCCGCCGTGGTCACCTCCATCGGACCGGGGGGCCTTCAGGCGATGGCGGGGTCGCTGGCGGCCGCGTCGAACGGGGTCGGCGTCTACCACATCTACGGTGACGAGACGACGCGCGGCGAAGGCTACAACATGCAGCAGGTGCCCAAGCCCGAACAGGGGATCTTCGGCAAGATGGGTGCGTTGATGGGCCAGTCCTACACGCTGCATACGCCCGGCGCGCTGCGCGAATGCCTGCGGCGCGGAACCTCCTGCGTTCATCACCCTTACAAGGCGGGGCCGTTCTACATCCTGTTGCCGATCAACACCCAGCCCGAGCGGGTCAGGGTCAACACCGGCACCTTGCCGGGGCGCAGCGCGCAGCCGCCGCTGGTGCCCGCCACCCCCGATGCGTTGGAGGCCGCCGCCGGCATCCTGCGCAGCGTGGAAAAGGTCACGATCAAGGCGGGGGGCGGCACCCGCAAGCACCACGAAGCGCTGCGCGAGTTCGCCACCCGGATCGGCGCGCCGGTGGTGCTGTCGCCCGGATCGACCGGCGTGATGATGGATGCCCATGTGCAGAACATGCATGTCGGCGGCTCCAAGGGCTCGATCAGCGGCAACCACGCGATGGAACAGGCCGAGGCGGTGGTGATCATCGGTAGCCGCGGCGTCTGCCAGGCGGATTGTTCCGGCGCGGGCTATCCCAATGCCAAGGCCGTCATCAACATCAACGGCGATTTCGACGATCTCGACCACTATGCCAACACCGTGGGCCTGCCCGGCGACATCACCGCCGTGATCGGCAAGCTGCTGGATCACCTTGGCAAGGGCACCGGGGCGGAACTGCGCGCTGACTGGCTGCGCGACTGCGAGGCGAAGAAGGCCGAGTGGGCAAAGTTCAAGGCCAGCCGGATCGAGGCCAAGCCGATCGCCGACGAGGTCTGGCAAACCCCCGTCCTCACGCAGCCCGCCGCGATCCACGCGGTGTCCACCTTCGCCAACCGGGTCGGGGCAATCAAGTTCTTCGATGCGGGCGACGTGCAGGCCAATGGCTTCCAGATCGTCGAGGACGACATGCCGGGCCAGACCTACACGGAAACCGGCGCGTCCTTCATGGGCTTTGCCGGGTCCGCGCTGCTTGGGCTGGCGGGCGAAAAGGACGCGCCCTATGGCATCGCCTTCACCGGCGACGGGTCCTTCATGATGAACCCGCAAATCCTGATCGACGCGGTGGAACACGGGTTGCGGGGGATGATCGCGCTCTTCGACAACCGGCGCATGGCGGCGATCACCGGGCTGCAATACGACCAGTACGGGCGCGAGTTCAAAACCAACGACTCCGTCGCTGTCGACTATGCCACGCTGGCGGGGGCCGTATCGGGCGTGCGCTCGGTCCATGCGGGCACGACCAAGGCCAGCCTGACTGCCGCGCTGGACAATGCCTATTCCCATGACGGGCTGTCGCTGGTGCACATCCCCGTTTACGCGGGGCGCGACCCGATCGCCTCCATGGGGGCCTATGGCTCCTGGAATGTCGGCAACTGGGTGGATGACGTCCAGGCCGCTTACCTGAACTCCAAGATCTGAGGGACACCATGTATCAGGATCTCGACCTCTTCATCAAAGGGGAATGGCGCCCCGCGTCCGACGGGCAGACCAAGCCCGTGACCGACCCCGCCACCGAGGAGGCGCTCGGCACCATCGCGATGGCGACCGAGGCCGACGTGGACGCCGCGCTGCAGGCCGCGCAGGAGGGTTTCAGGGCCTGGCGGCGCGTGGGCACCTGGGACCGGGCGGCGAAGATCCGGCGCGCGGCGGACCTGATCCGCGAACGCGCCGACCGGATCGCCACGCTGATGTCGCTGGAAACCGGCAAACCCAAGGCCGAGTCGCTTGGCGAGACCAACGCGGCCGCCGACCAGTTCGAGTGGTATTCCGAGGAAACCAAGCGCATCTACGGCCAGTTGATCGAGGCGCGCACCGAGGACAGCCGCCTGTCGGTGATCTACCAGCCAGTGGGCGTCGTCGCGGCCTTTTCCGCCTGGAATTTCCCCGCGCTGCTGCCCGCGCGCAAGATCGCCCCGGCCATCGCGGCGGGCTGTTCCATCATCATCAAGCCGGCGGGCGAAACGCCGGCCTCCTGCGCCGAACTGGTGCGCGCCTGCCATGATGCGGGCATTCCGCCGGGCGTCGTCAATTTCGTCACCGGCCCGTCCTCGGCGATCGCCGAACAACTGATCCGCTCGCCCATCGTCAGGAAGGTCTCGGTCACCGGATCGGTTCCGGTTGGAAAGCAGATCCTGTCGCTGGCTGCCGAAGGCGTGAAGAAGGTCTCGATGGAACTGGGCGGGCACGGGCCCGTGGTGGTGTTCAAGGATTTCGACCCGGTGAAGGCCGCCGAGGTCTGCGCGCCCACCAAGTTCCGCAATTGCGGGCAGGTCTGTATCTCGCCCACCCGGTTCTATGTCCACGAATCGCGCTACGAGGAATTCGCGGGCCGGTTTGCAGAGGTCGCCAGGGGGCTGAAGGTGGGCAACGGGCTGGACGAGGGCGTGCAGGTTGGCCCGATGGCGAACCGCCGTGGCGTCGAGACCATCCGCAAGATGACCGAGGATGCCGTGTCGAAAGGCGCGGAACTGCTGGCCGGCGGCCGGGTGCCCGATGGCCGCAACCAGGGCTATTTCTTCGAGCCAACCGTTCTGGGCCGGGTGCCGGACGACGCCATGGTGATGACCGAGGAGCCCTTCGGCCCGATCGCGCCGATCACCACCTTCACCGATTACGACGAGGTGATGGAGCGGGCCAATGCGCTGCCCTTCGGGCTGGCGGGCTACGTTTTCTCGAACGATCTCGGGCTTGCCACGCGCGCCTCTGAAGACCTCGAACTTGGCATGGTCGGCGTGAACGAGATGCTGCTGGCCACGGCCGAGGCCCCGTTCGGCGGCATCAAGGAAAGTGGCATGGGGCGCGAGGGCGGATCGCTTGGCATCCACGATTACCTCAACCCCAAATACATCAAGACCAAGCTGCCGGGGTCGGGCGCATGAGTGACAAGAAGGATCAGGGCCTCGCCCGCGGGCTGACCAACTACGGCGACCGGGATTTCTCGGTCTACCTGCGCAATTCCTTCGCGTCCTCCATGGGCTATTCCAAGGAGGTGCTGAAGAAACCCATCGTCGGCATCGCCAACAGCTTTTCGGGCTTCAACAACTGCCACCGGCATTTCCCCGAACTTGTGGAGGCGGTGAAGCGCGGTGTGCTGCTCGGTGGCGGGTTGCCGATCGAGTTTCCCACGATCTCGCTGGGCGAGGTCTACCTCAACCCCACCAGCCTCAAGTTCCGCAACCTCATGTCCATGGACACCGAGGAGATGATCCGCGCCCAACCGATGGATGCGGTGGTTCTGCTTGGTGGCTGCGACAAGACGGTGCCCGCGCAGCTGATGGGCGCGGCCTCGGCCGATCTGCCCGCCGTGCAGCTTGTAGCCGGGCCGATGATGACCTCGCGCTACCAGGAGGAACGGCTTGGCGCCTGCACCGATTGCCGCCGCTTCTGGGGCAAGTTCCGCGCGGGCGAGATCAGCAAGGACCAGATCGAGGATATCGAGGGACGGCTGGCCACGACCTCGGGCACCTGCGCCGTGATGGGGACGGCCTCCACCATGGCCTGTATCTCGGAAACGCTCGGCATGTCTCTGCCCGGCACGGCGGCGATCCCGGCGGTTCATGCCGACCGGCTGCGCGCGGCAGAAGCCTCTGGTCTGGCGGCGGCGCGGATGATCGACCATCCCATCCGCCCAAGCGAGGTGATCACGGAAAAATCGGTCGAAAACGCGGTGCGGATGCTGCTGGCCGTGGGCGGGTCTACCAACGCCATCGTCCACCTGACGGCCGTCGCCGGGCGGCTTGGCATCAAGATTCCGCTCAGCCGGCTCAATGACCTGTCGGACACCACGCCGGTTCTGGTCAATCTCAAGCCCGTGGGCCAGCACTACATGGAGGATTTCTTCTTCGCCGGTGGCGCGGGCGCGGTGCTGCGGGAGCTTAAACCGCTCTTGCACCTCGATACGCCGACCGTGGCGGGAATAACCCTTGGCGACCGGCTGGAACAGGATCCCGGCTATGTCGATCACCGGATCATCTCGAAGGCCGCGACACCGTTGGAACCGAAAGGCGGGCTGGTCGCGTTGTTCGGCAATCTCGCCCCGCGCGGCGCGATCCTGAAACGCTCTGCCGCAGACTCGACGCTGTTCGAGAAGGAGGGCAGGGCGGTCGTCTTCACATCGCTGGAAGATCTGGCGAAACGGGTGGATGACCCCGATCTCGACATCGCGCCCGACGATTTCATGGTGTTGCAAAATGCCGGGCCGAAAAGCGCGTCGGGGATGCCCGAGGCGGGATACCTGCCGATCCCGAAAAAGCTGAGTTCCATGGGCGTGAAGGACATGGTCCGCATCTCGGATGCGCGCATGTCGGGCACGGCCTTTGGCACCATCGTTCTGCATGTCGCGCCCGAGGCATCCGTTGGCGGGCCGCTGGCGCTGGTGCGCGATGGTGACCGGATCCGGCTTTCGGTGGCCGAGAAATCCATCAACCTGCTGGTGGATGACGACGAACTGGCCCGCCGCCGCGAGGCGTGGCAACCGGTCAACGTCCCGCCGGAAGCACGGCGCGGCTACGACAGGCTTTATGCGGAAACCGTGCTTCAGGCCGATGCCGGCTGCGATTTCGACTTCCTGCAACCGCTCGGATCAACAGACGACTGAAAACCCAGGAGAAAACCGATGAAGATTGGCGTGCCCAAGGAGGTGGCCGCGGGGGAAGCGCGCGTCGCCATGACCCCGGATTCCGCCCTGCACCTGCAAAAGCTTGGCCATGAATGCCTGATCGAGGCCGGGGCCGGGGCGATGGCGGAGTTCGCGGACTCGGACTACGAAGCGGTTGGGGTGAAAGTGGTTCCCACGGCGGAAGAGCTTTGGAAGGATTCCGACATCATTGCGAAGGTCCGGATTCCGACGGCGACGGAGTTGAAGCACCTGACGTCTGACAAGACGCTGATTTCCTTCTTCAACCCGGCTGCGAACGAGGAGGGGATGGC
>QVQC01000059.1 GCA_003428585.1 Nioella halotolerans
GGAAATCGCCCGCCTGCACAAGGAGATCGGCGCGACGATGATCTATGTCACCCACGACCAGGTCGAGGCGATGACGCTAGCCGACAAGATCGTGGTGCTGCGCGATGGCAGCATCGAACAGGCGGGCCGGCCGCTCGACCTTTACAACGACCCCGACAACCGCTTCGTGGCCGGCTTCATCGGCAGCCCGTCGATGAACTTCTTTCCCGGCACCGTCGGCGGCGGCACCGCGCAGGTCCCCGGCCTTGGCGAGGTGGCGCTGTCGGCCCCGGCCTCGGCCAGCGACGGGCCGGTGACGGTGGGGGTGCGCCCGCAGATGCTGCGGCTGGCGGAGGGCGACACGCACCGCGTGGACCTGTCGGAGCAACTGGGCGGCGTCGCCTATCACTACCTGATCGCCGGGGACGGCACCCGGATCACGGTGGAGGCGCATGACCAGACCGCGCCCCGCCCCGGCAGCGCCGTGGGGCTGACGGTGGCCGATGACGCGGCCCTGTTCTTCGACGGCGAGACCGGGCAGCGGCTGCGGTAGGACGCGCGTCGATCACGCGGCCTGCGTCACTCCTCCTCGGGGATGTTGAGCAGCGCCTTCGCCCCCTGCCCCAGCGCGATACCGGCGAACGGCCCGCCATGGCACATCTGGCCGGGATCGGCGGGATCGTGCGGCCCCGCCTCGGCAAGGATGCGGACCGCGAATTGTTCCGCGTTGTCCTTCGGCCGGTAGCCGAGGAAGGCCGCCTTGCTGTTGTCCACCGGGCAGCGATCGTTGTTCGACACGCCATAGACCAGCGAGAAGCCCGTCACCGGCGTGTCGATGGCGCGTTCGACAAGGTGCACGAGGTCGCCATCCGACAGCCAGGTGCCAAGCGCGCGGGCGTTGCCCACCGGCGCGCAGGACAGGATGCGCAGGCAGACCGCCTCCAGCCCGCGCTTTTCCCAGTACATCCGGCCCAGATCCTCGGCGAAACACTTGGCGAGGCCATAGAACGTGTCGGGCCGGTGCGGCGCGTCCAACCCGACGCATTCGGTCTTGGGATACATCCCTACCGCGTGGATCGAGGAGGCGTAGACAACGCGGCGCAGCCCATGCTGATAGGCGGCTTCCCAGATGTTGTAGGCGCCGATGAAATTGGGGCCGAGCAATTCCTCGAACGGGGCTTCGTCGACGATGGCGCCGAAATGCACGACGATATCGGCGCCGTCCAGCAGGTCCATGATCGCGGCCTTGTCGGCCAGATCGGCGCGGACATAGCGTTCATTGGTGTTCAGCGTGCCGATATCCTCCGCGATATCGGAACTGACGAGCGTCTCGCACAGCCGCGACAGCGGCGCCCGCAGGATGCTGCCCAGCCGACCGGCGGCCCCGGTCAGGACGATCTTCTTCATTCTCTGCACTCCTTTTCTTTCAGATGACGGCGCCTTCGACCATCGCCGCGCCCCGCGCCACGCGGCCGAACGCGAAGGGCGACAGGTCAAGGCTGCGGTATTCCTGGTGCGCGATCCATTCGGCAAGCCCGCGGCCCATGGCCGGGGCCTGCTGCAAGCCGTGGCCGGAAAACCCGTTCATGAACAGGAAATTCTCAACTTCGGGATGGGGTCCGAGCACCGCGTTCTGGTCAAGCGTGTTGTAGGCGTAATGCCCCACCCATTCGGTGACGACGCGGATCGCCTCGAAGGTGGGGATGCGGGCGGCAAGCGCGGGCCAGACGTGATCCTGCCAAAGCGCGTGGTCCATGGTGAAATCGTCGGGGTCCACGGCCGGGTCCGTTTCGCCCTTGCTGCCGGCAAGGTAGGTCGTCGGCCCGTCCTGCCGGACATGCACGCCAGAAGGATCGATGGTCAGCGGCAGGGCCCAGTCGAGCGGTCTCTCGGCGGTGAAGATCCAAGAGTAGCGCTTGCGCGGTTCCACCGGCAGCGCCAGCCCCGCCATCGCCGCCACGCGGGCCGCGCGCGGACCGGCGGCGTTCACGACATGGCCGCAGGAGATGCGCGCGCCGCTGGCCAGCGTGACGCTGTCAATGCGGGCGCCACGGCGGGTCATTTCCACGACCTCGCCCGAGACATACTCCACCCCCCGCGCCTGCGCCGCGCGGCGGAACCATTCGAACAGCGTGCCGCCGTCCCAATACCCCTCGTCCTTGGTATTGATGCTGCCCAGAACGATCCCGTCGAGGTCGTAGAACGGGTAATCGGCGGCGATCTGGTCGCGCGTCAGCAGGCGGGTCTCGGCCCCGGCCGCAAGCTGCACTTGCTGGTTGGCGCGCAGGGTGTCGGCGGCGGCGGCGGTGTCGGCAAGGTAGAGGTAGCCGAAGCTCTGGATGTCGAGGTTCGGCACGCGCGGATCGCCGCCCATGTTCGCGCGCAGGTCCTTGATGAAACGGGCGGTGAATTGCGAGATCCGCACGTTCAACTCGGTCGAGAATTGCTGGCGGATGCAGGAATTGGTGTGCGCGGTGGAGCACATGGCATAGCTCGGGTCGCGTTCCACCACCAGGACGGAACCGTCGAAATCCGGGTTTTCGGTCAGCCACCAGGCCAGCGACGAGCCCATGATCGCACCGCCGACGATGACCACGTCATAGGCCTCGCGCGCCGGGTCGGTGGCAAATTCCTTGGGCGGCATCAGAACACC
The DNA here is from genome assembly GCA_003428585.1 of Nioella halotolerans. GTDB lineage: Bacteria > Pseudomonadota > Alphaproteobacteria > Rhodobacterales > Rhodobacteraceae > Nioella > Nioella halotolerans. The sequence continues at coordinate 2,633 of QVQC01000059.1, forward strand.
TCGCCCCGCTTGGCGCGGGCAAGCGTGTCGTCGATGGTCGCAGGGTCGAGGCCATGGTCGCGCGCCGCCGCCTCGGGCGAGATCAGCCCGTGGGCAAGGTCGCGCCGCACCGCCGCGCGGTCACGCTCCACCGCTTGGCCGTAGCCGCCACCGCCGGGAAAGCCCATGCAGACGCGCCGGCCATGGGCGACGCCTTGACGGCCCTTGCCCTTCATCGGCGTGCCATCGTCCTCTGCGATGGTGGTGGGCGCGCCGTCCGCCCCGCCGCGCCGTCCCCTTGCGGGATGGTGCACCCGGTCGAACATGGCGGAGAAGTCAAGCGCGTAGCCTTCCCGCGCGCCGACTTCCATCCATTGCCCAAGCCCGCCGCGATAGCGCCCCGCGCCGCCCGAATCGGGGCGCAGTTCCTTGCGCCAGATGATCGCCGGACCGGCCTGTTCCGTCGCCTCCACCGGCATCGTCATGACGCCCGAGGGAAAGGCCGTGGCGCTGAGGCCATCCGATGCGGGCCGGGCGCCGGAACCGCCGGAATTGAAGATCAGCACCTCGGCCCGGCGGGCGCCCGCGGGCGCATCGGTTCGGGGACGCAAGCTGAGGTGGAAATTGCACAGCGCGCCCGCGCCCTCGGCCGGGACGGTGTCGGGCAACAGGGTATCGAGCGCACCATAGACCGTGTCGGGCAGCATGTGGCCGATCACGTGGCGCAGCGCCACCGGCGCGGGATGCGGCGCGTTGACGATGCTGCCCTCGGGCGCCGTTACCTCGAACGGCGCGAGGCTGGCGGCGTTGTTGGGGATCTCTGGCGCGATGGCGCATTTCAGGGCGTAGCAGGTATAGGCCTTGGTATAGACCATTGGCACGTTGATACCCTTGGCATCCACGCCGCTGGTGCCCGTCCAGTCGCAAAGGATGCGGTCACGCGCGATGGTTAGCGATACGCACAGGTCGATGGGGGTTGCATAGCCGTCGATCCGCATGTGGCCTTGCGCCGTGCCTTCGGGCAGCGCGTTGATCCGCTCCAGCGTGGCCTTCCGGGAATTGGTGAGGATGAAATCGGCAATGTCGGCAAGGTCGGCGAGGCCAAACTCCGCCATCATCGCCGAAAGGCGGCGGCGGCCGATCTCGTTGCAGGTGGCCAGCGCGTGAAGATCGCCGACCAACTGGTCGGGCTCGCGCACGTTGCCCCGGATAATGGCCAGCAACGTCCGGTCGACCTGCCCGCGATCCATGAAGCGCATGATGGGGATGTAGAGCCCTTCCTCGTAGACGGAATTGGCATCGGCCCCGAACCCCCTGCCCCCGATATCGGTGACATGCGCGGTGCAGGCGAAAAAGCCGGTCAGCCCCCCGGCATGAAAGACGGGCGTGACCACGGTGATGTCATGCAGGTGGCCAGTGCCCTCCCACGGGTCATTGGTCAGATAAACGTCGCCCTCGGCCATGGTCTCGCGCCCGATGCGGCGGATGAAATGGCCAACCGCGTCGGCCATGGCGTTGACATGACCCGGCGTGCCAGTGACGGCCTGCGCCAGCATCTGGCCCTGATCGTCGTAGACCCCGGCGGAAAGGTCCCCCGCTTCACGCACCGATGTCGAGAACGCGGTGCGGATGAGCGCCTGCGCCTGCTCCTCGACCACGGAAATCAGCCGCGTCCACATGACCTGATGGGCAACGGTGCTCGGCTCAGTCATCGCGGGGCTCCTTGGCGTGGATGTCGATGCAGCCATCGGGCCGTGCCGTGGCCCGGCGGCTTGTGGGAAGGACGATGGTGGTCTCATCCTCGACGATCACCGCGGGGCCTTCAACCGTCGCGCCCGCTATCAACCCGGCGCGGGCGTGGATCGCGGCGGGGATGTAGCGGCCAAGGGCGGGATCGAAGAGGTCGCGCCATCCTTGCGGGGACGGGGTGCTGGCGGACTCGGCGCTTTCCACCGGCGCCACCGGCGGCACGGGGGTTGCGGCGTTCACAGACCAGACGGTGATCTCTGCCTCCATCCCCTCAACGCTGCGCCCGAAGAGGCGGGTGTAGTCGGCCTCGAACCTTTGCAGGAAGGTGGCCGCGTCCGGGTTTGCCGCGTCCTCCGGCGTCAAGGGCACCGGGATTTCCCAGCCCTGCCCGGCATAGCGCATGTAAACCTTGTATTCGGTCAGGGTTTCGGCCCGTGGCGCGCAGGACAGAACGAAACCGCGCGCTTCCGCTTCCATCTCCGCGAACAGGGCGCGCACGCGGGCGGGGTCGAATTCGCCGATCCGGGTGAAGACAGAGCGGGTCGCCTCGAAACTGAAGGGCGCACGCAGGAAGCCGATGGCCGAGCCGACGCCCGCGCCAACGGGCACGAGACAGCGGTCGATGCCGAGTTTCTCGCACAACCGCGCGGCATGCAGGGGCGCCGCGCCGCCGAAGGCGATCATCGTGTAGGTGCTGAGATCCTCGCCGTTTTCGACCGCGTGGACGCGCGCGGCGTTGGCCATGTTTTCATCCACTACCTCGGCAAGGCCGAAGGCGGCCTCGGTGGTGTCCATACCAAGGTGATCGCCCAGATGGGTCTGCAACGCGAAGTGCGATCGGTCCGGGTGGAGCGGAAAGGCGCCGCCCGCGAAATGGTCCGCATCGAGCTTGCCCAGCACGAGATCGGCATCGGTCACCGCGGGCCTGTCGCCGCCGCGCCCGTAGCAGGCCGGCCCCGGTTCCGACCCGGCGCTTTCCGGGCCCACGCGGATCTGGTTCATCGCATCGACATGGGCAAGCGAGCCGCCGCCGGCGCCAATCTCCACCATGTCGATCACGGGGATGGAAATCGGCATACCCGACCCCTTCTTGAACCGGTAGCTGCGCGCCACCTCGAAGACGCGGGCGGTCTTGGGTGTCTGGTGGTCGATCAGGCAGATCTTGGCCGTCGTGCCGCCCATGTCGAAGGACAGCACCTTGTCCAGCCCGTGGCGCGCGGCGATGTCGGCGGCAAAGACCGCGCCCCCCGCAGGGCCCGACTCGACCAGTCGCACGGGAAATTCGGCGGCGGTGTCGATATCGACGATGCCGCCCCCGGAATGCATCAGGAAGACCGGGCAATCGGCACCCTCCGCCGCCAGACGGCCCTTGAGCCGCCCGAGATAGCTTTTCATCAAGGGCTTTATATAGGCGTTGGCAATGGTGGTGTTGAAGCGTTCGTATTCGCGCATCTGCGAGCTGACCGCGCTGGACAGCGAGACCATGACGCCCGGCAGTTTCTCGGCCAGTACCTCCGCGATCAGGCGCTCATGCGCGTCGTTGACGTAGGAATGCAGCAGCCCCACGGCAATGGAATCATAGCCCGCTTCGCGCAGATCCTCTGCCAACGCCTCCACCTCGACCCGGTCGAGCGGAATGAGCGTGCCGCCATCGGCGTCAAGGCGTTCGCGGACCGCGTAGCGTCGGTTGCGCGGCAAAAGCGGCGCCGGCAGTTGCAGGTTCAGGTCGTATTGTTCGAACCGGCTTTCACTGCGCATCTCGATCACGTCACGGAACCCTTCCGTGGTGATCAGCGCCGTCCTGGCGCCGCGGCGTTCGATCAGCGCGTTGGTGGCCAGCGTGGTGCCGTGGATCACCTGCCCGATCTGCCCCGGCTGGATCCCGGCAAGCCCGCAGACCCGGTTCATCCCCTCGATGATCGCGTCCTCCGGCGCTGAATAGGTGGTCAGGACCTTGGTCGAGTGCCGTCCGCCATGCCCTTCCAGCACCACGTCGGTGAAGGTTCCGCCGATATCCGCGCCCAGCCTGATCGGGTCTGCCATGCCTGTCTTTCTCCTGTCGTGATCGGGCGCCACGCTAGCGCATGTCGCGGCGCGGGAAAAATCGAATTCCGCGGCGCGTGCTCCACCCTTGCAGCACGCCCCGCGGCGGCGCAATCCTTGCAGGCGAAGGAGGCGCCGCCATGACCCGACCCCGTCTGACGAATGCAGACCTTGCCGAATTGACCGATTTCCGCCGCGCGCTGCACCGCCGACCGGAACTATCGGGCCAAGAGACGGAGACCGCGCGGACGGTGGCGGCAATGCTACGCGCGACTGGGCCCGACCGGATCGTGACCGGGCTGGGCGGGCACGGGGTCGCGGCGCTTTACGACAGCGGCTGGCCCGGCCCACGCGTGATGCTGCGGGCAGAGCTTGACGGGCTTCCGATCGAGGAAACGGGCGCACAGCCCCACAGATCGGACATCCCCGGCAAGGGGCATCTCTGCGGCCATGACGGGCACATGGCGATCCTTGCCGCCATGGCGCGGCGCCTGGCGCGCCAGCGACCGGCGCGCGGCTCCGTCGTGCTGATGTTCCAACCGGCGGAGGAAACCGGCGCAGGGGCAGCGGCTGTGGTGGCAGATCGGCGCTTTGCCGCGCTGGCCCCGGATTATGCCTTTGCCCTCCACAATTACCCCGGCATGAAGCTGGGCCATGTCGGCGTGGTGGCGGGGCCGGCGGCGTGCGCGTCTCGGGGCATGCGGCTGCGGTTGACCGGGCGCACGGCGCATGCTTCGCTCCCGGAAACGGGACGTTCCCCCGGCCTCGCGCTGGCGCGGCTGATGCAAGACTTGCCGGGTCTGTCGCGGGGCGCGGACGTGACGGATACGGATTTCGCACTGGCCACCGTCTGCCATGCCCGGCTGGGCGAGGCGGCGTTCGGCGTCGCACCGGGCGAGGCGGAGCTGTTCGTCACCCTGCGCAGCCTGACGGATACGGGCATGACGGCGCTTGTCGACCGCGCCGAGGCACTTGCGCGGGAGGCCGCAGCGGAGCAGGGCCTGACGCTATCCATCACCTACGAGGACGTATTTCCGACGTGCGTGAATGATCCGGAAGCAGCGGAGATCGTGCAGCGCGCTTGCCGGCGGATCGGGGTTCCGCACGGGCCCGGCCTGCTGCCGATGCGCGCCTCGGAGGATTTCGGCCATTTCGGACGTGACGCGAAACTGGCCTTCTTGCTTCTGGGCGCGGGAGAGCGGCAACCGGCGCTACACGATCCCGATTACGATTTCCCCGACTCCCTGATCGCGGCGGCGGCGGATCTGTTCACGGCGGTGGTCGACGCGCTTGAACAGCCGGAGGGCGAACCCACGTGAAAAACGAAGACGCCCCCCCGTCATCCGGGAGGGCGTCGAATCTGTCCAGCTTGATGAGAATTCAGGGGGACGTGGTCGTGGTCGTGCCTGCGCCGTCGTCGCCGACAACCACCGCCACCAAGGCAAGACCGGCTCCTGCTGCAGCGACGCCCGCGACACCGCCGACTGCGCCAAGCCCAGCCCCGGCGCCCGCACCGGCACCGGCTCCAGCGGCCGCACCGGCACCTGCTCCAGCGCCCGCACCAGCCGTTGCGGTGCCCGGAGTGGTGAAGCCAAGCGACGTTGCTTGCGACAACTGCGCCTGCGTCAGTTGGCAAGTTGCGGCTGCAAGCACAACAGTGCCGCCGACCTGCGTACATTGTGCGGCGGTCATCGCGCTCACGGACCCTGCCGAAAGGGCGGAGAGGGTTGCAGCTGCTAATAGCGTTTTCGTCAGTTTCATCGTTATTCACTCCAATGTTGGCCGTGTTGATCGGGGAGAATTCGGCCCTCGAGACTGATTTACCATGGACTGCGAGGGGTTTCAACGTGCATGGGGCATTGCGGGGCGGTTTTTCGAAGGTTGCTAATTTATCACGCGCTCCAGTTCGAGATAGCCCAATTCCGGGCCAGCCCATTGTCGCGATTTCCAGATCGTGCCGTCCGGACCGCGCCAATAGTCGTTTTCGAACAGGGGGCCATCCGTGCCGTCGGCAGTGCAGGTCTCGCGAAAGTGCCGGGTATCGTAGGCGCGCCCCAGAACATCGATTCGTTCCGGCCCAACAGGAGCAAGCTGACAGAACAGGCGCGCCCTTTGCAGCGCGCCTTCACCGTCGATGGCGCGGAACACGCGCGAATATTCCGCAGGGCCGCCGGACAACAGGGCTGCCTCCACCGGCGCCGACTCGAGGCTATGCAGGTCCGTTCCGAACCCGCGCGTGTTGAGAAGAACGCCACCCGCGGTGCTGATCGTCGCGCCATCCGTGCTGCGCCAGACCGTGACGCCCCGGTTGCGTTGGTAATCTATCAGGCCGACGGCAATGTCACGGGCAGGAACGCGCGTAATCATCACCGGATTTGTGATCCCGGACTCCCGGAGCGAATCGCGCGTGGCGGTAAACGCAGCGCCCCCGCCCGTGTCGCGATTGAACAGCCCGCCCCGGATCGAGTTGACGGCGGTGACGAACGGGTCATCAGAGACGGCCTGCCCGCAGGCCGACAGCACCAGAAGGCAAAGCCCCGCACCAATACTCCGTTTCATCGCCACACCTGTGCCCATTGGTCATCGAGATTGCCCAGGTGACCGTCACGCACACGGTCATAAAGTCGTCCGGGCACATCCAGCCGGGCGCCGCCATCCCGCGTGATCGGACGGATCGTGCTGCCCAGGGTTTGCTGGCTCGGCTGCCCGGTAAACCACGATACCGGGATGGTGAAGCGGATCCCCTTGTCGAAGGAGCCCTCGCCGAATTGCTGTGCCGACACATCCGTCAGCGTCATGAAGGCGCCGACCGACCAGCCGTTGCGGAACTCGCGATCGATCGACAACGTCGCGCCCCAATCCCCCGCAAGGTAACGCCCGGCATCCACCTGAACATGATAGCCGTCGCCCATATCGTAATAGGCGGAAAGATGCCCCGTGACCACATCGTAGTCGCGGAACCCGAAGCCGGAGTCGAAATCGCGCTGCATGGCGTAGTTCACCTCGCCCCCGAACGCGAGCTGGCTGCCGACCGGGCGCCAGAGCAGTTCAGCAGAGACACCGCCATACATGCGCTCAAGGTAGCCGGCCGTCACCCGGCCGTAGAAGTCGTTGCCAAGGCTGCGGGCGTGCGAAAAGGTCAGGGTTTCGATGGCGACCCCGTCGTTTCGGTTGTAAAGCGGGCCGCTGGTGCGCACCGGCGGAAGGGCGGATGCGGAGGTTCTGGCCTGATCGAGATTCCCGGCAAGCCGGTAGGTCAACGCACCATCGACACGCCAGCCCGGACGCACCTCGTAGGACCCGCGCAGCCGCGCGCCGATATTCATCAGGATCGGGTTGTCAGGGTCGAAATAGCTGGACCGCGTGTAAGGCCGTAGCGACCAGTCGAAACGGGGGTAAAGCCCCGCGACGAGGTCCGCCTCCCGCGTCGGGGTCGCGGCCGTCAGGCCGACCACGGAATGAAGCGCCTCGACCGCGTCGGGTTCCTGTTCCAGTGCTTCCAGATCGGACCGGCGCACCGTCAGGGTGGAAATCGCGAGCCCCTCGTCCACCAGGGTGATGTGGAAGGTCTCGATCGAGGGCGGAAGGAATTCCGCCATCACCCGTGCGGCCCGGCCAAGGGCCTGCGCGACCGCGATATACCGCGTGTTGTCGATGCGGATTTCAGCGTCATGCGGCCCGAGATTGTAGGCGACCAGTTCCTGCCCTTCGTCAGCGAGCGCTTCGGCCAACCGCTCGCCAAGCGCCGGGCGCGCGGTGGGGTCCGCCACCCAGTCGGCGGTCCACAGATCGGGATTTTCCGCGCGATCCGGGCGCAGTGCGATTGGGCCCGGGTTCGGCTGATGGTTCATCGGGGACAGGGGACGACGGGGATTGAAGCTGAAGGCAAGATTCACCCCGACCTCGGAGCCGTACATGTAATAGGCCCCGAGCCGCAGCGACGGGTTGACCTGATACGACACGCCGACGTTCCATGGCGACCGGCGGTCCAAGACGCCGCTGGCGGTTTCAAGGGAATAGGCGTCGGACGAGTATTCCAGCATCAGGCCCAGCCGATCCGTGGGCTGCCATTCGATCCCGCCGAACAGGGCGGCCTGCCCGCGGAACCACTGGTCATAGGCAATCTCGCCCCCGGGATCGCCGGGAACGAAGGCCGGGCGGGTCGCCGAGAACGGGGCACCGATGGAGTTGTAGCTGCCAAGCCGACCCCAGCCGACACCACCGGTCACGGTCAGGGTCTCACCGAAGCTGCGGCTCGCAACGATATACTCGCCCGCGAGGATCCCGGTGCCGACGAAATCCTGAAGGCCGACCGCAACCGAGGGAAGCCAACTGCCCTGCCGCTGCTCGAGCAGTTGATAGCGCAGGTCGAAACTGCGGTCGAAATAGGTGCTGAAGCCGGCAAGGTTCAGATCCTGCGTCGCGGAGTAGCGGAAGGACCCCGACAGGCGCGGCGTGATCTGGAAACTCAGCGTGTTGCGGGTCATCCCGCCAAAATGCGAGAGGATGGTCGAGAACTCGCCGTCCGGCATCACCTCGGCGGAGGGCATGTCCATCAGCCCCGGTGCCCCGAAGAAATTCAGTGTCGGTTGCGGGCCAACCGGCTGCCGACCGAGGATGTCGGCCCGAGCGCCCTGCCCGCACAGCATCGCGGCGGCGAGCACGAAGGCAACCATTGGCCCGAGCCGCCTGGTCAGTCTACTGGATGCGATCAAAACAGCCTCTCCTTCTGGGTGCGGTTAGACCATGGCGCGTGCCGAAGGATCAAGCGCGGCGCGCACATGCAAGCAGGCGTTTTGTCGGCAGCGCGGCTTTCAGGTGACAGGCCGCTGCGTGGCATCAAGTGGCGTCACTGTTCTGGGCATGGGGCAGGGCGTCGCGCCCTTCGACCCAACGGTCGAGAACCGCAAGGGCGGCGGCACTATCGCCCGCCGCGATCGCCTCGCGAAGTCCGCGCAGCGCGGATGCGACCTCTATTTCGGAAAGCCCTTTTTCGCGCGAGGCGAAAATCTTGGGGTGCTGGGTTGTCATGCGATCCTTGCACAGGGTGAGTTCCTCGTGGATCTTTTCGCCCGGACGCAAGCCGGAAAACTCGATCTCGATATCCCCGTCGGGATTGCTGTCATCCCTGACCGTGTAACCGGAGCTTTCGATCACCTGCCGGGCCAGCTTGACGATCGGCGTCTCCTCTCCCATGTCGAGCACGAAGACCTCGCCCCCCTTGGCGATGGCGCCCGCTGTCAGAACGAGATGCACCGCTTCGCGCACTGTCATGAAATACCGCCGCACCTCCGGGTCCGTGACGACGACAGGTCCGCCGCGACTGATCTGTTCCTGAAAGATCGGCACCACCGACCCGGAAGAACCGAGCACATTGCCGAAACGCACCATGGTGAACACGGTCCGCGTCGCGCGCGCGGCGAGATCCTGAACGACCAACTCCGCCACCCGCTTCGACGCCCCCATCACGGAGGTCGGGCGCACCGCCTTGTCAGACGACACGAGGACGAAGCGTTCCACCCCGGTGGCTTCAGCCTCCCGTGCGAGGGTGTGGGTTCCCAGAACGTTGTTGGTCAGTCCCGCCAATGGGTTCGCCTCGACCAGCGGCACATGCTTGTAGGCCGCGGCGTGAACGATCACCTTCACCGCGTGGTCACGCAGGACGAACCGTACCTGCCGCTGATCCGTGACGGAGCCGAGAATCGGCACAAGTTCCACCCCGGCTTCGGCGGCGGTGGCACGCAATTCCATTTCGATGTTGAACAGTGCCAATTCGCTGAGTTCATACAGAACCAGCTTGCGGGGCCGGCAGGCCAGCACCTGCCGGGTCAGTTCCGACCCGATAGACCCGCCCGCGCCGGAAATCAGCACCACGCGCCCGGAATAGCTGTCACTGTTTTCGCCAAGCGACGTCACCGCCGGCGACCGCCCGAGGAACGCTGACGGCTGCACGGGGGTGAGTTTCTCGACAAGGGGTTCTTCACCGATCAGCTGCGCGAATGACGGCAGGGTCTGAACCTCAAGCCCCATTTTCTGCATGCGCCGCGCGATCTGGGCCTGTTTCGGCGGGCTGAGCGACGGGATCGCGATCAGCACCCGGTCGATGTTCTTGTCATCGACAATGCGGGGGATCCGCGCCGGGGTGTAGACGGGAAGTCCGGCCACCAGAAGCCCCTGAAGCGCCGGGTTGTCATCGACGAACGCGACCGGGTCGATGCCCTCGTGGCCTCGCAATGCAGAGGCCAACTGCGTTCCCGTGGTCCCGGCCCCGTAGATAAGCACCCGGCAGCGGGGCTTTTCGCGGCGGTACATCGCGTCGACGAGCTGGTACAAGGCGACGCGACTGACCGCGGAGAACATGAAAAAGCTCCCGGCGAAAATCACGCTGTGCCCGATGGCGATATCCAGCTGGAACAACCACCCCAACAAGGCCATCGCCGCGCCCTGGTAGAACGCGAACATCGCGGTCTTGCCGAGTGCCCGGCCTTCATAGGCTTTCAACTGGATCTGGCTGATCCCCATGGCGACGGATAGCCCAAGGCCCACCGCGAACATGTAAGGCAGAATGGGCAGCAACAGCGCGAGCGCGTCGAGCGGAGCCATCGGTTCGGCCTGCACTGCGAAGGTGAACACGAGGGCCAAGGGAATGAACGCAAGGTCCACCAGCAGCAGGATGTTGCTTTTCTGCTTGCGCGACAGGGATTTAATGAGCTTGAGCATGTATCAATCGAAACGAGGGGATCCGCGAAATTGCGGACCTGTTTGAACAAAAGAATCTACGGGCAGGCGCCAATCAAGAATGGACGGCCCGTTTGCCCGGGAGAATCGCGAACGCCTTTTTTTCTTGCGCTTCTACTGTAACGATACCGTGAAACTGGCACAACACTGATGCGCGCTTGCGCTGAATCCGACCAAGACGTCGCAGGGGGTTACTGAATCGCTCGTCAGGTTTATAACGATATCGTGTTGCGGTCGCGGCAGGAGAGACGACGATGAAACCCTTGGTGGCCATGGCCTTGGCACCTCTGTTTGCCCTTGTTGCGGCGCCCCTTCAGGCCGGGGAAACGGTGGATGCCGGCGCACATCAGGTGGTCGCCTGTCATTCGGAGCCGGATCCAGCGACGGCGCCGGACCTGCGCGCGTTGTGCGCATTGTTGCGCGAGGAGCTTGACGCCAGCCCGGTTTCCGAGCTTGCCATCGTGGTCGAAACCTTCCGTCCGAACTTTCTGCGTGCGCATCTGCAATGGCAGACCGGCGACAATACGCATCAGGGGCGTTCGGTCGACTTCGGATTCGTTGACACGACTTTTGGCTCGTCACAATACCGCTTTGTCGTGACCGGGCTGCTGGAGGCCGCCAACCTGCCCGCCGCGGACACGACAAGCCCTTGAACACCGCCCGCCCAAGTCAATCTGATCGAAAAACCTAGATGCCAAAGTCGAGATCCCATGTGTACAATTTGCGTGAGCCATCGCCCCTACGATCCCTCCTGTGTGTATGAAAGCCTGCCCGAAAGCTTGCCCGTCGCGTTCGCGGCCATTGCCGAGGACCCAATGGCACCGGAAAGCACGTCCACGACAAACACAATGTCTGTCGGCGATGTCTTCTCGGGCAACCTGGAAACGGACGGCGATGACGATTGGGTCGCGGTCGAGCTTTCGGCCGGTACCACTTACGACATACGCCTCGACGGCAGCGCGTCGGCGGGCGGCACATTGTCCGATCCGTATCTGCGGCTCTACGACAGCACCGGGGCAGAAATCGCACATGACGACGATGGTGGGCTGGGGCGCGACTCGCGGCTCGTCTACACACCCGATACCGATGGCACCTACTACGTCAGCGCCCGCGCCTGGAATGACGGGGAAACGGGGACTTACCAGATTTCAGTCGGCGAGCATTCCAGTTCGCTCGAAGATGGCACCCTCGACCAACTCGCCGCCTACCTGACGGATGGCTACTGGGCCGACAATGGCGGGGGTCGGCATTCCTTCGACACGTCCACCAGCAATGTCATAACGGTCGACATCACGGCGCTTGACGACCGCGGCCAGTTCCTGGCGCGTGCCGCGATGGAAGCATGGGAAGCCGTCGCCGACATCCAGTTTGAGGAAGTTTCGGACGGCGCGGACGTCATCTTTTCCGATAATGAAAGCGGCGCATTCTCCACCTACTCGGCCATCAGTGGGACCACTACCAGTTCCACGGTCAATGTCTCGATCGAGTGGCTGGACACTTACGGGTCAGGCTATGACAGCTATACCTTCTCGACCTATATCCACGAAATCGGACACGCGCTTGGCCTCGGCCATTCCGGCCCCTACAACGCGTCAGCGACCTATCCCGACGACGCCGTCTACAGCAACGACAGCTATCAGCTGACGGTCATGTCCTACTTCTCGCAGATCGACAACACGGATGTCGATGCGAGTTATGCCCTGCAACTGACGACGATGGCCGCCGACATCGTGGCGATCCAAGACCTTTACGGCGCGCCGGACGCATCGTCGGCGACCGCGGGGGACACGGTTTACGGCGTCGGCCAGACGATCGGCGGCTACATGGGCGAGATCTTCGATATCATGACCACCGGGCTGGATCCGGATAACCGCCTCGGCAATGGTCCCGTCGCGCTGACGCTCTACGATCATAGCGGGACCGATACGGTCAACCTGAGCGATGATACCTCGGACCAGAGCGTGAACCTGAACAGTCTCGGCATCTGGGACGTGTACGGTCTGATCGGCAATGTCGTCATCGCGCGGGGCACGGTGATCGAGAACTACGTCGCCGGGGAAGGCGATGATTACGTGCTGGGCAATGCGGCCGCGAACCGGGTTGAAGGGAATGACGGCAATGACACGTTGCTCGGCGGGGCCGGCGACGACACGCTGGTCGGCGGGCTGGGGGCCGACACGC
>QVQC01000052.1 GCA_003428585.1 Nioella halotolerans
GTGTACCAGAGGGGTCCCTTTTGGACGCCGATTGGGGGTCCCGGTTGGATGCCGATTGACACGTCAGGCCTATGTCGATACCAATTACGCGACGCTGACCATCGGATCGGCGGTGACGTCCATCGCGACGATGTACAACTACGCTTATAATTCGATGTACCAGACGAATTTCGTGCTGGAGGACAGTATTGACTGGGGGGCAAGCGGGGCGTTTTATTGCCAATCCTTCTGCCTTGTCTGGCTACAAGGGGCGACGTTCAGCCAAGCGGCGGTGCCGCCCGTGGGGCGGCGCTATAATGCCTCGGTCAATTCAGTGATCAACACCGGCGCAGCCGAGACATTTATTCCGGGGGCGACTGCGGGCTGGCTGTCGACGGGGGGACAGTATGTTTGAGGTATTTATTTCTCATGATACAAATTCAAATACTCTTCCAAGGAAGCACTCACGCTTCTGTCATCAACAACACTTTCAATAATTTCCGCTTTGGAAAAATTTCTTTTCTTTTTTCCAAACTTTACTTCCGTGGTGTTAAGTTTCTCTGAATTTGTAAGTGAGGCTTCGTATTCTTCTGTTGCCGGTATTCCGGCCAACGCCATAATTTCTTGAAGCTCGGGTTGCTCAACCTTAATAGGGGCGCTCAGCTCGGAGATTTCACGGGCTTTGTTGTTCCAAAGAACATATGAGGTGGCCGCCGCTGTAAGGGGACCCATTTTAGAAATATCGGTTCCATACCACTTCATCAAAAGCCGGCTCCGAAAGCGAAATGAATTATTGTCTCTGTCCATATGTTCATTTTCAACAACGATGGACGGTATTGCATCTAGTGGGTTCCTTATGTAGCTGCCCACGATCTTAGAAGAAAAATGTTTTGGTTCTTTTTTTCCATTTCTGAATAGCTTTTGCCCCATATAATTTCCGGTGTGCCACCAGGAAACCATTCCGTCCTTTTCAAGCTTTTCATGTCCGCAAATTAACCCAACTTTAGATAGGAACGTTGAAATTGAGCGGCTACCGCATCTGGGATGGCCAATGAGAATAAGCTTAAAATTTTGCATTTCGCTATCCATTTTTGACGTCCCGGTAGATGCTTTCGGTCTTTTGCATTTCAGACCAGTGATTTTGGGTATTTCTTGTGGAAAAAGAATAGTGCGAATGTCTTATGAACTTTGCAAACAAGTCACTTTTTTTAATTAGGCTGAAACGCTTGTCTGTTTCGTTTGAAAGGACTTCGCGCCAAACTCCAGGGCCAGTGACTTGAAGTATATTATTTCCAATTTGGTTTTTCACGTTAAACTGAATTCGCTCTGCAATCCTTAGCAGTAATTCAGCCTCAGGTTTTGCGTAGAAAATGCCATTTACAATCAAACCATGATGCCATTTTACGCAAACCAATTGATCATCTTCCGCCCAGAATTTTGGGTTATTTTGCGGGGCGAAAGTAAGATCAGAATAGACACCACCATTTTTAAGTATCCAATGCACGCGTAGAAAATCCGACTGCATCGCAGGAATTTTACAACTTGCAAAAATTTTAGCCGTTTGTTCACCAAACGCGTCCCTTAAGAAATCCCGAGACTGTTCCCAGTTAAGAAGGTTCACATCAAAAGCGGATGCGGCATCTCTCCAGTAGCCCGCAACTGTGGAAACGCTGTCTGGTGGTTTAACATCGTTCCAGTACAGTAAAACGTTCGTCAAATTTCTAACCTCGCGACTTAATCTTTACGCTATTCCAAAGCACCGCATCATCTTGGTTGCTCTCTTCCAGTATCCCTTTAAGGTCGGCTGACATCTCTTCAGCCCCGCCAGATTGAGACACGTTCGCCTTGGTGCTTTCCCATGTGAGCTCCGGATAGCTGTCGTGCAGGCGGGTCGAGAGTTGGGCCAAGGCGTCATCAAATGCCTCGACCCGGCCGATAACGCCGGTTTCGCGCAGTATGTCCATAGCTTGCAATGCGCGGTCCAGTTCCGGGGTGTCGCCGGGGCACATGCTGGCCAGACGCGCGGTTTGGAAATTGCGGCATTGGCGATCCTTTGGGCGTGCAAGGCGCGCACGCACATAGCCCTCAAGATCATGCTGTTTGGCCAGTTGCGCACCCCATGTGTCGGCCTGTTGTTCGCGCTCGAACCGGTAGGCGGATTTGATCCGTTCGACAGGGTCACGCAGCAGCACAACTGGCACAACCCTTACCCTATCCACCTGCGGCACCGGCCCCAGCATGGTATGCGAGGAATAGGCCACTGCATCCTGTGTGCTAGCGATCCAGTCTGCCACGGCACCGCTATTGTCACCGCCTTTGCCGTCGAATTCCGCCGTCACCCAGCCATCGCCGAAATTCTTCTTCAAAATGCGGTCCAACGAGGTGCCCGCATTTTTAAACAGGTGGTAGTGGAGGATGATTGTGCGCATGCTGTCCTGTATTGGTTTAGGATTGGCGGTTGGACTCAATCCAATGACTGGTACATATCCGCAGCCTCGAACGCGTCGCGGATCAACAGGCGGCCCCGATCAAACGAAAAGGCATCGGCCATGTAGGCTTGGGCGTTGGCCGAGATTTTCGCCCACAGCGCCGTGTCGCTGTTCAGCTGTTCAATGGCGGTAACCCATTCTTTAGGCGTTTCGGCCACAAAGCAATCATGCCCTGAGCGCAGGCCAATCCCCTCGGCGGCGGTTGGGGTCAGCACGCAGGGAATGCCATGCGCCAAAGCGCTCAGCACCTTGCCCTTGATCCCCGCGCCAGATCGCAGGGGTGCCACGAAAATCCTGTGTCTGTCATAGGCATCCGCAATCTGCTCGACGAAGCCCACCGGATCGACGGTGTCGGATTTCAAGGCCTTGATCTCGTCATCCATTTTCGAGCCGTATATCGACAGAACGCCGTTCCGGCCCTGCGATGACAGAAGGGGCATGACCTCTCGTACGAACCACAGCACCCCTTCTTTGTTGGGGTGGTGGAGGAAGCCACCAAGGAAAGACAGCCCCTCGCGCGCCTCGAACGCGGGAACGGTTTCTGTCGGCTCAACGACCCATGGGCATTTTCGGACAGTGGCCTGACCGTCGGTATAGGCCTGAATGACAGAATGCTCGGTTTCGTTATAGGACAGAACGACATCGACCTGATTGATGATCTCAAGTTCCTCGTTGCGGGTTTGGCGGGCCTTTTCCAACATGGCCGGGTTGTCTTCGCTGCGGGCCGCGCGGATTTCGCGCAGGAAATGCAGATCGGCATTGTTGAAAATAACCTTGGCCTCGGGCGCAAGCGTGCGCAGCTGTGTCAGGGTTTGCCGCGCGACGTAATAGCGCGTGATATAGAAGGCCTCGAAATCTGCCGCGTGTTTTTCAAGGTATTCTCCGGGGGTCATAAAAAACGGCGCATAGATCATTTCCACCCCGAGTTTCTGGAGGTCTTGGGTATAGCGACCCAAATGCGCCATGTTCATCGGCAGGAAGGAAACCTTGTAGCCCAGAGACTGCACCAGTTTGATTTCCTGAAGGGCGGCATAAGAGCCGGCATCTTGATCAGGCCGCGGCGTGGTATAATCAAGGAACAAAACCCGCCCCACGATTCCGCGGTCTTTTTCAAGGTCGGGTTTGTGGCCATCCTTGCTGAACCCGGCATAGGCCTTGGCCCATTGGCGTTTGAATTTCGGGCGGTTCACCTCTTGGTAGCGCTTGAACCCTTTCGAGGTGTCGGTGCCCGATGTCATGCCTTCGTAGTGATACACGACCGACGACGGCACAAACCACGTGCTGTAACCCGCATCGCGAATTTTAAAGGCAAAATCGGTATCTTCGAAATACATCGGCTCTAGATAGCTGGATAGCCCGCCCACCTGTTTCCACAGCTCGGTCGGCACCATCATCGCGGCCCCGGACAGATAGTCGGCCTGTCGGGCATAACTGAACCTAGGGTCATTGGCGTTTTGGCTGTTGCCATAGTTCCAAGGGTTGCCAGACCCCCAGATAATACCGCCCGCGTCTTGCAGGCGGCCATCGGGATACAGCAGTTTGGACCCGGCCAGCCCAACATTGTCAAAGCGATCGAAGCTGGCGATCAATTCGTCCAGCCAGCCTGTGGTCACTTCGACATCATTATTGAGCAGGACAATGAACTTGCCCTTGGCCTTGTCAGCCCCCGCATTGCACGACCGAATGAAACGCTGCGGCTGTGTATTGTGGATAACCGTAATGCCTGAAACGATGTTCTCGATCTCGACGGTTTCGTCGGTCGAGGCGTCATCGACAAGGATCACTTCGAACGAGGCATCGTTATAGGCCACCAACAAGGAACACAGCGCCAGATAGGTGACTTCGACCTTGTTATGCGCCGGGATGATGATTGACACATCGGGGTTGGTCACCTTGGGAAATTTCAAAGGCTTGAGGGTGACGTTGTCATAACCGCCTTCCAGAACAGAGAGCGCATAGGCCAGTTGCGGCAAGTCGGTGGTACTGTCGGCATGGGCAAGCGATGTTTTCAACGCGGCGTAGCGATGCGGCGTTTGCGCAAAAAGCGACAGGGGGAACGAATGTGCCGTTTCGCGTTGCATGACATCAGCAGGTGTCATGATCGCGGGCAGCAACTGGATGCTTTCAAACAGGGTGACTGACCCTGACTTATCCTTCAGGCTCAGGTGACGCGTGGTGCCGTCAAGATACTTGTGAGGCACGCGCAGGATCGAGGCGTCGGTCGAGACATAAAACTCTTTGGCAGGCGTGCCATCGATATGCAGAACCGTATCCTGAGGCGCAGACGCGCGCAGGATAAAGGTGTGACCGTAATCTTCCAACATTTCGATTTTGGCGAAGTCGGACAGAGGCACTGTTTGCTCGTTTTGGCCTAATCGAATGGTGGCTGTGGGAGAGTCTTTCAGTGAGATAAACGCATGAAGCGGCACGCTCTTCCATGCGCATTTCTCTTGCGTGGGCGCGTCTACAACCACCATCGGTTCGAAAAATGCGTTGGTTTCCTTGTAATCCGGTTCAACTTTGACATCAGTCAGGAAAAGGTAGGGGTTCATATCTACCCCCTCACCCCGAAAACCCTCATACTCAACGGAAAGGAAAATTTCAAAGGGCGTTTTCAGCGCGGGAACGGACACAGTGGCCTGCTGATAGCCCTCAACATCCCGTCCGCCGTGATATGTAGCATCGAAAGCGACCTTGATTTCACTTTCCGCACCTGTTTCTGGGTTTTTTATTGTCAGGCATAACTTGGCCCGTGCCCGGTGGCTGGCTAACTTCGCGTTTAGCGACATGGGTGTTTCACTCGCCGGAACAACCAAAGGGTTCTGGAAAGCGATTTTTCGCGGAGTCTCACTGTCAAAGATCTGTAATTGGACAGTGTCATGACCGGTCAGCGTCCAGTCTTCCAGTTTGTTGACCATACATTTAAAAATGTCTTTGTCAGATTTTCCACTCTCGGCCTCTGTCGCATTCAGCGGCGCTTTGGATGCATCCCAACGCGTCGGGCATTTTATGGGATCATGATCGCAGTCGCCGAAAGGAACAATTTCATCGCCTATCTCTAGCATCAGCTTTTCAGTGTTCGCAGCGTTGCTGACCCGAGCGTAGAAATATCCACTAGCCAAAACGATACTTTTTAAGCCCGGGATTGCAGATGTCTCCAAGGCTTGCCCTCCTTCGTGTTAGGTCAATGGTCAGCTTCGTTTCCGAAAATGCTGTGACTGTTAGGTCAACGATAAAGGATTGTTTGTCAAGCCTCAACCCTGAGTACTCCTTAGCTGTCACATCCCGCGTGATTATATGGTCGCTTCTTGAAGAGCCCTGGCTTTTGCCGCTGCCAGT
>QVQC01000005.1 GCA_003428585.1 Nioella halotolerans
GCCCTTGAAGAAGCCGCGTAGGTCTTGAACAAGAAAGCCTCTCGGAAACCCGGGGCGGTTCACCCTCGATGCCGACCATCGTCTCGGTGACCTCCTCGATCATCCTGCGTTTCTGATCGGTGTCGAAGACGCCTTCGATCAACTGGATGTCCACAAGTGGCATGTCGTGCCTCCGTCGTCTGGGAATTGGCTTGTCGCCATCGGACCGATCCGATGCAGGCGCAGGATGCCAGGCGGGCAAGGGCGCGCGCCAGTTCACGAAGTGAATCGCGCCCGATACAGAGTCTGAACTGGCCGCGTTCGGGGCGCCCCTGCTAGAGTCGGGGGCCTGACGAGGGAGACTGGAATGACGAATGCAAGCTACAAGCAGTTCTGCCCCGTTGCGATGGCGGCGGAAATCCTCTGTACCCGCTGGACGATCGTACTGCTGCGCGAACTGGTTGCGGGATCGACGCGGTTCAACGAACTACGCCGCGGCGTGCCGCGGATGTCGCCGGCGCTGTTGTCCAAGCGCCTGCGCGAGTTGGAGGCCGCCGGGGTCGTGACACGCGAGCGGTTGCACGGGGCGCCGGAGATAGAGACCTACCGCCTGACAACGGCCGGCCGCGACCTGCAGCCGGTGATCGAGGCCATCGGCATGTGGGGCCAGAAATGGGTCGAGACCGAGCCCACGCTCGAGAATCTCGATCCCGAGCTTCTGATGTGGGACATGCGGCGCAACCTCGACACCGATCCGCTGCCCGAAAGGCGCACGGTGATCGAGTTCATCTATCCCGAACGGCCCGCGTCACAGCGCAAGTGGTGGCTCATCGTCGAGCCGGATGGCACCGTCGACCTCTGTCATGTCGATCCCGGCTTCGAGGTCGATCTGTTCGTCAGCGTCGATCTGCGGACGATGACGGAGATATGGCTGGGCCTGAGACCCGTCACGAGCGCGGCTGCCAGTGGCAAGCTGTCCATGATCGGGCACAGCGACCTTGCAAGGACCATGCAGTCGTGGCTGGGGCTCAGCCCCTTTGCGCAGCAATCGAAACGCGCAAACTGATCCCCGCGCTTGACGCGCGTCATGTCCATGAACGCGGATACCCGCATCAGCGAAACCGTTCAGTCGCCGGACTTCACCCAGTTGGCAACGATCAGGCCCGGGCCTGCCTGCGGTGTTCGCATTCCCAGGGTGTGATCTTGCCACCGCGCGTTCTATCGCATTGGCCTCGGCGTTCATGATACCGCGTTCGCCCGATCAAGGCGCCACGGCATGCAAGCGCGGGTCGGCCTTGCGCCCGCCGGGATCCGTCACTCCGCGGCAAGCGCCCTTGGTGCCTGGACCTTCGCCTCCGGCTCGCTCCCGGATGCGGCGGGTGAATCGGGGATGGTGATGCGGAAGCACGCGCCTTCTGCGAGGCCGTGGACGAGGCAGATGTCACCGCCATGCGCGCGGACAAGATCGGCCGCGATCGCAAGCCCGAGACCGGAACCGGAGCCATCGGGCCGGGTCGCCCCCTGGGACGACCGGAACAGATGCTTCAGCGCGGTTGCCGGCACGCCAAGGCCGGTGTCGCGCACGTCGATTATGCAGCCGGTCCCACTGCGCCGCGCATCGACACGGATCTCCTTGTATCGAAAGCCCGGCCCCTCCAGCGCCAGAATGGCGTTGCCGCAAAGATTGAGGAGCGCGCGAAAGAGGTCATCCGGGTCGGCATCGACCTCCACATTGGCCGCGACCTTGTTGATCCAACCGATCTCGCCGTGGTCGAGATCGAGATCGAGCGTGTTCGCGACCTCGGTGACCAGCGGTGCAAGCGCGAACCGCTGGCGTTGCGGCAATTTCCTAGACCCCTCGTCATCATTGCGAGATGTCGTGCAGAGCGTGATGGCCCGATCCAGCGACGCCGCCAGCTTCGGCGCCACGCGCCGCACCGTCGGGTCATCGACCTGCGCCAGCCGGTCCGACAGAAGCTGCGCACATGTCAGGATGTTGCGCAGGTCGTGGTTGATCTTGCGCGTGGCAAGGTCGGCGCCTCGGGTAGCCGCTTGCCCATTAAGCCGGTTGCCGACATCGCGCATCGTCGTGCCGTTCATCCGCTTGTCTGGTGCTTTGGATTGGTCGGTCATCATTTTCAATATTCCCTATTCTCGTCGGCAGCGCCCGCCACGGCATTACCGCCGGCCGACACGTCTCTTCCGATGCCCTCGACGGTGTTGCAGGCCTGCAGCGCGAGTGCCCCGGAAAGGGTCACGGCGATGAGCGTGAGCGAGCTGAGCTTGGGCGTCTTCATGTGCGGATTCCTCGTGCGGAGATGCGGGCGGCGCGGGCAGCGATCCCTGCCTCCCTGCCTACGCCCTTTGATGATGGCGGGCACTTACGTGCATCAGCCCTGCGGGCCGGCTGCGCGTTACGCGGCAAGGGCCCGCGCCTCCGCGAAGGACAGAAGCCTGCCGCGCTGCTCGTCCCACAGGTGCAGCCGCGCGCAGTGGAAGCTTTGCCACAACGTGATGCGCTTGGAGCGCGCCAGCAGGTCGTGATCGCGGATCACCTCGCCAAGGCGGTAGAACGGGATCCGGCTGGCGAGGTGATGCACGTGGTGGACGCCGATATTGCCGGTGATCCAGCGCAGGATGCCCGGCAGCGCGTAGTGTGAACTGCCTTGCAGCGCCGCCTCCTGGACATTCCAGTCCTCCTCGTGCTGCCAGCTGGTATCCTCGAACTGGTGCTGGACGTAGAAGAACCACATGCCGGCGATCGCCGCGAGCAACATGGTCGGCAGGAAAACGAACAGCAGGACATCCCAGCCGCCCAGCCAGACGATCACCACAAGGGCAAGGCCGATGGCGGCATTCGTACCCATCGCGCTCAGCCAATAGCGCCAGCCGGAGCGCATCAGGTGGACGGGCAGCCGGTTTTGCAGGAAGAAGGTGTAGAAGGGCACCACCCCGAACATGAAAACCGGATGGCGCAGAAGGCGATAAAGCGCCCGGCCGATCCATCCCTTCTCTCGGTATTCCCGGACCGTCAGCGTCGGGATGTCCCCGACGCCTCGCCGGTCGAGATTGCCGGTCGTGGCATGGTGGATCGCATGGGTCCGCCGCCAGACGTCGTAGGGTGTGAGGGTGATCACGCCAAGCCCGCGCCCGATCCAGTCGCACAGGCGCCGGTTGCGGAATAGCGAGCCGTGCCCGCAATCGTGCTGGATCATGAACAGGCGCACAAGGAAGCCCGCATTCGCCAGCGCCAGCGCCATGGCCAAGGCAGCGCTGACCGAGACCAGCCACCACGCAACGGCCCAGATCGCGACGAAGGGCACCAGCGTGACGGTCAGCTCGAAAACGCTGCGCGCGGGGATGGGCTGGCGGTAGGCCGCCAGTGTCCGGGTCCAGTCCGAAGGCCGCAGCGCGGTTCCGCCCTCGGGGACGCGGCCGTGCGCGGGCGCGGCGACCTGCCCGGCCTGCACGCCGGATGGGTCCGGCGTAGACGGGATGTCACCGGTCCGCTGCATGTCCTGATTGTCGGTCCGGCCGGCTGCCTGCCTGTCAGCTTGTCTGGTCGCGAATGTCATGGTGCGCGTTGTTTCCTCTCTGGTCGAGCCTGTCAGTCCAGCGGTCTGCGAACGGAGTTGCCGCCGGCAATGATTCGGTTGATGATCTTGGCCACGGCCCGGTGCGCTTCCGTTTCGGCCTCCGTGCCGGTGGCGTTCTCGTGGGTCGCCGCGGCGTCGCGCAGCACGCCCATGATCTCGTGCTCGGGCAGCAGCTCGCGATCGTTCATGGCGAGCATGAGCGCCTCGCAGATCGAGAGGGCGGCCATGCCGGCATGATCTGTTTGAACGGGCATCTTGGAAAATCCTTGATCCGTGGGGCCGAACGGCCGTCGAGCCGATCGAAGCCTGATTGATGCCCCCGTTGTGGCAGGAAATGCGTTATGCTGGGCTGATCCAGAGCAGTCTCCGCACCAGAAGGTTCACGTAGGTCAGCCATTGGGGATGGCGATGAGGAAAAGCCCATGACCACCACGGCAAAAAGCCCGCTCACGCGCAAGCTTTCGAGTTTCGTCGCCTTGTCGGAGTCCGAACTGGCGGTGCTGGAGCGTTTGCACCAGCGACGCAGATCTTTCCCGGCCGGGCGCGACCTCGTGCACGAGGGCCAGTCGGGGCAAGCCGCCTACATCCTGTCGGCCGGCTGGGTCTGTTCCTACAAGATCCAGTCCGACGGAACGCGCCAGATCGTCGATTTCCAGATCCCGGGGGATTTCCTTGGGTTGCGCAGCGTTCTGCTGCGCACCTCGGATCACAGCTTCGAGACGATCGTCGACAGCCAGGCTGCCGAGGTGATGACCGGGGACCTGTTGCAAGCCTTCGATCAGACGCCACGGCTTGCGACGGCCATTCTGTGGGCCGCCTCGCGCGACGAGGCGATGGTCGTGGAACACCTTGTCAGTATCGGGCGGCGCGACGCCGAATCCCGCATGGCCCATTTCCTGCTGGAGTTGGGATCGCGGTTGGCGCTGGTCGGCATGGGGGGCAAGGATGGATACGATTGCCCGCTGACGCAGTATCACCTTGCCGATGCGCTGGGCCTCAGCGCGGTCCATGTGAACCGCGTCCTGCGGCAGCTTCGTGAAAAGGGGCTGGTCACGTTTCGGGATGGTCGCGTCACCTTCCATGACCCTGACCGGCTTTCGGAACTCGCGGAGTTCGACCCGTCCTATCTCGATCAGACCGGGCCGCTCCTTACATGAGCGGGCCGCCCTCCCCTGTCGGGCAGGCGGCCCCGGTTGTCACATCAGACGTCGCAGGTCACGCGAGCGCGTGGGTCGCGGCATCGAGTTCCTTGTTGGTCTCGGCGTCGTTCTTGGCCGTGTGTGCCTTCTCTGCGGCCTGGTAGTGTTTCAGGGCCGCGTCCTTCTTGGGACCGGAGGGCGCCTTGTCCCACGCGGCCTTGACGGATGTCATCTTGCCGGCTGTCTTGTTCTGTTCGGGGGTCATCGGGAGTGTCCTTTCATGGACGTTCCAAGAAAAAGAAGCGCGCAGGCATGCCGACCTTTTGCGGACCGGCCCGCCCACACGCTTCTTGGGTACTCGGAAAAGACATGCCGCCAAATATTCGGCAGGCACAGCTCATCTAGCCGAAGTCAAAGCGGCGCCGCACTGATGCAGGTTAGTCGCCGCGCGCGCGGCGGATAGAATTCGCGGACAGCAGGACAGCGGAGGTCGGCATCTGTCGGGGGGCATGCGCGACGCTGATCCAGGTAAGTGCATCGCCTGCCGGCCCTCGGTAGATCAGGTAGCGGGTTCGCTTGCCGCGCGATGACCGCCGCGTGCCATCCTGTGGCGCCATTGGCGGCGCCGACAGGTGCACAAATCAAGGGAACGCATCATGGCACAGACACACATCATCGGGTTCGTCGCGCTCGCACTCGGCTCGATTCTGCTGTTCTTCGCGTGGAGGGCATCGAATGCGCCGGTCGAACAGATATCCGAGGCGCTCACGGGCCGATTCACCGGCAATACGATGTGGTATCTGGTCGGTGGGGTGATCGGTGTCGTGGTGGGTGGTGCACTGATTTTCCGCGGCTTCGCTCGCGTCTGAGTCCTTTTGGCGGTGACGATCCGGGACGGGCCTTCACCGCATCTTTTCGCAATCGGGCCTCTCATCGGCCTGACAATTCCAGCATTCGAGGAACCAATCCAATGAATCTCGTGAACCTTGTGGTCACCCTGGTCATCGTCGGCGTCGCGCTGTGGGCGATCAACACCTATATCCCGATGGATCGACGGATCAAACAGATCCTGAACGTGGTGGTCGTGATCATCGTCGTCATCTGGCTGCTGCGCGGCTTCGGCCTGCTGGGCGATCTCGGCGCGATCAGCGTCGGTGGGTAAGACCCTTCGGGGCTTGGTTCTGGCCTGGCTTGCCGGGATCCGGGCAGCGCATGTCTGCACCGCGGCGTTACACGCGATGCCCTGATGCCGCCCGCCGCGCGGGCAAACGCCCTGCTACAGCGCCGGCGTCTGCTGGTGGGTCAGGCGCAGCCACCCGGTATCGTCCTTCAGGTAGGTCGAGGTGCAGAGGGCCTCGCAGCTCGGATCGCCGCCACGTTCGGCGGAGACGCGATAGGCCAGAACCGCGACATCGCCCGTGCGTGTCAGGGTGCGCTCGCTCATCACGACCGACCGCCACCGCTGGGCGACGTCCTTTTCGCGCCAGAGTGCATCGCCCCGAAGGATACCGGCCGGATAGGGAAAGACGAAGATGGCGCCGCTGGCCGTCATCTGGCGTGCGCTGTCCGCGCCGCCGGTCCAGAATCGCTCCTCCATATCCCACAGGGCCGCTTCATCCCGTGGTGACGGGCTTTCCGGCTTTCTGCCGGGTCCTTTCGGGGAACCGGCCGGCGGGGTGACGGGTTTCATGCGCCCATCCCCGGCACGCCACCGAAGAGCGCCTGCGCGAGGAAGAAGAGCGCCACGAGGATTGCCCAGAACGCACCCGAGGTGAGTGGAACGCCGGATTTCGCCGTGCCCCCCGGACGGCCCTGACGCGCTGCGCCGCCGGGCAGAAGGCGGGTCAGGTCCCGCCCGACCGCGCCGTGGTCCTGCCCGAGCGCGGGGACATCGAGAACGCGCGAGAGTAGCAGACCGAGACGCGTCGCCGCGCCCTCCCGGCCGAGCGCGGCGAGGTGCGCCGCCTCCTCCCACGGATCGAGGTTCAGGCGCGCCAGCGCCGACAGAACGGTCACCACGCTGCCCTGCCGATCCTCGCCGACCGAGGCGTAGAGAAAGCGCTCGAACTCGGGAGGGTTCGGGTTGAGGAAATTTGTTGTTGCCATCGTCATCCTGCTCCTTGATCGAGGGGTACCCTTGGCCGCGCCGCAATTTGCAGCACGTCGTGACAGACGCCACGCCAAGCAATGACATCCCTGATCCCGGCAATCCTGCGCGCTGAACGCTTTCGGCGTGCTGACACAGGTCAGTCCGGCCGGTCTTTCGTCGGGTTTTCAGCGGTGTCGCACAAGACCCGCGTGGCGAGACTAACATGTGTCAGCCACGACTGACCGGGTCTCAGGTATGCAGAAGATGCTCGGTCGATCATGCGGGCCCGGAAACCGGCATGTGGATCGCAGGAACTCACGAACCTTGTGGAGGTCAGCGATGAACACGCGGTTGTCCCGTTCGACGGTGACGTTTCTCAAACCGTTTTCCCTGTCGGGATATGGCGGCGAATTGCCCGCCGGCGACTACGAGGTCGTTGTCGAGGAAGAACTTCTCCAGGGGCGCACCTTCGAGGCATGGCGCCGGACGGCGACCTACCTGACAGTGCGCGGCAGGGGCGGCCTTGCGGGGCGCACCGAGATGCGCGCGACGACCGACCGCGACCTGGACGCGGCGCTCGGTCGGGATCAGGCCGCCAGCCAAGACAGACATCACAGCGATGCGGCGCTTTCCCCGCAGGAGGACTTGAAATGAATACTCCCGAATGGCTCAAACCCGGTCTCTACGGCGCCGTGATCGGCGCGGCGTGCCTTGGCGTGATCGGCTTCACATGGGGCGGCTGGGTGACCGGCGACACCTCGAATGACAGGGCGATGGCGATGGCGCACGACGATGTCGTCTCCTCCATGGTGCCGGTCTGCCTTGACATGGCGCGGTCCGATCCGGCGCGGGCGGACAAGATGGCGACGATCCGGGCTGCTTCGACCTACCAGCAGCGCGACGCCCTCATGACGGCCGGCTGGGCGACCATGCCGGGAACCGACTCCCCGGACCGGGACATCGCGCAGGCCTGTCTCGCGGAACTTGACCTGTGAGTGACAGGCAAACAGCGATTGGAGGCTGACATGGCCATCGAGACGACTCGAGACCGCGCGGACGGGGCGTTGATACGCCCCGCCGCCGAACGGCCCGCGCAGTCGGGCGGGGTTCAGGTCCGCGAGAGGAACGGAATCTGGGAGGTCAAGGATAACGGTGTCTTTCGCGGTGACTACCATCAGGAGGAACACGCCCTTGAGGCCGCCGCACGCCTTGAAAGGGCGCGATCATGACGGTTGGCACCCCGACGCCGGCATGGATGGAATGGCCAATAGCTTCCGCCGAGAACGATGGGGTGCCACCAAGGCCGCGAAATCCGGTGGCCCCCGACGACCGGGGCGCCGCCTTACGGGCGAACCGTGAAGGCCCCGGTCCCCTCTGCGGACGGACCGGCTTCACTGCAAGGCAGCCGATCGGCCAACGGTCGCAAGGACAATACGCATGACACCCGCCCTCGGGCCGGGGATAGCGCCGTCTGCACGCTGGCTTGCCGGACTGTCCATCGCGGCCAGCGTGATGACATCCCTCGCCGTTCCGGTGCTGGCGCAGGATGGTACCGGGCCGGTGCCGGAGAATGCAGCCCCACGGAGCTACGGCAACGGCTGGGACTGCGCACGCGGATACCGTGTGCAGGGTGCAACGTGCCTCGCCATCGTGATCCCCGAGAACGCCTATGCAACCGGCCGGACCTACGGGTCAGGCTGGGTGTGTGGCCGTGGGTTTCAAGAGGTGAGCGGGACATCCTGCGACCCGATCGCGGTGCCCGACAACGCCTTCCTGCGGTCGTCGGGCTACGATTGGCAATGTGACCGCGGCTACTGGCAGGAGCGCGAAGCCTGCGTGCAGATCGTACTGCCGGACCATGCGCACCTGGCAGAGAATTCCACCGGGTCAGGCTGGACATGTGACCGAGGATTCACCGCGCTTGCAGGTGCCTGCGTCCCGATTGCCGTGCCCGAGAACGGCTATCTGACCAACGCGGATTACGGTGCGCAATGGGCCTGCGATCGAGGCTTCCTCGAAACCGGAGGGCGCTGCAACCCGGTTGTGCTGCCGTCGAATGCGTTTCTCGATCCCGACAGCCATGGCCCCGGATGGCGGTGCGACCGGGGCTTTGAGCCTCGCAACGGCGCATGCGTGTCGATCAACCTGCCCGAAAACGCGCATTTCGGCCGGTCTGGCAACCGGTGGCGATGCGACCCGAGCTTTCATCGTTCAGGCGGGGATTGCGTTCTTGGAAGATGACGCGCGCCTCGGCGATCTGCAGCGCGCCAATCATCTCGCCGTCGTCTGCCTGCCGCGCTTCATGGCAGGAATGGGATCCTGAGCATCACGGTCACGCGGGCCACTGTCACCTCGGGCGCGCCCCGCATGACCGGCCAACGATACTCTCCAACGGAAAATACCGATTGACGGGCCGGACCGGGTCAGGCGATATGTTTCTGCAAACATATCTCCAAGGATGAAGGGACAGGGGATGCTCACCCGCCGGAGAGTCATGGCCGCCCTTGCGGCATTCGGCATCGCGACCGCGCCGGCCATGGCGCAGGATATGCCGGTGATCGCTGCAGCCTCCGACCTACAATTCGCGGTGACCGAGATTGCCGAAGCCTTCACCGCCGAAACCGGCCTTCAGGTGCGACTGAGCTTCGGCTCGACCGGCAATTTTGCCCGCCAGATTCGCGAGGGCGCGCCGTTCGAGGTTTTCATGGCCGCCGATGAAAGCTTCGTCGCGGCACTGCAGGACGAGGGCCTGACCCGCGATGCGGGCGATCTCTATGCCCTTGGCCGTATCGTCGTCATGGTTCCGAACGCGTCTCCGCTTGTGGCAGACGGGCGCCTCGACACCCTTGCCCGGATGCTGGCCGATGGGCAGATCACCCGCTTTGCCATCGCCAACCCCGATCACGCGCCCTACGGGATGCGCGCGCGCGAGGCGCTGGTCACGCGCGGTTTGTGGGACGCGGTGCACGATGTGCTGGTGCTTGGCGAGAACGTGTCGCAAGCCGCGCAATTCGCACTGTCGGGCAATGCCGAGGGCGGTATCATCGCGTATTCCCTTGCGCTGGCGCCGGAGATCGCCCCGCGCGGCAGCCATGCACTGATCCCCGAGGATTGGCACGCGCCGTTGCGTCAGCGGATGGTCCTGCTGAACGGGGCCGGCGCGGTGGCCGAGGCCTTCTATGACTACATCCAGCAACCGGCGGCGCGCGAAATCATGGAACGCTATGGCTTTGCCCTGCCCGAGGACGGGTAGCGCATGGACTGGACGGCGCTCTGGCTGTCGCTGCGGCTGGCCGGCTGGACGGTGGTCCTTCTGTTCCCGGTCGCGGTGCTGGCAGGCCGGTTCCTCGCCTACCGGCGGTTCGGCGGCAAGGGGCTGATCGAGGCGCTTGTGATGCTGCCACTGGTGCTGCCCCCCACGGTGTTCGGCTTCTACCTGCTGGTGGCCTTCGGTCGCAACTCGCCGTTGGGCGCGTTTTGGCAGACGTTCTTCGGTCACCAGCTTGTCTTCAGTTTCGAGGGGCTGGTGGTGGCGAGCGTGATCTTCAACCTGCCCTTCGCCATCCAACCCGCGCAACGCGGGTTCGAGGCGGTGCCAACCCCGGTGCGCGAAGCGGCAAGCTGTTGCGGCATGTCACCGATGCGCAGTCTGTGGAAGGTCGAACTGCCGCTTGCATGGCCGGGGCTGATGACCGCGATGGTGCTGACCTTCGCCCACACGCTGGGCGAGTTCGGGATCGTGCTGATGGTGGGCGGCTCGATCCCCGGCGAGACCCGGACCATCGCCATCGCCATCTATGACCGCGTGCAAGCTTTCGACACCGACTCGGCGGCGGTCATGTCGGCGGTGCTGGTGGCGATCTCGCTGTTCACCATCGCCGTGACCTACTGGCTGTCGGCGCGCATCGGGCGCAGGCTTTCGTAATGGCGCTTGAGGTGATGGTCCGGGCCGATGCGCCGATCCCGCTCGACATCGCCTTCCGGGTGGCGCCGGGGGACCTCATGGCGCTGGTCGGTCACTCGGGGTCGGGCAAGACGACGCTTTTGCGCAGCATTGCCGGCCTGTGGCGGCCCACCCATGCGCGGGTTGTGGTGAACGGGGTGCCGTGGCTCGATACCGCCGCGCGCGTCGACCTGCCAGCCCATCGCCGCCGGGTCGGGATCGTGTTCCAGAACTACGCGCTCTTTCCGCACATGACGGCAGCAGAGAACGTGATGGCGGCGATGGACAGCCCCGACCGCCACGAGGCAACGCGCATCCTTGATCTGGTCAACCTAGACGGGATGAACGCCCGCAAGCCCGCGCAGCTTTCGGGCGGCCAGCAGCAACGCGTGGCGGTGGCGCGCGCGTTGGCGCGTCGGCCGCAGGCGCTGCTTCTGGACGAGCCGTTCTCGGCCGTCGATCGCCTGACCCGCGAAAGCCTTTATGGCGAGATCATCGCGCTACGGGCATCGCTGGAAATGCCGGTGGTTCTGGTGACCCATGACATGAACGAGGCGCAGATTCTGGCCGACCGCATGGCGGTGATCGAGTCGGGCCGGATCGTGCGCGAAGGCTCCACCGCCGAGGTCATGGCCGACGCCGACGCCTTGCGCGCCATGGGCATCCGCGAGGCTGCCGCGATGCTGCCCGCCGTGGTGGCCGAACACCTGCCCGACGGGCTGACCCGCCTCGATGCGCCGACCGGGCCGCTCTTGCTGGCCGGGGTCGAGGCCGTGACGGGCACCCGGATCCGGGTGCGGATCATGGCGCACGAGGTGATCCTGTCGCGCGCGCGGCCCGACGGACTTTCGGCGCAGAACATCATCGCGGGCAATGTCGCGCGGATCGTCGAGGGCCGGGGGCCGGCGGTCACGGTGCACGTTGCCGTCGGCGCGCACGAGATCCTCGCCCGGATCACCCGCCGCGCGGCCGCGCAAATGGGCCTGCAACCGGGCGATACGGTGCACGCCATCCTCAAGTCCATGTCGGTGGCCCGCGACCATGTTGCGCGCGCGCCCCGACCGCGCCGGGCAGACGACTGAACCGGAAACCTTGCCTCCTGCCCCTGCGGCGCCCTGCCCTATGAGCGGTGCGAAGCGCGCAGCACCAACGGGCAATCCATCCGTTCGGTGACGACGCGGCCGGGCGGGCGCATCAGGGCCTCCACGCACCATTGACCCATCTCGCGATGCGGCAACAGCACCGTGGAGAGCGGCGGCGACAGGTGTTGGGCGATTTCCTGGTCATCGTAGCCCATCACCGCGACACTCTCCCCGGGGCGCTCGCCCAGTTCCTTGAGAGCCTCGTAGCAGCCGACGGCCATCAGGTCGTTGGCGCAAAAGATCGCGTCGGGGCGCCTGTCCTGCGCCATCAGTTCCAGCGTCGCGCGCCGCCCACCCGAAGGCAGGAAATTCCCCTCGACGATCAGCGAGGGGTCGACGGGGATGCCGGCGGCACGCAGGGCGCGTTCATACCCCTCCATGCGCTGGTCCGAGGCCTCCATCCACGGCTCGCCCGAGATGAAGGCAATGCGGCGGTGGCCTTCGGCGATCAGTGTGGCGGTGGCGCGCTCGCCGCCGCGGCGTTCGGCGGGCACCACCGACATGTGCCGCCCGGCGGGGTCGTGGCAGTTGAGCAGGACCGCACGGTGCCGCGCCAGCCCCTCCGGCGGGGTCAGGGCGCGGGTCAGGATGGAGCCGTAGATCACCCCGATGGCGTTGTCCCCGGCCCATTTCTTGAGGATCACGGCCTCGTAGGCCGCATCGCCGCCGCTCATCGCGACCTCCAGCAGGACGTTGTGCTTCCACGCCTCGTCCTGTGCGCCCTCGATCGAAATCGCGGCAAAGGGGCTGGTGGCGATCTCGTCGATGAGCAGCCCGATCACCCCCTGCCCCGCCGCCTTGGGCGGGCGCCCCGCCCCGCGGGGGCGATAGCCCAGGTCTTCAACCGCGTGCAACACCCGTTTGCGCGTGTCGCGGCTGATGCGCATATCCTCCAGCCCGTTGAGAACGAAGGACACCGTGGATTGCGACACCCCCGCCCGCAGCGCGACATCCTTCATCGTGACCCTTGTTTTCTTTTGCTTTTCCACGCGTCCGCCGTTGCTTGATGAAAAAGATTGCCTTTTGCTAAATAATATTGCTAATATTTTTAGCACAAGCGGAATCGACCTAGCAGGTCGATCGCGTGACTCGCAATCGGATCGGGGAGGAGACGATGCGCGACGCCAAACGGGGATATCTCAGTCAACGCCAATCGGCGTGGCTACTGCTGGTGCCCTTCCTCGCCACCTATGCGCTGTTTCTCGTCTACCCGTTCTTTCGCGGGGTCTGGATCAGCCTTCACGACTGGAACCTGCTGGCCGTGGCCTTCAACCCGGATGCGCGCGAATTCATCGGGCTGCGCAATTACCAGCGGGTGATGTGGGGGCAGAACATCCAGTGGGGCTTCGCCGCCCCCCTGTTGCAGGGGCTTGGCCTGATCGGCCTTGCCCTTGCCGTCTTCCTTCGCCGGATGGACCGGCTGAGCCGCTTCAACGCCATTGCCCTTGGCGTGGTGTCGCTGCTCCTGGTTGTCCTCCCCGGCTTTCATCCCGGCGAAGGGGGGCGGTGGTATGACCGCCGCTTCTGGCCCACGGTGGGCAACACGCTGGTTTTCGTGGGCTTCACCGTGCCCGGCGTGACCATCGCGGCGCTGCTACTGGCGGCGGGGCTGAACCGCGAGACGCGCGCCATGGGCATCCTGCGCACGCTGTTCTTCCTCAGCCAGGTGCTGTCGGTGACGGTGGTGACTCTGATCTGGCAGATCATGTTCTCGCCCCGGCAGGGCCTGATCGCCAATATCACCGAGGTCGCGGGCGGCACCCCCATCAACTGGTTGACCGACCAGCAATTCGCCATGGCCGCCATCGTCATCGCCACGATCTGGTGGTCGCTGGGCATCGCCATGATCCTGTTCCTCGCCGGGCTTCAGGACATCTCGAAAGAGATTTACGAGGCCGCCGCGCTGGACAATGCGCGCGGGGCGCGGGCCTTCTGGTTCATCACCCTGCCCAACCTGCGGCGCACGATCATGCTGGTCGTGGTGTTGCAGATCATACTGCATTTCCAGGTGTTCGGGCAGTCCCACCTGATGACGCAGGGCGGCCCCAACGACACCACGCAAGTGCTGGTGCGCTACATCTACCAGACCGGGTTCCGTGACAGCGAACTGGGCCGCGCCAGTGCCATGGCTGTGTTCCTCTTCGTCATCATGGGGGCCTTCTCGGTCATCCAGTTCGTCGTCGGGCGGGAGAAAGACCAATGAATCGCAGCTACACCTGGCTTGTCATCGGGCTTTCGATCCCGGCCTTCATCTGGCTGGTGCCGACGCTCTGGATGCTGTCGCTGTCGTTCCAGCCCAACGAGGTTCTGGCGCGCACCACGTCGAGCACCGCGTTCGGGCTGATCCCCCTGCCCTTCACGGCCGACAATTACGCCGCCCTCTTCACCTTCGGGCAGACGCCGTGGTGGTTCCTCAACTCGCTCATCGTGTCGCTGGGCATGACGCTGGGGGTGCTGGCGGTCTCGACCACGGCGGGCTACGCGCTGGCGCGGCTGGATTTCCCGTTCAAGCGGGTGATCACCGTGGTCTGCGTGATCGGTCTGATGGTGCCCGAGCAAGCGGTGTTCATCCCGCTTTACACGATGTTTGCCGATTTCGGATGGCACAACAGCTATCACGCGCTGATCCTGCCGCGCATGGCGGTGCCCATCGGGGTGTTCCTGATGCTGCAGTTCTTCCAGGCCATCCCGCGCGACATCGAGGAGGCCGCGCGCCTCGACGGGGTCGGCTGGCTGCAGATCTTCTGGCACGTGATGCTGCCGCTGGCGCGTCCGGCGATGATGACGCTGGCGATCCTGACATTCCTTTACGCGTGGAACGACTACCTCTGGCCGCTCGTCAGCGCCCAGCAGCGCGAATATTTCACCATCACGCTCGGGCTGGCCTCGATCCAGTCCAACTTCGCGCAATCGGAAGGGTTGGGCCGTGTCATGGCCTCGGGCGTCATCGCCTCGCTTCCGGTCGTGATCCTGTTCCTGATCTTCCAGCGCTACGTGGTCAAGGCCATGACCGCCGGCGGATCCAAGGGCTGACCCGCACATCATAGGGAGGAAACCATGAAACATGTGCTACTGACCGCGGCCGCGGCCGCAACGTTCGCCACCGGTGCCGCGGCGCAGGAGGTGACGCTGGGACGCTTCTTCGGCGCCTGCGAGGATGCCGGGACCGACACCACCACAAGCGTCGGAGAGCCCTGCATCATCCAGTCGATCATCAACGCCGCCGATGCCGAGCTGGATGGGATCGACATCAACACCCTGCCCACCGACTGGGGCAACTACTATGACCAGATCAAGGCGGCCTTCGCCGGCGGCACGCCGCCCGATGTGTTCGTGATGCACCGCCACCGGATCCCGGAATTCGCGGGGATCGGCGCACTTTCCGAAATCTCGGACGACCTGGCGTCGGTGGGCATCGACTCCTCTGATTGGTCCGAAAACGCGCTGGAGGCGGTCAGCTACGAGGGCGGCATCTACGGCGTGCCGATGGATTTCCACGCCAACCTCTGGCACGTCAACATGGACCTGATGGACGAGGCCGGTCTGGTCGATGACAATGGCGCCCCGATCCTGCCCTCCTCGCCCGAGGAGTTGATGGACCATGCCCGCATGGTCGAAGAGGCGACCGGGCAGGATTACCTCGCCGCAGATTTCGCCCAGTTCCCGATCGGCGTGCGGCTCGTTCTGGCGCTGATGTGGCAGCAGGACGCCAACATCTTCACCGAGGAAGGCACCGCCACGATCAACACAGAGGAAGCCGCCAACGCGGTCACCGCGATCACGCAGCTTTTCGAGGCCGGCTACGCCAACCCGCAGCTCAACTATGCCGACAGCCAGCAGGCTTTCCTGAACGGCGAGGCCGCGGTGCTGGTCAACGGCACGTGGGTCGTCGATTTCTACGACGCACAGGCCGCCGACCCGGACGTGGCGCTGAGCAACTACTACGCGGCCGATTTCCCGACGCTGTTCGACACCGGCGCGACATGGGCCGACAGCCACATGTGGGCCATCCCCTCCACCCTTGAGGGCGAGACGCGCGACGCGGCGCTTCAGGTGCTGGCCTTCATCAACGACCACAATATCGACTGGGCGCGGACCGGCCACATGGCGGTGCGCAATTCCGTGGTCGAAAGCGCGGCCTATACCAGCCTGCCACACCGCGACGAATATTCGGGCACCGCCGCCATCGCGCGCGACACCCCGCCCTCGGAACGCTACGGCGCCATCCAGGACGTGCTCAACCGCGAGCTTCAGGCGATCTGGCTGACCGACAAGCCCGTCGAGGACGCGCTTGCCGATGCCGAACTGGAAGTGCAGGACCTGCTGGACCGCTGAGCCCTGCCGCGAAGGCCCCGCTGCCGCGTCGGCGGGGCCTTTTTCACGACACCCGAACAGGATGCATCATGACCCGCTGGAGCGAAGCGCGCGCAAAGGACTGGTGGCAGGCCCGCCCATGGATCTGCGGCATCAACTTCCTGCCCTCGACAGCCGTCAATTTCATCGAGATGTGGCACCCCGACACGTTCGACGCGGAGACCATCGCGCGCGAACTGGGCTGGGCGGGCGAGATCGGCTTCAACGCGATCCGCGTGAACCTCCCGTTCCAGGGTTGGTTGCATGACCGGGACGGACTGCTCGACCGGCTCGACCGGGTGATGGGGATCGCGGCGGGCCACGGCATCGGCACGGTGCCCTGCCTGTTCGACGATTGCGGCTTCGGCGGGGCGGAACCGGTCTGGGGCCCGCAACCCGACCCGGTGCCGGGCGTCCATAACAGCCGCGCCATCGCCTCGCCGGGGCGCGCCGTGGTGATGTCGGGCGACCACGCCGCTGACCTGCAAGCCTATGTGCGGGACGTAATCGGCTGCTTTCGCACCGATCCGCGCGTGCTGTTCTGGGATCTTTACAACGAACCGGGCAACCGCATGGATTTCGCCGGTGCAAGCTATGGCAGCTATGACGCGGCACTGGAAACCCACGCCCTTGCCCTGATGGAAAATGCCTTTGGCTGGGCACGGGCCGAGGACCCCGCCGCGCCGCTCAGCGTGGCCGCGTGGACAACGCCGCTGCCCGGCGACGACGCCCACCCCTACCAGACCGAGATAGACCGCAGCGCGCTCCTGCATTCCGACATCATCACCTTTCACGCCTACTGGAACCGCGCGCGGGTCGCGCAATTCATCGACTATCTCGAGGTGCTGGACCGGCCGGTCCTGTGCACCGAATGGATGGCGCGGGCGCTCGACAGCCATATCTCCGACCAGTTGTCGATGTTCCATGACCGCGGCGTCGGCTGTTTCCAGTGGGGGCTGGTCCGGGGCCGCACGCAGACCTGGCTGCCCTGGCCCGACGACCTTGTGCGCGCGCATGGCGGCACGCCGGGGCGCGATGTCTGGTTCCACGACCTGCTGCACGAGGACGGAACCCCCTACGACCCGGCCGAGGTCGCGACGATCCGCACCCTGACGGCCGACACACCAGGAAAAGTTCGGGAGACAGGATCATGACCGGCGTCACGCTGACCAATGTCATCAAGAAATACGGCGAAACGCAGGTGATCCACGGGATCGACCTCGGTATCGAGGATGGCGAGTTCTGTGTCTTCGTCGGCCCCTCGGGCTGCGGCAAGTCCACGCTCCTGCGGATGATCGCGGGGCTGGAG
>QVQC01000055.1 GCA_003428585.1 Nioella halotolerans
CTCGCGCAGGGCCATCAGCCCCGGCATCTCGGTTTCCGCAATGTCAAGTTCCTTGCGGCCGTAATCGGCAAGCGCGATATCCTTGATGATGTAGTCGGTCATGTCGGGGCTCCCTGAGCGTCGTTATCCATGGCTGGGGATCCCTTAGCAGGGTGCGACGGGGGCGGCAACGTGGTGCGATGCGTGGCGGTTTACGGGCCGCGTGGCATTGCCTATGGGAAGGGTCTGACCGCAACCTGCCAAGAGCGAGACATGACAAGGACACCCCCCCGTGCGTGGCAGCGGATGCTGTCGGGCCGCCGGCTGGATCTGCTGGACCCGACCCCGGTGGATATCGAGATCGAGGACATCGCCCACGGGTTGGCCTTCGTGGCGCGCTGGAACGGGCAGACACGCGGCGCATTCGCCTATTCGGTGGCTGAGCATTCGCTGCTGGTCGAACAGATCTTTGCCCGGATCGACCCGACTGCGCCGGTGAAGTGGCGGCTGGCGGCGCTGTTGCACGATGCGCCGGAATACGTGATCGGCGACATGATCAGCCCGGTGAAGGCGGCGATCGGGCCGGAATACGGCGTGCTGGATGAGCGTCTGTCGGCGGCGATCCATTTGCGCTTCGGCCTGCCTGCGATGCTGCCCAAGACGGTGAAGGCGAAGATCAAGCGCGCCGACCGGGTGTCGGCCTGGCTGGAGGCGGTGCAACTGGCCGGCTTCGCGGAGCGCGAGGCCGACCGGTTTTTTGGTCGGCCCACGGCGCGGCTGACCGAGGGGCTGACGCTGCATTTGCGCCCCCCGGCCGAGGTGCGGGCGGAGTTCACGGCCCGGCACGCGGATCTGATGGCCGGGGTCTGACCCGGCCTTAGCGGAGATCGCCGCGCTTGGGCGCACCGCGCAGTCGGACGCGGTCGGCCTCGTCCCGCGCGCGGTCGTTGCGGTAACCGCGGGCCTGCGCGCGCCAATGGTCTGGCGCGTCCCACGTGTCGAAGCGGGTGGCGGTGTTGATGGTGCGGGAGAGAAGGTGGAACATGGGAGGTCTCCTTTCGTTTGCGATGCCCCGGTCATAGCGGGGTTGCGTCTGGCAAAGCGACTCAGCAATATCTCCCGTATGTAAGTGGAGCTTTCATTTGGACTGGCGCGACATCCCTTCGCTTTCGGCGCTGCGGGCCTTTGAGGCGGCGGCGCGGTTGCAGAGTTTCTCCGCCGCGGCGCGGGAGCTGAACGTCACCCATGCCGCGATTGCCCAGCACGTGCGCGCACTGGAGGCGCATTTCGCCGTGACGCTTGTGGAACGGGAGGGGCGCGCGATGCGCCCCACGGCCGAGGGGCGGCAGCTTGCGCAGGATCTGGAGGACGGGTTCGGAACCATTGCCGCCGGGGTCCGGTCGGTGATGAACAGCAAGCGACAGCGCCCGTTGCAGGTGACGATGACGCCGTCGTTTGCCGAGGCGTGGCTGATGCCGCGGATCGGCCAGTTCTGGGCGCAACACCCGGAGGTCGAGGTGGCGCTGATCCCCTCGGTCTCGCTGATCGACCTGCGCCGGGAGGGGTTCGACATGGCGATCCGCTTCGGCGCGGGCGACTGGCCGGGGCTGGAGGTGGAGCCGCTGGTGATGAGCCCCTTCGTCGTGATCGCCGCGCCGTCGCTTGCGAAGGGGCGCAGGCTGACGGAGATGGGGCCGCTCGACGGCTATCGCTGGTTCACCTCGGAGGCATCGCGCGAGCATTTCGTTTGGGGCCGCGCGGCGGGGCTGGACCTTGAGCGGCTGGGCTTCACGGAGCTACCCAACAACAGCCTTGCGCAGGCGGCGGTGCGGGCCGGGCACGGGCTGTCGATTCAGGCGCAGACGCTGGTGAAAAGCGACCTTGCCGAGGAGCGGCTGGTTGCGCTCCATACCGGGGAAAGCGGCGGGCTGGGCTACCACATGGTGACGCAGAAGGGCGTGCGCCCGGCGCCGCTGGCGGCGTTCATGACATGGCTGCGGCGCGCGGCGAAAGAGTAGGGCGCCGCAACTGGCGCCCGCAAAACGGGCCCTCGTGGCGCGGGGTCAGCGGAAGAAGCACTGGATGCCCGACCAGACATGCGTTATTTCCGGGCCACCGTCCTCGACCAGCGCCCAGACGCCGTCGATCTCGAATTCGCGGCCCAGCGTCGTCTCCGTCATCGTCACCCCCGACGGCGGGGGGGTGCCAGCCTCCAGCCCGCCCGCGGCGGTGAGGCCCGGCTCGACGAGCGCCCAGCCGCGGAAATCGCCGTCGACGAAATTCAGCATCAGGGCGTCGTCCCAATAGGCGGTCGTGACCGGCCCGGCGCCGCATTCCTCGATGGTGCCGATATCGGCCGGGTCGGAGCCTAGCAGGCGCGACACCGTCTCGATCACGCCCGCCTGCGCGCGGCCGAAGTCAATGCGCAGATCTGTGCCGGCCGGTTGCAGCCCGGCCGCGTCCGGGGTCAGGCCCGTGGGCGCCGGGTCGGCCGGGCGCAAATCCGCCGCGGAACAGGCCGACAGGGCGAGGGCGAGGAGGATGAACAGGGCACGCATCAGCGTGGGCTTCGCTTGGCGAGGATGCGTTGCAGGGTGCGCCGGTGCATGTTGAGGCGCCGCGCGGTTTCGCTCACGTTCCGGTCGCACAATTCGTAGACGCGCTGGATATGTTCCCAGCGAACGCGGTCGGCGCTCATCGGGTTTTCCGGCGGCGGCGGCATGTCGTCGCTGTCGACCAGCAGGGCGGCGGTGATGTCGTTGGCGTCGGCGGGTTTCGACAGGTAATCGGTGGCGCCGATCTTGACCGCGGCCACGGCGGTGGCAATCGCGCCGTAGCCGGTCAGCACCACGATCCGCGCATCGGGCCGCTTTTCTCGCAGGAGTTCCACCACGTCGAGACCGTTGCCGTCTTCCAGCCTGAGGTCGACCACCGCGTAGGCTGGCGGGCGGGCGGTTGCAATGGCCTTGCCGCCGGCGACGGAGTCGGTCGCCTCCACTTCGAAGCCACGCTTTTCCATCGCCCGTTCAAGGCGCCGCAGGAACGACTCGTCGTCATCGACGAGCAGCAGGGATTTATCGGGTCCGATGTCGCGCTGATTGCGTTCCGTGGCCATGCGGCATGTCCTCCTCGCGTGCGTTTTCCCGTCATACGCGCAAACAGTCGGAAGGGTCAATTAGCGCTCGGAGGTTCGGCGGCGAGGCCGGGTCAGGACGCGGCATCCGCGAAACAGGCCACGCGGTCGGCCATTTCCTCGGGCGAGGTGTCGCGGCGGAAGAATTCGACGAAGCCGTGCTCGGGCAGGACGAGGTAGGTGAAGGTGGAATGATCGACGAGGTAGAAGCCGTCGTCGCCTTCCTCCTGAACGTTGAAATAGGTGCGGTAGGCTTGCGAGGCGGCGGTGGTCTGTTCGACCGATCCGGTCAGCCCGATCATGCGCGGATGCATGTTGTCGGTGAAATCGGCCAGCACTTCGGGCGTGTCGCGTTCGGGGTCGATGGAGATGAAGATCGGGGTGACCATGCGGCCACGTTCTTCAAGGATCTCGACCGCGATGGCGTTCCGCGCATTGTCGAGCGGGCAGACATCGGGGCAGAAGGTATACCCGAAATAGAGCAGCGAGGGCTGGGTGATCACGTCCGCGTCGGTCACCGTTTCGCCGGTTTCCGAGACCAGTTCGAACGGGCCGCCGATATCGCCGGGGCCGCCGGCAACGCGGCTGGCGCGGCATTCCGCGAACTGGTCCTCGCCCTGACTCTCGCGGCCCAGCAGGATCGACAAGCCGATGCCCCCCAGAAGGGCAGCGGTCAGGGCAAGCGCGCTGATGGCATAGATGCGTTTCATGATCCGGTTTCCCCCGATGGTGACTGGCGGTGTGATCGCCGGATTTTATCTGGTCTTCAATGCGTCTCTGCGCAACTGTGACCAAACGCCCAAGGTCACCAGACACGCCCGCGAAAGCCAGAGGATCCGCCCCGCCATGGCCCATGCTGCCGACCCGCCCCGAAGCCTGCTGTTCCATGACATGCGCAGCGACTGGGTGCGCCTGCGCACCCTGCTGGTGCTGCGCTGGTTGGCGATCCTTGGCCAGACCGTGACCGTGGTGGTTGCGAGTTTCGTGCTGGGCATGCGGATAGAGCTTGGCCTGTGCTTTCTGGCCATCGGGTCGTCGGTTCTGTCGAACATGATCGCAATGACGGTGTTCCCGCCGAACCAGCGGCTGCATGACTGGGACGCGATGCTGACGCTGCTGTTCGACCTGACGCAACTGGCCTTCCTGCTGTTCCTGACCGGCGGGCTGAGCAACCCCTTCGCGCTGTTGATCCTTGCGCCGGTGACGATTTCGGCCTCGGCGCTGACGCTGCGGTCCACCGTGATCCTCGGGGCGGCCGCGGTGATGCTGATTTCACTGGTCGGCTACCAGAACGTGCCGCTGCGCATGGCCGACGGGACGGTAATCGAACTGCCGCTGCTGTTCCGGGTCGGGTTCTGGGTGGCGATCGTGATCGGCATCGTCTTCCTGTCGCTCTACGCCCGGCGGGTGACCAAGGAAATCCACACCATGAGCCAAGCCCTGCTGGCCACGCAGGCGGCGCTGGCCCGCGAACAGAAGCTGACCGACCTGGGCGGGGTGGTCGCGGCGGCGGCGCATGAACTGGGCACCCCGCTGGCCACGATCAAGCTGGTCTCGACCGAACTGGCCGAGGAACTGGCGGATCACCCCGACCTTGCCGAGGATGCCCGGCTGATCCGCCAGCAGGCCGAGCGTTGCCGCGACATCATGCGCGACATGGGCCGCGCCGGGAAGGACGATCTGCACATGCGCGCCGCCCCGCTGGGCGCTGTCGTGCGCGAGGCGGCGGAGCCGCATATGGGCCGTGGACCCTGCGTGCATCTGGAATTCGAGCCGCTGGAAGGCGGGCCAGAGGCGCAGCCGGTGATCCACCGCCGGCCCGAGATCATCCACGGGCTGCGCAACCTCGTGCAGAACGCGGTGGATTTCGCCGAAAAGACCGTCTGGATCGAGGGCCGCTGGGATGGCGACATCATCCACCTGCGGCTGACGGATGACGGGCCGGGATACCCGCCCGACCTGCTGGGCCGGTTGGGCGACCCGTTCCTGCGCCGCCGCAAATCCGAGCGGGAGGCGGCGCAGCGCCCGGAATACGAAGGCATGGGGCTGGGCCTGTTCATCGCGAAGACGCTGCTGGAACGTTCCGGCGCGACGGTGCGCTTCAGCAACGCCACCGATCCCTTCCTGCTGGACGAGGACAGCGGCACACGGCGCGGCGCGATGGTCGAGGTCGCGTGGCCCGCCGCGCACCTGCAATTGGACGAAAATGAGGCGAAAGCGCCACTCGGCGAAAATCGGCAGATTTCCGCTTAACATCTTCTTAACCATTATCCAGTTGAGTTTCCTTGGACATTTCGTTCTGGGGGCCTCATGGAACTGACTGATCCTGCGACGATCCTTCTGCTTGTCGGTATCAGCCTCGCGGCGGGGGGCTTTTCCGTTTTCTTCGCGACCGTGCTGGCGCGCCGGGGCCGGGAGCCGTCGCACGTGCTTTTGCGCGGCTTCGACTTGCCGCGCAGCTACGCGTTCCGCGATGACTACCTTGTCAGCGACGTCACCGAGACCGATCCGTTGCTGTCCGATCCCGCAGACCGCGTCGCGGCGTGGGGGGAGTTGCGCGAAAGCCTTGGCGCGCTCAACCCCGACGCGCCGGACCGGCTGGATGCGCTGCGCCGTGACGCCAGCAGCTTCGTCCTGATCGGGCGCATCGGCGATGACGAACTGTCGTTGTCCGGGCGCCGCGCGCAGGGGCGCTGCGTTGTCACCGTCGCCTCGCTGGAACCGGGACGCGACCGGCGGATGATCGACCGGGCCGGGCTGGACGCGCTGGAGGAGGAGGCGGACCTGCTGCGACGGGGCCTTGAGTCCACACGCGACCTTCTGTGGAAGGAGGACGAGACCGGGCAGATCATCTGGGCCAACCGCGCCTATTTCGATCTCGTGGCGCAAGCCGGCGAGAAGGCGGACCGCCTTGTCTGGCCGATCCGCAAGCTGTTCTCGGAGCTTGCCGTGCCGGATGCCGCCGCAACGGGCGAACCGGTGCAACGCCTGTCGCTGGACGCTGCCAATGAAACCGCACCGATCTGGTTCGCGATTGCGTCGCAGCCTCACGGGCAGGGGCGGCTTTTCTCCGGCCAGCGGATCGACCGGCTGGTTGCGGCCGAAACCGCGCTGCGCGATTTCGTGCAGACCTTGTCGCGCACCTTCGCGCACCTGCCCATCGGGCTTGCGATCTTCGACAAGCGGCGCGAACTGGTTCTGTTCAACCCGGCGCTGGTGGCGCTTTCGACCCTGCCGGGCGACTGGCTGTCGGCGCGGCCCGATCTCTTCGCCTTCCTCGACCGCCTGCGAGAGGCGCAGCGCATGCCGGAGCCCAAGGATTACCAGGCCTGGCGCGCCAGCCTCGCCGACCTTGAACAGGCGGCGCGCGATGGCA
This sequence comes from Nioella halotolerans, assembly GCA_003428585.1. Lineage (GTDB taxonomy): Bacteria > Pseudomonadota > Alphaproteobacteria > Rhodobacterales > Rhodobacteraceae > Nioella > Nioella halotolerans. The sequence continues at coordinate 6,489 of QVQC01000055.1, forward strand.
CCTACCAGGAAATGTGGACGCTGCCCGACGGGCAGACCTTCCGGGTGATCGGGCGGCCACATGCCGATGGCGCCGTCGCCTTCCTGTTCGAGGATATCAGCCAGGAGGTGACGCTGACACGCAAGTTCCGTGGCGATCTCGACCTCTACCAATCGGTGATGGAGGCCAGTTCCGAGGCGATGTGCATCTTCACACGCGACGGGCGCTTGACCTTCTGCAATTCCGCCGCCGACGCGCTTTGGCCCGGCATGGCCGCGGCGGGCACGATCGCCGAGGCCAGCCGCTACTGGCAGGAGGCGTGCGATCCGACCCCGCTCTGGGGGGAGATCCGCGATTTCGTCGGCGGCTATACGGAGCGCAGCGCGTGGTCCGAACGGGTGCTTTTGCCGGACGGGTGCAGCCTTGTGTGCCGCATTGCGCCGCTCAAGGGCGGGGCGAGCCTCGTTGCCTTTCTCGAACAGCAGGCGGTCACGCTGCCAAAGCGCGCCGACCGCGAGGCCGGGCGCGGGCGCAAGGCACCGGGGCTGGTTTCGGCGCGTTAAAACACGCGGGCGGTTGCGGCTGGTGGCGGGCCGGGTAAACTCGCGCCCATGCCCGAGACCTCCCGCCCCGTGCTGACCGACCTGCGCCTGCCTTCGCCCGAGGCGACCGCCGCGTTCGCCGCGCGGCTGTCGGACCGGGTCGGGCCGGGCGACCTGCTGTGCCTCGACGGCGATCTCGGCGCCGGCAAGACCCATTTCGCGCGCGCGCTGATCCAGCACCGGCAGGCCGCGCCGGAGGATGTGCCGTCGCCAAGCTTTACCCTCGTGCAGACCTACGACACCCCCGATGGCGAGGTCTGGCATGCCGATCTCTACCGCCTGAGCGACGCTTGGGAGGTCGATGAACTTGGCCTTGCCGACGCGTTCGACGCGGCGCTGTGCCTTGTCGAATGGCCCGACCGGATGGCCCCGGACCTGCCCGACCGGGCGCTCTGGATCAGCCTGAGGATGGTGCCGGACGACGCGGAGGCACGGGACTTGACGCTCTCCACCCTGCGCCCCGACTTCTGGGCCGGGCGGCTGGCCGGGCTGGGCGCGGCATGACGGGGTCGCAAGAGGCGTTTCTTGCCGCGAATGGCTGGGCGGGCGCGACGGCGGTGCCGCTGGCCGGCGATGCCTCCGCCCGCGTCTACACGCGGCTGCGGCTGGGGCCGGCGCGGGCCATCCTGATGCGTGCGCCGCCCGCGGACTGCGCCGCCTTCGATGCGTTCGTGACCAACGCCGCGCGTCTGCGCGCTCTGGGCCTCTCGGCCCCCGAGGTGCTGGCTACCGCGCCCGGCAGCGGCCTGATGCTGCTGGAAGACCTTGGTGATACCGGCTTTCACCGGCTGGCGGCGGATCTGCACGAGGCGAGCCTTGCCGCCACGGATGTGCTGGTTCACCTCGCGCGCCATGCGCCGGGCTGGGGCCTGCCCGCGCTGACCCCGGCGGAGATGGCCGAAATGACCCGCATCGCCCTGCCGGCGGGCGCACAGGCCGAGGCCGCGTTCGCCGCGATGGCAGGCGTGTTCGGCACCCTGTTCTCCGCCCCCCTCGTGCCCGCGCTGCGCGATGTCCATGCCGAGAACCTGATCTGGCTGCCGGACCGCGCGGGGCTGGCGCGGGTCGGCCTGCTGGATTTCCAGGACGCGGTGCTGGCGCCGCCGGGCTATGACCTCGTCTCCTACATCCATGACGCGCGCCGCGACGTGGACCCCGAAATCGCCGGCGCCATGACCGCGCGTTACGTGGCCGCGCTCGGCCTCGACCCGGCCCGCTTCGCCGCCGAGGCCGCCGCCCTGTCGCTGCAACGCAACCTGCGCATCCTCGGCGTGTTTCGCCGCCTTGCGCGGGTGCGGGGCAAGCCCGCCTACCTTGCCCATCTGCCGCGGGTCTTCGGCCATGTCGAGGACGCGCTGGCGCACCCCGCGCTGGGCGACCTGCGCCGCGCGCTCGCCCCGCTGATGGACAGGATCGCGCCATGACGCCCACCGCCTGCATGATCCTTGCCGCCGGGTTCGGCACCCGCATGGGGGCGCTGACGCGGGACCGGCCCAAGCCGCTGATCCCTGTCGCGGGGCGGCCGCTGATCGACCATGCGCTGGGGCAGGCGCGGCGGGGTGGCGCGACCCGGATCGTGGTCAACGGCCATTACCGCGCGGACCAGATGCGCGCCCACCTCGCGGGCCAGCCCGATGTTGCCTTTTCCGACGAACAGCCGCAAATCCTCGACTCCGCTGGCGGCATCCGCCACGCCCTGCCGCTTCTGGGGGCGGAGGCTTTTTTTACCCTCAACGCCGATGCGGTCTGGACAGGGGCGAACGCGCTCTGTCAGCTTGCGGCCATGTGGCGACCGGACCAGATGGATATCCTCGCCCTGCTGGTACCGGGCGCGCGCGCGGTTGGCCGGCAGGGCGGCGGCGATTTCGCGATGGACGCGGCGGGGCGCTTGGCCTTCGACCCCGCGGGCGAGGTCTATACCGGCGCGCAGATCGTGAAGGCCACGCTGTTCGAGGGCTTGCCGGAGGGGCCGCTTTCCCTGCACGCGGTCTGGCGCGCGGCGCTGGCACGGGGCCGCATGGCGGGCGCGCTGCACGCCGGCCACTGGGCCGACGTCGGCCATCCGGGCGGCATCGCGCTGGCGGAAACCATGCTGCGCGAGGTTGGTGATGTTTGAAACCGGCCCGGGTATCGAAACCGACCCCCGCCCCCATGTCTACGCCACCCCGCTGGGCGTCGATTTTTCCGCCGCGCTGGTGACGGGCATCGCGGCGCGCCTGCACGGCCAGCCGCCCGAAGCGCTGGCGCGGGTGGAGATCTACGTCAACACCGCCCGCACGCAGCGCCGCCTGCGCGCGCTTTACGCCGCATCCGGGGCCGGGTTCCTGCCCCGGATCCGGCTGGTGACCGATCTGGCCACACGCCCCGACATGGCCGACCTGCCGCCGCCGATCCCGCCCCTGCGGTTGCGCCTGCAACTGTCGCAGCTTGTCGCCGCGCTTCTGGACCGGGAACCGGCGCTCGCGCCCCGCGCCGCGCTTTACGGCTTGTCGGACAGCCTTGCCCGGCTGATGGCCGAAATGCAGGAGGAAGGCGTCACGCCCAAGGATATCGCCGCGCTTGACGTGGGCGAGCACGCGACCCATTGGCAGCGCACGCAAGCCTTCCTGTCCATCATCGCGCCGCATTTTGCGGGCAGCGCTGATCACATGGCGCCGGATGCGCGGCAAGCGGCGGTGGTGGAACGGCTCGCGCGGCTCTGGCAGGGGGCACCGCCGGATCACCCGGTGATCGTCGCGGGGTCCACCGGGTCGCGCGGACCGACGGCGCGCTTCATGCAGGCGGTGGCCGGGCTGCCGCAGGGCGCGGTGGTGCTGCCGGGGCTCGATTTCGACCAGCCGCGCGACGTGTGGGACAGCCTCTTGCAGGGTGACGGCATGGCGCTTTCGGGCGGCGAGGATCACCCGCAATTCCGCTTCGCCCGCTTTGCAGCACGGGTCGGGCTGCATCCGGCGGAGATCCCTCCGTGGGGGCCGGAGTCGCCGGTTTCCCCGCCGCGCAACCGGCTGATTTCGCTGGCGCTTCGGCCCGCCCCCGTTACCGACCAGTGGCTGGCCGAGGGGCCGGGCCTGACCGATGTCGCCGCTGCCGCCGAGGGGCTGACGCTGGTGGAGGCCGACACGCCGCAACTGGAGGCCGCGACCATCGCCCTGCGCCTCAAGCGCGCCGCCGAGGAGGGGCAGCGCGCGGCGTTGATCTGCCCTGACCGGGCGCTCAACCGTCAGGTGATGGCGGCGTTGGATCGCTGGCGGCTGGTGCCCGACGATTCCGCCGGGGAACCCCTGTCGCAAACCGCGCCCGGGCGGCTTTTGCTGCATGTCGCCGGCGCCATGGCGACGCCCCTGACCGCCGAGGCGCTGCTCATCCTTCTCAAGCATCCGCTGGCGTATTCCGCGCGCGACGACCGCGACGATCATCGTCGCCGCACCCGCGACCTTGACCTGCGCTGCCTGCGCGGCAAGCTGCCCTTCCCGACGCGCGCGGCGCTGGTCGGCTGGGCCGCGCGGCACGGCGACGATCCCGGCATGACGGATTGGGTGGCATGGGTCGCCGATGCGGTGCTGGATCTTCACGCGCCCGGCACCCGCCCGCTGGCCGATCATGTCGCGGCGCATCTGGAGGCCACGCGCCGCCTTGCCGCCGGGCCGGGGGAAGCGGGGGCGGGCGCGCTGTGGCAGAAGACGGAGGGCGAGACCGCGCAGCGCGTCATGCAGGCGCTGTCGGACGAGGCCGCGCATGGCGGCGACATGACGGCCGCAGAATACCGCGATTTCCTCGCCGCCCTGCTGCGAGAGGAGGAAGTGCGCCCGCATTACGGCCTGCAATCCGACATCATGATCTGGGGCACGCTGGAGGCGCGGGTGCAGGGCGCCGACCTGCTGATCCTCGCCGGGCTCAACGAAGGCACATGGCCCGCCGCGCCGGGGGCGGATCCGTGGCTGAACCGCAAGCTGCGCGATCAGGCGGGGCTACGCCTGCCGGATCGGGTGATCGGCTTGTCGGCGCATGATTTCCAGCAATCGGTGACCGGGCCGCAGGTCTGGCTGTGCCGCGCGAAACGCGACGCGGAAACCGAAACCGTGCCGTCGCGGTGGCTGAACCGCATCGTCAACCTGATGAAGGGGGCCAGCGCGGAAAGCGCCGTCGCGCTGGATGGCATGCGCGCGCGGGGGCAGGACTGGCTCGACTGGGCCGCGCGGCTGGACGAGGCCGAGGCGGTTGCCCCCGCGACCCGCCCCGCCCCGGCACCGCCTGCCGATCACCGCCCGCACGATCTGTCGGTGACGCAGGTCGAAAAGCTGATCCGCGATCCCTACTGGGTCTATGCGCGCAAGGTGCTGAAGCTGAAACCGCTCGATCCCCTGCGCCAAAGCCCCGACGCTCCGCTGCGTGGAACGATCCTGCACGTCGTGTTGCGCCGTTTCGTGCAGGCCACATGGGACGGGCTGCCAGACGACGCCGAGGCGCTTTTGCTGCGCATCGCCGGGGAAGTGCTGGAGGAGCAGGCCCCGTGGCCCGCCGCGCGGCGCATGTGGCGGGCCCGGATCGCCAAGGTCGCGGGCTGGTTCGTTGCGACGGAACGCGCGCGGCGCGCGGTTGCGCAGCCCTTCATGCTGGAAGCCGACGGAGAGGCCGAGATTGGCGCCCCCGGCTTCACCCTGCGCGGCACCGCCGACCGCATCGACAAGACCCCGGACGGGCATGTTCTTATATACGATTACAAGACCGGTGCCCCACCGAGTGCGGATCAGGAAAAGGCGTTCAACAAGCAGCTCTGGCTGGAGGCGGTCATGGCGGGGCAGGGCGCCTTTGGCGACCCGTGGCAGGTCGCGCGCATCGCCTATATCGGGCTCGGCTCGGGCGGCACGATTGCCGAGCACGCGGTCACGCCGGCGGACCTTGCAGGGATCACCCAAGGGTTCGGCGATCTCGTGGCGCATTACCTTGACGCGGCCAACGGCTTCCCCTCGCGCCGCGCGATGGAGCAGGTGAAATTCGAAGGCGATTACGACCATCTCGCCCGTTTCGGAGAATGGGATGAAACGCAGGACCCTGTCGTGGTGAGGGTCGGCCAATGACGCTCGATTTCGACGAGGCGACCCGCGCTCAGGTCACCGCCGCACGGCCTGAATCCTCCACATGGCTCTCGGCCAACGCCGGCAGCGGCAAGACACGTGTGCTCACGGACCGGGTGGCGCGGCTTCTTCTACAAGAAACTCCGCCGGAGCGGATCCTCTGCCTGACCTATACCAAGGCCGCCGCCTCCGAGATGCAGAACCGGCTGTTCAAGCGGCTGGGCGAATGGGCGATGCAGCCCGACGACGCCCTGCGCCGCGACCTCCTGCGCCTTGGCCTGCCCGCGGCAGAGGTGACCGAGGCGCTTCTGCCGCGCGCGCGCACGCTCTTTGCCCGTGCGATCGAGACGCCGGGCGGGCTCAAGATCCAGACCATTCACAGCTTTTGCGCGGCGGTGCTGCGCCGCTTTCCGCTGGAGGCCCGCGTGGCCCCCGATTTCACGGAAATGGACGAACGCGCACAGGCGCTTTTGTGCGAGGACGTGCTCGACATGATGGCCGGCGGCGCGGAACGCGATGCGGTCGATGCGCTGGCCGCGCATATCTCTGGCGATGACGCGATGCCGCTGATCCGTGCCCTGCTGGCCAAGCGCGGGGCGCTGGAAACCCCGCTCTCCCGCGACGAGACCCTCGCGCTGTTCGACCTGCCGAAAGGCTACACCGCGCAGGCTCTCATCGGTCATGTCTTCGAGGGCGGCGAACGCGACCTGTGCCACGTTGTCGGCCAGCATCTCGACCCCGGCAACCGCAACCAGGCGGCCAACCTCACCCGCCTGAACCAGATCAACTGGGACAACCCCGGCCTTGCCGATATCGCCCTGCTGGAGGAGGTGTTTCTCACCGGCTCCGGCACCAAGACGCCGGACGCGGCCAAGGTCGGCACGTTCCCGACAAAACCGATCTGGGCGAAGATGGCCGCCATCCATGAGCCGTTGGAGGCCTTCATGCTGCGCGTGGAGGCGGCCCGCCCGCTGCGCCGCGCCCTGCAAGCCGCCGAAAAGACCACCGCGTTGCACGCCTTCTCCGCCGCTTTCCTGCCCGCCTACGACACCGCCAAGGCGGCGCGCGGCTGGCTCGATTTCGACGACCTGATCCTTGCCACCCGCCGCCTGCTGTCCGACAGCGCGGTGGCGCAATGGGTGCTGTTCCGGCTCGATGGCGGTATCGACCACATCCTTGTCGACGAGGCGCAGGACACCTCGCCGCCGCAATGGGATATCGTCACCCGGCTGGCCGAGGAATTCGCCGCCGGGTCCAGCGCGCGCGACGACCTGTTGCGCACCATCTTCGTGGTCGGCGACAAGAAACAGTCGATCTATTCCTTTCAGGGCGCGGACCCTGACGGGTTCGACCGGATGCGCGACCATTTCCAGGCGCGTCTGGGCGAGGCCGGCAGCCCGTTTCAGGATTGCGAACTGAAACATTCCTTCCGCTCCGCGCCGCCGATCCTGCGGGTGGTCGACAAGGTCTTCGAGGGCGAGCGGCAGGCGGGGCTCGGGGCACCTGTATCGCATGTCGCCTTCAAGGCTGACCTGCCCGGCCGCGTCGATGTCTGGCCGGCGGTGGCGCCGCCGGAGAAACGGGAAAAGCCCGATTGGCACGATCCGGTCGATCTTTTGTCCGATGACCACCCGGCGGTGGTGCTGGCCCGCGCCGTGGCTGGCCAGATCGACCAGATGGTCAGGGATGGCACGCCCATCACCGTCGAGGAGAACGGCAAACCGCTGCGCCGTGCCGTCACGCCGGGGGACATCCTCATCCTCGTGCAGCGCCGGTCGGACCTGTTTCATGAACTCATCGCCGCGATCAAGGAACGCGGCCTGCCGATCGCGGGGGCGGACCGGATGCGGCTGGCCGCCGAACTCGCGGTCAAGGACCTGACCGCGCTCCTGTCCTTCCTCGCCACGCCTGCCGATGACCTGTCGCTCGCCGCCGTCCTGCGCTCGCCCCTATGCGGCTGGTCCGAGGCGGCGCTGCACGCGTTGGCCCACGGGCGCGGCACCGCGGCCCTCTGGCAGGCGCTGCAAGGCTGGCGTGACACAGCGCCCGAAACCCTCGCCTTGTTGGACGACCTGCGCGGGCAGGCCGACTTCCTGCGCCCCTACGAGTTGTTGGAACGGGTGCTGATCCGCCATGGCGGGCGGCGACGGCTTCTGGCGCGCATGGGCGCCGAGGCAGAGGATGGCATCGACGCGATGCTGGCGCAGGCCATGGCCTATGAACGGCTGGATGTGCCGAGCCTGACCGGCTTTACCGGCTGGTTGCAGGCCGATGACGTGCAGATCAAGCGCGATCCGGGCAGTGCCGGCGACCGCATCCGGGTCATGTCGGTGCACGGCGCCAAGGGGCTGGAGGCGCCGGTGGTGATCCTGCCCGACACGGCCGCCCGGCAGCGCAACCACCAGGCGCCCAAGTTGTTGCGCGACGCGGATGGCCCGCTCTTCTGGGCCGGCAGCAAGGCCGACAGCCCGCCGCTGATGCAGCCGCTTTTCGCCGAGCACGAGGCGCGCGAGGATGAAGAACGCAATCGCCTGCTCTACGTTGCCATGACGCGGGCGGAAAGCTGGCTGATCACCTGCGCGGCGGGCAAGGTCGCGGACAGGGGCGTGACGGGCTGGCACCCCACGATCGAGGCCGCCGTGCGCGATTGCGGCGCCGACTCGCTGGAAACGCCGGTGGGGCCGGGGCTGCGGCTGCAAACCGGCGATTGGTCGCCGGTGCCGCTGGCCGCGCCCCCCGTGGCAGCGGCGCCCCTGCCGGGCTGGATCCACGACCGTCCGAAGGCCACGCCGCGCCGCGCGCCGCCGCTTTCGCCCTCCGATCTGGGTGGCGCCAAGGCCCTTCAGGGCGACGGGCTGTCGGAGGAGGCCGCAAAGCGCCGTGGCCGCCGGGTGCATCTCTTGCTTGAACATCTGCCCGCCCTTCCCGAACCCGGCTGGCGCGCGGCCGCCCCCGGTATCCTTGCCGCCGAAGGAGACCTGCCCGAGGACGAGGTGTCGGCCCTGCTGGACGAGGCCGCCGCCTGCCTGACCGCGCCCGCGCTGGCCCATGTCTTCGCCCCCGACACGCTGGCGGAGGTGACGCTGACCGCGCCCTCGCCCACCCTTGGCCGGCCGCTTCTGGGCACGATCGACCGGCTGCTGGTGATGCCCGACCGGGTGCTGGCGGTGGATTTCAAATCCAACGCGGTTGTGCCCGGATCGGCCGCTGATGTGCCCGAGGGCCTGTTGCGCCAGATGGGCGCCTATTCCGAGATGCTGGCCGCGCTCTACCCCGACCGGCGGGTGGACACCGCCCTTCTGTGGACCCGTGGTGCCAGCCTGATGCCGCTGCCCGGTGACCTGCTCGCCGCGGCGCTGCGCCGGGCGGAGCCTGAGAGCGCGTGACCGCGCCATCTCCGCGGCGACAGCCCCGCGATCGCCGGGCCGTTCCGGCGCACTTCGTCTGCACGGGGGGTGCACAAGGGGTGCACGCATGGTGCACGCATGGCACCCCCTTGTTTCAGCGCCGATCACATGATCGCGTGGGCGGGCGGCATGTGCTTGACCTTGTCCACCACGCTGCCTACGTTCTGGCGCAGAACCAAGACACACGTTTTTCAGGAGGGCTAGATATGGCCACCACCGCAGTCACCGACGCAACATTTGACGCCGAAGTCAAACAATCCGATGTCCCCGTCGTGGTCGACTTCTGGGCCGAATGGTGTGGCCCCTGCCGCCAGATCGGCCCCGCACTGGAAGAGATTGCCGAGGAAATGAACGGCAAGATCAAGGTGGTAAAGGTCAATGTCGACGAAAACCCCGGCTCCCCGATGGAGCTCGGCGTGCGCGGTATCCCGGCGCTGTTCCTGTTCAAGAACGGCGAGGTCGTGTCCAACAAGATCGGCGCGGCCCCGAAAGCGGCCCTGCAAAGCTGGATCGAAGGCGAGATCTGAACGGCTTAACGCCTGTTTTATCAACCCCGCCGCGGCCCTGCCCGGCGGGGTTTTCCTATTGAAACCAGTCGCAAATGAAAAGCGGCGCCCGCGAAGGCGCCGCTTTCCGCAAAGGCCCCACCGCCGCGTGAAGAGGGAGGAGGCGGCGGCGGGGCTTGCCCTTACCCCTTGGTGAAATCCGGGTAGGCTTCCATCCCCAGTTCGGAGGTGTCGAGGCCCGAGACCTCGGCTTCCTCGGAGACGCGGATGCCCATCACGGCCTTGAGGATCATCCACAACACGAAGCCGATCACGAAGGTGAAGAGGCCATAGGCCACGATCCCGATGATCTGTGCGCCCCAGTTGCCGGTGTAGAAGGCCACGGCGAGCGTGCCCCAGATCCCGGCAAAGAGGTGAACCGGGATGGCGCCGACCACGTCGTCGATCTTCAGCTTGTCCAGCATCGGCACGGTCAGCACCACGATCAGGCCGCCAATCGCCCCGGTGATCAGGCTCATGAACAGCGACGGGGCCAGCGGTTCGGCGGTGATCGAGACCAGCCCGGCCAGCGCGCCGTTCAGCACCATGGTCAGGTCAACCTTGCCGAACATGATCTGGGTCAGGATCAGCGCCGTGATAGCCCCGGCTGCCGCAGCCATGTTGGTATTGGCGAAGATGCGGCTGACGTCCGTGATGTCCCCAACGGTGCCGGCCGCCAGTTGCGAACCGCCGTTGAAGCCGAACCAGCCCAGCCACAGGATGAAGGTGCCGAGGGTGGCAAGCGCGAGGTTGGAGCCCGGGAAGGGGTTGACCTTGCCGTCCTTGTACTTGCCAAGCCGCGGACCCAGCACGATGGCCCCGGCGAGCGCGGCCCAGCCGCCGACGGAGTGGACGATGGTGGAGCCCGCGAAGTCGGAGAAGCCCATCTGGTACAGCCAGCCTTCGCCCCACTGCCAGGAGCCGGAGATCGGGTACATGACGCCGGTCAGCACCACGACGAAGATCAGGAAGGGCCAGAGCTTGATCCGTTCGGCCAGTGCACCCGACACGATCGAGGCGGTCGCGGCGACGAACATCAGCTGAAAGAAGAAATCGGACCCGACGGAGGCATAGTCGAGGCTCGCATCGGCGGCGGCCAGCCCGACCGGTTCCAGCGAGGTGATGCTGAAGAACGGGCCGACCCAGTCGGCGATCACCCAGTCGGCCGGATACATCAGGTTGAAGCCGATCAGCCAGTAGGTCAGCGCGGCGATGGAAAACAGCGCGATATTCTTGGTCAGCTGCATGGTGACGTTCTTGGACCGCACGAGCCCGGCTTCGAGCATGGCGAACCCGGCAGCCATCCAGAACACGAGAAAGCCGCCCACGAGGAACAGCAGGGTGGTCATGATGTAAGGGCCGATCTCGTCGAAGGACGGCGCTGCGGCTTCGGCCTCCTGCGCGACGGCCATCGCCGGCAGCGCGACGGCGGCCACGGTGGCGAGCGGAAGTAGGAACTTGGTTTTCATCGGATTTCTATCCTTTGTCGGGAAACGGGCCTTAAAGCGCGTCGTCATTGGTTTCGCCCGTACGCACACGGGTGGCGGAGGCGACATCGAGAACGAAGATCTTGCCGTCGCCGATCTTGTCGGTCTTGGCAGTGGATTGGATCGTGTCCACGACCTGATCGGCCATCGACGAGGCGACGACGATCTCGAGCTTCACCTTGGGGACGAAGTTCACGGCGTATTCCGCGCCGCGATAGATTTCCGTGTGACCGGACTGGGAGCCGAAGCCCTTGATCTCGGTCACCATCATGCCGCGCACGCCGATGGAGGTCAGGGCTTCGCGGACCTCCTCCAGCTTGAACGGCTTGATTGCTGCAATGATCAGTTTCACGGTGTTACCCTTCCGTTGCTTGGGGTGTCGCACCCCTGACACTGCCAATGCAGGACGTCAGCGCGGCAAGGGCAACGCGGCCGGGGGGGTTCACCGGGGTGTCACGGTGTGAATTGCAAAATTTTTGCACAAAATGTAGCAAGCGACTAATTTATGGGCATTTCTGCGTTGCGGCGTGTCGGCGATCGCTCTCCACAAACGACTCGCTTTCGCTTATTGTGTCCCGAAACAGGCAGGAACAGGCATGAGCGCATCAGGAAACAGGGGAGGCCGCGGGTCGCGCGGGGGCCGCAGGCTTGTCGCGGATCGCAGGAATGCCGCACCCGCGAAATCGCGCAAGGCCGCCGCGGAGGGCGCAACGGGGCGCGGGCGAAAGCCCCGCCGCAAGGCGCCGGCGCGGGGCCGGCGGGGGGGCATCCGGGGCGCCATCGGTGCGCTTTTCCGCCTGATCTGGCGCATCGTTTTCGGCGTTTTCTGGCGCGCGACGCTGGTGATGCTGTTGATCCTTGGCGGGGCAACCGGCTATCTTTACAGCACCCTGCCCGATGCCAGCGACCTGTTCGACGGGCGCTCTCGCGGGTCGGTCACGATGCTTGACCGGGATGGCAATGTCTTCGCGTGGCGCGGGTCGCAATATGGCGGGCTGATCGATACCGAGGCGGTCGACCCGGACGTGATCAACGCCATCATCGCCACGGAAGACCAGCGCTTCTTCCGTCATTTGGGGATTTCGGCCCGCGGCATCGCCTCGGCCATCCGTATCAACCTGCGCGAGGGGCGCGGCCCGTTGGAAGGGCATGGCGGATCGACCATCACCCAGCAGGTTGCCAAGCTGCTTTGCCTCGGCGTGGCCTATGATCCGGAGGAATGGCAAAGCGAGGCGGAATACGTGGCCGATTGCCGACGCGGCAGCCTGTGGCGAAAGATACAGGAGGTGCCGTTCTCGCTGGCTATGGAACTGCGCTACAGCAAGCAGGAAATCCTGACCATCTACCTCAACCGTGCTTACATGGGCGCGGGCGCTTACGGGGTGGAGGCGGCGATGCAACGCTATTTCGGCCATTCCGCGTCCGATGCCAGCCCCTCGGAGGCGGCGATCCTTGCCGGGCTTCTGACGGCGCCGTCGCGCTACGCGCCGACAACCGATCTGGACCGGTCGCATGACCGGGCATCCGTGGTGCTTGGCCTGATGGAGGAACAGGGCTACCTGACGGCGGAGGAAGTGGCCGAAGCCCGCGCCACCCCCGCCACCCTGTCGGACGCGGCACAGGCCGCCGTCGGGGATTATTTCGCAGATTGGGTGATGACGCAGGGGCCCGATTTCCTGCTGCGCGAGACGACGGAGGACGTGATCCTGCGCACGACCTTCGATCCGCTGATTCAGGCGGCGGCGGAGGCGGCGGTGGAAGACGTCTTTGCCGAACAGGTGCGCGAGGGATCGCAAGCACAGGCTGCGGTCGTCGTGATGTCATCGGATGGCGCGGTGCGGGCCATGGTTGGCGGGCGACAGGCGGGATCGGGCCTGTTCAATCGCGCGACGATGGCGATGCGGCAGACAGGCTCGGCCTTCAAGCCCTTCGTCTATGCCACCGCGCTGGATCTTGGTTGGCGGTTCGATGACTTGATCGAGGACGCCCCCCTGACGATCGATGTTCCCGGCTCGGGCTCCTATAGCCCGCGCAACTATACCGGCGAATTCTATGGCATGGTTACCTTGACCGAAGCGCTGCGCGCCTCCCTCAACACGCCCGCGGTGCGGCTGAGCGAAGACGTCGGGCGCGATCTCGTGCGTCGCGTCGCGTTGGATTTCGGGATCGAGAGCGATCTGGCCCTTGGCCCTGCATTGGCGCTTGGCGCGTCGGAGTCGACCTTGATCGAGATGACAGGGGGCTATTCGGGGATCCTGAACGGTGGATCCGCCGTTACGCCCTACGGCCTCGTGGATCTGCGGCTGGTGGGCGACACGGAACCGATGATGGGGCAAGGCGGCGGCATTCGCGAACGCGTGGTTTCGGAATTCGCGGCGCGGCAACTGACCTACATGATGGCAGAGGTCGTGGCCAATGGCACCGGCCAGCGGGCGCAGTTGTCCGACCGGCCCGTGGCGGGCAAGACCGGCACCACCCAATCGGCGCGCGACGCCTGGTTCATCGGCTTTACCGCCGACTACGTGGCGGGGGTCTGGATGGGCTACGACGACAACAGTCCCCTGACCGGTGTGACAGGTGGCGGCCTGCCGGCCGAGATCTGGCGCCAGACGATGGAGAGGGTCCACGAGGACACCCCGCCGCGCCCGCTGCCGATGATCGACCCGGAGGAGGAAGCCCGCCCGGAGGAGGCTGTCGAGGACACCCCCGGTCGCCGGCCCGACATCGCCGAACAGATCCTGATGGAGGTTCTGGGGCTGCTCGGGGCGGACAGGAACTAGCGGCGGAGGAAACCGCGCAGCGCCGGATCGCCGCCGAAGGCCGTGGCCAGCCGGCTGAGCCCCGCGGGGCCGAGGTGCTGGTCATCCCAGTATAGCGGATCGGTCGCGATGACCGGGCAGCGCGCCGTCTCGCCACACAAAAGGTGCAAGCGATCCACGTAGGTTGCACCTGCGTCGTGTGCCATACGCTGCATCCCGGACATCACCGCGGGGACATCGAAGGCAAAGCGACCGGGGCCGATCGGCGGACGGTCGCGCAGGGACGAGCCGTCAAGCGCGGCTTCAAGGGCGAAGCTTTCCATAGGGGCATCGAAGGTCGGGCCGGGGCCGATCACCAGCGTCGCAAGGTCGAGCCCGGCAAGCGTCGAAAGCGTCGCTTCCGCGTTCAGATGCTCGCCCTGCCACCACCGCGCGGCAAGGATCACGCGGTCGAACGGCCCGCGCGCGGCCAGCGCGCCCAGCACCTCCGCCAGCCTGTCGAAGCATAGCGACCGGCCCCGGATATAGGTCGCCGGCACGCAGGACGATTGGTGCAGCATCACGAAGGGCTGCGCCGGGAAGGCGCGCGACAGCGCGATCACCGCGTCGCGCCCATGGCTGTCCCCGATCAGCAGGATCGCGTTATCGGGGATGCCGGGGGCCGTCAGGCAGGCCACCGCGGCCTCCGGCCCGCGGATCGTGTCGAGGCTGCATAGCGAAAGGCCGGGAAGGTCATTCGCGTTGAACCGCGCCATGAGGTCGAGATACTCCTCTCGCGCCTTGTCGATCCCGTCCATCGTGGCGCGCAGGTCGGCAAGCGGCAACGCCGCCCGCAAGCCGCCGATGACCCCTGTCGGCAGCGCAAGCCCGATCGCCGCGGTGACGGTCAGGGCCGCGCCGCCATGGCGCAGCATCGCGGCGGTTGTGTGAAACCGCGCCCCCGTGCGAATCGGTGTTTCCACGTAACGATAGATCAGGTGGCCAAGAAAGAGGCTGGCCAGAAGGGCCACTGACAGCGGCCCCTCCGATCGTGACATGTCGGCCGGTGTCACGGTCACGAATAGCGGCCAGTGGACGAGGTAGATCGCGTAGGACCGCAGCCCGACCCATTGCAGCCCGTTTCGCTCCAGTAGCCAGCGGAGCGGGTCGCGGGCCTGTCGCGGCGCGCTGAGGATCAGGGCGGTGCCGGCCACGGCCCACCCCGCGCCAAGCCCCGGAAACGCCTGCCCGCCATAGCCGAAGATCGCCCAAAGGACGGCGCCAAGCCCGAGGATGCGCAGCACTGGCCCGGCGCCCGGCAGGCGCGGCAGGACCGGGGGCAGGAGGGCGACCAGCCCGCCGGCGGCGAACTCCCAGTAGCGCGGCAGCACGCCGTAAAACGCCCAGTCGGCCCGATCCGCGCCGATCAGCGCCTCGGCAAAACCCAGCGAGGCAGCGCCAAGCGCCAGAAGTGCCCCGGCCATGGCCCTCCGGCCAAGGCGATGCGTGGCCATCAGGACAAGCGGCGTGACAAGGTAGAACTGCCATTCGAGTGACAGCGACCAAGTGTGCAAAAGAAGGTTGGTGTCACTGGCGCGGGCGAAGTAATCGGCCTCTGACAGGAACTGGTAGTTGGAATAGAAGAACCCGGCGCTCAGGAAATGCCGCGCGAACGCCTCGAAGGCGCCCTGGCCTTTCAGGATCAGCGCCGAGACGAGCGCGAATGCCAGAACCGGCAGCATCGCGGGCAGCAGGCGGCGCGCCCGCCGCAACCAGAACCGCCCGGCGTGGAACCGCCCCGCTGACAGCGCGGCGCCGATCTGCTGCGTGATCAGGTAGCCGGAGAGGACGAGGAACACGTCCACGCCCATAAAGCCCCCGGCGAAGTCGTTGTAGCCCGCGTGGTAGCCGAGCACGGCCAGCACCGCGACGGCGCGCAGGCCGTCCAGTTCGTGGCGATAGGAAGGGGCGGTCGTCGGGATCACGGCGCGGCACGGCCTCCGGTTGCCGGAAGGATCGGCTAGGTACGCCAGCCGTGGCGGTGCTGGCAAGGGCGCTCAGCTGGCGGCGCGCAGGTCCGCGATCATCGCGTCGATATCGCCGCGGTGGCGGTCAAGCAGGGCGCCGACTTCCTCCGCCTCGGTGGTGCGCAGGTTTATCCCCTCGATGATCAGGTTGAACACGCGCGCCTGACCGGACCGGTCGGAAATCAGCCAGACGATCTGGAACGGCGCCTCTCCTTGCAGATAGGCGACGGAAGTCACCTCGAAGAAATCGCGGATGGCGCGGGCCCCCTCCACCTCGATCCGCCCGCCGACGAGGTCGCGGAACCGGCTGCCGTATTTGCGCGAGATATAGCCCTTGAACGCCATCGTGAACGCCCGTCGTTGCGCATCGTTGGCTCGCCGCCAATCCACCCCGAGAACCGAGCGCGCGATGATCGGCATGTCCGCGTAGCGGTCGAGCAGGTCCTCGAATTCGCTATAGAGCCGCACCTCGGACCCGCCGGAGTTGATCGCGTCGTAAAGCTCTGCCACCAGCCGCGACACTGCAGTGCGCGCGGCATCGATCGACATGGCCCAGACGCGGCACGGCAGCGCGAGGCTGGCGGTGACGGCGGAGGTCAGGCCCAGAAAGGCCCGGCGGGACAGGGCGGGTTCACTGCGCATAGGGGTCCTCGTAGGGATCGTCGTAAAGGTCGTCATAGGGGTCCATGTAGTCACTGCCACTGCCGTTGCGCAGTTCAAACCGGCGATTTTGCAAGAAAAGGATGCGGGCCTGCCGGTAGCCGTCGGCGTGATCGTAGTAAATCCGGTCGATTTCATCACCAAGCTCATGGCGGGTGTTCAGCCCGTCGGTGACCGACAGCCCGGTGACGTAATCGCTTTCCGGCGCGGCGAAGGCCAGTCGCGTGGGGTTCATCGCCACGTCAACGAGCCTCCCGACCGTGTCGCGGCTGGTGGAGGGCCCAAGCACGGGCAAGACGACGTACCCCCCCTCGGCAAACCCCCAGACATGCATGGTTTCGCCGAAATCGGTATCCGCCGCGTAGATCCCCATGTCGCTGGCCGGGTCAAGCAGGCCGCCAAGCCCGAAGGTGGAATTCACGAGAAACCGGAAAGTGTTCTGAAGCGCGTCGTCAAGGCGCAACTGAAGGATGTTGTTGACGACGTAAAGCGGCTGATCGAGGTTGTCGGCGGCATTGCCAAGGCCGGTGCGCACCGGTTCCGGCACGACCTGCCCGTAACCAAGTGACACGGGCCGGATAACAGCGCGATCCACGCCGACGTTGAAATCGTGCATGGCGCGGTTGGACTGTTCGTCGAGGTCGTTGACCACCCTGTCGCCGGGAAGGACGGCCGGGCCGCAGGCGGCAAGCGCCGTCAGCGCGACGGTTGCAAGCGCTAGGCGAATGCGGGAACGATGTGCGACGGGCAATGGCATTCTCATAAAGGCTTTCGTAGGCTGTTTACATTAGGAGGTCAGACCGGAATTCAATGGCAGGGGCCAGACCGGTACGGGAAACACCTGTCACATTGCTACGACATGTGGCGAAACGGTCAACATCGTGGCGCGTCCGAATCGGCCGCGCCTTGCCGGAACATGGGGCAGAATGACGACGAAATCCACCACAACCCCGGTCGCACCGGGCGATGAGCTGAAACAGGCGCGGGTCGCCAACCGCGCGCTTTTATGGGCGGTTTTCCTGTTCAGCATGTTCACCAACGCGCTGATGCTGACCGGGCCGCTGTTCATGTTGCAGGTCTATGATCGCGTTCTGGGCAGCCGGTCGGAAGAAACGCTGCTGGCGCTGTCGATTCTGGTCACGTTCCTGTTCTTGATGATGGGTCTGCTCGATTATGCCCGCGGGCGGGTCGCGGCGCGAATCGGCGCCCGTTTTCAGGACGGGCTGGATGAACGGGTGTTTCGCGCCACGTTGGCCCGTGCCGGGCGCACCGGGCAGCAACAGACCGGGCTGATGGATCTGGAAGCGATCCAGCGGCTGTTGTCTTCGCCGGTCTTCCTTGCCGTGTTCGACCTGCCATGGACGCCGCTTTTCCTGTTGGCGATCTTCATCTTCCATCCATGGCTGGGCTGGCTGGCGCTTGCGGGCGGGGTGATGCTTGTGCTGATCACGGTGCTCAACCAGCTGCGGTCCAGCGGCCCGCTGGCCGAGGCCAACACCGCCGCGCTGAAGGCCGACAGGATGGCCGGGCGCCTGCAATCCGAATCGGAGCTGGTGCGCAGCCTCGGCATGCAGGGCCGGGCGCTTGCCCGCTGGCGGGTGCTGCGGGGCGAAGCGCTTGGGCAAGGTATCGCCGCCTCGGACTCGGTCGGCGGCTTCAGCACCCTGACCAAGACGCTGCGCCTGTTCCTGCAATCGGCGATCCTCGGTCTCGGGGCCTACCTCGTGCTTCAGAACGAATTGACGGCCGGGGCTATGATCGCCGCCTCGATCCTGATGGGGCGGGCGCTTGCGCCGGTCGAACTGGCGATCGGGCAATGGCAGCTGGTGGCGCGCGCCCGCGACGGCTGGCACCGGCTGCAGGCGCTTCTTGCAGAGGAAAAACCCGATCCGCAGCGCCTGCCGCTGCCACGGCCCAGGGCGCTCCTGGAGGTCAGTCAACTGGCCGTGGTCCCGCCCGGTCACGACCAGCCGACGCTGCGTGGTGTCACGTTTAAGGTTCAGCCGGGGCAGGCGGTCGGGGTGATCGGGCCGTCGGGCTCCGGAAAGTCCACGCTCGCCAAGGCCCTGACGGGCGTATGGAAACCCGCCGCCGGGCAGATACGGCTCGATGACGCGACGCTGGACCAGTATGACCCCGACATCCTTGGCCAGTTGATTGGCTACCTGCCGCAAAGCGTCACCCTGTTCGATGGCACGCTGGCCGAGAACATCGCCCGGCTGGAGGCCATCCCCGACCCCGACAAGGTGGTGGAGGCCGCCAAGCGCGCCGATGCCGATGCCCTGATCCGGCGCCAGAGCCATGGCTATGACACGCCGATGACCTCGGGCGCGAACCGCCTGTCGGGCGGGCAATTGCAGCGCATCGGGCTGGCGCGGGCGCTGTACGGCGGCCCGGTGCTGCTGGTGCTCGATGAACCCAATTCCAACCTCGACAATGACGGGGCAGAGGCGCTCAACCGCGCGATCCGCGCCACCAAGGAGGCCGGCAACGCGGTCCTGATCATGGCGCACCGGCCCGCTGCGATCCGCGAATGCGAGATGCTGCTGGTGTTGGAAAACGGCGCCGCGCGCATGTTCGGGCCGCGCGACGAGGTGTTGCGCAAGGTGCTTCAGAACGCCGATCAGGTGGTCAGCGCAACCCGCGGCCCCGCCGCGAGCGGGGGGGTGAGCTGATGACGGAGGCACGCAAATCTTGGTCGGTGCGCCGGCCGATGCTTCTGGGCATGATCACGCTTTTCGTCTTGGTGGGCGGCTTCGGGGCATGGGCGGCCCTGTCGAATATCGCCGGGGCGGTCATCGCCTCGGGCCGGATCGAAGTGGACCAGAACCGGCAGGCTGTCCAACATCCCGAGGGCGGCGTGGTGCAGACGCTGGACGTGGTCGAAGGGCAGTTGGTGGAGGCAGGCGATATCCTGATGCGCCTTGACCCTTCGGATATCGCCTCGGCGCTGTCAGTTGCGGATGCGCAACTGAATGAGTGGCGCGCGCGGCAGGCCCGGCTGGAGGCGGAGCGCGACCTTGCCGCCGAGATCACCTTTCCCGACGACCTGCTGGCCGCCGCCGATGCCGAACCGAACCTTGCCGAATTGCTGGATGGGCAGCGCAACCTCTTCGCCGCGCGCGCCGAAACACTGGTGCAGGAAACCGATCAACTGTCGCGCCGTGCCAACCAGATCCGCGCGCAGATACGCGGGTTCGCGTCGCAGCGCGCGGCGCTCGTCGAGCAGCGCGACCTCGTGCAGGCGGAACTGGTCAATGTGCAGGACCTGATCGACCGGGGGCTTTCCGAAACCTCGCGCGGGCTGTCGCTGCGCCGCGAAAGCGCGCGCCTCATGGGGTCGATCGGGGAACTCGACGCAAGCACCGCCGAAGCCGAAGGCCGGATCACGGAAATCGAGATGTCGATCCTGCAACTTGAAACGCAACGTCGCGAGGATGCGATCGAGCAGTTGCGCGAGGTGCGCGTGCAGTTGGCCGAACTCTCCGAACGTGTGCAGACGCTGAGCCGGCAACTGGACCGGATGGACCTGCGCGCGCCCGTCACCGGGGTCGTCTACGGGTTGGCCGTTACCGGCCCGCGCGCGGTGGTGCAGGCGGCCGAACCGGTCCTGTCGCTTGTGCCGCAGGACCGCCCGCTGGTGATTTCCACCCGGATCGTGCCCAACAATATCGACGAGGTGTTCGTCGGGCAGGACGTGACGCTACGCTTCCCGGCCTTCGACATGCGCACCACGCCCGATCTGTTCGGTCGGGTGCGCCATGTTTCGGCCGATACCTTCGTCGACGAGGCGACCGGCGCCAGCTACTACGAGGCGCAAATCCTGCTCAACGAGGGCGAGATAGGTCGCCTTGACGGGGAGACCCTGCTGCCCGGCATGCAGGTGGAGGCCTTCATCCGGACCCGCGACCAGACCCCGTTGGCCTACCTTTTGCGACCGCTGACCGATTATTTCAACCGGGCGTTCCGCGAGGGGTAAGCGGCGCGCGCCGGACCGCGAGGTAGAGCGGCAGGCCGCAACTGACCCCGATGCAGAAGGTCGCCGGAATCGCCAGCAAACCCCACCAGTTGCGGCTGCGGACGACCTCGATCAGCACCCAGAGCGTCAGGGCGGCGGCGGCGATGGTCAGGTCCCAGACAAGGCCGGAGGTCGCGGCATTGGCGTGCCATGCCTCGACCATGCCCATGAGGGTGAACCCGTTCTCGTCGAACCAGGCCAGGAAATAGCGCATCGGCAGGATGGTGCCGAGAATGGCGAGGGCGAAAAACAGCAGGCGGGTGACGGGCATGGCGGCGTCCTTTCGGGGCAGGGGCGGATGGCAACGCAACATAGTTAGTCCGCGACGCGGGCGGGCAAAGTGATGTTGCGTCGCAATTGACGCCCGCATCGGCCCGCGTTACCTCGAGCCCAACGGGAATGCCAGCAGCCAGTGGCGCCGCGGGCGCCGAGCGGAAGGGATGACGGGAATGGCCGAGATCGAACGCGAATCGATGGAATATGATGTTGTGATCGTGGGCGCCGGTCCGGCGGGCCTGTCTGCGGCGATCCGCCTCAAGCAGCTGGACGCCGATCTGAGCGTCGTGGTGCTGGAAAAGGGCTCCGAGGTGGGGGCGCACATCCTGTCGGGCGCGGTGCTGGATCCCTGCGGCCTCGATACTCTGATGCCCGACTGGAAAGCAAAGGGCGCGCCGCTCGACACCCCGGTGACGGAGGATCATTTCTACGTTCTCGGCGAGGCCGGGCAGATGCGGGTGCCGAATTTTCCGATGCCGCCCCTGATGAACAACCACGGCAATTACATCGTCTCGATGGGCAATGTCTGCCGCTGGATGGCGGAACAGGCAGAGGAGATGGGGGTGGAAATCTTCCCCGGGATGGCCTGTTCGGAAATGGTTTATGGCGAGAACGGTGAGGTCAAGGGCGTCGTGGCCGGCGTCTTCGGGCTGGAGGCGGATGGCTCGATCGGTGAAAACACCGAACCCGGTATGGAACTGCACGGCAAATACGTCTTCCTGTCGGAGGGCGTTCGCGGGTCGCTGTCGAAAGAAGTGATCGCCAGATACAACCTGTCGGACGGGCACGAGCCGCAGAAATTCGGCCTCGGCATGAAGGAAATCTGGGAAATCGACCCCGACAAGCATCGCCCGGGCTCCGTCACTCACACCATGGGCTGGCCGCTTGGCAAGAATGCCGGCGGCGGGTCATTCATCTATCACCTCGAGAACAACCAGGTCTATGTCGGTTTCGTGGTGCATCTGAACTACCGCAACCCGCATCTTTACCCCTACATGGAATTCCAGCGGTTCAAGCACCACCCGATGGTGGCCGACCTGCTGAAGGGCGGCAAGCGCGTGGCCTACGGCGCGCGCGCGATCACCGAGGGCGGTTACCAGTCGATGCCCAAGATGGTGGCACCCGGTGTCGCGCTTCTGGGCTGCTCGGTCGGCATGGTCAACCTGCCGCGGATCAAGGGCAACCACAACGCGATGCTCTCGGGCAAGGCGGCGGCAGAGGCCGCGCACGAGGCGATCAAGGCGGGCCGGTCTTCCGACGAGCTGACCGGCTACGAGGCAGAGGTGCGCGGCGGCCCGATCGGCAAGGACCTGAAAAAGGTGCGCAACGTCAAGCCGATGTGGTCGAAATGGGGGCTGTCGGCGTCGCTGGTGGCCGGCGGTTTCGACATGTGGACCAACAGCCTTCTCGGCCTGTCCCTGTTCGGCACGATGAAACACGGCAAGACCGATGCGGCGGCCACCGAACCGGCCAGCAAGCACAAGGTGATCGACTATCCAAGGCCCGACGGCAAACTCAGCTTCGACCGGCTGACCAATGTCAGCTACTCGATGACCAATCACGAGGAAAGCCAGCCGGCGCACCTGCACCTGAAGGATGCCAGCGTTCCGATCACGGTCAACCTGCCGCAATACGCGGAACCGGCGCAGCGCTATTGCCCGGCAGGGGTCTACGAAGTGGTGCACAAGGATGGCGAAGACCGGTTCGTCATCAACTTTCAGAACTGCGTTCACTGCAAGACCTGTGACATCAAGGACCCCAGCCAGAATATCAACTGGGTCACGCCGCAGGGCGGGGACGGACCGAACTACCCCAACATGTGATCACTTCACCGGCAGCGAACGACAAAAACGGGGCGTCCATCGGGCGCCCCGCATTGCGTCCCGGGGGTGCGCGACCTACTCTCTGCATCAGGACCGAGCAGGAGATGTCTATGCGAACCCTTTCCCGTCTTGCGCTGATCATCGGCTTGGGGCTCTCTGCCCCGGCGGCGGCGCAGTTCACCGTCCCGCTGCAAAGCGGACTGGCCGGGGCCTACCTTGCCGCGCGCAACGCCGCCATTGCCGGGGATCACCGCGAAGCGGCGGTGCAATTCCAGCGGGTGCTGCGCGAAGACCCGGACAACGAAACCGTTCTGGGCGACGTGTTGCTGGCGCTTGCCGCCATCGGGGACTGGACGCAGGCGGCGACCTACGCGGCGCGGGTGCCGGAGGAAACCGAGGAGCGCGATTTCGCCAACCTCGTGCAACAGGTCGTGCGGCTGCGCGACGGCGCGTTCGCCGAGGCGCGGGAGGCGACGGCCAACGAGATCGGCGCAGGCCCCCTGATCGACCCGCTGCTGGAGGCGTGGCTATACCTTGCCGACGGCGACATGACCCGTGCCACGCAAACCTTCGAGGCGATGCTCGACGTGAACAGCCCGCTGGCCGGTCTGGTGCCCTATCACCTCGCGCTCGCGCGCGCCTCGGTCGGCGATTTCGAAGGGGCGGAGGCGATCTTCTCGGGTGAGGTCTACGGCCAGTTGCAGCTCAGCACGCGCGGCGTGCAGGCCCATGCGCAGATCCTCGTGCAGCTCGACCGGGCCGAGGACGCGCTGCAATTGCTGGATGCGGCGCTGTCTCGGCAGGCGAATCAGGCGCTGTTCGAGCTGCGCGACCAGATCGCCGCCGACCCGACCCGGCCCTACGATTTCGTGCTGACACCCGCCGAGGGCATGGCCGAGGTGTTCTTCTCCCTGTCCCGCGCGCTTGGCACCGAGGCGGGCACCAACCTGCCGCTGGTCTATGCCCGCGCCGCCTATGCCATCGACCCCGATCACGTGGAGGCCGTGCTGCTGGCGGGCGATATCCTGTCGGACGCGGGTCAATCCAGCATGGCGGTCGACGCCTACGAGCTTGTCTCGCGCGAGAACCCGCTGTTCGTCGATGCGGAGGTCGGCCGCTCCGAGGCGCTTTACCAGCTTGGCAACGTGGACGCGGCGATCGAGGTGCTGCGCGCCCTGTCGCGGGATTATCCGGGGCTGGCCTCCGTGCATACCGCGCTTGGCGACGTTTTGCGGCGCGAGGACCGGTTCGAAGCGGCGGCGACCGCCTATACCAATGCCGTCGATCTCATCAACCGGGATCAGGAACGCTACTGGTTCCTGTTCTATTCACGGGCGATCAGCTACGAGCGATCCGACCATTGGGAGGCGGCGGAGGCCGATTTCCGCCACGCCCTGACGCTGCGACCGGATCAGCCCAACGTTCTGAATTACCTTGGCTATTCGCTGGTGGAACAGGACCGCAACCTCGATGAGGCGCTCGACATGATCCAGCGGGCGGTCGCGGCGCGCCCGGACAGCGGTTTCATCGTCGACTCGCTCGGCTGGGTCTTCTACCGGCTGGGCCGGTTCGAAGAAGCCGTCTCGCCGATGGAACGCGCGGTGGAGCTTGAGCCGAACGATCCCATCATCAACGACCACCTTGGTGACGTCTACTGGATGGTGGGCCGCTACCGCGAGGCCGAGTTCCAGTGGAGCAGGGCGCTTTCCTTCGACCCGGAGCCGGCGGAGGCGGAGCGCATCCGCGCCAAGCTGGAATTCGGCCTCGACGCGGTGCTGTCGGAGGAGGAGGCGGACGCGGGCCCGAGACCGTGATCGAGCAAAGCGCCCCGGCCAAGGTCAACCTGTCCCTGCACGTGACCGGGCAGCGGGCGGATCGCTATCACCTGCTCGACTCGCTGGTCGTGTTCGCAAGGATCGGGGACAGGCTCGCCGTCCAGCCATCGGATGAACTGTCGCTGTCAATCGGCGGCGACATGGCCGCAGGGGTGCCGCCGGGGCCGGAAAACCTCGTCCTGCGGGCCGCGGCAATGCTGGCACCCGGGCAGGGCGCGCGGATCATGCTGGAAAAGGCGCTGCCCCACGCGGCGGGGCTGGGGGGCGGATCGGCCGACGCAGCGGCAGCCTTGCGGGCGCTGTCGCGGCTTTGGAACCTGCCATTGCCGCCGGTTGCGGAAATCCTGACGCTCGGCGCGGATGTGCCGGTCTGCCTGTCCTCGGCGCCACAACGGATGGCGGGTATCGGCGAAAGCCTGTCGGCCGTGCCGCCCGTGCCGCCGCTATACGCGGTCCTGGTCAACCCGCGCGTGACGGTGCCCACGGGCGCCGTATTCCGGGCGCTGTCGTGCAAGGATAACCCGGCGATGGGGGCACCCGACTGGCACGATTTCGAGACCTTCGTCGACTGGCTGTCGCGGCAGCGCAACGACCTTCAGACGCCGGCGATTGCCGTCGCGCCTGCAATCGGGACCGCGCTTGCCGCGCTGCAATGCGAAGACGCGCGTCTCGCGCGGATGAGTGGTTCCGGCGCGACCTGCTTCGGCCTGTTCGAAACGGCTAAGGGGGCCGAGGCCGCTGCCGCCTCTCTCTTCGCCACCCACCCCGATTGGTGGGTCCGGGCGACGCCGCTGCTCACTGGCTGACCGGACTCAGCTGATCCGGTCGACCACGAAATCCGCCAGCTCGGCCAGCATCGCGCGCAAGGGATGGTCCGGCAGTTCACCAAGAGCGGCCCGCGCCGCATCGCGGTAGGCCAGCGCCTCGGCCCGCGTCTCTTCCAGCGCGCCATGCTTGCGCAACAACGTCAGCGCGTGATCGAGATCGCCCTCTTCCTGTCGGCCCTTCTCGATGGTGCGATGCCAGAAGGCGCGCTCCGCCACGTCGGCCTCGGCCACCGCCTTGATCACCGGCAGGGTCAGCTTGCGTTCCCGGAAATCGTCGCCGGTATTCTTGCCCATCTCGCCCGCTGCGCCGCCGTAATCCAGAAGGTCATCGACGATCTGGAAACTCATGCCAAGCGCATCGCCATAGCGCGCCAAGGCGCCGACCATTGGCTCCGGCGCGCCGGCGATGATGCCGCCGACCTCGGTCGCGGCCTCGAACAGGGCCGCCGTCTTTCCGCGGATCACCTGCCGGTAGATGCCCTCGTCCGTCTGCAGATCCTGCGCCGCGGTCAGTTGCAGCACTTCGCCTTCGGCAATCGTGGCCGAGGCGTTGGACAGGATGTCCAGCACACGCAACGATCCGCATTCGACCATCAACTGGAAGGCGCGCGAGAACAGGTAATCGCCCACCAGGACGGAGGACTTGTTGTCCCACAGCAGGTTCGCCGTCGGTCGTCCACGCCGCCGGTCGCTTTCATCCACCACGTCGTCATGCAGAAGCGTGGCGGTGTGGATGAACTCGACCGTCGCGGCCAGCTTGCAGTGATCCTCGCCTGCATAGCCGCACAGCCGCGCGGCGGCCAGCGTCATCAGCGGGCGGATCCGTTTGCCCCCCGCCTCGACCAGATGCGTCGTTACTTCCGGAATACGCGGCGCGTGTTCGGATGCCATGCGTTTGCGGATAAGGTGGTTGACCGCCTCCATATCCGCGCTCAGATACTCGCGCAGGCGGTCATGCGGCTTCATGGCGGCGTCGGCAAGGCTCATCCCGGGGGTCTTCCTTCTCTCGACATTTCGGCGTCGCGGGCCTATCAGGCCAGTCATGAAAGAACTTTTGCGCAGCACCGACCCGACCGTCATTGCCTTCGCCTCGGCGCTTCTGTCCGGCGAGGGTATAGAGGTGTTCGAACTGGACGTCCATATGAGCGTGCTGGAAGGCTCCATAGGCGTTTTGCCGCGCCGCATGATGGTGCGCGACGAAGACCTGACCGCCGCCGAACGCGTCTTGCGCGACAACGAGATCCCGTTCGGACGCGGGTGAATGGCCTTTGCCGAGTCTGACCTGACGCGCGATGCCTTCCTCGGCGGGCGTGTTTCCGCGTGGCAGCCCCGCCACGGCTACCGCGCCGCAACCGACCCCGTTCTGCTGGCCGCCGCGGTCGAGGCGCGGGCGGGGCAAAGCGTGCTGGAGCTTGGCTGCGGTGCCGGGGTCGCGTCGCTGTGTCTTGCCGCGCGGGTGCCCGGCCTTCGGATCACGGGGGTCGAACGACAGGCGGATTATGCCGATCTGGCGCGGCGCAACGCGGGCGAGGGGATGGAGGTCATCGCCGCCGATATCGCCGACCTGCCCGCCGACCTGCGGCAGCGCAGCTTCGATCACGTCATTGCCAACCCGCCCTATTACCCGGCTGGCGGCGGCACATCGGCCCGCGATGCCGGCCGCGAGGCGGCCCTGCGCGAGAAGACCCCGCTTGACCTCTGGGTCGCTACCGCCGCGCGCCGGCTGGCGCCCAAGGGCTGGTTCACCGCGATCCTGTCCACCGACCGGCTGCCGGAGTTGATGTCGGCGGTTGCGCCCCGGCTCGGCTCGCTCAGTCTGCGACCCCTCGCGGCGCGGGAGGGGCGGGCGGCGTCCCGCGTGATCCTGCGGGCCCGCAAGGGGGGACGCGGGCCCTTCACCCTGCTGCCGCCCTTGGTGCTGCACCGGGGCCAGAGCCATTCCGCCGACGGCGACGATTACACCCCCGCGGTCAGCGAGATCCTGCGCAACGCCGCCCCGCTGACATGGGCCTGATCGGCGGTGATCCGCGACATTCCGACAATTCCACACAGGCTTTGCGTGACACGACTCGCAACCTGTGCTTGGCTTGTCATGTAACGGTTACATAGCGAAGAGGAGGACATTGAATGTCGATTGGCGCTCACCTTGAGGAACTCAAGCGGAAACACGAAATCCTCGCGCGAAAAGTGGAAGAAGGTCAACGCAGCCCGGGTGTCAGTGATCTCGATATCCAGGAGCTCAAGAAGCAGAAGCTGCGCCTCAAGGAAGAGATCGCCCGCCTCGATAGCTGATCCAGCCCGGCCCGTCAGCTGATCCAGCTCGGCCCGTCCGGGTGACATGAAACGGGAAAGGCCCCCGCCAGTGGTTGGCGAGGGCCTTTTTCGTAGGGATTCCGTGGTCCGGCGCGGCGCTTAGACGAAGAACTGCGCGCCGTTGGCCGAGATGGTGGAGCCGTTGATAAACCCTGCATCGTCGGAGGCAAGGAAGGCCACGCAGCGCGCAATTTCCTCGGGCTCGCCCAGTCGGCCGGCCGGGATCTGCGAAATGATCGCTTCGCGCACCTTCTCCGGCACCGCCATGACCATTTCGGTGGCGATGTAGCCCGGGCAGACGGCATTCGCGGTGATGCCCGCGCGCGCGCCTTCTTGCGCCAGCGACTTGATGATGCCGAGGTCGCCGGCCTTGGTCGCGGCGTAGTTCACCTGTGCGAACTGGCCCTTCTGGCCATTGATCGAGGAAATCACGATGACGCGCCCGAACTTGCGTTCACGCATCCCCGGCCAGACCGGGTGGACGGTGTTGAACACGCCGGTGAGGTTGGTGTCGATCACCTCTTTCCACTGTTCGGGCGTCATCTTGTGGAACGGTGCGTCGCGGGTGATGCCGGCATTTGCGACCACCACGTCGATCGGGCCGAGATCGGCCTCGACCTTGGCGATGCCCTCCTTCGAGGCCTCGTAATCGGCCACGTTCCACTTGTAGGTCTTGATGCCGGTGGCCTCGGTGAAGGCGGCGGCCTTCTCGTCGTTGCCGGCATAGGTGGCGGCCACGTCGTAGCCTTCGGACTTCAGTGCCTTTGAAATCGCTTCACCGATCCCGCGCGAGCCGCCGGTGACGAGTGCAACTCTTGCCATGGGTTTCCTCCAGTCTTGTTCAATGCGTTGGTAAATCTGTAACCCGCCCCGACGCCTCGGCGCAACATTGTTTCGTTGCGTATGCGCCAGATCCGGGTGCTCCCCCGGAAAGGGGGCGCCTTTGGTGGCGCCCCGCAGGTCTTGGAAGTGTGCCGCTCAGGGGCGTTCGACGCAAAGCGCCACGCCCATGCCGCCACCGATACAGAGCGTGGCAAGCCCCTTCTTGGCGTCGCGGCGCTGCATCTCGAACAGCAGGGTGTTGAGAACCCGCGCGCCGGAGGCGCCGATCGGGTGGCCGATGGCGATGGCGCCGCCATTGACGTTCACGATCGCCGGATCCCAGCCCATGTCCTTGTTGACGGCGCAGGCCTGCGCGGCAAAGGCTTCGTTGGCTTCCACGAGGTCGAGATCCTCGACCGTCCAGCCGGCTTTCTCAAGCGCCTTGCGGCTGGCGTAGATCGGCCCGACGCCCATTATCGACGGGTCGAGGCCCGCGGTGGCGTAGGAGGCGATGCGCGCCAGCGGTTCGATGCCACGCTTCTCGGCCTCGTCGGCGGACATCAGCAGGGCACCGGCGGCCCCGTCGTTGAGGCCGGAGGCATTCGCGGCCGTGACGGAACCATCCTTGGTAAAGGCCGGGCGCAGTTTCTGCAGGCCCTCGATGGTGGCGCCGTGGCGGATGTATTCATCGCTATCGACGGTGATATCGCCCTTGCGGGTCTTCACGGTGAAAGCTGTGATCTCGTCGGCGAACTTGCCTGCCTTCTGCGCGGCCTCGGCCTTGTTCTGGCTGGCGACGGCGAACTCGTCCTGCATCTCGCGGCTGATCTGCCACTGCTCGGCCACGTTCTCGGCGGTCTGGCCCATGTGGTAGCCGTTGAACGCGTCCCACAGGCCATCCTTGATCATCGTATCGACATATTTCATGTCGCCCATCTTCTGGCCCTGGCGAAGGGTTGCGCAATGCGGCGACATGGACATGCTTTCCTGCCCGCCGGCTGCCACGATCTTGGCATCGCCCAGCATGATGTGCTGCGTGGCGAGGGCAACGGCGCGCAGGCCGGACCCGCAGACCTGGTTGATGCCCCATGCGGCGCTTTCCTGCGGGAAGCCGGCCGCGATGTGGGCTTGACGGGCCGGATTCTGGCCTTGGCCGGCGGTCAGAACCTGACCGAGGATCGTTTCGGAAATCTCGGATTTGTCGACGCCCGCACGTTCGACCAGTGCATTCAGCACGGTGGCGCCAAGCTCATGGGCCGGGGTGTTTGCGTAGGAGCCGAGGAAACTGCCCACGGCAGTCCGGGCGGCGGAGGCGATGACGACATTGGTCATGTCAGGTCCCTTTCGGTTTCTTGAGGTACACCGGATGGATGACCCAATTTCGGTGTTTCGCAAAGGCTTCGGTTGCGCCCGGGCATAACGCCCGAGCGCCTCCGGCTCAACTGACATGGTGTCTCATGCTGCGGTGCAGATATCGCGTGGGTTGTGAATGGCCTTGGCGTCAGCTGGAAGCGGCATTGCCCGCGGGGTTGGTCATCCACGGTGGGGTCAGGCTGGGCGCACCGAAGAAATACCCCTGTAAACAGTCGATTCCCGCTTGTGCAAGCCACGCGGCCTCGTCCCCGCTTTCGACGGTTTCGGCGACGGTGAACATGTCGAAATGGCGGGCGATGGAAATCAGCGCCTCCATCAACACCTGATTGTTGGAATCGGCATGCACGCTCCGCACGAATTGTCCGTCGATCTTCACGATGTCGAAATAAAACTCACGCAAGTAGCGAAAGGCGGTGTAACCGGCGCCAAAATCGTCCAGCGCGAAGGTGATTCCCCGTTCCTGCAATTCGCCCATGAAAGTCGTTACCAGTTCTGGCATCTGCATGGCGGAGCTTTCGGTGATCTCGAGAATCAGCCGCTCGGCGATTCGGTCGTCCGCCGCGAGACCCCGGTTCAGAACCTGTTTCCATTTCGGATAGCCGATGGAGCGCGCCGACATGTTGATCGACAGGCGCAGGGTCGGGTTGATGGTCAGCGCCCGCAGCCCGGCGCGCAACGCGGCGCAGTCTATTTCACGCCCCAGGTCCTGGCTTTCGACCGCGCCCATGAACGCCTTTGCCGGGATCACCCGGCCGGTCTCGTCAAGGATGCGGATCAGCCCCTCGTAGAAGGCGACGGCTTGCGGTGCTGCGGCCTGAACCACCGGTTGGTAGGCCAGCACGCAATCGCCGCGTCCGAGCGCTTCGCGCACCATGCCGAGCGTGTTGCGATCCCGGCTCTGCACCGCGAATTCGAGCGGGCTTTCCTGCCCCGGCTCGATCAGATCGCGTTTCCTGCGCCCCCGCATGGCAGCCTCCTTCACCAGACCACGCCAAGATGCGGTCGCAGCCGTTAAGCAGTGGTAAATATTCGCATTTTGTTCTAGTTTGAGTTAAATCCATTCGACCGGGATTTCTTGAACGGAGGCAAGGGCATGACGGATGGGCGCTGCACATGGCCGGGGAATGACCCGGATTATATTTCCTACCACGATACCGAATGGGGCGTGCCGGAATGGGACAGCCGGGCGCTCTACGAGAAACTGATTCTCGACGGGTTCCAGGCCGGGCTGTCCTGGATCACCATCCTTCGCAAGCGCGACGCCTTTCGCGCGGCGTTTGCCGGGTTCGATCCCGATGTCCTTGCCACATGGGGCGAGGCGGAGGTCGCACGGCTTATGCAGAACCCCGGCATCGTGCGCCATCGCGGCAAGATCGAGGCCGCGATCACCAACGCGCGGGCGTGGCAGAAGATCGAGGCCAAGGGGGGCTTTTCCGATTTCCTGTGGCGCTACACGGGCGGCCGTCCGATCCAGAACCGCTGGACCGCGACGCATCAGGTGCCCAGTTCGACGCCGACCTCGGAACGGTTGTCGAAGGACCTGAAGACTGCCGGGTTCAAGTTCTGCGGACCAACCATCACTTATGCCTTCATGCAGGCCGTGGGCATGGTCAACGACCACCTCGTCACCTGTCCGTGCCACGCCAAGGTGGCGGCGATGGCCTAACCGGCGATCAACTCTGTCATCAGGGTCACGGCACTTTCGCCGGCCCAGTCGGCATCGCCGCGCAGCCGGCCGATTTCCTGCCCCTCCGGATTCAGCACCACCGTTGTCGGCAGGCCGAACACCCTCATGGCGCGCGACATCGTCTGGTGTCCGTCCAGGTAGATCGGAAGCTCTGTCACCCCCACCTCGTCGAAGAACCGGGTGATCGCGGGGATCGGGTTGCGGCCGGAGGCGATGGTGACGACGCGGAAACCCTCGCCGCCCAACTGACGTTGCAGCGCGTCGAGCGAGGGCATTTCCTCGCGGCAGGGGGCGCACCACGTGGCCCAGAAATTCAGCACGACATATTGCCCCTCGAACGCATCGAGGCCCATCTCCACCCCATCGGCATCGGTGAAACCGACCTCCGGCACCTCCTGCGGGCTGTCATGCAGCACCATCGCGCGCATGTCGCCGGCAAGCAGGTCCTCCAACCCCTCGGCGGCGACGGCATTTGCACCTAGGCACAAGGCCATGTAGAGCGGGGCAAGTCGAAGAAGACGGAACATTCACTTTCCTCCGGGGTTATGCGGGTCCATGTCGAACGAGAGCGCGAACGCAATGTGGGGCGGCCGGTTTGCCGCCGGTCCAGACGCCATCATGGAGGCGATAAACGCCTCCATCGGGTTCGACAAGCGGTTGGCGAAACAGGACATCGACGGCTCCATGGCGCATGCGGCCATGCTGGCGGCACAGGGTATCGTTAGTGATAAGGATGCCGAGGCGATCCGGGAAGGGCTGCTCACGGTGTTGTCAGAGATCGATGGGGGAACCTTCGAATTTTCCACCGCGCTTGAAGACATCCACATGAACGTGGAGGCGCGGCTGAAAGAGATCGTCGGCGACCCCGCCGGTCGCCTGCACACCGCGCGCAGCCGCAACGACCAGGTCGCCACTGATTTCAAACTTTGGGTGCGTGACCAGATGGATGCCGCCATCGATGGTTTGAGCGCGCTGATGCAGGCGCTGCTCGGGCAGGCGGAGGCCGGGGCCGACTGGGTCATGCCGGGCTTCACCCACCTGCAAACGGCGCAGCCGGTCACATGGGGCCACCACATGTTGGCCTATGTGGAAATGTTCGCGCGCGACCGGTCGCGGTTTCAGGATGCGCGGGCGCGAATGAACGAATGCCCCCTCGGCGCGGCGGCACTGGCCGGCACCTCCTTTCCCATCGACCGGGTGGCGACCGCGAAGGCGCTCGGCTTCGATCGGCCGGCGGCCAACAGCCTTGACGCCGTGTCGGACCGCGATTTCGCGCTGGACTACCTCGCCGCGGCGACGATCTGCGCGATGCACCTGTCGCGCATGGCCGAGGAACTGGTCATCTGGTCCTCGGCGCAATTCCGGTTCGTCACCTTGTCGGATCGCTTTTCCACCGGCTCCTCGATCATGCCGCAGAAGAAGAACCCCGACGCGGCGGAACTGATCCGCGCCAAGATCGGCCGGATCCTCGGGGCCAACGTGGCGCTTCTGACGGTGATGAAGGGGCTGCCGCTGGCCTATTCCAAGGATATGCAGGAAGACAAGGAACAGGTTTTCGATGCCGCCGACAATCTTGCCCTCGCGCTTGCCGCGATGGAGGGAATGGTGCGCGACATGTCGGCCAACCGCGCGGCCCTCGAGGCCGCTGCGGGAAGCGGGTTTTCCACCGCGACCGACCTTGCAGACTGGCTGGTCCGGGTGGCGGGCATGCCGTTCCGCGATGCCCACCACGTCACCGGCGCGCTGGTGAAACTGGCCGAGGACAAGGGCTGCGACCTGCCGGACCTGAGCCTTGACGAGATGCAGGGGGTGCATGGGCAGATCACCGCCGATGTCCATGACGTTCTGGGTGTGCACAATTCCGTTGCCTCGCGAATATCTTATGGTGGCACTGCGCCCGAGCAGGTGCGCGCGCAAATCGCCCGCTGGAAGGAAGCCCTCGCATGACCCGTCTCATCCCCGCCCTGATGATCACGGCCCTTGTCGCCGCCTGCGGCGTCGATGGCGGCCCGACCCGCCCCGAACAGCGCCCGGCCGCCGGGATCAGCCTGTCGGGTACCGCGGAAATCGGCATCGCCGGCGGCAGTTGATCGCCACGCCATAGGCCTTTACCGTTCTTGCCTTTCCCGTTGAACTGCGGGCAAAGGCTTCTTATCCTCAGGCGTCGAGACGCCAATCTGAACCGGGACAAAGAGCGTTATTCCAATGGATAAAATCCCCATGACCCCGACGGGCTATGCTGCCCTTGACGCGGAACTGAAAAATCTCCGCTCGGTCGATCGGCCGGCGATCATCGCCGCCATTTCCGAAGCGCGCGAACATGGGGACCTGTCGGAAAACGCCGAATACCACTCCGCCCGCGAAAAGCAGTCCTTCATCGAGGGGCGCATCAAGGAACTAGAGGGGCTGATCGGTCTGGCACAGGTCATCGACCCCAAGACGCTTTCGGGCGCCATAAAGTTCGGGGCCACGGTGGAGCTGATCGACGAGGAAACCGAGGAAGAGAAGAGCTACCAGATCGTCGGAGAGCCCGAGGCCAATATCGAGAAGGGGCTGCTCAACATCAACTCGCCGCTGGCGCGCGCCTTGATCGGCAAGGAGGAAGGTGACAGTGTCGAGGTGAAAACGCCGGGTGGCAGCAAGGATTATGAGATCGTAAAGGTCTCCTACATCTAGTATCATGTCCCTGCCTGAACGCGGAACTTGGTGGTAATGGCAGACGACAAGCACCCGACCCCGCTCGACCTCGGGATATATGCCCAGGAAACAAGCACACCCCGCATCACCATGGTGGAGGTGGTGGCGCTACTGCTGTCTGGCGCGTGGCTGGTCGGCGTGCTGTGGTTCTTCTTCTGGTCGGACATGTCGCGGAGTGCCGGGATCGGCGGCTCGCCGCTGGAAATCACCATGGTGATGCTGGCGATCTTCATGCCGATCGCGCTGATCTGGGTGGCGGCCTCGGCGGCCAAGACCGCCCGCATCATGCGAGAGGAGGCCGCCCGCCTGCAAAGCGCCATAGACGCCATGCGTGCCGCTTATGTCGTGCAGCAACAGCGTAACGCGGTGGATATCAAGCCCGACCTGATCGCCAAGCTCAACGAGCTTGTCGCCGCGCAGGAGGCAGGCAACGCGACGCCCGCGACCTTCACCAGCCTGCGCAAGGCCCCCGAACAACCGGCGGAGGAGCGCGCCGCGATCCCGCAGCCCCCCGCCAATCAGGACGCGCCGCAGCCCGGCTTGCTGTTCGGCACCCCGCCCGAGGCGCTGGAAGACCCGATCTCAATCGCGGATTTCATCAAGGCGCTCGATTTCCCCGAAAACGAGCATGACAAGGAGGGCTTCCGCACGCTGCGCCGGGCGCTCAAGGATCCGTCCACCAAGAAGCTCATCCGCGCCAGCCAGGACGTGCTGACCCTGCTCAGCCAGGATGGCATCTACATGGACGACCTGCGCCCCGACCGCGCCAAGCCCGATATCTGGCGGCGCTTCGCGCAGGGCGAGCGGGGCAAGGCCATTTCCGCGCTTGGCGGCATCCGGGACCGGTCATCGCTGGCGCTTGCCGCGGGCCGGATGAAACAGGACCCGGTGTTTCGCGACGCGGTGCACCATTTCCTGCGCCAGTTCGACCGAACGCTGGTGGAATTCGAACAGAACGCCACGGACGAGGAGATTGCCCGGATGTCCGATACCCGCACGGTGCGCGCCTTCATGCTGATGGGGCGCGTCACCGGCGTTTTCGACTAGGCTGTCGGGCATGGCGTGCGCCCGCAGCGGGCCGCCCCTCGGGGGCCGCGATGATCCGGTCGGTCGATGCAGGGGCCCCCGGGACTGATGGGCGACACGCAGGCAATCCCGGTCGATGGCCGCTTCGTTGCCCGGCTGATCGAGACGCAGGCCCCGCAATGGGCGCACCTGCCGCTGCGCCCCGTTCCCTCCTCCGGCACCGACAATGCCATCTTCAGGCTTGGCGACAGCTTGGCGGTCAGGGTGCCCCGTCGATCATCGGCCGTGGCCCTGCTGTCCAAGGAGATGGACTGGCTGCCGCATCTTCGCAGCTTGCCGCTCGAGGTGCCGATGCCGAGGTTCAGGGGGCGGGCGACGCTTGGCATTCCGTTCGACTTCGGCGTCGTCGACTGGATCGAGGGTGAGATCGCGGCGCCGCGAAACGTCGCCGATTGGTCCTCGGCGGCGCGCACCCTTGCGGATTTTCTGAAGGCGCTGCACGAGAAGGATACCGGTGGCGCCCCGAGGGCCGGCGCCTGCAACAGCCGGCGGGGCGTTGCCTTACGCGACTTGTCAGGGGTGACCGTGCCGGCGCTCGACGCCGTCGCCGACGAGGTGGACCTTCATCGCGCGAGGGCGCTTTGGGACCGGGCCTGCGCCGCACCGATGCCCTGCCCACCTGTCTGGTTGCACGGGGATCTGAAGGCCGACAACCTGATCGTGCGCGACGGGGCGTTGCGCGGCGTCATAGACTGGGGTTTGTCGGCGGTGGGGGATCCCGCGGCGGATTACGCGGCGGCGTGGTCGTGGATCGACCCGTCGGCACGCGCGGATTTCCGCGATCGCGTCTGCCCGGATGACGCCGATTGGCAAAGGGCGCGCGGGTGGGCGCTATATGGCGCGGTGATCGCGCTCAGCTATTACCGTGGTGGACGAAACGAGGCCCTGTGCCGCCAGTCCCGACAGACCCTTTCGAGGCTTGGCCTGCTGCTTTGAGGGGCGTGGTCCGGTTGACGCGACTGCCAGAAAGACCAGCCCGCGCAGCGACCCGATCGGGGCACGCCGTTCAGAAAGCTTGATCCGCGGTCGCGGGGCGACAAGGATACCGCATGCTTCTTTTGAAAGGTTTGCCCGATGCGTCGATTCCTGTCCGCTTTCGTGTTTCTCCTCGCGCCGCATTCAGCAGCGGCCGATGTGGCCTTTGGCAGTCATGACCGGTTCCAGACCCGGTTTGGCCCCGCTGCCGTGGTGGGGGAGATCGGGTCCCGCCAGTTGACGGTTCTGGGGCAGGTGATGCCGCTGGAGCGGAACCACACTTGGGACATCCTCGGCGCGTGGGGGATGGAGGGCACCGGTCACGACTGGTTGCTGGCGCAGCAGCACCATGGCGGCAACATGTGTGGCCCCGGCATCACGGTCATCCGGGTCTCGCAGGGCGAGGTTCGGGTGATGGGCGAAACCGGCGGCTGCGAGGGCGCGGTCAGCGACCTGCGGGTTCTGCCCGATGGCTTGGAACTCGATATCTTTGCCGACGGGTTGCGACAGCAATTCACGACCTATCGCTTCGGCGCCGGGGGCATGACGACCACCCAAGGGGCCGGGGCGTTCGGCACCGCGCCCGCCGGCGCCGGGGCGGACGCGACCCGCTGGATCGGGCAGCACCCTTATCGCCTGTTCGAGGATCCGACCGAGCGCGCGCGTTTCCTGACCATCCTGTCGGAGGCGCAGATCCGTGACCTTGCCACCCGGATCGGCCCGGCCAACAGCGTCGTCCGTCGTGGCGACTGGGTGCTGGGCGCGGGCTGCATGGCGCATGCCTGCAACATGAGCGCCGGGGCGTGGGGGATTCGAATCTCCGACGGCGCCCCGGCCGTGGCCGTCTTCGACCGGGGTCAGCCCGCGCGCCGCTATGGCGCTGCTGCCAATGATCCGGTATTCGCGGGCTGGATCGCTGACCACAGCCTTTGAAGGAGGCCCATGGAACCGGAAACCGTCGCCCGCCTGTTCACCCGTGCCGACGGGTCCTACCTCTTTGCCCGCTGGGGCCGGCCGATTGCGCCGGTGGTCTTCGGGGTGGAGGAGGAAACCGTGGGTATCCTCAAAGGCGCGATAGAGGCGGTGGTGGCCCTCGCCGGCCACAAGATGGCCGAGACCGACCCGGAGCTTGGCGCCAACCTGATGGTCTTCTTCATCCGCGACTGGGACGAGCTGACAGAGACCCCCAATCTCGACCGGCTGATCCCCGACCTTGCCGAGACGGTAGAGCGGCTGAAGGAAGTGGATGCCAACCAGTATCGCAGCTTCCGCTTCGACGGGGAGGGGGCGATCATGGCGGGCTTCGTCTTCGTGCGCATGGATGCGGAGATGGCGAAGGTCCCCGCCGAGACCATCGCGCTCAGCCAGGTTGTGCAGACCATCCTGCTGTGGTCCGACACCGCCTTCACGGATTCCTCGCCGCTCGCCGCCGCGCCGGGGCAACCCGCCGTGCTGAAACCCGAGATCGCGGCGGTGATCCGCGCGGGCTACGACCCCGCCATGCCCGCCTGCGCCACGGATGACAGCCACGCGATGCGCCTCGCGGCTAGGATCGGGAGGCCGTCTTGAACCGCACCCTGTCCGATTTCGAACCGCTCTCGCCCGCCGAACAACAGATTCGCGATGAGATCTGCAGCGAACCGGTCGTGGTGCTCGGCGACGGCAGCTTGCCAGCCGAAGGGGCGGGCGAGGGGCGGCAGGTGCGGGCGGATTTCCTTCGCCACCTGATCCTCGGCGGCTGCGCGGCCCTGCCCGGGGCGATCCCGGAGCACGGGGTGCGGGTCGCGGGCGCGCTGGTGACGGGGGCACTGGACCTCTACGGCGCGCGCATCGGGCGAGATGTGGGCCTGCTGAATTGCCGTTTCGACACGACGCCCGACCTCAGGTCGGCCCATCTGGATACTCTCAACCTGACAGGCTCCGCCTTGCCCGGTCTGGACGCGGCTGGCCTGCAGGCCGAGGGCAACGTGTTCCTGCGCGATCTGCGCGCGACGGGCGAGCTGCGCCTATTGGGGGCGCGGCTTGGCGGGGACCTCGACTGTGACCGGGCGCGGCTTGAGGCTGGGAAGAGCGGCAATGCGCTGAATGCGGATGGCCTGCGGGCGGAGGGCGACGTGTTCCTGCGCGCAGTTCGCGCGACGGGCGAGCTGCGCCTATTGGGGGCGAGGCTTGGCGGGGACCTCGACTGCAGCGAGGCGCGACTGGAGGCGGGGGAGAGCGGTATGGCGCTGATCGCGGATCGCCTGCAGGCGGCTGGCGACGTGTTCCTGCGCGATGTTCATGCGACGGGCGAGCTGCGCCTTCTGGGGGCGAAGCTTGGCGGGAACCTCGCCTGCGACCGGGCGCAACTTGAGGCGGGCAAGAGCGGCAAGGCGCTGAACGCGGATAGTGCAGAGATTTCGGGCACCTTCTTCCTGCGCGGCGGCGCGCGGATCAAGGGCGTGCTGGACCTGACGGCGGCAGAGATCGGCCATATCGATGACGATGCCGATTGCTGGCCGGATGCGGGGAAACTGATCCTCGACCGGTGCCGCTACGGCGCCTTTACCGGCGGCCCGATGGCGGCCGGGACGCGCATCCGCTGGCTGGACCTGCAGGACCCGGCCCGGTGGGGCAAGGATTTCTGGCCGCAGCCCTGGGAACACTGCGCCAAGGTGCTGCGCGAGATGGGGCACGTGGAGGATGCGCGGCAGATCCTGATCGCCAAGGAGGATCGACAGCGGCGGTGGCAACGGGACAAGCTGAAGGCGCGGCTGGCCGGGGCGCGCCTGCGGCTGCGGGCGGAGCGGCCGCGTCGGGAGGACCTTGACGCGCTCAACGCCGACATTCAGTCCGCCGGTTCAGCCCATGAGGGGCCGATGCTGGCGGAGGTTACGGCGCAACTCGAAAGGGCGCGGGTTTTCACCGACCAGACGATTTCCGGGAAGGTGCAGGACCGCGACGCCTTCGCCCAGCAATTGCGCCCAAGGTTCGACCGGCTGGAACCGGCCTTCCCGGGCGGCGCGGCCTCGGGCTTCGACCCGGTGATGAACGCCCGTGGTGTCGTGGTCGAGACGTGGCTGCACCTGACCCTTCGCCGCGTCCTCGACGGGCTGCTCCTGCTCTCCATCGCCTACGGGCACCGGCCTTTCCGCGCGGTGTCTTGGCTGGTCGGGTTCTGGCTGCTTGGCGCGCTGCTGTTCGGGATCGCGGCGGGACAGGACGCCATCAAGCCCAACAACGCCTTCGTCCTGCATAGCCCGGAATGGGCCGCCTGCCACCCGGACTACAGCCCGCCCAATGACAGCCCCGCCCTGGCCGCGCGGTGGGAGGAGGGCCATCATTCCCGGCTCGACTGTTTCCGCGATCAGCCCGAGGCGGCGGGTTACCCGCGCTTCAACGCGCTGGTCTATTCCGCCGACACGCTGCTGCCCATCGTCGCGATGGAGATGCAGGACTACTGGATCCCGGACGAGGCGCAGGGCCAGCGCGGCCGCTGGACCCGCTATTTCCTCTGGCTGCAGATCGCCATGGGATGGGCGCTGTCGCTGCTGGCCGTTGCCGGGTTTTCCGGCCTTGTCAAATCGGATTGAGCCGATGACCCACCGTTTCCAGACCCGCGTCTACTACGAGGATACCGACCTCGCGGGCATCGTCTACCACGCCAATTACCTCAAGTTCATCGAACGCGCCCGGTCGGAAATGGTGCGCGAGGCCGGGATTTCGCAGACCGCGCTGAAGGCGGAACGCGGGCTGGTTTTCGCCGTGCGGCGGATGGAGATCGACTTTGTCGCGCCGGCCCGGTTCGAGGATCTGCTGACCGTCACGACAGACTTCCTGAGCCTGCGCGGCGCTCGCTTCGACCTTGCCCAGACCGTCTGGCGCGGGGGCGCGCGGCTCTTCGAGGCGAGCGTCGAAGTGGTCTGCATGACGGGCGAGGGGCGGGCGGCGCGGATCCCGGCGGATATTCGCCAAAAGCTGGCGCCGAACGCGGTCTGATCCCGCCGGGTGCGCTTGTCATTGGCCTTTGCCCTTCCATCCTGCTACTTTCGGTCCCAAATGCGATGCCGGGACCAACGAGGCATCCGACCAGAGGCCGGTCAGACAGGAAAAGAGTGCCATGGAAACCGAAACGCTGAGCATGGCGCAGGAGATGGATTTCTCGCTGCTGGCCCTGTTCCTTCGCGCAAGCCTGATCGTCAAGATCGTGATGGTGATCCTCTTCGCCGCCTCGATCTGGGTCTGGGCGATCGCGTTCCAGAAATTCGCCACCTACCGGCTGTCACGCCGCCGCGCGGCACAGTTCGATGCCGCCTTCTGGTCGGGCCAGCCGCTGGATGAACTGTTCGAGGCGGTTGCGGAGCGTCCGGGCTCGGCCTCTGAACGCGTGTTCGTGGCCGGCATGACGGAATGGCAGCGCAGCCTGCGTGACGACGGCGCGCTCATCCCCGGTGTGCAGCAACGGGTTGACCGCTCGATGGACGTGGCCATCACCCGCGAGGCGGAGCGGCTGACCGGGGGACTGAATTTCCTTGCCACCACCGGCGCGACGGCGCCGTTCATCGGGCTTTTCGGCACGGTCTGGGGGATCATGCGCTCGTTCCAGGAAATTGCCATGTCGGGCAACACCTCGCTCGCCGTGGTGGCGCCGGGGATCGCGGAGGCGCTTCTGGCCACCGGTCTTGGCCTGCTGGCGGCGATTCCGGCGGTCATCCTCTACAACAAGCTGTCGGCCGATGCCGACCGGCTGGTGGCGATCTACGAGGGCTTCGCGGACGAGTTTTCCACGCTCCTGTCGCGGCAACTGGATTGAGCCATGGGCGCAGGGATCAGACAAGCGCAGGATAGCAGGCGGCGGCGCGGCGGGCGCCGGTCGCGCCATGCCACGATGTCGGAAATCAACGTCACGCCCTTCGTCGACGTGATGCTGGTGCTTTTGATCGTTTTCATGGTCTCTGCGCCGCTCATGACGGTGGGGGTGCCGGTCGAACTGCCCGAAACCGCGGCCGAGGCCTTGCCGGGCGAACAAGAGGAGGAGCCGCTTTCCGTCACCCTGACGACGGAGGGCGCGGTGCTGATCCAGACCACCGAGGTGCCGGTTGACGAACTGGTCACGCGGCTTCGCGCGATTGCCGCGGAGCGCACCAGCAACCGTATCTTCCTGCGCGCCGACGGGACGATCCCCTACGAGGACGTGATGCGGGTCATGGGGGCGCTCAATGCCGGCGGGTTCCGCGATATCGGGCTGGTGACGGACTCCGGCGGTCCCGCGCTCGATGCCGGGGACGAGGGGTAGGCGGCGATGCGGCGCGCGCTTTATGCCTCTGCCGGGATCCATGGCGCGATCCTGCTCTGGGCCGTTGTTGGCGGGTCGTTGCTGTCCGACCGCGAGGAGCCCGAGTTCGAGGTGACGGGCGTGACGCTGATCTCTCCGCAGGAGTTCGAGGCGATGTTCGACGTGCCGAGCCCCGCGCCGGCGGTGGTCGACCAGCCTGCACAGCCGACGCCGCAGCAAGAGACCGAAGCGCCGGATCGCCCCGAGGACGAGGAGGCGCCGCCGCAGGTCACACCGCCTGAACCGGTGACGCCGCCGCCGCAGGAGAACCAGCCGGATGTCGCCGCCCTGATGCCGCCGCCCGAAACGGAGGTGCAGGACGACATGGCCGCGTTGCCAAGCCTGCCCGCCGAAGACCCTGACGCTGCCCCGTCCGACACGCCTGCCCCGTCGGAAGCGCCCCGCGTCGCACCGACCCCGGCGCCGGCGCCGCCGCCCGATGTGGATACCGCGCCAGAGGTGTCGCCCCGTCCCGAACCCTCCGAGGCCGAGGCGCCGGAGCCCGAGGCGCCGCCGACCGCGCCCGAGGAGGCCAGCACCGAGATCGTGACCGAGGCGGAGACACCCGCCGCCTCGCTGGCGCCGA
Source organism: Nioella halotolerans (assembly GCA_003428585.1). Lineage (GTDB taxonomy): Bacteria > Pseudomonadota > Alphaproteobacteria > Rhodobacterales > Rhodobacteraceae > Nioella > Nioella halotolerans. Next base: position 48,642 of record QVQC01000055.1, read on the forward strand.
CCAGTTCTTTCCGTCCGCCGGCGCGCCCGGTGCGCAGCGTGGCGGAGGCCCCGGAGCCGGACCCGGCGCCGGAGGTCGCGGACCGGGACCCGTTGGAAGACGCGATAGATGCCGCCGTTGCAGAGGCCGTGACAGATGCGCCCGACCCGGCCCCTGCCGCCCCGGCCGGGCCGCCCCTGTCCACTGCGCAGGTGGAGGGCTTGCGTTTCGCGGTGCGCGAATGCTGGAATGTCGGGTCTCTGTCGTCCGAGGCGCTGCGCACTACCGTCACCGTGTCGGTCAACCTTGGCCGCGACGGGCGGCCCGAGAACGGCTCGATCCGGATGATCGGCTTCGAAGGCGGGTCAGAGGCCGCGGCCCTCCGCGCCTTCGATGCCGCGCGCCGCGCCGTGATCCGCTGCGGCGTGTCGGGCTATGACCTGCCGGACGAAAGCTACGAGCACTGGCGCGAGCTTGAGATTACCTTCAACCCCGAACAGATGCGGCTGAGATGACACGCGACGCTTGCATCTTCCGCCCGCCACGCGCGGCGCCTGCCACCACGCGGCGGGTTTCGAATGGGCCGGTCTGCGTTATACTCACAGTCGCATTGTTTGAAACACGCTTCCCGTTCGAGGAGTTCAGGCCGACATGATCCCGTTCAAGACGATTATCCACGCCCTGCTGTTGACATTCGGCGCGTTGTTCGCGCCCCCCGCGGCGGCGCAAGACAGTCCCGGCCCGCTGCGCATCGAGATCACCGAGGGCGTGATCGAACCCTTGCCGTTCGCGCTACCGCGATTCATCGCCGGATCCGGGTCCGCCGATGATGCCGCTGCCGACATCACCCGCGTGATCGCCGCCGACCTCACGGGCACCGGCCTATTCCGGGAGCTGCCGCGCGATGCCCATATCTCCAGCGTCACCAGCTTCGACAGCCCGGTGCAATGGCAAGACTGGCAGGCGATCAACGCGCAGGCGCTGATCACCGGGTCGGTCACCATGGAGGGCGGACAACTGGTGGTGCGCTTCCGCCTGTTCGACGTGTTCTCGGAGGAACCGCTCGGCTCCGGCATGCAATTCGTCGGCCCCCCCGACAGCTGGCGGCGCATGGCGCACCGGGTGGCCGACAATGTCTATCAGCGGATCACCGGCGAGAGTGGGTATTTCGACAGCCGGGTCGCTTTCGTGACGCTGGAAGGGCCCAAGAATGCCCGGCTGCGGCGGCTGTCGATCATGGATTACGACGGTGCCAACCTGCAGAACCTGACCGACAGCCGGTCTCTGGTGCTGGCGCCGCGGTTTTCGCCCGATGGCGACAGCATCCTCTATACCAGCTACGAAACCGGCATCCCGCGGGTCTACATCATGGATCTCGCCTCGGTCCGCGCCCGCCCGCTGGAGGATGACGCCCTGACCATGACCTTCAGCCCGCGCTTTTCGCCCGACGGGCGCAGCGTGATCTTCTCGGCTGAACGCGGCGGCAATACCGACATCTACGTGCTGAACCTGCAAACCGGCGAGCGCCGCCGCCTGACCGACGCGCCCTCCATCGAGACGGCGCCGAGCTTCTCGCCCGATGGCAGCCAGATCGTCTTCGAAAGCGACCGCTCCGGCACGCAGCAGCTTTACATCATGCCCGCCGGCGGCGGCGAGGCGCGCCGGATCAGCCGCAACGATGGCCGCTACGGCACCCCGGTCTGGTCGCCGCGCGGCGACATGATCGCCTTCACCAACCAGCAGGACGGGCGCTTTCATATCGGGGTAATGCGCATTGACGGATCGGAGGAACGTCTGCTCACGTCTTCGTTCCTTGACGAGGGGCCGACATGGGCACCAAACGGCCGGGTGATCATGTTCACCCGCGAAACCGCCGGGGCCGATGGTGCGCCGGCGATCTACTCGGTCGATATTTCCGGACGCAACCTGCAACGGGTCTCGACCCCGGGCATGGCGTCGGATCCGGCATGGTCGCCGCTTCTGCGGTAGAAACAAGACGCGCGGCGGGCATGTTCACCGGCGCCGCCGCGTGGTAATCTGGCGCAAATATCAACGTGACACCGAGGACGACGCAGCATGAACATTCTTTCCAAGATCTTCCTTCTCGTGGTGGTGCTGGGGCTTTCGGCCTGTGGCGGCAACCAGTTCGGCGCCGGGGCCGGCGGTGGCGGCGGCGCCGGTGCCGGGGCGGGCGCCGAAAGCAACCCCAATTCGGTCGCCTATTTCAACGAAACCGTGGGCGACCGCGTCCTGTTCGAAGTTGACCAGTCCACGCTGACCGCCGAGGCGCGCGCGGTTCTCGACGCGCAGGCCGACTGGATGCTGCGCAACATGGAATTCCGCGCCGTGATCGAGGGGCATGCCGACGAACAGGGCACGCGTGACTACAACCTCGCCCTCGGGGCGCGCCGGGCCGCCTCGGTGCGCGACTACCTCATCAACCGCGGGGTTTCCGACAGCCGCCTGACCACGGTCAGCTACGGCAAGGAACGGCCGCTGGCGATCTGTTCCGAGGAAAGCTGCTACCGTCAGAACCGCCGCGCGGTGACGGTGCTCAGCGCGGGCGCAGGGGCTTGACGCGATGTGGCGCGCGCTGATCCTCGCGTGTCTGCTGGCGCTACCGGCCGGCACCGCCCCGGCGCAGGACCGGGCGCAGACGCTGGCCGATATCCGGCAGGAACTGTCGGTGCTGTGGGTCGAGATCCAGCGCCTGCGCACGGAGTTGTCGACCACCGGCAGCCCCTCGGGCGTGGCCGGCGGCGGTACGCTTGAGAGGGTGGATGCGATCGAGCGCGAATTGCGACGCCTGACCAGTGCCACCGAGGACTTGCAACTGCGTGTCGATTCCGTCGTCTCGGACGGCACCAACCGGATCGGCGACCTGGAGTTTCGCCTGTGCGAGCTGGAGGCTGATTGCGACATCGCCTCGCTGGGCGAGACGCCGACGCTTGGCGGCGGCGAAGCGTCGAGCCTGCTCTCGACCTTGCCCTCGACTTCCAACACCACTGGCCCGTCGCTGGCCGAGGCGGAACAGGGCGATTTCGATGCCGCCATGGCCGATTACGAGGCCGGCGATTACGCCGCTGCCGCTGCCGGCTTCGAGGCCTACACCGAAACCTATCCCGGCGGCGCGCTCAGCGCCGAGGCGCATTTCTGGCGCGGTGAGGCAGAGGCCGAACAGGGCGCGTGGAACCGCGCCGCGCGGGCCTACCTCGCCAGCTTTTCCGGTGCCCCCGACGCGTCGCGCGCGCCGCAAAGCCTTTATCGTCTGGGTGTCAGCCTCAACGAGCTTGGCCAAAGCGACGAATCCTGCCTGACCCTTGGCGAGGTGGAACGCCGTTACCCCGAGTCGCCCTTTGTCGAGGACGCGCGGGCAACCATGGCGCGGCTTGGCTGCAATTGAGCCTTGAGGCCCGCTTCGCTGCGACGATGACGCGGCTGCTTGCGGGGCACCGGCCCGACTGCCTTGCCGTCGCCGTCTCCGGCGGGGGGGATTCGCTAGCGCTTCTGGGGCTGGCCTGTGACTGGGCCGCCGAGCGGGGCTGTCGAATCCATGCGCTGACCATCGATCACGGGCTGCGCGCCGAGGCCGGGGACGAGGCGCTGCTTGTCGCGCGCGAGGCGCTGCGCATGGGTGCCCAGCACGAGACGCTTTACTGGACGGGCTGGGATGGCAAGGGTAACCTGCAGGCCGCGGCGCGCGCGGCGCGCTACGCGCTGATGCGCGACGCGTGCGCGCGCAAGGGTATCCGCGCCATCCTTCTGGGCCATACAAGCGACGATCAGGCCGAAACCGTGCTGATGCGGTTGGCGCGCGGGTCCGGCGTTGACGGGCTGTCAGCCATGGCGGAAGGACGCTTCGGGCAGGACGATATCCTGCGACCGCTGCTGGGCGAGGCGCGCGCCGACCTGCGCGTCTGGCTGTCGCGGCAGGGGATGCGCTGGATCGAGGATCCGACCAATGACGATCCGCGCTATGACCGGGTGCGGGCCCGGCGGTTGCTGACGCAGCTTGCGTCGTTCGGGATCGACGCCGGGTCGCTCTCTGAAACCGCGGAGGCCATGGCGCGGGCGCGCCACGCGCTGATCGCCCGCGCTGCGGATGTCGCTCAAGACATCGTGACCGACCGGCGTGGCATCCTGACCTTCGACCGCGCCGGGTTGGCCCGCGTCGAGGCGGAGACGCGCCTGAGGCTGGTCGCGCACGGGCTGGCCTGCCTGTCTGGCGCGCGCTACCGGCCCCGGCTGGCCTCGTTGTCGGCGGTGGTGGACAATGCGCTTTCCGGGCAGGGGGGCACGTTGCAGGGCTGCCGGTTTCTGCCCGGTCGGGACCGGCTGTTTATGGTGCGGGAATTCAAGGCGGTATCCGGGATCGAGGCGCCCGCCGACGGGTGCGCCCTTTGGGACGGACGCTGGCGGATCGCGGCCCCGGACCACCCCGGCGCCACCATCCGCGCGCTTGGCGAGGCGGGCCTTGCCCGGATCGACCGCCCAGCCAGTTTGCCCCACGCGGCGCTGATGTCGTGGCCGGGGGTTTGGGCGGGCGATCGACTGCTTGCGGCGCCCGACCTGACGGGCACGGGCGAAATCGTTTGCAACTATGCCGCATCGGCAGGATTCCACGCAGCGTTAAAATCGCATTGAAGTCAGGGGCTGTATGCCTATTTTAGTCGGGTGCCCGGCGCGGATGTTCCCCGGGCACCTATGCAAGGAGAATTCTCTTGGGCAATGCGCGAAATATCGCCTTCTGGGTCATCCTGTTTCTGTTGATCCTTGCGCTGTTCAACCTGTTCAGCGGCAACCAGAGCCAGATGAACGCCCGGACGGTCGCCTACTCCGATTTCATCCAGCGGATTGAATCCGGGGCTGTCAGTTCGGCAACCATTGACGGTGAAACGATCCAGTTCACCACCGGGCAGGGCACATTCGAAACGGTGCGCCCGTCCGAAGTGGACGTAACCCCCACGCTTCTGGAAAACGACGTGCGCATCGAGGCGCGGCCGCAGGAACAGTCGGGCTTCATGGCCGGGCTGATGATGTGGCTGCCGGTGCTTGTACTGATCGGCATCTGGATCTTCTTCATGAACCGGATGCAGGGCGGCGGCAAAGGGGGCGCCATGGGGTTTGGCAAGTCGAAGGCCAAGCTGCTGACGGAAAAAAGTGGACGCGTCACCTTCGACGAGGTGGCGGGCATCGACGAGGCCAAGGAAGAGCTTGAGGAAATCGTCGAATTCCTGCGCACGCCGCAGAAGTTCAGTCGGCTCGGCGGTCAGATCCCGAAAGGCGCGCTGCTTGTTGGCCCGCCGGGCACCGGGAAGACCTTGCTGGCGCGCGCCATCGCGGGCGAGGCAGGCGTTCCCTTCTTCACAATCTCGGGCTCCGATTTCGTGGAAATGTTCGTTGGCGTCGGCGCAAGCCGCGTGCGCGACATGTTCGAGCAAGCCAAGAAGAACGCGCCCTGCATCGTGTTCATCGACGAGATCGACGCCGTGGGCCGGTCGCGTGGCGTCGGCTATGGCGGCGGCAACGACGAACGCGAACAGACGCTCAACCAGTTGCTGGTTGAAATGGACGGGTTCGAGGCCAACGAGGGCATCATCATCGTCGCGGCCACCAACCGGCCTGATGTGCTTGACCCGGCGCTGTTGCGCCCCGGCCGCTTCGACCGGCAGGTGCAGGTGCCCAACCCCGATATCAAGGGGCGCGAACAGATCCTTGGCGTTCATGCCCGCAAGGTGCCGCTCGGCCCGAACGTGGATTTGCGAATCATCGCGCGCGGCACGCCCGGCTTCTCGGGCGCGGACCTTGCCAACCTCGTGAACGAAGCGGCACTGATGGCCGCACGCGTCAATCGCCGCTTTGTCACGATGGAGGATTTCGAGAATGCCAAGGACAAGGTCATGATGGGGGCCGAGCGTCGGTCCATGGTCATGACCGAGGACGAAAAGAAGCTGACCGCCTACCACGAAGCCGGTCACGCCATCGTCGGCCTCAACGTCCCGCAGCACGACCCGATCCACAAGGCCACGATAATCCCGCGTGGCCGGGCGCTCGGCCTCGTGCTGAGCCTGCCGGAACGCGATCAGCTTTCCGTTACCTACACCAAGTACAAATCCAAGATCGCCATGGCCATGGGCGGGCGCGTCGCGGAGGAGCTTGTCTTCGGGCGCGAGAACGTGACCTCTGGCGCGGCCTCGGACATTCAGCAGGTGTCGAAGATCGCGCGGGCCATGGTGACCCAGTTCGGCTTTGCCGAGGAAATCGGCTATGTCGACTATGCCAACGAACAGCAGAGCATGCTTGGCGCCTACGGCGGCGGGACCAGCCATTCGGCAGCGACGCAGAAGGTCATCGACGACAAGGTCAAGGAACTGGTGGACGAAGGCTACGAGACGGCCAAGCGTATCCTGACCGAAAAGCGTGAACATCTGGAACGTCTGGCTCAGGGTCTTCTGGAATACGAGACGCTGACCGGCAACGAGATCAGCAAGGTCATCGCCGGCGAAGACCTGCATCGCGGCGAGGATGACGATGATGCCGATACCGGTGGCAGCGCCTCGGTCACGGCGATTCCGAAGACCAAGCCCAAGGCGCGCCCGGCGGATGACAGCGGGATGGAACCGGAACCGTCCAGCTGAACACGGGCGTCTGGCGCATGATGTGAAAAGCCCCCGGTGCATCGGCACCGGGGGCTTTTCCATGGGCTGTCGCCATGGCTTTCGCAGTACGGGAGGTCAATCGCCGAAATAGCGTTTGCGCGCGTCGGTCATGCTCTTTTCAAGGGATTGCCACGCCTCCTGAAATCCGGTCTGCATGTCCTGCATCGCGGCCTTGTTGGTTTCCCCGGCCTGTTCGAGCTGTGCCTTGATCTTTTCACGCTGCTCTTCCATCTGGGCGAGCTGCTTTTTCATCTCCTCCTGCCCCTGTGCCTGCATCTTTTCGGCCTCGGTCTGCATCTTCTTGATCTCGGCGTTCCAGCTGTCGAGCTGTTTCTTTGCGGCCTTTACGAAGTCGTCCTGGTCCATGTCTTGCTCCTACAGGTTGCTACCGGATCAAGCCTAACATGCGTAAGAGGATTTTCACGCGTCTTGATTCCGGATTCCGGCTTGCAAGGCGATGTTTTGCGCGCTCACCTCCCCCGTGTTTCGAAACGAGGTTCGCCATGCCCGCGCTGATGCCCCCCGAGTTTGCCGCCCGCGTCACCTGGCTGGGGGCCAATCCCGACCGCGCGGCGGGGTTGCCCTCGCGCCGGCTTGACCGGATGGCGCTTGGCTTCGCGGGGCACGCTGGAGAAACCCATGCCGGGTTGACCCGCCCCTCCTGCAGCCGGGTGGTGGCGCAGCACCCCAAAGGCACCGAGATTCGCAACGTGCGGCAAGTGACGATCCTCAGCGCCGAGGATCTGGCCGTTATCGCCGCCCGAATGGGGTTGGACAGGCTCGACCCCGGACTGGCCGGCGCCAGCGTGGTGATCGAGGGCATTCCCGATTTCAGCCATGTCCCGCCGTCGTCGCGCCTGCAGGGCCGGACGGTGTGACGCTGGTCGTGGATATGGCAAACCGGCCCTGTCACCTGCCTGCCAAGCCGATCGATGCCGAGGGGCCGGGCAACGGCAAAGCGTTCAAGCAGGCCGCAAAGGGGCGGCGCGGCGTGACTGCATGGGTGGAACGTGAAGGCGTGCTGTCGGTGGGCGACACACTGCGCCTGCACATCCCCGATCAGCCGGTCTGGCCGCATCTGGACCATGCACGCGGGGCATGATCGCGTAATCCGCGGCCGGTAGGTCAGACCAGCGTCAGCAGCGAAAGGCCAAGAACGAGGCCGAAGCCGAAACCGGCATGGATGAGAACGATAGGTGCAGACATGATGTTTCCCCGACGCATGGTGGCAGCGTTTGATACCCATGTGTCGCAGCCTGCGCCCGAAAGGTTCAAAAAGCCCTAACGCGCCACGTATCGGAAACCGGAATTGGCGGATGAAGCCCTGAAAACGTCGGAAATGCCCCTGTCCGTCTTGGGCTTTCTCGCTAAGGGTGAGTCCAGCAAACCGCCCCTGCCAACAGGACTGATGACAATGGCCTTCAAGACCGACATCGAAATTGCCCGCGAGGCGACGAAACGCCCGATTCAGGAAATCGGCGAAAAGCTTGGTATCCCGTCCGAGCACCTGCTGCCCTACGGCCATGACAAGGCCAAGGTCAGCCAGGATTTCATCAACTCGGTCCAGGACCGCGAGACCGGCAAGCTGATCCTCGTGACCGCGATCAACCCGACCCCGGCGGGCGAGGGCAAGACCACCACCACCGTGGGGCTTGGCGACGGGCTGAACGCCATCGGCAAGAACGCCGCGATCTGCATCCGCGAGGCCAGCCTCGGGCCCAATTTCGGGATGAAGGGCGGCGCCGCCGGCGGCGGTTACGCGCAGATCGTGCCGATGGAAGAGATGAACCTGCATTTCACCGGCGATTTCCACGCCATCACCAGCGCGCACAACCTGCTTTCGGCGATGATCGACAACCACATTTACTGGGGCAACGAGCTGGAGATCGACGAACGCCGGGTGACGTGGCGCCGGGTGCTCGACATGAACGACCGGGCGCTGCGCGACACGGTCACGTCGCTTGGCGGTGTGGCCAACGGCTTCCCGCGCCAGACGGGCTTCGACATCACCGTCGCCTCCGAGGTGATGGCAATCCTTTGCCTCGCCTCGGACCTTGCCGACCTGCAACGCCGCCTTGGCGACATGATCGTCGCCTATCGCCGGGACAAGAGCCCGATCTACGCCCGCGACATCAAGGCCGACGGCGCGATGACCGTCCTGCTGCGCGACGCGATGCAGCCCAACCTCGTGCAGACGCTGGAAAACAACCCCGCCTTCGTGCATGGGGGGCCCTTCGCCAATATCGCGCATGGCTGCAATTCGGTCATCGCCACCAAGACGGCGCTGAAACTGGCCGATTACGTGGTGACAGAGGCGGGCTTCGGCGCCGATCTTGGGGCCGAGAAGTTCATGAACATCAAGTGCCGCAAGGCCGGGCTGGCGCCCGATTGCGTGGTGCTGGTCGCCACCGTCCGGGCAATGAAGATGAATGGCGGCGTGGCCAAGGCCGATCTGGGCGCGGAAAACGTGGACGCGGTGAAGAACGGCTGCGCCAACCTTGGCCGCCATATCGGCAACCTCAAACAGTTCGGCGTGCCGGTCGTGGTGGCGATCAACCATTTCGTCACCGACACCGATGCCGAGGTCGAGGCGGTCAAGGAATACGTCGCCACGCAAGGCTCCGAGGCGATCCTGTGCCAGCACTGGGCCAAGGGGTCCGAGGGCACGAAGGAGCTGGCCACCCGCGTCGCCGAGATCGCCGATAGCGGCCAGAGCCAGTTCGCGCCGCTCTACCGCGACGACCTGGGCCTTTTCGAGAAGATTGAACGCGTCGCAACCGCGATCTACCGCGCCGACGAGGTGCTGGCCGATGCCAAGATCCGCAACCAGTTGAAGGAATGGGAAGATCAGGGCTACGGCTCGCTGCCGGTCTGCATGGCCAAGACCCAGTATTCCTTCACCACCGACCCCAACCGGCGCGGCGCCCCCACGGGCCATTCGGTGCCGATCCGCGAGGTGCGGCTGTCGGCGGGGGCGGGCTTCGTCGTGGTGATCTGCGGCGAGATCATGACCATGCCCGGCCTGCCACGCACGCCCGCCGCCGAAAACATCCGCATCAACGAGGAAGGCCTCGTCGAGGGGCTGTTCTGAGGTGATGCGACGTGGGGGTGGCCTTCGGGCCGCCCTGCTGCCATGCGACGGCGATACAAGCGACAAGAGGATGGCCCGCGAATGCGCGCAGCCCTGATCGACGGCAAGGCCATCGCGGCCCGGATGCGCGCGCGCGTCGCACAACAGGCCGCGGCGCTTGCGGGCGAGGGCTGGACACCCAGCCTCGTCTCGATCAGCGTCGGCGATACCGCCGCGGCGGAGCTTTACGTGCGCAACCAGCAACGCAGCGCCGACAGCGCGGGGGTGGGGTTCGAAGCGCGCAATTATCCGGCTGAAACCTCGCTGGAACAGCTGACGGGCATCCTGCAGGGCCTGAATGCCGACCCGCGCGTCAACGGCATCATCGTGCAACGCCCGCTGCCCGACCACATCCCCGTAAAGGTGTTGCAGAAGGCGATCCATCCGCTGAAGGACGTGGAGGGGATGCACCCCGCCTCGATCGGGAACATCGTCTACAACGACCTCGCGCTTGGCCCCTGCACGGCGGTCGCGGCGGTGGAGATCCTCAAGACCCTGCCGCTGCCGCTGGAGGGGCTGACCGTCACCGTGATCGGCCATTCCGAGATCGTGGGAAAACCCATCGCCTTCCTGTTGATGGGCCTTGGCGCGACGGTGACGGTCTGCCACCACATGACGCGGTCGGTCGCGATGCACAGCCGCGCCTCTGATGCGGTCTTCGTGGCCGTGGGCAAGCCGGGGCTGGTGACGGGCGAGATGCTGAAACCCGGCGCCGCGCTGATCGATATCGGGATCAACCGGGTGGACACGCAAGAGGGCGGCAAGACCGTGGGCGACGCCGATTTCGAAAGCTGCGCCGAGGTGGCGGGGTGGATCACGCCGGTGCCCGGCGGGGTCGGTCCGGTCACGGTCGCCACGCTGATGAAGAACGCGGTGCTGGCCACGCGGATGCAGATGGACCATTACGCCGCCAGCTACGCCAACACGGATGTCTGAGACGGAAGAGGAGAGGACCATGAGCGCCACCATCATCGACGGCAAGGCCTTTGCGGGCAGGGTCCGCGCGCAGGTCGCCGAACATGTCACGCGGCTGAAGGAGGATCATGGGATCACGCCCGGGCTGGCCGTGGTGCTGGTGGGCGAGGACCCGGCCAGCCAGGTCTATGTCCGCTCCAAGGGCAAGCAGACGGTCGAGACCGGCATGGCGAGCTTCGAGCACAAGCTTGACGCAGATACGTCCGAGGCCGACCTCTTGGCGTTGGTCGACAAGCTGAACAGGGACCCGGCGGTGCATGGCATCCTCGTGCAGTTGCCGCTGCCCGGGCACATGAATTCGGATATTGTCATCAACGCGATAGATCCTGCCAAGGACGTGGACGGCTTCCATATCTCCAACGTGGGGCTTCTGGGCACCGGGCAGAAAAGCATGGTGCCCTGCACCCCGCTCGGTTGCCTGATGATGCTGCGCGATCACCATGGATCCCTGTCGGGGATGAACGCGGTCGTGGTGGGGCGGTCGAATATCGTGGGCAAGCCGATGGCGCAGCTTTTGTTGGGCGACAGCTGCACGGTGACCATCGCGCACAGCCGCACGAAGGACCTTGCCGGCGTTTGCCGAGGGGCCGATATCCTCGTGGCGGCCGTAGGTCGGCCGGGGATGATCCCCGGTGACTGGGTCAAGCCGGGGGCCACGGTGATCGATGTCGGGATCAACCGGGTTCAACATCCTGAAAACCCTGAAAAAACCAAGCTGGTCGGCGACGTGGACTTCGCCAGTGCCGCCGAGGTCGCCGGCGCGATCACGCCGGTGCCGGGCGGGGTCGGGCCGATGACCATCGCCTGCCTTCTGGCCAATACCGTGACCGCCTGCAGCCGCGCGAACGGGCTTGCGGAGCCCGAGGGGCTGACCGCCTGAGTGGCGAAAAAGGGGGGCGCCGCCCGTGCACCGGGCGTACACCCCCCGTGCACCCCCCGTACAGACACGAGACGGGGCCTCATGGCGGTCGCTCATCGACTGGTGTGCAGACCGGCCCCGGCAGCGCGTGGAGAGGCGGTTCGATTGATCAGAGCGGATTCCGGTGGTCTGGCGTCGGGTGCGCCAGCCGAAAGATCGGTCTGGTCATGCCTGACAAACCGCTGGTGTCAGCGCGAGGCAAACCGCCTGCCGGACACCATCCAAGGGATTGAGTTCCGGGTCGGGATCCGCCACGGTCATTGCGTCGCTGGATCTGGCGTCACCAACTTCCGCCCATATTTCCGGCGCAGGTCGCGACAGCAAAATGTCGGCGCGTTTTCGATCCGCGCCGTCAGGGCGCATCATCAATGCTCCGACGGGCGGGGTCGCGATCCTGTGCCCCCGCGCTTGTCCCTGTTCGCTGGCAGGGGCGCACCAAGACGCGCAACAGAAAGGATATCGACATGCCCAATTGGCCCGATCAGCGCCTTCAGGCACCCGACCCTTCAACCTACGATACACGGCAGCAGGACATTCACGACGCCATTGCCAGTGGTCCGCGCGGTGGTGTTCGCGGGCCTCTGGCGGTCTGGATGCACCGGCCGGAACTGGCGGCAAAAGCGCAGGATCTGGGTCGCTATTGTCGCTATGACACGGTTCTGGGCGACAGATTGTCCGAACTGGCGATCCTCGTGACCGGCCGGATCTTCGGCTCGGAGTACGAATGGCAGGTTCACAAGGGCTTTGCGCGCAAGGCAGGCCTGTCGGAGGAGGTGATCGAGGCGATCCGCCTCAACAAGCGTCCGGTCTTTACCGAACCGGCGGAGGAAGTGGTGCATGATGTCGCCCGGGCGGCCCATGAAACGCGCAATGTCGATGACGCGCTTTATGCGCGCGCCAAGGACGTTCTGGGAGAAGCGGCGCTGGTCGACCTGATCGGGGTGCTTGGCTACTACACGCTGATTTCGTTGACGATCAACGTGTTCAAGGTGCCGCCGCTGGGGGAAGACCCGGCGCCGGATCTGGACGATGACTAAGCCGTCTCGGGCCGCGTTGCCGGCATGCGCGCGGATTGCAGCGACACGCCGATCCTGACGGATCGACAGCACAATGAGACCCTATCGTTTCGAGGAGACATGACATGGCCGGACGGCTGGACGGGAAAATCGCAATCGTGACCGGGGCGGGCTGCGTCGGCCCCGGCTGGGGCAACGGGCGCGCGACCTGCGTGCGCTTTGCCGAGGAGGGGGCGAAGATCTTCGCCGTCGACCTGCGCGCGGAGACGATGGAGGAAACGCTGGACCGGGTGCGCGCGGTTGGCGGAGAGATCGAACCTTACCTGTGCGATGTCACCGATCGTGCGGCGGTGGAGGTGATGGTCTCGGCCTGCGTCGAGCGGTTCGGCGGTGTTGACCTTCTTGTCAACAATGTCGGCGGCTCGGCCAAGGGCGGGCCAACGACCCTTGACGAGGAAAGCTGGGATCGGCAACTGGATTTCAACCTCAAAAGCGTCTACCTCACCTGTCGATCCGTGCTGCCGCATATGGAGGCGGCGGGGGGCGGCGCGATCGTTAACACCTCGTCCACGTCCGGCACACGCTATACAGGGGCGGCGCAGGTCGCCTATGCCTCGGCCAAGGCCGCGATCATCCAGTTTTCCAAGGTCACGGCGGTCGAATTCGCCCCCAAGGGGATCCGGGTCAACACCGTGGTGCCGGGCCAGTTGCATACGCCGATGGTCGAAACCCGGCTGGCCGGTCAGCGCATGGGCGGCGATGTCGACGCGCTGTTGCAATCCCGGATCAAGCGCATCCCGCTTGGCTGGATGGGCGACGGGCGCGACACTGCCAATGCCGCGCTTTTCCTGTGCTCTGACGAGGCGCGTTTCGTGACGGCCACCGAGATTGTCGTGGATGGCGGCATGAGCGCGCGCTGCGATTAGCGCAGTCCGCGATGACGCCGACAGGTTGATGAGCTTGGCAGGTTCCCGGGTCGGGGGCGGTCGGCTCGCTGGAACGGGTCTGAAAACTTTGCGGAGATCAGGCTGATCTCAGGTTATGCAATCAACACGTCTGGTCACTTTCCCGCACCCTTGCTTTGGCTAGATAAGGTGCACGAGCAGGGTTAGCCCTGCAAATGGAACGCAGGAGCAGTACCAGTGACATCCGGACTTACACCTGAACAGGCCGAACTGGCGCATGCCGTGCGCCGGTTCGCCGAGGGCGAATTGGCAGACGGCGCGTTAACGCGGGCCCATTCCAGGGAATATCCATGGGATCTGGCCGCGAAACTATCGGAAATGGGCATGTTGGGGATCACGATCCCCGAAGCCGATGGCGGTGTCGGCGGAACCTTGATGGATGCTGTCATCACCATCATGGAATTGGCCATGGTATGCCCGAAAAGCGCGGATGTCGTGCAGGCGGGCAATTTCGGCCCGATCCGGACCTTCGCCGAATTCGCGTCGCCCGCCCAGAAGGAACGTTGGCTGCCGGGGCTGCTGAACGGGACGAAACTGATTTCCCTTGGGATGAGCGAACCCGACGCGGGGTCCGCCGTAACGGAATTGAAGACGACCGCGCATGAAGACGGCGACGGCTATATCATCAGCGGGTCCAAGGTGTTCTCGACCCACAGCCCGCATGCGGATCTGTTCCTGGTCTATGTCCGTTTCGGGCCCGGCACGAATGGTATCGGGTCCGTCCTCGTCGAACGCGGAACGCCGGGCTTTACCGTCGGCGCGCCCGCCCAGTTCATGAGCGGCGAAGAATGGTGCCCGCTCTATTTCGAGGAGTGCCGGATCCCCGCCGAGAACGTGCTTCTGGGGCCCGGTGGGTTCAAGAAGCAGATCTCGGGCTTCAACGTCGAACGGATCGGGAATTCGGCGCGGGCCTTGGCGCTTGGACGGCACGCCTACGAAACCGCGCGCCAGCACGTGACGGAGCGCACGCAATTCGGGCGCCCGCTATGCGAATTCCAGGGGCTGCAATGGAAATTCTCGGAAATGATCGTGCAGCTGGAAAGCGCGCAGATGCTGCTTTACCGCGCGGCGCGCGACGGGGATGAAAACGGGCTTCCCTCCGCGTTCAATACCGCGGTTGCGAAACTTGCGTGCAACGAGGCCGGCTTCGACGTGGCCAACGCGGCGATGCAGGCGATGGGGGCCTATGGCTATTCAACCGAAAGCCTCGTTGAATATTGTGTCAAACGCACGCGCGGTTGGCAGATCGCCGGCGGGTCGATCGAGATGCTCAAGAACCGAATTGCCGAGCACGTGTTCGACCGGCGCTTCAGCCAGCGGCCATCGTGATGGCTGCGCATCCGTGGCAGAAGGCCCTTTTGACCCCCGGCAGCATCGCGCTTGTCGGCGTGTCGGACGATGCCGGCAAAACCTCGGGCCGGCCGCTGCGCTTCTTGCGGGCGGCGGGGTTCGGTGGCGCGGTTTACGCGGTCAACCCGACGCGCCAGACGGTTCAGGGCGAACGCGCGTTCGCGTCGCTGTCGGATTTGCCCGTGGTGCCCGAGCATGCCTTTATCCTGACCGGGGCGGACCGCGCGCTCGAGGCGCTTGAAGAATGTGAAACACTCGGCGTGCCGGTCGCCACCGTTCTGGCCACCGGTTTCGCCGAGGCCGGTGCGGCGGGGGACGCCAACAGCGCAAGGCTGCGCGCCTTGATCGAACGTGGCCGGGTGCGCGTTCTGGGGCCGTCGTCCATCGGTCTGGCGAACCTGCATACGGGCATGATCCTGACAGCGAACGCAGCCTTCGCCGAACCCGATCTGCCGAAAGGCGGCTTGTTCGTCGCCTCCCATAGCGGCAGCCTGATCGGGGCGCTGATGTCGCGTGGCAAGCGCAAGGGTCTGGGCTTTGCCGGGTTGGTCTCTGTCGGCGGGGAAACGGACCTGTCGATGGGCGATGTCTGCGCCGCCGCGCTCGATGATCCCGCGGTGACCGGATTCCTCTTGTTTCTGGAACATATGGGGCACGCGGACAGGTTGCGGGCTTTCGCCGAAGAAGCCGCCAGGCGTGGCAAGCCGGTGGCCGCGTTCAAGCTGGGCCGGTCCGACGCGGCGGCTGAACTGGCGCAGTCGCATACCGGGTCGCTCGCCGGGGCGGATGAGGTCGCGGATGTCTTCCTGAAGGCCTGCGGGATCGCCCGCGTGGCGTCGTTCGAAGGCCTGCTAGAGGTGTCCCCCCTGCTGACCCGCGTCGCGGCCGCGACCACGCCCCGCCAAGGGCGGGTCGGCGTGATCACCACGACCGGGGGCGGCGCGGCGATGGCGGTCGATCAGCTTGCCGGGCAGGATGTCGAGATCGTCCCGCCAAGCGATGCGACGCTTGCGCGGCTGGCGGAAAAGGGGATTGAAACGGGCCGGAACCGCATTCTCGACCTGACCCTTGCGGGCACCCGCTACGAGGTCATGCACGGCGCGATCGAGGTTTTTCGACACGCACCGGAATTCGATCTTGTTCTGGTCTGTGTCGGTTCATCGGCCCGGTTCAACCCCGATCTCGCGGTGCAACCCGCGCTTGACCTGATCAACACGCCCGGTCATCCCTTCGCGGTCTTCCTCGTGCCCGACGCCCCGCATGCCACGCGGCAACTGGCCGCGGCGGGGGTTCCCGTTTTCGAAGATCCCGAAACCTGTGCCGATGCCGTCGCGGCCGCGCTTCAGCGTCAGGTGCCGGCGCTTCCACCGATGCCACCGGAGCGTGCCGGCGGTGTCGGACGGACCTTGGACGAGGCTGAAGCCTACGAACGTTTGGCGACCCTGCCGGTCGCCGAGTGGGTGGCTCTCGATGTCAATGCCCCGGTTCCGGACCTGCCCTTCGACTTCCCCGTCGTGGCGAAGGTTCTGGACGCCTCCATTCCCCACAAAAGCGATGCGGGCGCGGTCGTTGTCGGAATAGAAACCCCCGAGGCGCTGGCCGCGGCGATGGCCGAGATCCGCGAAAATGTCGCGCAGCATATCCCGGGCCACGCTGTCACGCGGGTTCTGGTTCAACGGATGCACAAGGGCGTTGGCGAGGTGCTGATCGGGCTGCGCCGCGACCCTCAGGTCGGGCCGATCGTGGTGCTGGCTGCCGGCGGGATATTCACCGAGATCTATCGAGACAGCGTGATGCGATTGGCGCCGGTCGATCTGGATGGCGCGCGGGAGATGATCACGCAGTTGAAAGTCACCCCGACGCTGAACGGAGCGCGCGGCCGGCCGCAAGGCGACCTTGAGGCGTTGGCACGGGCCGTGGTCGCGGTCTCGGCCCTTGCGGGCGACACGGACATCATCGAGGCCGAAATCAATCCACTCATGGTGCTGCCCCTTGGCGACGGGGTCGCCGCCGTGGACGCCTTGGTAGACGTGAAAGAATGATGGACCGGCCGGATCAGATCGAGCGTGACGCGACTATTGCCGTTCTGGAGATCGATACCGGGTCGCGCGATACGTGGTCAACCGACAGGCTGGACGCCCTTCTGAGGGATATCGAGACGGTTGCGTCGGATGACGGCATTGGCGGTGTGGTGCTGATCGTCGGCGGGGACGATGGTTCGCCCGGCCGTGACCGCGCTGCACACCAGATGCCGGTTGGGCCGTCCTGCATGGGGCGGGTGATCGCCGCCATCGAAATGGCCGGGAAACCCTTCGTCGCGGCGGTGCAAGGCGTCGCGCTGGACGATTGGTATGAGCTTGCGCTGGGCTGCGATGCCCGCGTGGCCACCCCCGGTGCCCGCGTCGGATTGACCCAATGCGCACGCGGCGTCGTGCCCGGCGCGGGCGGGACGCAACGATTGCCACGGCTGGTCGGCCGCGCCGAGGCGATCAGGCTGATCGCCGGGGCAACCGAGGTGACCGCGGAAAAGGCGCTTGGCCTTGGCCTTGTCGATGCGGTTGCGGCACAGGATTTGCAGCGCGCGGGGATCCTGATGGCCCGCGACATGGCAGGAACGAAGCGACGGCTCATTGATCGCCCGGTGCCCGATGACGTCGATGTCGACGCGGCGGCCGAAAGTGCGTCGCGGAAAGCGCGCCCGCATGTGTTGGCCGCGATCCATCATATCCGCGAGGCAGGAACGATCACGGCGCGCGACGGCCTCGACGCGGAACGCGCGACGGCAGAGCGGATGCATGAGACACCGGAGGCAACGGCACTGCGCCACATCTTCCTGGCCGAGCGCGAGGCGGCCCGGGGCATGCCCGGGCGGGAAGCGGCCCCCGTGCCGGTTGACCTGTTCGGCGTGATCGGCAGCGGAACAATGGGCGCGGGGATCGCGACGGCGATCCTGCAAGTCGGCAAGCCGGTTGTCTTGATGGATGCCAATGCCGACGCCTTGGCCAAGGGGGTGGCTCGGATCGAAGACGCGATTGACGGGGCTGTCGCGCGCGGCAGGCTGAGCAGGCCTGACGGCGAAGCTGCGAAAGGCCGCCTGACGACGGGCACCGAACTGTCCGCGCTGGCCCGCTGCGATCTGGTGATCGAGGCCGTGTTCGAAGACCAGCGCGTCAAGGAAGAGCTGTTCGGCAAGCTTGGCGCCGTTCTCGGCGCCGATGCGGTCGTTGCGACGAACACGTCTTATCTGGACATCGACCGGATGGCGGCCAAGGTGCCCCGGCCCGAACATGTGATTGGTCTGCACTTCTTCAGCCCGGCCCATATCATGAAGCTTCTTGAAGTGGTGCGGGGCAGTGCCAGCGGGGACCGGGCCATGGCCACCGGGCTGGGGGTGGCCGGATTGCTGGGCAAGCAGCCGGTCGAGGCCGCGAACAGTTTCGGGTTCATCGGGAACCGCATCTATGCCGCCTATCGCGCGGCGTGCGAATTCTTGCTGGAAGACGGGGCCTTGCCGCACGAGGTGGACCGCGCGCTTGAAGCTTTCGGTTTCGCCATGGGGCCTTTCGCGGTTGCCGACCTGTCGGGGCTCGACATCGCCTGGACCATGCGGCGGCAAAGGGTGGCCGACCGCGATCCGCAGGACCGCTACGTTCATATCCCGGATCGGCTGTGCGAGGCGGGGCGCTTCGGGCGCAAGACCGGGGCAGGGTATTATCGCTATGACGCCGACGGGGCGCGGCATCGCGACCCGGAGGTCGAGGCGCTGATCATCGCGGCCTCTGCCGAGAAGGGCATCGCGCGGCACAGTCTCGCCGCGCTGGATATTCAGCGCCGCGCGCTTGCGGCCATGGTCAACGAAGCGGCCTGCATCGTCGCGGAAGGCGTCGCCCTGCGGCCTTCGGATATCGATGTCGTGATGGTGAACGGCTACGGCTTTCCACGGTGGACCGGCGGCCCGGTCCACTGGGCGCGTCAGCAAGCGCCCGAGGCCTTGGCCGATGATTGCGCGCGGTTTGCCATGGATGCCGGGCCGGGACGACAAAACGGTGATCTGCGTCTGCTTGGCGTCGGGTCCGGAGGAACCAAATGACCAAATCTGAAACAACGCTCGATGCTCTCTGGGCCCCCAAAAGCGTGGCGGTCGTCGGGGCGTCCGCGGATCCCGGCAAGACCGGCGGGCGGCCTGTCGCCTACTTGCTCAAACACGGATTCTCCGGGGATATCTGGCCCATAAACCCGCGCGCGGCGGAAATCGCAGGGCGACCCTGCTTTGCCAGCGTTGCCGACCTGCCGGGTGCGCCCGATGTCGCCATCGTGCTACTGGGCGTTGACCGCGCGGAAGCGGCGGTGCGCGACCTTGCCACGAAAGGGTGCAAGATCGCCATCGTTCTGGCCAGTGGCTACGGGGAAGCGGGCGAGGACGGGCGCGCCCGGCAGCAGGCCCTGCACGAGGCCGCCGGTGCGATGCGCCTGCTGGGGCCCAACACGATCGGGGCGATGGACCTTTCGCGCGGTATCGTGCTGTCGGCAAGCGGGGCGCTGGAGGGGGATGACATGCCGAGAGGCGGCATTTCCGTCGCCTCGCAAAGCGGTGGCATTCTCGGTGCGTTGCTGTCGCGGGGCGCGGCGCGCGGCATCGGGTTTTGCAAGCTGGCCTCGACCGGGAACGAGGCGGATCTGGATATCGCGGATCTGATCGCCGCCTATGCGAACGACGACGCGACCACCACGATTGCCGCCTACATCGAAGGCATCCGGTCGGTCGATAAGTTCCGCCGCGCCGCCGAAGCGGCACGCGCGGCGGGCAAGCCGCTGGTCGTTTACAAAGTGGGCCGGTCCGAGTCAGGCGCGCGCGCGGCGGTATCGCATACCGGCGCGATGGCGGGCGAGGACCGGGCCTATGATGCGCTGTTCCGGCAGGTCGGCGCGGTGCGGGCCGAAACGTTCAGTGACTTGCTGGACCTTCCGGCGATGCTGGATAGCCGTCGCCGGATGCGGGGCAACCGGGTCGCCATCCTGACATCGACCGGTGGGGCAGGCAGCCTTGTGGCCGACAATTGCGGCATGCTCGGGCTGGATGTGCCGGAGCTTGACGTCGCCACCGGCAAGGCGCTGGCCGATCTGTTGGGCCAGACGACCCCGATGACGGGCAACCCGGTTGATGTAACGCTGGCCGGAGTCGACCCCGCGATCATGACGGCGGCGACGCAAACACTGCTTTCGGCAGACGGGATTGACGGGGTCGCGGTGGTCGTGGGCTCCTCGGCGCTTGCGCGGCCCGACGTGGCGGTCGGGGCGATCCGCGCCGGGGCCGCCGCGAGTGAAAAGCCGCTGATCGCCTATGTCAGTCCGCATGCGCCCCACATCGTCGAACTGCTGAACCGCGATGGCGTGCCCGCGTTTTCCGCGCCCGAAACCTGTGCCACCGTCCTGAGGGCCGTATTGCCGGTGGCGCCAGTTGGCGCGCCGCTGGCAGTGCGGGGCGCGTCGGTTCCGGCGGGTCTGCCAAACGGGATCCTGAACGAGGCCGAGGCACAGGCGCTGTTCGATGCGTTTGGCCTGAGCACGGCGCAAAGCCACGTGGTGCAGACGGGTGACGCCGCCCAGCGGGCGGCGCAGGCATTGGGGGGGCCGGTCGTTCTGAAGGTCTTGTCGCGCGAGATCGCCCACAAATCCGATGTTGGGGGGGTCCGGGTCGGGCTCGCGCCCGATTCTGTCGGGCCCGCCCTGACCGAGATGGCCGAGAGATTGAGGGCACAAGGGTTACCCACCCCGGAAGGCTATCTTGTGCAAAAGATGGTGCGCGGCGGCCTCGAGGTGATCCTTGGCCTGCGCCGGGATCCGCAGCTTGGTCCGATGATCCTGCTGGGCGCCGGCGGAGTGCAGGCGGAACTGTCGGGGGATAGCACGTTGCGCTTGCTGCCCTTGCGCGAAGGCGATGCCCGTCGCATGGTGGACGACCTGAGGATCAGGCGCTTGCTGGACGGATTCCGCGGTGCCCCTGCACATGATGTCGACGCGCTTGTCGGCGCTGTCGAAGCGCTCGCCAGACTTGGGGTTGCCTTGGGGGACCGCCTGCAAGACGCCGAGATCAATCCCCTGTTCGTGATGCCCGACGGTGAGGGGGTTGTCGCCGCTGACGGGCTTGTCGTGCTGACGGATTGATGTCTCTCAGCGCGTCGAATGCGAGACGCGCCAGACGCCCTGACCGGACAGGACCGGGGCGTCAGCCACAAACGCCGTGCCCGTCATGAACACCATGCGCGCGGTTGTCCGCGTGACAACCGGTGTCACTTCGACCAGATCACCGATATGGACGGGGGCGAGGAACTGGTGGGTCAGGCTGACGGTCGCGCCGCGTGCCGCCCCCATCGTGAACCGCGCTGTTTGGCCCAAGGCACGGTCCATGACTGTCATCAACATGCCGCCATGCACCACGCCGTTGCGATTGGCGTGGAAATCGCGGGCGATGAAGGCAAACCGGGGCTGGCCCTCAACGGTGCGGCGCCACAAGCCGCCGACATGGCCGACGAACCCATCATCGGGATCCAGTTGCCAGCCGTGTGTTTCCAAATCGTAATCCATGGGGAAAGTTGTGCTATGCGGCAAGGCTGCTGGCAAGTTGCGTATCGGGCAATCCAAGACAAACCGTTTGTTATGCTCGCCCGATCTTTTGCCTGTTGTGCAACCAGAGCGCAGGTTCGAGTGTGCGTCTCAGGAGGAAGCATTTCTGACCATAGGGAGGGGAAAATGCTTGATCGCGATTATCGAGATATCGTCGCCGGATTGGGGCTGACCCTGGCCGGGGTCGCTGCAGCGGCGTACGCCGGGTCCAACTACGCGATGGGCACGGTTTCAAGGATGGGGCCGGGCATGATGCCCGTGGCGCTTGGTGTCACCCTTGCCGCTTTCGGCCTGATGATCTCGGTTCCGGCCCTGTTCCGAAAGGGTGACACGGTCGTGCTGAAACCCCGTCCCCTTGTCGTGATGTCAATCAGCATCATCGGCTTCGCGTTGATGATCGAGACTGTCGGGATCGTTCCGGCGGTGTTCTTCACGACCGTGTTCGCAACCTTTTCCGAAACGCGCGTCAGGCTCGGCGCGGCGCTGATCCTCGGGGCGGGGATGACGTTTGCAACCTGGGCGCTGTTCATCGTCGGCCTCAACCTGCCGATCCCCGCGTTTGATTGGCCGTTCTGATGGAATTGCTCGCAAATCTCGCACTGGGACTGGAAACCGCGGTCACGCCGACCAACCTGTTGTTCTGCTTTGCCGGTGTCTTCCTGGGGACCTTTGTCGGGGTCATTCCCGGTGTCGGTCCGCTGGCGGCGATCTCGATGCTGTTTCCGCTGACCTTCTATCTCGATCCGACGGCGGCCCTGATCATGCTGGCCGGGATCTATTACGGCACCACCTACGGGGGATCCACGGCCTCGATCCTGTTGAACATTCCGGGGGCGACATCCTCCGCGGTCACCTGTCTCGACGGCCACCCGATGGCCAAGCAGGGCCGCGCCGGCGTTGCGCTTTTCATGACGACGATCGCCTCTTTCGCGGGCGGGTCGTTCGGCATCATCGTGCTGAGCCTGTTTTCGCCCCTGATCGCGGAGTACGCGCTGACATTCGGCCCGGCCGAGTACTTTTCGCTGATGGTGCTGGGCCTTGTCGCGGCGTCGACGATCGCGAACGCGGCGCCGTCCAAGGGCCTCGCCATGGTCGTCCTCGGCATGTTGGTGGCAACGGTCGGGACCGACAGCCAAAGCGGCGTCGGGCGTTTCACCTTCGGATCCATGAGCTTGCTGGAGGGCTTCGGCATCAGCGCGATGGCGATGGGCCTTTTCGGTATCGGCGAGATCCTGTCATCGGTCGGCGCCAAACGCATCGCCAAGGTCGACAAGTCCAGTGCGAAGCTGCTCAACATGCTGCCGACCAAGGACGATTGGCGACGGTCGTGGCTGCCCGGGCTGCGCGGCTCGTCGATCGGGGCGTTCATCGGCGCGCTTCCGGGAACCGGGCCTTCGATCGCGGTTTTCATGGCTTACGCCGTTGAAAAACGGACATCCAAGACACCGGAACGCTTCGGCAATGGCGCGATCGAGGGGCTGGTGGCACCGGAAACCGCGAACAACGCAGCCGACCAGACCGCGTTCATCCCGACATTGACCCTCGGCATTCCGGGCAGCGCCACCATGGCGTTGATGCTCGGCGCGCTGATGATCCATGGCATCCAGCCGGGCCCGACCCTGATCGTGGATCAGCCGTCGCTGTTCTGGGGCCTTGTGATGAGCTTCTGGATCGGCAACTTGCTGCTGCTGGTTCTGAACCTGCCGCTGATCGGCCTTTGGGTCCGGTTGCTATTGATCCCCTACCACTTCCTGTATCCCGCGATCCTCGTCTTCTTGTGCATCGGCGCGTATAGCGTGCGCGCCAACCCGGCCGATGTTCTGGTGGTGCTGGGCTTTGGCTTCGTAGGATACGCCATGCGGCTTGCCGATCTTCCGGCGGCGCCGTTGTTGCTTGGCTTCGTGCTGGGCCCGCTGGTCGAGGCGCAGTTCCGACGGGCCATGGTGTTGGCGCGCGGTGACTTCACGGCGATCCTAGAACGACCGATCGCGGGAACCGTTCTCGTGCTGTCGGCAATCGTGCTGATCTGGACACTTGTCAGCGCGGTCTTGCGGCGTCGCCGAGGCCCGAACCCCACCGAGGAACCATCATCCGATACCTGACAACGAGACGGGCGCGCGGATCCGAAACCGGACCGTGCAGTGGCCGCCCAAAGGCCACACCGAATTGCCAAGATTGGCAAGCATCCAAGGAGGAGACGACTATGAAAACGATCTTTGTGGCGGCTGTTGCCGCAACCCTCACTGCGACCGGTGCGTTTGCGCAAGAGGACTTCCCGACCGGCCCCGTCACCATCATCGTGCCCTATGGCACCGGCGGCTCGACCGACAGCACCGCGCGCCCGCTTGCGATCGAACTGGAACGGATCTGGGAACAGCCCGTCGTGATCGTCAACCGGCCCGGTGCAGGCTCCATGATCGGGACGACGGAGATGACGCAGGCTGACCCGGATGGGCACACCCTGTTGATCAACACGGCGGCCATCTCGACGGCACCCGCGATCCAGACCGATCTGCAATACGACCCCGAGGAAGATGTGACGCCGATCTCGCTTTTGGTCACCAGTCCTTACATTCTGGTCGGCGGGGCCAATGTCGAGTCCGACGATCTGTCAGGCTTCATCGAAGAAGCCCAGGATCGGCCGATGTTCATGGGCACAGCCGGGCCCGGCAGTTCCAGCCACTTCATGTCGGAACTGGTGATCGAGGCAACGGATCTGCCCGCGGATATCGTGCACTTCTCCGGCGGGGGTGAGGCCTATACCAACATGATGGGCGGGCACTCCGACACCTATATCTCGACCACGGCCAGCGTGATGCCTTACGTCAACGACGGTCGTGTGAAGGCCCTTTCCGTTCTGGCGCCCGAGCGTTTCGATCTGCTGCCTGAAATCCCGTCGAGCGGCGAAGCCGGCGTCAGCGGCGTCGATATCAATGGCTGGGTTGCCCTGTTCGGTCCGGGTGGCATGGACGAAGAGCTTGCCCAGCAGATCAACGCCGACTTCGACGAGGCGATGGCGTCCGACCGGATGCAGGACCTTCTGGCGGAGAACTACGCCCTTGCCGGTGACCTGTCCCCGGCGGAATTCCGCGAGATCTACCTGCGGGACATCGGCATCTGGCAAGACCTCGCCACCTCGCGTGGCATCGGCCAGTAACCCTGTCCGACCACAAGGTGATTTGGAGCCGGCCCCGCAAGGGGCCGGTCTTCATTCCGGGGAGGCCAGCCGTTGCGGTGCGCCGTCCAGCCACGCTTCGAGGTTTTCGACGGTCTGGCGATAAAAGCTTTCGAACGTTTCCTGCACCGAATACCCCAGATGCGGGGTCAGCAGCGTCCCCGGCGTGGTGCGGATCGCGGCATCGGTGGGAAGCGGTTCAATGTCGTAAACGTCGATCCCCGCCCCGGCGATGTGTCCTTCAGACAACGCGGCAATCAGCGCGTCGTGGTCCACCAACGGCCCGCGCGATGTATTGATCAGGATCGCGCCCGGCTTCATTCGGCCAAGATCCTCGGCGCCGACAATGCCCTTTGTCGTTTCAGCCAGAACAAGGTGCAGCGAAACGACATCGGCGGTGCGAAACAGGGTCTCCTTGTCGGTATGGACAGCCCCCCCGTCCGCTGCGCGTTCTGCCGTCAGGTTCGGGCTCCATGCGATCACGTTCATGCCGAAGGCTTGCGCGACATGCGCCATGCGGGACCCGAGCCTGCCCAGCCCCACAAGCCCGAGGGTGCGACCATACAAGGCGTTTCCGAGACGGGTTTGCCATGCCCCGTCGCGCATCGCGGCGGACTCGGCCGGGATATGGCGCAACAGCCCGAGGATCAGGCCCCAGGCAAGTTCCACCGTTGCGTAGATGCCGTTGCCGCTGCCATCCGTCGTCATCACTGGAATGCCGAGTTCGGCGGCGGTTTTGGTGTCCAGCGTGCGATTGCGTCGGCCTGTGGCCGCGATGGCCTTCAGATCTGGAAGCCCCCTCAGGACGTGGCCCGGCATGTCTGTTCTCTCGCGCATCAGGCAGATCGCATCATAGGGGGCCAATTCCGCGATCAGGCGGTCGGTTGGGATTGGATGATGCAGGAACGTCACGTCGGCACGGCGTTCTAGCGCGGACCAATCGGCAAGACGGTGCGCGACGCCCATGTAGTCGTCCAGCACGGCAATGCGCGCGCGGCGGCCTTCGGGCAGCGGTCGGTAGGTGGTCATGACAGTGTGTCTTCCTTTCTTTTGCGATCTTCGTTGCGGGCGATCATTTTCACGATCCACGGGATATTGGGCATGAAGATGAAGATGCGGACGAGGTGAAAGGTCGTGATCAGAACGACGCTTTGCCCAAGGAACTTGGCGGTCAACGCCATTTCAACGGCGCCGCCGGGCGCCGCACCCAGCACGAGCGTTCGCCAATCGACGTCGGACAGGGCCGCGATTGCCACGGCGCACAGGCAACACAACAGCAGCAAAAGCATCGCCGACACGGTATTGGCGAGCGATAGGCGTAAGGCGGATGTAACGATTTTCCGGCGGAAGGTCGCGCCAAGCCATGTCCCCAGAACGATCTGCGCGGCCGCCAGAACAACGGCGGGGTAGGGAAGGGGGCCCAGACCGCTGACGGACAGGGCGGCGGCGCAGGTCACGGGCCCCATGAAATTCGGGTTCGGAATCCGCAAGGCGCGAAAGCTCTTCGCGCTTGCCCAGCCGAGAACGACAAGCAGGAGGACCGACAGGGGGTCACCGATTTCCAACGCGACCGGCGTGCGCGCCACGGACGGCCATCCGTCAACGGCATAGAGGGCGAAGGGCAGGATCACGACGACGACGGCAAGCCGAACGGTCTGCCCGAAGATCACCGGCATCGGGTCTATGCCGGCCTCCTGCGCCATGGCTGCCGCCTCCACGGGACTGGTCGGCGCGGAGGACAAGAAGGCTTGGGCCAGCCCCATGCCCGTCAGGCGTGCCAACAGGCCGGCGACGACAAGAATGCAGGCACCGGTGGCCAGGGCGGTGCCAACGATCACCACGGCGTGGTCCGCCAGCATCCGCAGCGCGTCGGGGGAAAAGGCCAGCCCGACTTGTGTGGCCACGACGATCTGTCCGATTGGCCGCAACCGGGTGGGAACCGTCAGGCGGGGCGCCGGGCCCATGAAGATCGCGGCTGTCAGCAGAAGCGGCCCGATCATCCACGGCAACGGCGCGCCGATGCGTTCGAACACCCAGCCCGCGCCGGTGGACAAGCCGAATAGCAGCAGCAGGCCCGCAACAGACCGCCAGCCCGGCACAGGGGGCGGGATCGGTGAGCCGGGCGCGGAAATCGTCATGGTTATCAACTTTGTTCGGGGCCAACCCAAGGCGCCCGCGACCGCCTGATCAATGCCGGCGGCGTCCTTGAGTTTTTCGCGTCCCAACGTTAGCCTGATCCCTGCGCATGTTGAGTGCGGATTGGTCGCACAAGGTTAACCAAAGATTATGCAACGCCGTCGTATCAGCCTTCCGCTCAATCCCCTTCGGTCCTTTGCGATCGCGTCCCGCCACAAGACGTTCACCGCCGCCGCGAAAGAGCTAGGCGTCAGTCAGGTTGCCATCAGCCGACAGATCTCGATCCTCGAAGATTATCTGGATGTCAGCCTGTTCGAACGCGGTGTGCGATCCGCGAAACTCACCGATGTGGGGCGGGCCTTCGGGTTGGAGATCGCGGGGCTGTTCGACGATCTGGAACGGGCGACGCAGCGCATGATCAGCCGCGAAACCGAGGGCACGGTCAACCTGCGGGTCCATCCGACGGTGGCGCACCACTGGCTGATGCCGAAGCTCATGGACTTCACCCGCCAACACCCGGATATCCGGGTGCGCTTCGACACAAGGGTCGAACCGCTTGATTTTCGCGGGACACATCTGGACGTCGCCCTGCAACTGGGCAGCGGCGACTGGCGTGACGCACGCAGCAGGACCCTGTGGGAAGAAGAGGTCGATGTTGTCTGTAGTCAGGCCTATCTCAACTCCATCGGTGCGATCGACGCCCCCGACGATGTCAAGAAGGGCGAATTGCTTCACTCGCGCTATCGTCGGCGCGCTTGGGAATTCTGGGCGCGCGCGGTCGATGTCGACCTCGATTTCAACTCGGGTACGGATTTCGAAACCTCGCTGCTCAGTTTTTCCGCGGCGCAGCAGGGGTTCGGGCTGGCTGTCGGCCAGCTCGGCCTTCTGGATGACCTGATCGAGACGGGCGAACTTGTCCGTCCATTGAACATGCGCATCCCCACCGGGGCCGCTTTCCACGTGATCTGGCCGACCACCGTGTCTGTCAGCGTGAAGACAAAGCGGTTCATCGACTGGTTGCTCGATCAGGTTGGGCAACCGCGCGAATTCTTCACGACGGAAAGTGTCGACCGGCCGTGACCTTGTCAGACCCAAGATTTGTCGAGCCTTACCTTTAGTCAGATATTGCCGCGCGCAACTGCTGCTAGGCTGACAAGAGCTTCGGTAAGGTAGGAATAGATCATGGGCGGACGACTAAGCGGTAAAGTCGCGATCATCACGGGGGCCGGGCAGCAGCCCGGTACAACGCCGGGAAACGGACGGGCAACCGCGTTGCGCTTTGCCGAGGAGGGCGCGACGTGCGTTCTTGTCGATATCAACCGAGACTGGGCCGAGGAAACGCTGGCGATGATCGGAGGCGGGGAGTCCATCGTCGTTACCGCCGACGTGACCGACGAAGCGTCTTGCCAGAACGTGGTTCAGCAGAGCCTTGAGACCTTCGGCCGGGTCGACGTCCTGCACAACAATGTCGGGCTGTCGAAAGGCGACCGGGCGACCCCGGATCTGGACGCCGATATCTGGGACCGGATCATGTCGATCAACCTCAAGAGCATGTTCATGCTGTGCAAGGCAGCCTTGCCGTCGATGCGGACGCAGGGGGGCGGCTCCATCATCTCCATCTCGTCGACCTCCTCGCTGTCGTTGCGGCCCACCGTGGCCTACAAGACGTCGAAGGGCGCGATCAACACCTTCACCCAGCATGTCGCAGCCGAGAACGCCCCCTTCGGCGTGCGCGCGAACGTGATCCTTCCGGGGTTGATCGACACGCCGATGGCCATCGAGCGTCGCGCCGCCGAGTCGGGGCGCCCGCGCGAGGAAATCCGGGCCGAGCGCGATGCGCTGGTCCCCATGGGGCACATGGGCACGGCGGCGGATGTCGCGAATGCCGCGGTGTTCCTGGCGTCGGATGAGGCGAAATACATCACCGGCGCGCTTTTGCCCGTGGATGGCGGCCTGCTGCTGAAGCGGGGGTGACCACATGACCGTCAATCCGCTGATCAAGCTGGCCGGTGCCGCCGATGACTGGAACAGACGTGCGATCCCGGATGCGGTGGCCCGTGATGCCCGCCGTGCCGTGCTGGATTGGTTCGCCGCCATGGTGCCGGGCTGTGTCGACGGGCCCGCCGTCGCCTTGGCGCATGCCCTTGCACCGGATCGCGGCGATGGCTTGGCGATCTCCTATGTTGATGGTGCCTTGTGTTCGGCGCGTCATGCCGCGCTGCTGAACGGGGTGGCGAGCCATACCGCCGAATTCGACGACATTTTCCGCGATGGTGGCTACCATCCCGGCAGTCCCACGATTTCCGCCGCGCTTGCCCTTGCACAGGCCGAGGGTGCGCGGTCGGACGCGTTTTACCGGGCGGTGATCGGCGGATATGAGGTTGGATGCCGGATCGCCATGGCGCTGCAACCAAGCCACTACCGCAATTGGCATATCACGGCGACCGTCGGCACCATCGGGGCGGCTGTTTCGACCGCGATGCTGAAGGGCTGCGACACCGATGAAATCGGACACGCGATTGCCATAGCCAGCAGCTTTGCCGGCGGCCACCAGGAGAACCTGCAAGGCCCCGGTCAGACCAAGCCGCTGCATTGCGGTCATGCCGCCGAGGCCGGGGTGCTGGCAGGGCTTGCCGCCGCGGCGGGTGTGACCGGATCGCCCGACAGCCTGCACGCGGCGCATGGCTATGCCGCCGCAACCAGTGATGGAACGGGGAACTGGCCGTCCGGGCTGGCGGGCCTTGGCGACTGGACGCCGATTTCGCGGATGACCTTCAAGAACCACGGATGCTGCGGCCACATCTTCCCGACGCTCGATGGCCTGCGCGCGATGCAGGCGGTGCATGGGTTCGACCCCGAGGCGGTGACCCATATCGAGGTTCAGGGCTATGGGCCGACCGTCTCCATCTGTGACCGGATGGATGTGCAGACCGCCCGCGATGCCCGGTTCAGTGTGCAATATTGCGCGGCGGCCTTGCTGCATACCGGTGCCGTGCGTCTTGGTGCCTTCACGCCGGATATGTTGAAGCGGCGCGATCTGCGCGACTTCATGCGCAAGGTAACGGTTGTCGAGGACAGCGAAATCGCCGCCGCTTACCCGGAACGACGTCAGGCGCGTCTCGTCATCACGTTGCAATCCGGTGCGCGGATCGAGCATTTCCAACCGACGCGAAAGGGCGACCCTGACGATCCGCTCAGCGATGCCGAGCTTTTCGCCAAATTCGATGAGCTGACGGCAGAGGGGGCCGCCGCCGATGACGCCGCGCGATTGCGGGATGTCATCATGACAGCGGACAGTATCCCGGGGCAGATCACCCTTACGCCCCGCCGACATAGCGCGGCCTGACCCGGACAAGACAAGGACCCGTAGGACCATGAACGACCAAACCGCAACATCCATGCCCAAGGCGGATTTCATCGAGATCGCGATGCGGGGCACATCGGCGATCATTCGCCTTAACCGCCCCGAACGTCGTAACGCGTTGAACGACAAGATGCGCCAAGAATTGATTGCCGCGTTCGAATGGGCGGAGCGCACCCAAGCGGTGCGCGCCGTGATCCTGACCGGGGCAGGCAAGGGGTTCTGTTCCGGTGGTGATATCGGCGGGATGCGCGATCGGTTGAACGCGCCACAGGGGGATGTCGCGTTCAACGGCTGGACCCGCCAGAAGCAGACGCACCGGGGCGTTGCCGTGATCCATGGATGCAGCAAGCCGGTCATCGCGGCCGTGAACGGGGCGGCCTTCGGCCTTGGCCTCGATATGGCGATGGCCTGCGATTTCATCGTTGCGGCACAAGGGGCCAAGCTGTCGATGAGCTTCCTCAAGCGCGGCCTCGTTTCCGACGGTGGGGGCATGTACTTCCTGCCGCGCCGTGTCGGCTTGCCGCGTGCGAAGGAGCTTATCCTGTCCGGGCGCGTCGTGCTGCCCGACGAGGCGCTGTCCATCGGTCTCGTGGACCGTGTCACCGATCCCGAGGACCTGATCGACACCGCGGCGACTTGGGCGGAGGAACTGACACAAGGGTCGCCCGCAGCCGTGGCCCTGACCAAGTCGATACTGGACAAGACCTTCGAAAGTTCCGACGAGGAGGTGTTCGCCCTCGGCCGTCAGGCGCAGGCGATTTGCTACACGACGAAAGAACATCGTGCCTCTGTCGAGGCGTTTCTCGCCAACGTCGACAACAAGCAGTAGACCACCAGTGCCACGATCGACCCCCCTTTTAACGGGGGCATCGGCCTGTCCCGCTTGTTCAAGCGCGATCCGGTTGAGCCATGTCACGGCCCGTCACGCAAAGCCCAAGGGCGAAGGCGCGGGGCAGGCTCTGTCACGGCCTTTTCCTCGTGCCGGACCCGGCAGGCGGTGGCTTGCAGCGCCACCGGGGGTATCTGCGCGACGAGGAAAGCACCGGCGCGCCGCCGGTCAGCCGGTGATCGGCACCATCGTGCCTTGCAGGATCGCGACCGCCCGACGGGTGCCGTCGGCATATTCGGTTTCAACCGTGGCGCGGGTGACGACGAGCCGGCGGCCGGGTTTGACGACCTCGCCGGTGGCGATCAGCCGGGTGCCGTCGGCCGGGGCAAGCAGGTTGATCTTCATCTCCGCGGTCAGCACCTCCGCCCCGTCTGGCATGGTGGTCAGCGCCGAATAGCCCGCCGCGCTGTCGCCAAGGGCGAAGGTCAGTCCGGCATGGGCATAGCCATGCTGCTGGCTGGCCGCGGCGGTGATCGGGGCGGAGAGCGTGACGCGGCCTTCCGCGATCTCGTCGATGCGGGCGCCGAGCGTGTCCATCAGGCCCTGACGGGCGAAGCTGTCGCGGATGCGGGTTTCCATGCGTCCCTCCTTGTCCACAGAAGTGTGCCGGGAACGGCAGCGCGACCGCAAGGCGGCACGAAAGTGACGCGGCGTCGGATCAGCGCGGCATCGGCACGGCAAGCGGCGGATCGGCCAGCAGGAGTGCCTGCGCGTCGGGGTCCATCAAGGCGGTGAGCGTCTCGGAATGGCTGTAAAGCCCGCCGGTATAGGTGCCATAGGCGGGCAGGATCAGGCGCCGGGCATCGCGCAGGAAACAGGGCCGGGTGAGGCTGCGCCCGCGCAGGGACAGCCGCGCCTTGGGATGATAGTGGCCGGAAATCTCGCCGCTGGCCTCGGACGCGATATGCCGGAATATCAGCGCCCCCTCGCGGTGGTCCGCCACGTGGCTACCGCCAAGATCCACCGGTCCGGGGTCGTGGTTGCCCGCGATCCAGATCCAGCGACGCCCGGCCATCAGGGTCGCAAGCCTGTCGCGCGCGCCTGCCTCAAGTGCGTGCATCGCCGCGAGGTCGTCGAAACTGTCGCCAAGGCAGATCACCGTTTCGGGCCCGGTGGCGGAAATGTCGGCGGCCAGCCGGTCGAGTGTCTCGCGCGCCTCGTAGGGGGGCAGGATCGGGCCGCCGCGCCGCGCCATCCGCTCCGACTTGCCAAGATGCAGGTCGGAGACGCAGAGCAGCGCCTTGCCCGGCCAGTGGAGCGCACCGGAGGGCAGGGCGGCAAGCGTTTCACCGGCGAAGGGAAAGGGTAGTCCGTTCATGCTTCGTTCATTTGCACGGGGCGCGCGGCGGGGCAAGGGGTCAGCCCTTGCGCGGCTTGGCACGCAGGGTCGGGTCGGCCTGCGACGGGTCCTCCGGCCACGGGTGGCGCGGGTAGCGCGCCCGCATGTCCTTGCGCACATCGGCGTAGGACCCGGCCCAGAAGCCGGGCAGGTCCGTGGTGGTCTGCACCGGGCGGCCGGCGGGCGAGAGAAGCACCATGCGCAGCGGCTGGCGGTCCTGCCCGATGGTGGGGTGGTTGGTGGTGCCGAAAACCTCTTGCAGGCGCAGGGCCACCTCGGGGGTGTCGCCGGAATAGTCGATGGCGGCCTTGCGGCCCATCGGCGTGGTCCAGTGGGCCGGGGCGAGGCGGTCGAGGTCTTGCCGGGCGGGCCAGTCGAGCAGGGTTTTCAGTGCCTCGGTCGGATCGAACCGCTTGAGATCCTCGGCGCTGCGTTCGGTCGAGAGAAAGGGGGCGAGCCAGTGTTCCAGCCGGCTCAGAAGCGCGGCGTCGGAGGGATCGACAAGGCCCGAGGCCTTGAGCCGCGCGCGCAACAGGCGGGCGGGGCGCGACCAGTTCAGCACGTCGAGGCCGAGATCGCGGATGCCGGTCAGCAGGGCCCGCGTGATCGCCTCTTGCGGGGCGTCCTTCCAGAGCCGTTCCTGCAGGGTGAGGGCGCCGAACACCTCCCGCTCGCGGGCCTTTACCCGGCGGTCGCGGCGCGACCAGTCGCAATCCTGCCGCCAGTGGATGCGGGACGCGTAGAGGCCGCGCAGTTCCGCCTCTGTCAGGGCCACGGCCTGCCGGATGCGCGCCTCGCGCGGGTTGCCGTCGAGGTCGGTGGCCACGATCAGGCGTTGCCCGGCCAACGCGTCGCCCTCGGGCAGGACCGCGCCCTTGCCACCGGAGAGCACGTAGCGCGGCGCGGCGCCCTTGCGGCGCAGGCCGATACGGTCGGGATAGGCCAGCGCGGCCTGTTCGGCCAGGCTGCGGCGCGGCCCCCGGGCGAAGCGGGCGAGGCGCCTTGCCTCGTCCTTGATGCGGGCAATGGCGCCCCGGTCGGCATTCATCGCACCGGGGTCGTCGAGCGCGCGCAGCCGGAGGGCGAGGTCGGTGCCCCGGTCGCGCAGCGGGTCGCGGTCGGAGAGAAGCGCGGCGAGGCGTTCGGCCCCCTTGCCGCCAAGCGCAAGCATATGGGCGAGGCGGGGATGGAGCGGCATGGTGGCAAGCGTCTTGCCATGGGCGGTGACGGTGCCCGCGTCGTCCAGCGCGCCGAGGTCGCGCAGCAGCGCCTGCGCCTCGGCCAGCGCGCCGGCGGGGGGCGGGGAAAGGAAAGCGAGGCCGGCCCCGTCGCCCGCGCCCCAGAGCGCAAGGTCGAGCGCGAGGCCGGCAAGGTCGGCGGCCTCGATTTCCGCCGGTGGATGGGCGGGCAGGGCGCCCTCGGCCCCCTTGGTCCAGTTGCGGTAGCAGGTGCCCGGTGCGGTCCGGCCCGCGCGGCCGCGTCGCTGGTCCGCCTCGGCGCGGCTGACCGGTTCGGTGACCAGCCGCGACATGCCGGAGGACGGATCGAAGCGGGCGCGCCGGGCGCGGCCCCCGTCCACCACCACGCGGATATCGGGGATGGTCAGCGAGGTTTCGGCAATCGCGGTGGCCAGCACCAGCTTGC
Source organism: Nioella halotolerans (assembly GCA_003428585.1). Taxonomy (GTDB): domain Bacteria; phylum Pseudomonadota; class Alphaproteobacteria; order Rhodobacterales; family Rhodobacteraceae; genus Nioella; species Nioella halotolerans. The sequence continues at coordinate 82,806 of QVQC01000055.1, forward strand.
GCTTGCCGTTCGGTTCCGGGCTGAGCGCGGCGCGCTGCGCGGCAAGCGGCATGGCGCCGAAGAGCTGGTGCAGGGTCACGTCGCCGGGCAGGGCGGCGAGGCGGGCGGCGGTGCGGCGGATCTCGCCCTCGCCGGGCAGGAAGGCGAGGAGGCCGCCCTCTGTTTCGTCGAGCGCCTGGGCGATGAGGGCGGCCATCGTGTCCTCGAACCGCTCCGTCTTGCGCGCGGGGGTGTCGCGCCAGCGGGTTTCCACCGGGAAGGCGCGGCCTTCGGAGGTGATGACGGGCGCATCGTCCAGAAGCGCGGCGACCGGGGCGGCGTCGAGCGTGGCAGACATGACCAGCAGCACCAGATCCTCGCGCAGGGCGCCGCGCGCCTCCCATGTCAGGGCGAGGCCGAGATCGGCGTTGAGCGAGCGTTCGTGGAACTCGTCGAAGATCACCGCGCCGATGCCGGGCAATTCGGGGTTGTCCTGCACCATGCGGGTCAGGATGCCCTCGGTCACCACCTCGATGCGGGTTGCCCGGCCCACCTTGCTGTCGCCGCGCACCCGGTAGCCGACGGTCTCGCCCACCTCTTCGCCAAGGCTTTCGGCCATGCGTTCGGCTGCGGCGCGGGCGGCGAGGCGGCGGGGTTCCAGCATCACGATGCGGCCCGGCACCGAGCCGGCGTCCAGCAGCGCGAGCGGCACCCGCGTCGTCTTGCCCGCGCCCGGCGGTGCCTGAAGCACGGCGCGGCCATGGGAGCTGAGCGCCGCGACAAGATCGGGCAGGACGGGGTCGATGGGCAGGCGGGTCAACGGGTCAGAATCGGCCTATGATGCGAACCCGACCATAAAGCGTCTGCGCGACCACCCGCGTCAACCGCCAGTCGCCATCCGGCCCGCGGCGGTACTCGGCGGTGAAGGGAAACACCCCGCGTTCAGCCATCGCCTCGGGCGGGAAGCCGGCGATGCGGGCGTAGCGGCCTTCGCACAGCAGGCTTTCCCCGTCCGCCTCGGCCACTTCGAGGCTCAGCGACGAGCGCCGCCGCCCGTCGAAGACCGCCACCGACCAGTTGCAAAGCTCCGCCAGCGGGCGGGGCCGGGCAAGGCGGTAGAGCGCGCTCATCGGGTCGATGGTGCCGGGCTGCTCGGCCGGGTCGATGTCCCAGTCCCGCGCGGCCCGGACCGGCAGGGCAGAGACCACGATGGGCAGGCCATCCACGTAGCGCAGGGCGACGCGGCTGGCGCGGCGGCCGGTGTTCACGTCCTCGCGGTAGGTCAGCGGCACAAGGTGCGGGCCGTCGCGCCGCCCCTCGGCGGCCATGTCGAAATGGATGTCGCGGAAGGCCCCGGCAAGCCCCGCGCCGGTCACGCGGCCGGCGGCGGCGTAGGCGTCGCCCGTCTCGGTGGCGGCGATCACGATCTCGGCGACGCGCAGGGGACCGAATCGGACATCGAACCGGGCGGTCAGGTCGTCCCCTGCCATCAACATGGTGGGCCAGACAGCCAGAAGGACAAGCAACCGTATCATGGGACGTCTCGAAAGTCTTTTCGCCGCGCCGGGTGGACAGGGGGCGCCCGGTCGGGGCAAGAACCGACACGCGCCGACGAGATGGCACGCTCCAAGGTCCCTAGCAGAAAAAGACGATGGATTCATGACCAACCCGCGCCCGAGCGACGATCTGGCCCCGCGCATCCTGTCCGGCGAACGCCGCGCCCTGGCCCGCGCGGTGACGCTGGTGGAAAGCACCCGCGCCGACCACCGCGCCGCCGCGACCGACCTGCTGGAGGCGGTGCGCGGCCATGGCATGCAGGCGCTGCGGCTGGGGCTGTCCGGCACGCCGGGAGTGGGCAAATCCACCTTCATCGAGTCGTTCGGCATGATGCTGGTGGCCCAAGGGCTGAAGGTCGCAGTGCTGGCGGTGGACCCGAGTTCCACCCGGTCGGGCGGGTCGATCCTTGGCGACAAGACGCGGATGGACCGGCTGAGCCGCGAAAGCGCCGCCTTCATCCGGCCCTCGCCCTCGCTCAGCCATCTGGGCGGCGTGTCGCGGCGCACGCGCGAGGCGGTCAGCCTGTGCGAGGCGGCGGGGTTCGACGTGGTGATCATCGAGACGGTGGGCGTCGGCCAGTCGGAAACCATGGTGGCCGAGATGTGCGACCTCTTCGTGCTGCTGCTGGCGCCAGGGGGCGGCGACGAGTTGCAGGGCGTCAAGCGCGGGATCATGGAAATTGCCGACCTCATCCTTGTCAACAAGGCCGATGGTGACCTGAAACCGGCGGCGATGCGCACGGTGTCGGACTATTCCGGCGCATTGCGGCTATTGCGCAAGCGCCCGCAGGACCCGGACGGCTTTCCCAAGGCGCTTCCGGTCTCGGCCATGGACGGCGGTGGGCTGGAGGCCGCGTGGTCCGAAATGCAGGCGCTTGCCGCGTGGCGCAAGGAAACCGGCCATTGGGACGCCCGCCGGGCCGAGCAGGCGCGCCACTGGTTCGAGGAGGAGGTGCGTGCCCGGCTGCTGGCGCAGATCTGGGGCGATGCAGACATGCGTGCCCGGATGGCGGACCTCGGCGCCGCAGTGGGGGCAGGCCGGATTTCGCCCGACGCGGCGGCGGCGCAGGTGATGGCGGCACTGGAAGGATAGCTGCGCGGGGGCATGGCCCGGCCGCACGGGCTGGCTATCGCGCGGCTTGCACAGATATCGCCGGGCCCGGCGATGGCGCAAGCCGCCGTCGGGTCTTGTGCCGCGCGATGCGCTGGCGTCAATGCGCGATCAGGTCAGGGCTGACGAAGAGGTTTTCCCATGCCCGGTCGATCAGGTCGGGGCGCATCTGGTAGGGGATGCCCTCGAACTCGCAGATGGCAACGATCTGGTCGAGCAGGAAGGGCGCGTGGTAGTTGGCGTAAACGTTGTCGACCGTCGGGTATTTCTTCTTGAGCAGGTGCAGCAGCGAGGCCTCGTCCAGCGGCACCTGCTTCTTCTTGGCGACCATGGCGAGGATCTTGAGGAACTCTGCCTGTGTCGGCCCGTCGATCTTGACCTTGAAGAAGATGCGGCGCAGGGCTGCCCCGTCAAAGAGGTCATTGGGGTGGAAGTTGGTCGAGAACACCACCAGCGTGTCGAAGGGGACCTCGAATTTCTCGCCCGATTGAAGCGCGAGGATGTCATATTGCGCCTCCATCGGGACGATCCAGCGGTTGATCAGGGCTTGCGGGGCCTCCTCCTGCCGGCCGAGGTCGTCGACGATGAAGACGCCACCGGTGGACTTGAGTTGCAGGCTGGCTTGGTAGGTGCGCGAGGTGGGGTTGTAGTTGAGGTCGAGCATAGAGAGCGTCAATTCGCCCCCCGTCATCACCGTGGGCCGCTTGCAAAGGATATAGCGGGTGTCGTGGCGCGCGGCCTGCCGGCGCAGTCCCGTGGGGTTCGCCGCCTCGGTCTTGATCGGGGTGTGCACGATCGGGTCGAACAGGGTGATCACCTGCCCGGCATAGGAAATCGCATGGGGCACGTAGATGGTGTCGCCAAGGGCGGCGCGGATGCCTTCGGCGATGGAGGACTTGCCGTTGCCGGGCGGGCCATACATCAGCACCGACCGGCCGGAACTGACGGCGGGTCCAAGCTGGTCGATCATGCCCTCGGGCAGAATCAGGTGGCCCATGCTCGCCTCCAGCGCCTTGCGCGTGATCTGGACGTTCTTGACCGATTGGCGCCGGGTCTGGTCCTTGTAGGCCTCCAGCGGGACCGGCATGGCGCCGTAATATTCCGATTGCGACAGCGCATCCAGCGCGCGCGCCTTGCCCGCATCGGTCAACTGGTAGCCCATTTCGGAACTCGCCGTCGCGTGCAGCGTGCCCATGGCCTGGATCAGGCCCATCTCGCGCAGCGTGTCGATCAGCGCCTGGGTCAGGGGCAGGGGCAGGGCGATGGCCTCCGCGATGGCGCTTGCCTGTTCCACGTTCTTGCGGAAGATGGTTTTCAGCAGGATGTCCCGCATCATCACCATTTGCAGGCCCGTATCCTCCAGCTTGCGCAGCGGCGGCGGCGCGAAGGAAGTGCTGTCGGCAGCTTGCATGTTCATCGGGTCGGACCCTTCTTGACTGATACCGCCCCCGGTCAGTGGTTTTGTTGACGTGTCCCCTGCGCCGTCAGGCGCCGGCCCCCATGGCGCCGAGCGCGAGGTAGATCACCAGCGCCCCGGCCAGCGCCACGCCCATCGGGAAAAGCTTGCCGCGGTCCCAGCTGACCCAGCCCGGCGTTGCGCGGCGCACGGCGGGCACCATGCCCGCCCCGCGATGCGTCAGCCAGGAGCCGACGAGGACGGCGGCGAAGAGCAGCAGGAACATCAGGTAATCGCCCGGCGCGACGAACGGCGCCATGGCGGCGGCGAACTTGGCATCGCCCGCCCCGACCAGTCCGAGCGAAGACACCGCGAACCCCGCCAGAAGCACCACGGCCAGTTGCAAAAGGCGCATGTACCACGTGCTGAAGGCCATGACCTCGATCATCACCTGCGCCAGCCCGATGACAAGGAACACACCCGCCAGTGCCAGAACGCTGATATTGGGAATGCGCATCTCGCGCAGGTCCGACAGGGCGACCCAGATGCATATCGGCAGGACGAAGGGCAGGAACCAGAGGGCTTCCAAGGGGCTGATGGCAAGGGTCATGGCGGTTTATCCTTGGGCTTCAATCGTACGCAGCGCCTGAACGGCGGCCTGGAAATGCTGCGGATGGGTGTCGATGGCGTCTTCCAGCAGGCCGCGCCCGATATCGACATCGCCACGGCGGATGGCGGAAAGCGCCATCGTGTGCAGAAGCTGCGCCCGTTCCGTTTGCGTCATGTCCACCAGCGGCAGGGTGTATTGCCCGCGCGAGGCGCGCGCCAGAACGAGGTTGTTCTTGGCGGTGAAAAGCTCGGGCTCGTAGCGGATCGCCTCGGCAAATAGCCGCTCTGCCGCCTCGTGGTCGCCGCGCGTCAGCTTGGAATAGCCCCAGTTGTTCAGGACGCTTGCCGGCGTCGTCGTCAGGCCGACGGCGGTTTCGTAGAAACTGTCGGCGCGGTCCCATTCCTCGTTGCTGTCGGCGACCATCGCTTCGAGCCGGTAGCGTTGATAGGTCTCGAAGGTGGGAGGCACCATGTCGAGCTGCGCCTCCGCGCCCTCCCAGTCATTGGTGCGGATCAGCGCCCCGGCATATTCGACACGATCCTCGTTCGTTGCCTCGTCGCTTGCGACCACTTCGCGCCAGATGGCCGCCCCTTGCGTGTATTGGTTGGCGCGCACGAGGCTTGTGGCCAGCCCCCTGCGCAGATCGACCCGGTCGGGGTTCTCTGTGCTGGCGCGGCGGAAATAGGCGACCGCCTCGTTCGGGTCCGCCGATGTCAGCATGATCTGGTTGAGGTTGGTCTCGTCAATGACGTTCACGCCATCGAGCGCGCGCTCCACGTCGGCGGAGCCCGCCTGTTCGCACCCCGCAAGGGCAAACCCCGCGCATATCAGCGCCGTGATCCGGATGATTGGTCGCATTCGCGGCCTCTTACTGCTCTCGCCGCTTCGATCATGACCCGTAGAGAAGGACATACCGCCCCCCGCCACGACGTTCGAGGTCGAAGCTGTTATTCGTTTGATCTTGACTATAACCGGAATTCTCCATCCGCGCGATAGCCAAGCGCAGGTTTTCGCGAATCGAGTCGGTTTCGCCACTATCGAGCGCGAAGGCCCGCCGGAACACCTGCCGCGCCTCGCCCCACTCGCCCTGTTCCATGAGCACCACGCCGAGGTTGTTCCATGCCGGGACGAATTCCGGCCCCTCCTCGGTCGCGCGGCGCAGAAGATCCTCGGCCTGCCCGAGCCGCCCGAGCCGCAGGTTGGCGGTGCCAAGCGCGGTCAACGTCTCGGTCGTCATGCCGTGGGTTCCGGCGGCGTGCAGGTAGCTGCGCAGCGCAAGCTGGTATTCCCCGGCCCGCATCAGCCGGTGGCCCACGATCATCGGATCGACCCCGTCGCGCAGGACGGTCACGTCCTCGTTCGGTTCCGGGCCCACGTTCAACGGGTCAAGCCGCGCCGAGGGTTCGCACGCGGCCAGACCGGTCAGGGTCAGGATCGTCAGAAATATCTTGCCCCACCGCATCATGGCCGTCAGAAGCCTCCGCCGCCACCCATGCCGCCACCGAGGTTTTGCGCGATGCCGTAGACCGAGGGGCCGATCAGGATGATCAGAAGTGGCGGCACGCAGAACATCATCGTGGCGAGCGTCAGTTTGGTTGGAAGTTTATTCGCTTTTTCCTCGGCGCGCATCACCCGCTTGTCGCGCATTTCCTCTGCATAGACACGCAGCGCTTCCGCGATCGAGGTACCGAAGGTCGCGGACTGGATCAGGACGGTGACGAAACTGTTGACGTCCTGCACCCCGCAGCGTTCGCCGAAATCCTTGAGCACCTTGGTCTTGTCCTTGCCGGCCTTCATCTCGTAGGCGACGATTTCGAGTTCATCAGCCAGTGATGCGAACGAGGCGCGGATTTCCTTGGCCACGCGGATGATCGCCTGATCGAGCGACTGGCCCGCCTCGACGCAGACCAGCATCAGGTCAAGCGCGTCGGGAAAGCCTTGGGTGATCTCCTCCTCGCGGGTCTGGACGCGCTTCGTCACCCAGTATTTCGGCAGGTAATACCCCACGGCCCCGGGGATCAGGACGGTCAGGATGGTTTTCTGCGTGCTCGCGTCCGGCGCGATCAGCGTGTAGATCACGCCAAGCGCCAGAAAGCCCATGCCAAGCGCGAATTGCGCGAAATGGAAGGTTTGCACCGCGCCCTTGGACCGGTAGCCGGCGCGCAGCAAGGTCAGCTGGATCTGGCTGAACTCCTCTTGGTCCTGCGGTTCAAGGAACTGGGCGAACTTGTCGAGCTTTTCGTTCTTGCCGCCAATACGCAGCGCGTGGTCAGCTTCGGGCGACATGCCGTCCGCGCGGGTCTGGTCGCGCAACTTGCTGAGCGGGTCCTTCTTGCGAAGAAGGACCGCCGGCAGCGCGATCAGCACCAGCAGAACGCCAAGGAAGCCCGCGATGAGCAGCGGTCCCAGCGGCCCGAGATACTCGGTGATCAGGGCATTGATCTGGTCCATGCCGTTCGCTCCTCAGACCTTGATGTTAACCATCATGCGCATGAAAAAGAAATTCGCCGCAAGCATTACCGCGACGACGGCGGCGGCGGGAATGAAGGCGGGACTGTCGATCACCTCATCGTAGTAATCTGGCTGCATCACGTTGATGCCGATGAGCGCGAGGATCGGGAAGAACGACAGGAACATGCCCGACCACTTGGCCTCGGCGGTGATCGCCTTCACGCGGCGGAACAGCTTGAACCGGGCGCGGATCACCTTGGCCAACCCGGCGAGGATCTCGGCGAGGTTGCCACCGGATTTCTGCTGGATGCCGACGGCGACGGCAAGAAAGCGCAGATCTTGCATGTCCAGCCGTTCCGCCATGGCGCGCAGCGCGTCGGCCACGTCGCGGCCATAGGCGGCCTCGTCCGCGATCATGCCCAGTTCGGTGCCAAGCGGGTCGGGAACCTCCTTCGCAACGGTGTTGATGGCGGAAACGAACGGGTGGCCGACGCGAAGCGAGCGCACCATGAGTTCCACCGCGTCGGGCAGTTGTTCCTCGATCATGGCCATGCGCTTCTTCGCCTTCGAATTGACCCAGAAGAAGACGCCGCCGATGCCCATGCCGATAGCCACCATGATGCGCAGCGGCAGCGCCGCGGTGGTGGCAATGGTCAGGCCGATGAAGGCGGCGATGCCCAACCCGATCATGACGAGCACCAACTGCTGCGGGGTGAAAGCGATGTTGGCCGCCTGCGCCTTGCGGGCGATCAGAGAGTAAAGCGGGATCGTGCGGGCCCCGGTGTGCTGGTCCAGCTCCTTGCGCAGCTTGGCAAGGACGTCCTCGCGGTTGCCGCCCTTGTTGAGCATGTCAAGCCGGCGGTTGACGCGGGAGTTGAGGCTGATCGACTTGCCGAAGACCATCAGGTAGATGCCCTCGACCAGCATCAAGATGCCGACGAAAATGCCGATGTAGATGAGCGGTTCGATGCTGAGTGTCATGGCGGTCAGTCCCCTGCCGGTTCGTAGATGGACGCCGGCAGGTCATAGCCCCACTGGCGGAACCGTTCCGAATAATGCGAGCGGACGCCGCAGGCAGTGAAGCGGCCGATGATCGTGCCGTCCGGCTTGAGGCCGAGGCGTTCGTAGCGGAAGATTTCCTGCATCGAGATCACATCACCCTCCATCCCCGTGATCTCGGTGATCGAGACCATGCGGCGACTGCCGTCCTGAAGGCGGCTGGCCTGCACGACGAGGTTCACGGCGCTTGAGATCTGGCTGCGCACGGCCTTGATCGGCATCTCGATCCCGGCCATGGCGATCATGTTTTCCAGTCGTGAACAGGCGTCGCGGGCGCTGTTGGCGTGAATCGTGGTCATCGAGCCGTCATGGCCGGTATTCATGGCCTGCAACATGTCGATCACCTCCTCGCCGCGGGTCTCGCCGACGATGATCCGGTCCGGGCGCATCCGCAGGGCGTTGCGCAGGCAGTCGCGTTGCGTCACCGCGCCCTTGCCTTCCACGTTCGGCGGCCGGCTTTCCATGCGGCCGACATGTTCCTGCTGAAGCTGCAGTTCGGCGGTATCCTCGATGGTCAGGATCCGCTCGGCGTTGCCGATGAAGCTCGACAGTGCGTTCAGCGTCGTCGTCTTGCCCGAGCCGGTGCCCCCCGACACGATCACGTTTAGCCGGCACGCGACGGCCGCCTGAAGATAAGCGGCCATTTCCTCGTTGAAAGCGCCGAAATTCACCAGCTCGTCAATGCCGAGCTTGTCCTTCTTGAACTTGCGGATCGAGACCAGCGAGCCATCGACCCCCACCGGCGGCACCATCGCGTTGAAGCGCGAGCCATCCTTGAGGCGGGCGTCAACATAGGGGTTCGATTCGTCGACCCGGCGGCCCACGGCGGACACGATCTTGTCGATGATCCGAAGAAGGTGGCGTTCGTCCTTGAAGCGGCAATCGGATTTTTCCAGCTTGCCGGCGCGTTCGACGAAGACGTTGTAGGGGCCGTTGATCAGGATGTCGTTGACGTTGTCGTCCTTCAGAAGCGGTTCAAGCGGGCCAAGACCTGTCACCTCGTCGAAGAGTTCGGTCTGAAGGGTCTGGCGATCCTCGCGATTGAGCACGACGCCCATCTCGCCCAATTCGTCATTGGTGATCGCGTTGATCTCGGCGCGTAGGTCGCTTTCCTTGGCGGTTTCCAGCGCGGACAGGTTGAGATTGTCCAGAAGGCGCGAATGCATCTCCGTCTTGATTTCATCGAGACGGGCGCGGCGGCGCACCTCTTTGTCCATGACCACGGGTTCAGCGGGCGGCTTGGTGTCTTGCGTCGGCTTGGGGCGGCGCACGATGGCAGGCTGCCCGTTTTCCTTGGTCGGGGCCGGAGCCTCGGTGGCCGGCTCAGGGTCCGTCGTCAACGCCGCGTGGACCGGTTGCGCGGGCGCGGATTTCTTGTAGCGCGAAAACATCTCTTCGCTCCTCAGCTTGCGGCGGCCTCGGCCTTTATGGCCTCGTGCAGGGTTTTCGCCAGCTTGGCGATATCCTTGCGCAGCGGGTTTTTCTTGGCCATCTCGGCCAGCGGCGCGCCATGGTCACATGCCTGCGTCACTTGCTTGGTGCCGTCGGGCAATTGGGTGTTCAGGGTGATGCCAAGGCTTTCGGCAAGCCGCTTGACGCGGGCCTTGCCGTTCATGTCGAGGCCGCGCGGCGCCCGGTTCAGCACGTAATGTACCTTGTCCAGCGGCAAGTCCTCTGCTTGCAAGGCCTTGATGAACCGCAGCGTGTTCTGGGCTGAACGCATGTCGAGCTCCAGCGTCGCGAAATAGACATCCGACCGGTTCAACACGGTTTCGGTCCATTGCACGATAGCCGAGGGCATATCCACGACGACAATGTCGAAGCAGCTTTGCGCGAAGTCGAGCAGCGCGCCCACCTCGACGGGACCGATCAGGTCCAGCGGCAGGATATCGGACGGCGCGGTAAAGACCGACAGCTTGCCATCATAGCTTTGCAGCGCTTGCTTGAAGGCGTCCACGTCCATGTTCTGTGCCTCGGACAGCATTTCGAACACCACGTCGCGGCGGGTCAGGTCAAGATAGGTCGAGACAGACCCGAACTGCAGGTCGAGGTCGACAAGGCAGACCGTGGGCGGATCCTTCTTGTCGATGGTCGCCAGTTCCCAGGCCAGGTTGGTGGCCAGCGTGGTCGCGCCGGTACCGCCGGCCATGCTTTGCACCGCGAATGTCACACGGTCCCCCATGTTCGTCGTGGCGTGGCGGATGGGCGCCGGCGCTTGCGGGGGGGCGTCCTGCTGGTTGGGCGATTCGGGGCCGGCATCGGCCCGCTGCGCGGCCAGGGTGTGACCCGCGCGGATACGTTCAAGCGACTGGTGAAACGCGCGTTCCGGCAGGGGATAAGGCACGAAGTCGTCGGCGCCGGCGTTCAGCAACCGGTGCAGCGTCGGCGGGCTGACATCCTCGGCGATCAGGATCACCTTGACGTTGCGCGCCTTGGCCAGTTCGATGACGCGCAGCAGAAGCTCGACGTCGGGTTCATCCTCGTCATCGACGGCGATGGCCACGAATTCGAGGTCGTCCGCCTCGGGCTGGACAAGGAATGCCTGCGCCTCGAGGAAGTTAAGATCGCCCCAGGCTTCGCCCAGTTCCGCCTCGATATCGTCGATCAGCAGGTCGAAGGTCTGCACGTCACGGGCAATGGTGCATGCCACGATCGGTGCAGGTGTCGATTTCAGCGCAAGGCCTCCACTCATCGTCAGTACCCCGGAGTCGCCCGGATTTTATCCGGGTCGGTTGTCGTTTCGGCGTGCCGCATCAGGGACGCGACCGGGAGGCAGGCTTGATTCCCGCTCGATCAGGACCTCAACGGCTTGCCGCCACCTGCGTTTGTCGCCTCCAAGTTAGGCAACAATACGACCAAAAAACCGAAACTATTGGGTATTAACCTGCGCTCGCGAGGGCTGCTGCGATCAGTCGCCGCCGCCCGCCCTGTCCCCGGCATAGCTGCGGTAGACGATATCGGCATAGCGCCCGTCCAGAACCATCGGGTGGGACTGCACGAACCCCTGCACTTCCGTCACCGTGCGCCGGTTGCGCTGCTCGCGTCCATCCGTGGCGACAAGGGGCTGGGTTTCGCCAAGCGAAACAAGCGCTTCCAGACGGTTGCGGTCCACGCCCTGGTTGACAAGATACCCCACCGCCGCGCGCGCCCGGCGCAGGCCGAGCGATTGGTTGTAGGCGGCGCTGCCGACAAGGTCGGTATGGCCGTAGACGCTGAAGCGGACCTCGGGGAACCGGTTGATCCACTGGGCTTGCTGGCGCAGCACGGCGCGGGCCTGCTGGCTGAGGGCGGCGCTGTCGAAGGCGAAGGTGATGGTTGTCGGCACCTCCGCCACGAAGCGCGAGGAGAGTTCCTCGACATAGGAGCGCTGCCCGGTCATCACGAGGTGATTGTGCATCGTCGGATCGCCGAACCGGCCCTCGTCGAGGCTGGCCCCCGCTTCGCCCTGCATCACCTGGCAGCCGGATAGCGCCAGACAGGCGAGCCCGACACATGCGAGCGTGATCAATCGGTTGGTCATTGCCTCACTCCATCACGTAGCCGTAGGAGCCACTGAAATCCTGTTGCGCGACATCGCCGGCGGGGGTGCCCGCCGCCGGGGCGTTCCCCGTGGTCTGCCCGAACAGGAACAGCTCCGATTCGCTGGGGATGGCAATGCGGTCGGTCGGCAGGGCAAGGGCTTCGCCGCGCGTGGGCGACACCAGATGCGCACTGACGATGATAACCAGTTCCGATTGCTCGCGCTGATAGTTGGCGGACCGGAACAGCGCGCCCAGCACCGGGATATCGCCCAGCCACGGCACCTGCCCGATGGCGTCGCGGAAATCGTCCTGCAACAGCCCGGCGATGGCAAAGCTTTCACCGTCGCGCATTTCGACCGTGGTGGCGGCGGTGCGGCTGCGCAGGCCGGGAACGCCGTTGACCGTGGGCACAAGATTGTCGATGGCCGACACCTCGGCCGACAGTTGCAGGTTGATGGTCTCGTCGCTGACCACGGTGGGTGTGAAAGACAGGTTGACGCCGAAGGGCCGGAATTCAACCGCGACCCCGTTCTCGGTCTGCACCGGTACGGCAAATTCGCCGCCGGCATTGAAGCTTGCCGTGGCGCCGCTCAGCGCGCTCAGGTTAGGTTCGGCCAGTGTGCGCACGACGCCGTTGCTTTCAAGCGCCTCCAGAAGCACGGAGACCTGCAAGCTGTTGTTGCCAAAACTGATGCCAAGCGCGCCGTTGCGATCGCTGAGGGAGCTTGAGGCGATACCGCTTCCCGGCCCAAATGCTTCTCCGCCGCTGGCGCCGAAGCCGTTGCTGCCCAGAACAGCACCGCCATCCCCGCCAAACAACTCGCCGCTGATGCCGAGCGATGCTCCCAGCTCCCGCCGCACGCTGCGCGACATCTCGGCAAAGCGCACGCGCAGCATGACCTGCTGCGACCCGCCGACCATCATCATGTTGGACACACGTCCCGGTGCATACCGTTCGGCGAGGCCAAGCGCCCGGTCGAGAACCTGCGCCGAGGAGACCGTGCCCGACAGGACAACCCCGTCATTGGCGCTGCGCACCTCGATGTCTTCGCCCGGCATGATTTCCTGCAAGCGTTCGCGGAATTCGGCAAGGTCGGGGACGACTTGCACCTCGACATTGGCGATCAACTCGCCCTGTTCGCTCAACAGGGTCATCGTCGTGCGCCCCGGCGCGCGCCCGAGCACGTAGATCGAGCGTTCCGACAGTGTCGCGATATCGGCGATATTGGGGTTGGCGACCGACAGTTCGGCGAAGAGCGCTTCGCTCTCGACCACGACGGCCCGGTTCATGGGAACCCGCAGCGTGGCGGAGGTATTGCCTTCCACGACGCGAAGGGCTTGGGCGAAAGACGCGGATCCCGCCGAGAAGACCAGCGCGCACCCCAACAGGGCAACGCATAGGTGGCGCAACATGCTCATTGTGATCCTGCCTCTCTGATCACGGGTTTGGGCGGGTTCTTTCGACCCGTTTGTCGACACAATGCCCTAAAACCGGTTCTTAAGCAAGAATCAGGCGCTTGCGGGCATTTGTTCATGCGATCGACGGCCCTGTTCGGACAGGTCTGGTAGGAAACGCCGCCGCGGCCACACGATGCTGGGCCGCGGCCGCGTGATCTCTGGGTCAGTTTGTGCAGGGAACCTGCGTGACCACGACTTCTGCGCCCCGGCGATTGCGGACCGTGCAGACGCGGGGGCCCTCTTCCTGCGGGGCTTGGGACACGCCGAGCAATTCGTCCTGGTCGACCTCTACGGTTTCGGACTCGATATCGTCGCGGACCCCTACCAGCGCGAGGGACAGGTTGCCGCTCGACTGGGCCTGCGCCAGCGCCGCGATCCGTTCTGGCGGCGCCTCGACCGTGACAGTCCGCGCGATGGTCGGGTTGTTCCGGTCCTCGTCGGTGATCTGGTCGATGGCGATGATCTGCAAGGAAGACTGGATCAGGCGGGTGACGCTTTCGCCGCGGGCGTTGCCCGTCCAGTAGACATCGACACGGTCACCCGGCCGCAGGAACCCCGAGACGCCGCTTGCCACATCGACGCGGAGTGCGAAGGCGCGCATGCCGTTCTGTAGCTGCGATGCGACACCGGCATCCTCGCCCGGTGCGGTCACCTTGGACACGAGCACCGGTTCGTTGCGCTCGATCACGCGTAGAACGGTGCGTAATTCCTCGCTGTCCTCCGGGAAAAGATCCTCTGCATTGGTGAAGGCGCCGAAGGGGACGAAGTCGGCCGGCCATTCGATGGCCCGGACATCCTGCGGGCGCAGCTGTTCGCCGTAGCGCAACTGCCGCGCCACGACATAGACCGTGGTGGTCGGCACGATCTGTTCCTGCAATTGCGCGCGCTCGGCCTGGTATCCCGTAAACAGGCCCTTGGCGACGTAGACGGCATAACCGGCCAATCCGACGCCAATGATCAGGACAAGTCCGAATATGACTCGCATGGTGCTGCCCTTCTTGTTCTGGTTGCGGGTCCGCGCGTGTGTCGGGCGGACCTGATTCATCGCAAGGACCATCGCTGCGGAATCAGGCAAAAGAATGGAGGCGGGGCGGTATTCCTTCGGCGGTTGGTCGTGCGGGGGGCGCCCGAGCCGGCGCGCCCCACGGCCCGCCGGCTCGGGCGACCATTGCGCTGTGGGGCGCTTAGCCGTCTTCCTCTTCCGTGTCGCCGGCGCCGAAGCCGGTATTCACGTGATCCTGCTCGAGTTGATCATTGATGTCGCCGGACAGGTTTTCGAGCCCGCCGGACACGACCGAGATCACGGCGAGCCCGAGACCGACAAGCGCGGCAGTCAGGACGACCCAGTCGACGGTGACGGCGCCCGACTCCCCGGACAAGAAGGATTTCAGATGGTTGGTGGACATGGCGTGCTCCTGCTTTGCCTGAGTGTTCGGTGGCCCGCCGGATGGCGGACAAGCAGCGCGTTCTGTCGCAAAGCCCTCAAGGGGCAGGGGAAGGGAACCCCCGGCAGACGGCGAAAACAAGGCAGGGCAGGGACGGCGTGGCGCCAAATCCAGAAGATTTTAGATCAATGGACGCCGATCAGTTGAAATCCTCGACGATATGATCGCTTTCCAACTGGATGCGAATTTCGTTCGACAGGCTTTCCAGCCCGTCTGACACGGTGTTTGTCACCGCAAGGCCGAGGCCAACAAGCGCGGCGGTCAAAACGACCCAGTCCACGGTGACGGCGCCGGACTCGGACCGGGCAAAAGACGAGATGGCAGCGAAAACGCGCATGGGTGATCCTCCAGGGCTTGCGGGATGTGGCAGCATCCCGGGCAGACGGTGGCAAGATCGGGGCAAACTGAGGCGAAATTGGGGCAGAAATGCGCAAATAAGGACAAAATACGGCGGAAACCGGGAAACAGACGGGCGCGATCGTCAAGGCAGTGGAAACGCGAAAGGGCCGCGACGATGCGCGGCCCTTCGGACGTGTTTGTTGGTGACCG
>QVQC01000044.1 GCA_003428585.1 Nioella halotolerans
GACCGCCTTTTCCCCGAGCAACTCCTGCACCGCATCGAATTGCCCGAGCGCGATGTCGACCAGGTCGTCCAGCGAGTCGATCGCGTCCTTGTGGTCGGTGCCGGAGTCCGAAAACGGATGACCAAGCCGCGCCTCCATCCAGGCGATATCGTCGCGATCCCTTTCCAGGATCGGAGCAAGCATTTTCGAGGAAAAAGCGAATTTGCGGTGACCGATTGTCGCCAGCCGGTCAGTAAAGGCAGTGTTCGCCCTGTTCGCATCGTTGAAACCGGCCACAAACCCCTGACCCAATTTCCGCTGAACGTAGAGCAGCGCGCCTGCCTCGAGGCTGAGGCTTTCATTGGCACGTACTATCAGGCCTTCTTCGACTTGGCCAAGGCCGACTAGATTAGAAAAGTCTTGTACGACATCACCATCAATCAAACTGCCCTTAGTGAACTCTTTCAGATATACTCTGTTTCGGCCAAATATCCTATCGATCCTCTGAAATCGTGCTCTGTAATGCGGTGCTGCCCCACCATTGGCCAGACGCGCAACATTTCCAGTTTTCAATATCTGTTGAAAGGCGCTGGGGATCACACTGGCGGGGGGGCGCGCGTATCCAATTATCGAAATATCGTTTGTCCAGTCTGCAACGAAATTGTGCAAGCGCTGCACGGCATTTTCAAAAGGCGGCGACGAAATCGCTTCAGCCGAAAAAATCACCGTTTTGTCGGCGGCGTTCGCAAGTTGTCTTGAAACATTCGCATGCGCTTCATCACGCATTGTCGGCAACTTTTGGGCGATCTCTGGTCCACGTGCCCTATAACTATGATGGTCGGGAAGTTTCTCCAAATCCTCGAACAAAAGTACAAACAGCCCGGAATGGTTGCCGCTGGCACCCCAATCAATGTATGCAATGTCAGGATGTTTCAGGCGCGCAAATGTATGCTGGATCGAACTCGACCCGGTCTTGTGCATCCCCACATGGATGATGATCTTCATGATGTGCCTCTTTCATCCATGAGGTCGTTGACCATCCGCTCCAATCGTTTCAGTCGCTGAGCCTGGTCCAAGCTCACCTCGACCAGATAGTCGATCACCCGGCGCTGAAGCTCGGCTTCATCTGGCGATTTCGGTTGTCCTGGTTCTCCATCAAGGAAATCGAGTCCAGCGGTGTCGCGAATATACTCGAACAAATCCCGCTTTTCGGCGATGACCTCGTCCGCGCCGTCGTGATACAAGCAGCGCTCGGCCATTTCCCGCAGGGACGGAACAGGTGCATGGGAAGAATTTGTGACAATCCGATCGAACCTGTCGGGCAGAACCTTGTCTGAAAAGCGGGTGTTGAACATTGCCCGTAGCAACGTATCCGCCGGTTCCGCGCGTTCCAGTTTGCGTGTTCCGGTTTTCGGCAGGCTCACGCCTACCGTTGCAGCAAAATCCTGCACGACATCCAAACCGGTCTCAAACGGCCGCACTGTCAGGATATCGCCGAAATTCTGCTGCCAGAACCGGATCCCCTCGTATTGGCCGATCAGGCGTCGCGCGGCGGTCGGAAAGTCCTGAACCGGACCTTCGTTCGTCTTGTGCCGGATCGCCCATTGCGTATAGGCCGATGGCAGCCAAGCCCTTGGATCGCGCATATAAGCCAAGAAGGACATGGACAGGCCGTACGCTTTCAAGGTGCGAAAGAATGGCTTAAGCTTCGGGCCGGCTTGGAATACGCCCTCATTGGAGAAAATGAACGTTTCGATTCCCTCCGTCGCAGCACGATCAACCAGATAAGCATGAAAACGGTCGGCTCTCTCAGTCTTTTCCTGCTCATTCCCGGCCATGAAAAGGCTGAACCCACCGAGGCCCTTGAAGGCCGGGTCGATTTCGTCGAACCACATGCTCAGATAGGCCACCTTCTGATCTGCCAGTTCCTTGTGGCTATCGTTCAAGGCGGATTGGATGGATGTGGTTCCGGTCTTCCCCATCCCGATATGAAAGACGATCCGCATCTCGGTTACACCCTTTCCTGATCTGGCTTGTCCAGAAACACCGAATCCAAGCCCGCCATCACGCTTGTCGCCGGCCAGAGCCGTTCGATCAAGTGATAGACGGTGCCGTCCGTGGCGATGGGCTCATTCGGCCAAGGATAGTCGGCTCCGAATATTCCGTTCATCTGCGCCACCACGCTGCCGCGTGTCCAGAACATGTTGCCCACAGGGAACAGCAGTGCGTGGTCGGGGATCGGCCCCGGCAGCTTCGGTGCGATCTGCGGCAGAAGGCGGCGCGAACCGGCCCAGTTGCTCACGCCGGGATCGAAGGCCGTGACAAGGCCTGTTTCCGGTGCGGCGATATGCTCCAGCGCCGATGAGAGCCGGGCATCGTCCCCGAGCAGGATCGCCATCAGGAAGCGGCGCCAAGTCTCTCCCGCTTCGGTGACGCCGAGGGATTTTTTCTGGTGCACGTGGCACCAGATTTCGTCTTCCCCCGCATGACCGTTGGTGAAAAGCTCCATGAAAGGGAGGATGTCCCGGCCCTTGTTCGGCACCACGAGAGGCTCCACCCTGACGCCCGCTTGCTTGCTGATCAGGGCGATCCGGTTCGCCTTGTCCTGACTATCGGTTGTGACGACGATGCGCCGTGCCTCATGCAGGGCGCGGTAATAGAGCAGATCACCGCGCAGATTGTCGGTGTAATGGGCGTGGATGTGCACCGAATAATCAAGCGACCGATCGGTGTCGCACCAAACGAAACGCTCGATCCGACTGTTCTGGTGCATCCAGTTGCCGGATGCGGCCAGTTCTGCCTCGGCCTGCGCGCGGGACTGCCAGACCCAGAGGCGACCGTAGGACCACATCTTTTCGCGTTCGTTCCTGCGCGCCTCGCGGTCCCGTTCCCGTGTCGAGAACAGCATGGGCATATCGTAATCCCCGCCTCCCGCTACAAAATAGCGTTGCTCGGACAGGCGTTTATGCAGGGCCGCTGATATGGATTGGAACACATCGACTTCCGATCGGTTGCGCGGGAACGCCGGAAGGTCAAACCGCGCGGGCCGCTTCTTCGGTGCCGCGAGAAGGGCATCGCAGGCCCCGACCAAATCGCCGTATTCCACGCGCTGGAGTTCTTCGATTCCCGCATAGGCGTCGTCGTCGAATGACGTGGCGTTCTCGAAAAGAACAGCATGCCCCCCGAATTGCACCGCCTCGAAGACGACGTTCGGCTGCGGATCCGCCCGGGACGGCAGGAACAGCACGTCGCATGCACAGCACACATCGTGATAATGTTGTCCAGTAGGAAGAAAGAACAGGTTGCCGTCGGGGTCGTTCGCCCCTGCCTCGCGCATGTGCTTGTCGAGCCAGACTCCGAAAGGCAGGTGCTCGTGGTTCAGCCCATCACCGATCCATATAAACAATGCGTCGGGATCACGTTTCCGCGCCATCTGTGCGGTCAGCACGAACAGGTCAGTGCCCTTGCGCCAGTCGACGAACCCGACTCCGTAGATTATTCGGCGGTTGGTGCAATCAACGCCAATCAGACGCGACAACCGCTCGCGGGCAGTGCAGAACTCCTTCCGTGTCAACCGGCTTCGCTGAAGCGACAACTGTGGCACAATGACGGAATCCCGCGATACATCAAATCGCATATCCGTTAGAACAGGGGCCCAGTTCCGTCTCATCTTGTCAGAGATGAAGACCAGAAGGTCAGAAAAAATTGCACTCCATAATGCTTGGTGAACCGGAATGTAGTCCGTGAACTCGTGAAGGTAATTTGCATAGGGAATCGAACGACGAAGAAAGGCTTTCGAAAATATGAAGGACGCGGCAGAGTTGAGGATAGCGAATTCTATTTCTTCAGCATCCGGCAGGTCCAGAAAGTCGAAATGGTCATCAGGACTCGAACTTACGACAACTGTGTGAGCGGCAGACTGGAACTCCTCTAGCAGTGGTCCGGGCTCTAGCGACATGACGATTACGTTGTGCGTGTTCGTGGCGCTGCGCGCCATCCCGAGGGCGACAATCGGGGCCCCGGTTCGCGTCAACTGATGAACACAAATGATGCATGTCGGCTTTCCCGGATCGAATTCATGATTGCCGCTAAACTGATTATCGCGGATATCGCGCAAGATCTGGCGGCCTTCCGCGATGCCGAACCGGATGTAATGGTGAAAGGCAACGATCCCGGCTTTCTCAACCTCCGGATAAGCCTGAAAATAATGGCGTTGCGAAAAATGGGACAGCAGCTTGTCGATCGGATCGCCGAGCGACAGGAGTTCGAAAATCAGTTCGAAGATGTCCTCGGTCCCGGCGTCGATCTCTGCCTGCAACCGTGGATCAAACGTAATCTCGGCCAGGCGTCGATCAAGATCTGGCAGATGCTCCAGTGTTTCCTGGTAGGCGTTTGCAAAACTCCCGTTTGTCTTGCCATGCTTCTCAAAATGCCCGCGCAAGTCGACACCCTTGGCGACAAGATCGGGGTGGCGTGTGGCGTAAAACCTTGGATCAAAGTGGAAGTCAGGCCGCTCTACGAGAAGCCCCGTGTCGGCCAGAATTTCCTGCCACAAGTCCTGAAGGTTCATCGAGTCTGCCCTTTCTCGTGCCAGATAAGGTGCTCCTTCATCAACGCAATGCAGCCATCTGTCTGCATTTCCGTGACACCTTCGTGCAAGTTGTTGAAAAAGCTCTTGAACAATGGATTGGTCACGATTTTTTCTCCCAAGACGAGCATTGCGAGCTGGCCATCCACGGGGTTTGTCGTGGCGTCGATCAACCACGGGTCCTGCCATACGGTCCGTTCGAGGCGCACGATTTCGTTGTCGGGAATACCCTCGTCGCAGAACAGTAGCGGGCCGCTCATCTCGATCCGCGCGCGGGCCATTCGGGTAATGGCGATGCGAAGGGTGTCGAAACGGCCGGCGGCCGGCGATACAAGGTCGATCACCAGGTAATGGACTTCAGCTGACTCGATCCACTGTCGTGATTGTTGTTCGTCCGGACTGGTTAGAAGAATCCTGGGGCCGGGCCATGTCATCGTCCGGGCCTTGGGATCGAGTGCCGAAGGATTATCCTTGGTGGTAATGAACATCCATGCGCTCCAAAAGCTTGCCAAGGCCTTGTTCGAGTGACGTCTTCGCCGTCCAGCCCAGAGCGTTCTTCGCCCTGCTGCAATCAAGCACGTTGGATTGCACGTCGACCTTGCTTGGCGAGTGGACAGTCTTGAGGTCGTGGCCTGTCAACTTGCGAAGGGTGGCGATCAGATCCTGAAGCGACGTTCTCTCACCACTGCCGATATTGAATATCTCGACGGGCTCACGTGTCTCGAATGCGATCACGTTCCGGACTGCGGCGATGAGATCGCTTATCTCGATATAGTCACGTTCGGCATGACCATCGCCGATGATTTGGAATTCCTCATCCCGCAGCAAGGCCTTGATCAGGATCGGGATGACCCCCTGATTTGGCTTGCTGACCATCGAACCGTAGGGGTTGGAGACCCTCAGGATGACCAGTTCGAAGCCGCGATCCTCCGCCAGTTGGGCGAAGGCATGTTCGAGAATGAGCTTGTGAAGCCCATACATGCTGATCGGGGCTTTCGGGTGGTCCTCGCGAATTGGCAGTTCAAGCGCGTTTCCGTAGACAGTGCCACCCGAGGAGAAAAACACGAGGCGCCCGCGCCAGCCACGCGCCAGAAGTGCCTCGAGCATTTCCACGTGAGGCAGGATATGCTCATGTGCAAGAACCGCGAAATTCGAAAAGCTGACACGGGGGTTCGCGAGACCGGCACAGTGCAGGATCGTCGCATCAGTGTCTTGCGGTGCAAGCCATGAGCCATCGAACACCGTGTGCACCTGTTTGTGCGCAGGATGGTCCGCCCCCAAGGTGGGGCATGGGCGGCGTGATACCGCCGTGGTGTTGAAGGTTGGGTCGCGATGGACAAGATCTGCGGCAATCTCTGAGCCAATCATGCCGGATGCCCCGGTTACGTAAATGCTCTGCATTGAATCCCATAGGGTCTGATCCAGCGTTCAAAGCCAGTTAACAAAAGCCAAACAAGCGCCTAGAAGCCCCCCATCGGCTAGCGCATAGTTCGAGGATTATCAAGCCGCTCAGAAATGTTGCCGGGCGTGTGCTCCGGGCGCCGTTCATCGTTGCTCCATATCCTTCAAACAGTGCCCTGTTTTTCATCGGTGCAGATATCATTGACGGTGTAGCTTGGTGCAACGCTGGGCTTCCGGTGGGAGGGGCGGTTGCGTGGAAACAAGCGCCATGAGCGCTTGAAGGAAGCAGGTGCGCGTCCTGTGCGGACCTGCGACGGGAGGTAAGGCGCCCCATTCTGCTTGGTAGGGGAGGACGCGCCGCGACGGTAACCGTTCCCAAGCCGCGGGAACTGCGGTGAAGAGTTCACATTGTTGCGCGTAATCAACGGTCAAGTGGATCGGCCGATTGCGCAGGGTCTCATGCGAGAAGCCTGCATGAAGACGCAGGCTGTCTGAAAAATGCGTGCCAGTCACGGCGGGCCAGTCGATGACGGCCCGGCAACGTCCTGCCCCGCAATATCACCCGGGCGATCGACCGCGACAGATCAATTTTCGCATCCGCGGCTGCATGGAGAGATTGGGGCGTGCGGACGTTGTTGTGATGTTGATAACAGGCCCACGTTGCAGTATCCAGCGCCAGCCGCGCGGGTGTTGGGCATGCGCGCCGGCGAGCAAGCAAGAGAAGTTTTTCGACTCGAATTCGTTGGTGCAGCATCTGGTACGCTAACAATTATTAGGAAAATGAATAAGGTAATCGGATGAGAGTACGAAACGGTATCTTTTCTTCCGGGGAGATCCTTGATGGTGCCCCCCCGGCGGACGGTCTTGGTGTCAGTACCCTCTTGTGGCAGCTCCTTGCCGACCGTTGTTCGGAAGCGACCGCAGCCGAAACAAGGGATCATGCGGTGGGCGACGACGGGCATGATCGGGTCCGATCCGGACTCGGCGCGTTCGGTGCACACGGCAAGGCCAACACGACCATCGACTCGATCGAGGTGCTGACGTCGCGCCGCGCCGTGATGGCCCGTTGTGAACGCGACATCGGCGATGTCGGGCGCGGCGGAATGATGAGCCCCTCCGGCCGTGGCGCTTTGGCAACCAGCTCGATTCTGGAAACAGGCCGCGATGACAACCAACGCGCTGTTCATGCCACGGGGTCGGTATTTTCTCGGCTCGATACCGGGGCGCATGACGGCCCGGCGGATGCCGGCAAGTTTGCACGGACGCGAACGACGCGCCGGGACATGTGGGCTGGTGGCGGCGACGAATTTGCACGTGGTTCTTGCAGGCATGCTGTGCATCATTCCGAAGAGCGGCCCCTGAAACGCCACAGTGATGCACGTGGCTGTCAATTTCGCAGCATCCAGACAAGAGCCGGAGGCCAGATCACATGACTGCAAACATCTTCATTACCGGCGGCGCGGGGTTTATCGGGGCGCGTCTTGCCGACCGTTTTGCGCGCGGTGGTGCCCGCGTCACCGTCTTCGACAACTTCCATCCGCAGGTGGCCAGTATTCACCCCGCCAACCTGCAGCGGCTGGCGCAGGTCGGCGTGCAGGTGGTCAGGGGAGATGTGCGCGACCGGGATGCTTTGGCCGCGGCGATCGACAAGGCCGCGCCGGATCTGGTCTACCATCTCGCGGCGGAAACGGGCACTGGCCAATCCCATGACTTGCCGGCACGCTATTCGGATGTGAATGTCACCGGAACGGCAACTCTGGTCGAGGCGCTGCGGGATGCAACCTCCAAAGCCGGGCGTGTCATTCTTGCGGGGTCGCGCGCGGTGTATGGGGAAGGCGCTTGCGTCGATGCCGAAGGGCAGCCCACCTTGGCGGCCCATCGCAAGAGCGAAGACCTTGCCGCCGGTGATTTCGTGCTCAAGGACAAGGCTGGCCATCCGCTTGTACCAGTGGCCACCAGTGCCGACTGCCCCGTCAACCCGGCGTCGATCTACGCCTCGACCAAGTTGATGCAGGAATATCTTCTGGATCAGGGATTCTGGGGAAGCGGCACAGAGGTTGCCGTCCTGCGCTTGCAGAACGTTTATGGTCCCGGCCAAGCCCGGGACAACCCCTACACGGGTGTGTTGTCGATATTCGCCCGGCAGATCGCCGAGGAAAAAACCCTCGACATCTACGAGGACGGGGAGATTACACGGGATTTCGTGTTCATTGATGATGTGGTCTCGGCTCTTCATCGGGTCGGAACGATCGAAACGATGCCGGAAGGCATCATCGATATCGGCAGTGGAAAAGGTGTCACGATCCTCGATGTCGCGCGCCGATTGTTGCACGCCATGGGACGGGATCCGGATCGGTTGCGGATTTCGGGAAAGTTCCGTGCCGGCGACATACGTCACGCACTGGCCGATATTTCGCGCGCGAAAATGGAATTGGGGTGGCAACCGGAACATGACCTTGCGACCGGGATTGACCAGCTGGTCGCCTGGGAAGCCGAAGCGTCCGCCGCATCTGAAACTTCCGGGGCCGCGAAACCGGCCCCTGCCAACGCGGCCCTTCCAGGAATCGGCACGACTCAATGACGACAGAATCCCGGCGACTCGTAATCCACATCGGCCCCCACAAGACAGCGTCCAGTTACATCCAGGTCAACCTGCATGAAAACCGCGACGTTTTGGCCGAACAGGGCTGGCTTTATCCAATCGAAGGTACCGAGGCGCTGTCGGCGCATCATCACCTTGCCCATAACTCGGCAGACTACCTGCCCGAGGAGGCACCGCACCGGGGCATGCTGGAAACCCTCGGTGAAGAAACCCGCGCCAAGGGGCAAAGCCTCGTGCTTTCGGCCGAGGGGTTCTGCCGCTGGAAACCGTCCAATTTCGATGTATTGGCCGACCTTCTGGGATTTGACGGCTACGAACTGGTTTATGTCGTCCGTGATCCGCTCGACGTGTTTCCGTCCTTCTGGGCGGAAGAGGTCAAGCAGGGCCGCTCCATGGGGTTTGCCGAGAGATTTGCGCAGGAATTCGCAGATCCGATACGGTCACGCATCCTCAACCCGATGCGTGATCTCGATCCTCTTCTGGCGCTGGATCGGGCGCGGGTTCACGTGGTTCCCTATGATATCCTCAAATCGCGAAGCATCGACATTTTCGAGCATCTGGTCGACTCGGTTCTCGGACTGGCCGGGGTCGCTGCCCGGAATGTCAAGACGGTGAATGCGAAGCATCCGATCGAAGTGACCGAGTTCCTTCGTCTGATGACCTTGATTCACGGATGCGGGGAGCCGAACATCGGCTCCGATCTTCGGTTGCGATTCACGGCGAGCACCACGAAGCGTGAATTGAAGGACCTGCGGCAACTCGTGAGGGATAACGCGTCCCGTGCCCGCCGCGTGATCACCGTTCCCGAAAATGTCGGTTTCCGGCTGCGGGTTGAAAAGCTGATGACCGCGCGGTTGCAGGAAAACTGGAGTATCGATTTGGAAGAAGACGAGCCGTTATTCTCGCCCAAGGAGCGCCGATTCGTCTATTACGACGCCTATCTGCTCTCGACGACTGATCCCGTGCACCAAGCCGCCGCCGCAACGGTTCAGTGGCTGGCGGATCCCTGCGGGGCCGACCAGTGACGTGTTCGGGTCTTTTTGTCCTTCCGCGTGGAAGGGTCGGCACGCCACAGGTCGACTTCACCCTATCGGAGTTGCGATCGGTTTGTGATCGGCTCATCATCGTTGTCTCGCATGCGGATGTCGAGGGCCTTCTGGACCGCTTTCATCCGGATGAGGTGCTGGTCGAACCCTTGGTCGAGGCATCGTATCTTGCCGGGGTGCGCGCCGGTCTGCTGTCAGTGACGGATGGGCCCGCGCCTTCTGCCCCAATCATCGTGTCGGGTAGCCATGTGCTGGCGCCGATCGGCCCCATTGCACCGCTTCTCGACCATTTGGCGGATAGCGGTGCAGGAGTGTTCGCGCCCTACTGGCACAACACCGATGTCGATCCGCGCACCAGCAACGAAGGCTTGCCTTCGCGCGTGCCCTATTTGGATTTCGCGCTCTTGAGTGCCGAGTTGCTGGCGTCCGACGGGTTTCGGGACTTCTGGCACAATGCCAGATCTGAGGACGACTGGACGGATTTCCGGGTCGTCCTCGGGCCGTTTACGCGGTTTCTCGAGAGAAACGGGCATGGCATCACCTATCCGCTCGGGCTCACGGACCTGCAAACGGCCGATCCAAGGCTGTACGAGGTGCACCGCCTCGTGGCGCATGGATGCCCGTGCCTGCCTCTCGCGGTCTTTTCGCTCGATCCGCTGCTGCATGATCTCAACGCCATTGCGCTCAGGTCGGCTCTTGACCTTCTGCGCGATCGCTATCCGGCGGCCTATGCGACGGCGATCCGCCATGTCACTTCGGCAATACCGATGCGCAGTTTCAACGCGAATGCGGATCAGTTCGAGATATTTCCCGTAACGGCGGCCCGGTCTGACAAGTCGGAATGGGATTTTGGAACCGTCGCTGTCTTTATCCATGCCTATTACCCCGAAATGATCGCCGAACTGTCCGGTTTGGCGGCAAACATTCCTGCCGCTCACCACCTGTTCGTGACGACCGCCAGCGAACAAAACCGCCAGACCATCGAGGATTATCTGCTGGGGGTCGGATACGCGACTGACGCGGTCGATGTCCGTGTTGTCGAAGAAAATCGCGGCCGCGACATGGCCTCGCTGTTCATCACCTTCCGTGACGTGATCCTCTCGGGCAGGTACGAGGTGGCGCTTCGCCTGCATTCCAAGCGGACACCGCAAGTCTCGCCGCGAGTGGCGGAGGAATTCAAGACGCACTTGTTCGAAAACCTCGTTGCCAGCCGTGGATATGTCAGCAATCTTCTCGACAAGATGGAGGCGGAGCCGGACCTCGGACTGGTGATGCCACCAATCGTCCATATCGGCTTTGGGACGCTTGGACATTCGTGGTTCAACAATTACCCGCGCGTGCGCCAACTTGCAGATGCCATGGATCTCGACGTTCCGCTGGATGTGGCGACACCGGTTGCCCCGAATGGTACAATGTACTGGTTCCGCACAGATGCGCTGCGCGGGATGTTTGAATGGCCCTGGGCGTGGGAGGATTACAACAAGGAACCGCACCATGTCGACGGGGGGCTTGCCCACGCGCAGGAACGCCTGATCGGGTATTGCGCACAGGCCGCCGGATATCGCGTTCTATCGGTGATGACCCCGCAATCCGCCGCGCGCAACTACGCCAAGCTTGAATACAAGATGCAGCGGCTGATGTCGCACCTGAGTTCCGGAAACATCGTGGAACAGGATCTCAATCTTTCCCGGGGCCGGGCCTCTTGGCGCGGCAGGCTCTACCGCTTCTCTTACAACACCTACGGCTGGACGATTAGACGCTGGCCGGGGTCGCGAAGGTACCTGAGGCCGGTGGGGCAACTGGTTCGAAAAGTGCTCTCTTTCGATGCCCGCACCTAAGACGACCCGGTCGACCTTCGCCGGTGGCACATCGCGTTCGGCGGATCGACCGGGGTGTGTCGGTGAACCTCTGCATGGGGGGACGTTTCGGCCAGTGGGCGCTTGAGCTTCCCAGTGCGCGCCACCCCATCACCCGCCGCGCCTGTCAGCCCGGTTGTGCCCCCCGCGCGAACGGGCCGCGGCCGTGCTGGCCTTCCCGCTTGGGAAACGGCACCAGCTTGCCCTGATCCTCGTCCCAGAGCTTCAGGGTAAAGCTGCGGATCGCCTCGGGCCAGTTGATCGTGGGCAGGTCGAAGATCTCCCGCAATTCCCGGTGGCATTCGCGCAGGCGGTAGCTGGGGATATTGGCGTTGAAATGGTGGATGTCGTGATAGGCAATGTTGCCCGTCGCAAGGTCGAACCACCAGCCGAGGTCAAGGGCGGAGGATCCTTGCAGCGCGGCAAGGTCATGGCGCAGGTCCGGGCGATGGTCCCAGTAGGTATCCTCGAAATTGTGTTGCAGGTAGACGAGGAACACGCCCGTACAAGCCGCGATGATCACCGTCGCGCCATAGACCACAAGCGCGGGCACGCCGCCCAGCCACCACAAGAGCGCGACCCACGCCAGAAGCAGCGCGTCATGAACCAGCACACCGGCAGGGCCGACCTGCATGGTGTTCTTGGGCCAGCGATAGCGGATCACGTAGACGAACAGCCCACCAAGCGGGATCAGGATGAACGGGTTGCGGTAGAGGCGGTAGAACAGGCGCGTCTTCCAATCGGCCTCCTGCCATTCGCGTAGCGTCATGGTGTGAATTTCGCCCGCGCGCCGCTCATCGAGATCGCCAAGGAACTTGTGGTGCTGGTTGTGATTGAATTGCATCGCCCTGTAAGGCGTCAGCGTGAAGGTGGACAGGGCGTAGCCCGCCCAGTCGTTCATCCACCGCTTGGTGAACAGTGACCTGTGCCCGCAATCGTGCTGCAAGACGTAAAGTCGAACACCGGCAAGCGCGTTCACCACGACAAGCGGCACCGCGATATACCATGTTCCGAAATGATGGATGGCGAGGTAGAGGGTGAGGAAATAGACGGCAAAGGTGCCGAAATAGCTGGCCGAAGCCAGGGCATCGCTGCGCTGGCAATAGGCGCGGGTGAGGTCTCGGATCGACGACATCTTGCAGATCTCTCGTGTTTGCTCCGACATTGCGGGGTCTTGGCCCCTTGCTGGTAGATGTGTTCGTCAGGCGTCCTTTTCAAATTCTTGTGACAGGAACTTAACGCCGATTCCGGTTTTGGTCGATGGGCATGGTCAAGACGCCCCGCCAATGTGTCATGCCGCCAGAGCCTGTGCCTTTGCCGGGCGCGCGGGGCCTGTCCGGGTCAGGATCAGCAGCATGATGGCGATATTGACCATGTTGAAGCCGATGCCGTTCAGGAACGCCCACTGATAGCTGCCGGTCAGGTCATAGATCCAGCCCGACAGCCAACCGCCAAGCGCCATGCCGGCGACGGTCGACATCATCACCAGCCCCACCCGTTCGCCCGCCACGCGCGAGGGCAGGTATTCGCGCACGATAATGGCATAACTCGGCACGATGCCGCCTTGGCTCAGCCCGAAGACGAGGCTGACGATGTAAAGCGGCGTCAGCCCGGTGGTCGGCAGGTAGAGCAGCAGCGCGAGGCATTGCAGGGCGGAGCCGATCAGCAATGTCCGGACCCCGCCAACCCAGTCGGCCAGCACCCCCGAGACGAGCCGCGAGGCGACGCCGCCAAACAGCATCAGCGACAGCATCTCGGCGCCGATGGCGGGCCCGTAGCCGAGATCGGTGCAGAAGGCGACGATATGGACCTGCGGCATCGACATCGCCACGCAACAGCCGATCCCGGCAATGGCAAGCAGGATCGTCAGGCTGCGCGATGAAAAGTTGACCGACCGGGCGCGCAGGGCGGCAAAGTGCTCGGCCTCGGCGCGTGCGGCCTCGGGGACACGGGCGCGCAGCAGCAGCGAAAGCGGGATCATTACCACCAATGCGGTGACGGCGATCACGAAGTAAGCCGCGCGCCAGCCCTGTCCGGCAAGGATATCGGCAAGGATCAGCGGCCAGATCGCGCCGGAAAGGTAGTTCGAGGACGCAGTGATGGCCACCGCGACGCCCCGGCGTTTCAGGAACCAGTGCGAGACATCGGCGATGAGCGGGCCGAAACAGGTGGCGGTGAAGAACCCGATGACGCATTGCAGTACCGACAGCGTCGCCAGGTTGGGCGCCATCGCGGCACCGGAAAAGCCGAGCCCTAGCCCAAGCGCCGCAACGATCATCGAGCGGGTGATGCCCCAGCGGTCGACCGCTCGCCCGATGGCATAATTGCCGAGCGCGAAGCCCACCATGGTCAGCGTGTAGGGCAGCGCCGCATCGGCCCTGTCGACCCCGAATTCCGCTTGCATGGCAGGCATGATCACGATGATCGACCACATGCCGACATTGCCCACCAGCCCAATGGTGAGCGACAGGGCGAGACGCGTCCATGCGGCGCGCGAGTCGAGAGCGGAGATCGTTGTCATGGCGGCGACGGTAGGGGCGGCGCGTGGCGAGGAAAAGCGAAACCTTGCGGCCGGTGCCACCGCCGATGCGCCGGGGGTGGTCATGGTGTGGCGCATGCCCCATCTATGGGACATGGCAGATGAGATGGACCAGACGAAGGAGACCCGCGATGTTCGGCTTTGCCCGCAGGAAGACCGAGATGGTATCGCCCGCCGAGGCGTTGCCGGGGCGCCCTGACCCGATCGCCACCGCCGAACGGCACCAGTTGAGCGGGCGACCCCTCACGCTCGACATTCCGGACGGGATGCAGGCGGCGATGTTTGGTATGGGCTGTTTCTGGGGGGTGGAGCGAATGTTCTGGCCGCGCGAAGGTGTCTGGCTGACCATGGTGGGCTATGCCGGCGGGTATACGCCGAACCCGACCTACGAGGAGGTCTGCACCGGGCGCACCGGCCATAACGAGGTGATGCGGCTTGTCTATGACCCCGAGGTGATCGGCTACGAGGCGCTGCTCAAGGTGTTCTGGGAAGGCCATGACCCGACGCAGGGCATGCGGCAGGGCAATGACATGGGCACGCAGTATCGTTCGGGCATCTATTGCTACGACGAAACCCAGAAAGCGGCGGCGGAAGCAAGCAAGGCGGCGATGCAGGCGCGGCTGGCCGAGGCAGGCTTTGGCGCGATCACCACGGAGATCCTGCCGGCGCCGGAATTCTTTTTCGCCGAGGATTACCACCAGCAATACCTCGCAAAGCACCCGTCCGGCTATTGCGGGATCGGCGGCACCGGCGTGACCTGCCCCATCGGCCTCGGCGCCTGACAGCGCCGACCGGGAAAGCGCCGTCTCGGTCCTCGCGGGCCGGCGGGTCTCGTGTATGCGGACCGGGACGAAGGCGCATTGTGTTTTTCCCTGGCGGCGCCTATGGCGGGACCGAGGAACAGGAGTTGACCGATGCCGACCTTTACCGCCCTGACCACGCTGGCCGACCCTGAAAAGGCCGAGGCGCTTGGCCTCGCGCTTGAAGAGATCGAGCCCGAGGCCACCGGGGTCGGCGTGTTCGAGATGGAAGACGGGTCGGGCTTGTGGGAGGTGGGCGCCTATTTCACCGAGGTCCCGGACGAGGTGGCGCTGGCCCTGCTGGCGGCGGCGCATGATGCGAAGCCCTTCGTGGTGTCGGAACTGCCCGAGACCGATTGGGTGGCCCATGTTCGGCGCGAATTGCACCCGGTGAAGGCGGGGCGCTTCTTTGTCTATGGTAGCCACGACGCGGATATGGTGCCCGAGGACAAGGTGGCGCTGCTGATCGAGGCGGCGATGGCCTTCGGCACCGGGCACCACGGCACGACGCAGGGCTGTCTCGAGGCGCTGGAGCGATTGATCGCGGCGGGCGCGGTTAAGCGCAACGTGGTCGATATTGGGTGCGGCACCGCGGTTTTGGCGCTGGCGGCGGCGAAGGTCTGGCCCCATCCGGTGCTGGCCTCCGACATCGACGCGGTGGCGGTCGAGGTGGCCGAGGCTAACGTGGCCGCCAATGGCGAGGCGGGCAGGGTGCGCTGCGTCGAGGCCGCCGGGTTCGATCACCCCGATCTGCATGGCGCAGCCCCCTTCGACCTGATCTTTGCCAATATCCTCAAGGGGCCCTTGGTGGAGCTGGCGCCGGAGGTGGCGACCCATTGCGCGCAAGATGGGCATGTCATCCTGTCCGGGTTGCTGAACGCGCAGGCCGAGGAGGTGATCGCGGCCTACGCGGCAGAAGGCCTGTCGCTGGAGCATCACGCCGAGATCGGCGAATGGAACACGCTGACCTTGTGCCGCTGAGCGGCCGCGAAAAGCCCTGAACCTGCACCCAGAATGAAAGAAGCCGCCCCGGGGTGGGACGGCCTCTGACAGGGAGGGAGAGAAAGGGGAGGTGTCTTAGCGATAGGCGCGCGAGGCGATCGTTTCGATATCTCCGCGGTTCAGACCCAGATCGTCCAGTTCACGATCGGAGAGAGCCTCAAGCGCGTTGCGGGTAACCCGGGCATCGTTCCAGGCTGCAATCCGACCCACGAAAGCGGACAGGACATGGGCGACGCTGAAGCCGGCGCCGACGGCACGGTTGGTGACAATGGCCATCTGTTTGATCCTTCCAGGATGGGTTGGTTGCGGTTCTTTTGTCTTGTGGAACGGCACATAGGGGGCGTTTGATCGCCGATCAACGGGTATTTTTTGCAAGGGGCCCATGCAATTTCCGCATGGTTTGTTTTCGCCATAACGGCATGAAAAAACGGCAAAAATCCGCCCCTTATCCTGTCGGATCCCGGCAATGGGCTTGCCCGAAACCGACGCGTTTCCTGACCCGTGTCGCTTTTGGATGGGCCGATGACGAAAACCGACCCGGGCTGGTCAGTGTTCTCGTTTCGTGCTATTGCTGAAAAAAATCTCAGAATTCTTCGCAGGGCAGGTCAGACATGCGCATCATCGGGATCGATCCCGGGCTCAGGAACATGGGGTGGGGGGTGATCGAGTCGCACGGATCGCGGCTGACCCACGTCGCCAGCGGGACCTGTCGCAGCGCCGGCGCGCAGCTTGCCGCGCGGCTTCTGTCGTTGCATTGGCAGTTGTCGGATGTGCTGGCGGAATGGCAGCCCGATCAGGCCGCCGTGGAACAGACCTTCGTCAACCGCGACGCGGTGGCCACTCTGAAGCTGGGGCAGGCCCGCGCGATCGCGCTCCTGGTGCCCGCGCAGGCGGGGCTG
This sequence comes from Nioella halotolerans, assembly GCA_003428585.1. Taxonomy (GTDB): domain Bacteria; phylum Pseudomonadota; class Alphaproteobacteria; order Rhodobacterales; family Rhodobacteraceae; genus Nioella; species Nioella halotolerans. The sequence goes on from QVQC01000044.1 coordinate 16,713, forward strand.
GTCGTGGCGGAATACGCGCCCAATGCCGTGAAGAAAGCGGTGGTTGGCGTGGGCCATGCCGAGAAGCGTCAGGTCGAGCAGATGGTGAAGATGCAACTGCCCGGCGCCAACCCCGCCGGCCCCGATGCCGCCGATGCGCTTGCCATTGCACTGTGCCACGCGTTTCATACGCGCGGTGCGGGGCGGCTGGCCGCGGCGGTGGAGGCGGGGCGATGATCGGCAAGCTGACGGGGGTGGTGGATTACAAGGGCGCGGATCACGTTTTGCTGGATGTGAACGGGGTCGGCTATGTCGTCTATTGCTCCGACCGGACGCTGGCCGCGCTGCCGCCGCGTGGCGGGGGGGCGGCGCTCTTCACCGAGATGCTGGTGCGCGAGGACCTGTTGCAGCTTTTCGGGTTTCCAACGCTTTACGACCGGGAATGGCACCGGCTGCTGACGTCGGTTCAGGGGGTCGGGGCCAAGGCCGCGATGGCCATTCTCGGCACGCTCGGCGCCGAGGGCGTGGCGCGCGCGATCTCTCTGGGCGATGCGGCGGCGGTGAAGGCGGCGCCGGGCGTGGGGCCGAAGCTGGCGCAACGGGTGGTGCATGAGTTGAAGGACAAGGCGCCGGGCGTGATGGCCATGGGCGGCGAGGTGGTGGAGGCGATGGGCGATGCACCGGCTGCTGCTGTCCCCGTCACGGTCGGCGAGACGCCCGCCCCGGCTGCGCCCCGGTCGTCATCGTCATCGCAAGCCGATGCGCTGTCGGCGCTGAAGAACCTCGGTTACGCCCCGGCCGAGGCGGCGCAGGCCGTGGCACAGGCCGCCGGTGACGCGCCCGAGGCCGAAACCCCTTCCCTGATCCGCGCCGCGCTCAAGCTGCTGGCGCCGAAGGAATAGGGGGTGGAGTTCGCGGTATTTCTGCGCGAGGCCGAGGTGGTTCCCGGTGACGTCGCACTGTGCCTTCACAAGCCCGGCGATCCTGCCGTCCGCCGGACCATGCTTGTCATGGTAGAGGATCGGCCCGACCTTTTCGAAATCTATCAATCGACGCATCCCGCGATACAGGAGGCCACTGTTCGTCGTCGCCCCGTCTTCGCCTCTTTCGTCATGGCCGACCCCGGCGAACTGACCTTCATCGGGCTCTACACGCGCCAAGAGGCCGGACGGATCGCCGAGGTGGATATCACCAAGGATACCGCGTTCCGGGAGATGCTGTCGCGCGTCGAGGGCGACCGCGCCGACCTTTCCGCCATCGTGCAGCGGTTGGTGGGACGAACGCGTTTCGAGCTGATACCGCTCGACGCGCTGGCCCCGCTTTCGAAACGCCTCGTCGTGGCGGATCCCGGTGGCCGGAATTACGTCCGCCTCGCGGAATCCACGCCACTGCCCATCGTCGAGATCAAGCGCCGCGCGTCGGTCGTGCCGCCCATGCCGCCCTGGGACAACCTTACGATAACCAAGGGGGAGCTTGCGGCGCTCCCGCGCGACTGGGCACTACGCCTGAGCGAATGGCGCGGCATCTACCTGATCACCGATGAGGCCGATGGTGCGCGCTATGTGGGCGCGGCCTACGGGAAGGAGAACCTGCTTGGCCGCTGGCGCACACATGTGGCGGGCGATACCGGTGCCACCGCCGAGTTGCGTAAACGTCGAACCGGGGGCTTCCGCTTCTCGATCCTGGAGCTGCTCGCCCCCATGGCCACGATCGAGGAGGTGACAGTGCGCGAACAAAGCTGGATAAGGCGGCTGGATACCCGACAGTTTGGATTGAACGCATGACAGACCCGGACCCCACCCTGCGCGCCGCGCCGCTGCCGGAAGACCAAAGCCCCGACCGCGCCCTGCGGCCGCAGGATCTGACGGAGTTCATCGGGCAGGAGGAGGCGCGCGCCAACCTCGCGGTTTTTATCGAAAGCGCCCGGCGGCGGGGCGAGGCCATGGACCACGTGCTGTTCCATGGTCCCCCCGGTCTCGGCAAGACCACGCTGGCGCAGATCATGGCGCGCGAATTGGGGGTGAATTTCCGCATGACCTCCGGCCCGGTTCTGGCCAAGGCGGGCGATCTCGCCGCGATCCTGACCAACCTGGAAGCGCGCGATGTTCTGTTCATCGACGAGATCCACCGCCTGAACCCGGCGGTGGAGGAAGTGCTCTACCCCGCGCTGGAGGATTTCGAGCTTGACCTCGTGATCGGCGAAGGCCCCGCCGCGCGCACGGTGCGCATCGAGTTGCAGCCCTTCACGCTGGTCGGCGCGACGACCCGGCTGGGCCTTCTGACGACGCCGTTGCGCGACCGGTTCGGCATCCCCACGCGGCTGCAGTTCTACACCGTTCCGGAACTGCACGAGATCGTGACGCGCGGCGCGCGGATGCTGAACGTGCCCTCGGATTCCGAGGGCGCGCTGGAAATCGCCCGTCGCGCCCGGGGCACGCCGCGTATCGCCGGGCGTCTCTTGCGCCGGGTGGTGGATTTCGCGCTGGTCGAGGGCGACGGGCGGCTGACGCAGGCGATCGCCGACAGCGCGCTGACGCGGCTAGGGGTGGACCATCTCGGGCTGGACGGGGCGGACCGGCGCTACATGCGCTTCATGGCGGAAAACTATGGTGGCGGCCCGGTCGGGGTGGAAACCATGTCGGCCGCCCTGTCGGAAAGCCGCGACGCGATCGAGGAGGTGATAGAGCCTTTCCTGCTGCAACAGGGCCTGATCGCGCGTACCCCGCGCGGGCGTATGCTGGCGCAGAAGGGCTGGACGCATCTGGGGCTGGCGCCGCCGCAAGCACCGGACCAGGGCACGCTTCTTTAGGCGCTCCCGCGTCTCAGGGTGTGCCCGTGGCGCAGGGGCCGTTCAGTGCCGCCTCGAGTCTGTCCGCGAATCCAAGCCCGAGGATCCAGCCTTCCTCGCGCGACCGTTCCGCCAACATCGCGGCGAGGTCTGGCCCCGGCAGCGAAGAGAGGGCGCGCGCAAGCAGGCGCACCTGCGCGGCATCGCGGATCTCGCCGGTCGCGGCACACTGGGCTTTCACAGTCCGATCAATCAGCGTGGGCCAGGTCTCCGCGAAAACGAGCGCCCCTTCCGGCGCCTCGAACGGCCAGACCCGGGCCGCGAAACGCCGCCGGAGCCGCGCCAGAACCGGCAAGCCCATCAGAACCTGTGATCCGACTGCGCCCGCGCCTGCCAGTTGCCAGACGCTGAATGCGCCCTTTGCGGCACGTTCCACCTGCCGCCATTCCGGCGCGCCATGCCCATCACGGTCACGCCCCTTGCGCGGCAATCCGTCCATGTCGGTCTTCGTGCCGTTGCCCCAGAACGGCCCCACGCCGGGGAAAAGCGCGTTCATGTCGACCGCCACCTGCCAGCGGTTGTTGCGTGTCGGGCTGTCCTCGATCCGCGCTTCCAGCCAGTGCCAAAGCGCGAAAGGATCGGCCCGGCCGGTGACACGCGGGGCCACGCCCGCAGGGTAACCGAAGGGAAAGTCGAAGCCGGCCAGAACGCGCCGGCGCTGCGCACGCTCTGCCTCGAACAAGTCTGCCAGCCATGCCTCCGCCACCTGCCGGTTACGCAGGTAGACCGGCTCCTCCACCACGCCGGCCCGCGCCACGCCGGCCCAGATCGCATCCTTGCGTGGTATCGGTCCATGGCCGTTGCCGCCCGACCAATCCACCATGATTACGGTGTCGAAGGCCGTGTTCATGCGATCAGCGCCCTCGCGCGGGCGAGATCCCGGGCCGTGTTGATGTTGAAGAACGGGTCGATCCGGTCCGCCGGAAAAGGGGCCAGTGATGCGCCCTGATCGCCTGCCCATTGCCCCACCTTGCGCACCCCGCGCGCAAGTGCGTCGCGCAGATCCTCGCGCAGGGCGACGGGCCAAAGCCCGAAGGTGGGTTGCCGCACCAGCCGCCCCTCGACCTCGCTTGCTGCCAGAACGATCGGCGCGCCGCCTTCCGCCGCCAGCAGCAGTCGCGGCACGAGGTCCTCGGGCAGGAAGGGCGTGTCGGCGGCAACGCTGACCAGGTGGGTCGCGCCCCGTGCCGCGGCCCAGTCCAGCCCCGCCAACACCCCGGCCAGCGGCCCCGGATGCCCGGCCACGCTGTCAGGTAGCACCGGCAGGCCAAGATCGGCAAGGCGCGCCGGATCGCCGTTGGCGCTGAGTGCAAGCTCTGCCACCTGCGGCGCCACCCGCCCGATCACATGCGCAAAGAGCGATCGATCGCCAAGCACCAGCCGCCCCTTGTCGCCGCCGCCCATCCGGGTCGCCTGCCCCCCGGCGAGGATCACGCCAACCGGTTGCCGCATCTTGTCCCCCTGATCACGCCACGTGATTGTCGGCTATCATCATCCGCTATTTGCATCCGCGCCGTCCCGGCGCTACCCCGGTGCAGACCCTGACGCCAAGGCCCATTCATGACAAGCTCCACTTCCGCCTACCTGCGCGGCATCCGCGTCTCCCTGCCCTTCCTGCTGGTCGTTCTGCCATTCGGCGCCCTGTTCGGCGTTGTCGGGACGGAGGCGGGGTTGAACCTCGCGCAGGTCATGGGGTTTTCCATTGTCATCATCGCCGGCGCGGCGCAATTCACCGCCGTGCAGCTGATGCAGGAACAGGCGCCCACGGTGATCGTTCTGGCCTCGGCGCTGGCGGTGAACCTGCGCATGGCGATGTATGCCGCCAGCCTTGCGCCGCATCTGGGCCATGCGCCGGGCTGGCAGCGCGTGCTGATCGCCTATTTCAACGTCGATGCCACCTATGCCCTGTCGCACATGGAATTCGAGGCGAATCCGGCGATGCCCCTGTCCGAAAAGGTTGCCTTCTACATGGGCACGGCAACGGTGATCTGCCTGCCGTGGTACGTGGTGACATGGTTGGGCGCGGTCCTCGGGCAAGCGATACCGCCCGGTATTCCCATGGACTTCGCCATTCCGGTAGCCTTCATATCGTTCTTTGCGCCGGCGCTGCGCACGCTTCCCCATGTCGCGGCCGCCATGGCCGCGGTAATCCTCGCCATTTCGTTGCAATGGGTGCCGCACAACCTGTGGATCCTGCTCGCCGGGGCAGGCGGCATGGCGGTCGGGGCCGAGGTCGAACGCAGGAGCACCACGAGATGACCGGCTGGGACACGGCCACGATCTGGATGGTGATCGTCCTGCTGGGCATCGGGACACTGGCGATCCGCTGGTCCTTCCTCGGGCTGCTTGGCAACCGGGAATTGCCGGATTGGGCGCTGCGCCACCTGCGGTATACCGCCGTCGCCATCCTTCCGGCGCTGATCACGCCGCGTGTGCTCTGGCCCGAGGCGACGGGCGGCGAGATCGATCCGGCCCGGATTGCGGCCGCCCTCTTGGCGCTTGCCGTCGGATATGTCAGCCGGAACGCGCTGGCCACCATCGCCGCGGGGCTGGGCGCGCTCCTGCTGTTGCAGGCGGCGGGCCTGTGACGCCGGTCAGCCGGGCAGCGTCCCGGTCAGCACGTAGCGCAGGACCTGTACCACCTGCTCGGGCTCTTCTGCCACGGCCAGGGCGGCGGCATGCACTTCCTTAAGTGCGTGCTGCTGGTCGGGCAGCGACAACACGATCAGCGACTTGCCAAGCGCCGCGGCGTAGCCTGCGTCGAAGGCCGCGTTCCACTGCTTGTATTTCTCGCCGAAGCGCACCACCACCACGTCGGCCTGTTCGATCCCGCGCCGGGTGCGGATCGCGTTCAGCTTGGCGCCCTTGTGGTCGTGCCATACCTTGCTGTCCTCGGGGCCGAGGATCGCCACCCCGCAATCGTCGCTGGCCGCGTGGTCGGTCACGGGCGAGGAGAATGTCACGTCGAGGCCCTTTGCGCCTTCCTTGATCCGCTCCCGCCAATCCGTGTGAATCTCACCCGATAGGTAAACCTTCAGCATCTTCGTTGTCCTTTCGTAGCCGTTTCATCTTGGCGCAAATGTCTCGAGGGGCAGCACGGCGCGGGGGCAGCGCGCCCTCCGCGACCTGCCGGCGCACGCAAGGCGGCGCCACTGCCCGCCGCTGGCGCCGCGCGCAGCGAAGAAGCGCCCAGCCCCGGTTCATGGCCTGACACCCTTCAGCACCAGCGGCAAGCCCGCCATCACCGCGATCACCAAGCCGGCCTCCGCGGCAAGACGCTGGTTCACCTCGCCCTGCGCCTGCCGGAACCTGCGCGCAAGCTTGTTTTCGGGCACGATGCCTTGGCCGGTCTCGTTGCTGACCACGACGACCGGTGCCCGCGCGCTCGAGAGGGACGCCAGCAGCCGGTCGGCCTCAACCTGCCAATCCCGTGCTGCCAGCAACAGGTTCGACAGCCAGAAGGTCGCGCAATCGAACAGCGCGACCTCGCCCTCGCGCAGCGCCGCGACCGCGCCCACCACGTCGAGCGGGGCTTCCACCGTACGCCAGCCATCGCCCGCGCGCTTCGCCTGATGCGCGTCGATCTTGGCGCGCATCTCGTCGTCATGGGCCTCCGCGCTTGCGATATAAACCCGGTCGCCGGGTTGGTTGCAGACCAGCGCCTCGGCGTGGGCGGACTTGCCCGAGGCTGCGCCGCCGATCACCAGTGTCAGGGGGGGAAGCGTCATTTTTCCCTCTTCGAAAATGATCCGGGCCTTGAGCGTTGACGTAACATTATCAAACGCAAGTCAACAGGAGAGCGTTATGGCACTCGACCTTGATCCAGGCCAGTCCCTTTCCCGCCACGCCCGCGCGGCGGAACTACTGGACGCCGAAACGGAGCGTGATCTCGCCATCGCGTGGCGAGACCACAAGGACGAAGCGGCACTTCATCGCCTCATTACCGCTTATATGCGTCTGGCGATCTCCATCGCATGGAAGTTTCGCGGCTACGGCGCGTCGATGAACGACCTCATTCAAGAAGCTGGGCTTGGCCTGATGAAGGCTGCCGACCGGTTCGACCCGGATCGCGGTGTGCGCTTCTCGACCTACGCGGTGTGGTGGATACGGGCCGGGATGCAGGATTTCGTGATGCGCAACTGGTCGATGGTGCGCACCGGATCCACGTCCTCGCAGAAAAGCCTGTTCTTCAACATGCGACGGGTGCGCGCCCGGATCGAGGCGGAAGCCGCCTCCGATGGTCTGGACCTCGACAAGCACCAGATGCGCGAAATGATCGCCACGGAAATCGGCGTGTCGCTGAAGGATGTGGAAATGATGGAAGGCCGGCTTGCCGGTACCGATTTTTCGCTGAACGCGACGCAATCGGATGGCGAAGAGGGGCGCGAATGGATCGAGCTTCTGGAGGATGAGGGTGAACAGGCCAGCGACCAGCTGGAGCGTGAAAAGGATGGCACTCAACTGCGCGAGTGGCTGGCCGAGGCTCTGGGGTCCCTGACCGACCGGGAAAAGCTGATCATCGCGGCGCGCAAGCTGGAAAGCCCCGCCCGCACGCTGGAAAGCCTCGGCGCGGAACTTGGCCTGTCGAAGGAACGTGTGCGCCAGATCGAGGCGGCGGCGCTGGTCAAGATGCGCCGGAAACTGGAACCGCAGGAAGGCGAACTGCGCGCGCTGATGGCCTGAGTGAGGCGCTTTGCCCGCTTGTCCGCCGCGGCCTTATGGGGTTTGAGGGAGGCAATGCTTCGCACGATTGCCCTTTTTCTGATTATCCTGCCCGGCAGCGCCGCCGGGCAGGCACCGTCCGTTGACGATTTCGTGGGTGCCGATGTCGTCGTGCTGGGCGAAGTGCATGACAATCCTGCACATCATCTTTGGCAGGCCGAGAGCCTGCGGTCGCTTGCACCCTCCGCCGTCGTCTTCGAAATGCTGACGCCCGAACAGGCCGATAGGATAACCCCTGAACTGCGCGCCGACATTGATGGCCTTGGCGACGCGATCGACTGGGACACGTCGGGCTGGCCTGATTTCGCGCTTTACCGGCCGGTTTTCGAGGCTCTGGGCACGGCGGAAATCCATGGCGCGGCGCTGCCCTACGACGCAGTGCGCGCTGCGATGTCCCAAGGCGCCGCGGCGCGCTTCGCCGGGGATGCCGAACGGTTCGGTCTCGATGACGGATTGCCAGAGGACCAGCAGGCCCGGCGTGAACGCTTGCAGGCCGAGGCGCACTGCGATGCCCTGCCCGAGGCGCTGTTGCCCGGCATGGTCGAGGCGCAACGCTTGCGCGACGCGACCTTCGCCGCGACGGTGTTGCGCGCGCTGCAAGAGTCGGGGGGACCGGTGGTGCTGATCACCGGAAACGGGCATGCGCGCACGGATTGGGCCGTGCCGTGGATGATCGCGCAGGCCGCGCCGGAGGTCACGGTGGTGTCCGTCGCGCAGCTCGAGGCGCCGCCGGAGGCGGAGGCCCCATTCGATGCCTGGCGTGTCACCGACCCCGTGGAGCGCGAGGACCCCTGTTCGGCATTTGACGGCGGCTGAAGCATCGCCTGCTCCGCGCCGGCTTGCTGCTGACAGCGGCGCGTCATAGGCTCGGGGTCGGAACAAGTGACACGGGCGGAGACCCCATGCTGGCGGACAAGCGTATCCTTCTGATCATCGGTGGCGGCATTGCCGCCTTCAAGGCGCTCGACCTCATTCGTCGGCTGCGCGAGCGGGGCGCGCGCGTGGTGCCGGTGCTCACCCGCGCGGGCGAGGAATTCGTGACGCCGCTCTCGGCCTCGGCGCTCTCGGCCGAGAAGGTCTACCGTGACCTTTTCGACCTGACCGACGAAGCCGAGATGGGGCATATCGAACTCAGCCGCGCCGCCGACCTTGTCGTCGTCGCGCCGGCCACTGCGGATCTTATGGCGAAGATGGCTGCGGGATTGGCCAACGATCTTGCCTCCACCTTGCTGATGGCTACCGACAAGCGGGTGCTGATCGCGCCGGCGATGAACGTGCGCATGTGGCAGCACCCGGCAACCCGCCGCAACCTTGACACGCTTCAGGGCGACGGTGTGCTGGTCGCCGGCCCCGAAGAGGGCGCGACGGCCTGCGGCGAATACGGGCCGGGGCGCATGGCCGAGGTGCCCGAAATCATCGCCGCGGTGGACGCGGCCCTGTCGGACGGGCCGCTTGCGGGGCGGCACGTGCTCGTCACTTCCGGGCCGACGCATGAACCCATCGACCCGGTGCGCTACATCGCCAACCGGTCCTCCGGCGCGCAGGGCAGTGCGATTGCCGCCGCGTTGCGCGACCTCGGCGCGCGGGTGAGCTTCGTCACCGGGCCGGCGCGGGTGCCGCCGCCGGCGGGCGTCGATGTCATCCGGGTGGAAACGGCGCGCGAGATGCTGGCGGCGGTCGAGGCGGCGCTGCCCGCCGATGCCGGCGTGTTTGCGGCGGCGGTGGCCGATTGGCGGGTGGAGAATGCGACCGATCGCAAGATGAAGAAGACGGAGGGTGCCCGGTCCCCGGCGCTCGATTTCGCCGAGAACCCGGATATCCTGAAGACCGTTTCGCACCTGGGCACGGGGCGGCCCGGGCTGGTGGTGGGCTTTGCGGCCGAGACCCACGACGTGGCCGCCAACGCGACGGCCAAGCGGGCCCGCAAGGGCTGTGACTGGATCGTGGCCAACGATGTCTCTTTCGCGACGGGTATCATGGGCGGGGCGGAGAACAAGGTTTCCATCGTCACCGCCGAGGGGGTCGAGGACTGGCCAAGGCTGTCCAAAGCGGAGACCGCGCGGCGACTGGCGGCGCGGATCGCCGAGGCGATTTCGGGCTGAAAGCGGCGTCTCCGGCCGGCGGAGTTGATACCAGGAAGAAAGGGCAGGGGATGGCGTTGATCATCGGGGTGATGCAAGAGGACTGGGCCGACCCGGAGGTGGCTTTGCCGGACTACGCGACGGCCGGCGCGGCGGGGGCAGACCTGCGCGCCAACCTGCGCCCCGAGGAACGGGCCGAGGGCATCATGCTGGCGCCGATGGACCGGCGCATCGTGGCGACCGGGCTGCGCGTGGAGATTCCCGAAGGCTACGAGCTGCAACTCCGGCCCCGGTCGGGGCTGGCGTTGGAACACGGTGTGACGCTTCTCAACACGCCGGGGACGATCGACAGCGATTATCGTGGGCCGCTCGGGGTGCTGATGGTCAATCTCGGTCAGGATCCATTTCGCGTCGTGCACGGGGAGCGGATTGCGCAGGCGGTGATCGCGCCGGTGGTGCACGGCGCGTTCGATCTTGTCGGGGCACTCTCGGGCTCCGGTCGCGCGGCGGGTGGCTTCGGCTCAACGGGGCGCGCCTGATGGCCGTTGTTCTGGCCATGGCCGCGGCGCTCTGGGGCGTTGGCTGGCTGATGCAGGCGTCGCTGCGGGCGCGGGCGGCGATGCTTGGGCTGCTCTATGTCGTTGTGCTCGGCCTGCACGTGGCTTTGCCCGAGGGGCATCCGCTGCGCGAAAACACCGGCGGATCTGCCGCGCCATGGTTGCTTCTGGGCGGCGCGGTGGTTCTGGTGCTGGTTTACCGGGAAGGGTTGTCGCGCCTCAGGGCGCGCGCGGCGCAACGCGATCAGGCGGCAGAGCCGCCGGTGACCGGGGCGACGTTTTCCGGCGAGGAACTTGAACGCTACGCCCGCCACATCACGCTGCGCGAGATCGGTGGGCCGGGCCAGAAGAAGCTGAAGGCGGCGCGGGTTCTGGTGGTGGGCGCGGGCGGGCTCGGCGCGCCGGTGCTGATGTACCTGGCGGCGGCGGGGGTCGGGCGGATCGGCGTGATCGACGATGACGTGGTGGACCTGAGCAACCTGCAACGCCAGATCATCCATACAGATGCGGGGCAGGGCATGCCCAAGGTATTCTCGGCGCAGGAACGGATGGCCGCGTTGAACCCGCATATCGATATCCGCCCCTATCACCGCAAGCTGACCGGGGAGATCGCGGAGACGCTGTTTGCCGAGTATGAACTGATCGTCGACGGCACCGATTCCTGGCCGACCCGCGACCTCATCAACCGGGCCGCCGTGGCGACAGGCAAGCCGGTGGTGTCCGGCGCGATCTCGGCCTGGGAGGGGCAGGTAACGATCTACGATCCCGTGCGGGGCGCGCCCTGCATGACCTGTGTCTTTCCTGATCCGCCGGCGCCCGGCATGGCGGCGACCTGTTCCGAAACCGGGGTCATCGGCGCGCTGCCCGGCGTGATCGGGGCGATGATGGCGGGCGAGGTCGTCAAGGAAATCGCCGGGGCGGGGCAGGGCTTGCGCGGGCGGATGCTGATCTTTGATGCGCTTTACGCCGAGACCCGGACGATCGCCCTGAAACGCGATCCTTCCTGCCCGGTTTGCGGGCCGGGTGCCGCCGAGAGCAGCGATCGAGGCGGTTCGCGCAATGGATTCTAAGGCGCGCGCAAAGGCGGAAGGCGCCGCGCTCGGTCCCTTGATCCGTGTCAGGATACGCGTCTGTCCTGCGCCATCAGGGCGCTGTCAATGGTGACTGCGGCGATCCGGTGCAACGCCTCGGCCGACATGCCGGAGCGCGCCCGCAGCATGATCCCGCGCGCAACCGCCGCCAGCATCCCGGCAAGCGCACGTTGATCCATCGCCGCGCCCGTCCCGGTTTCCTGTGCAAGGCGCTGTACGAGCCTGTCCTCGAGGGCCCGGAACCGGTGGTCGAGTTCTTGCCGGAAGGTCTCGTTTGCGCCTGCGACCTCGGCCAGAACGCAGGAGATCAGGCAACCGGGCGTCGCCGCGTCGCGGGTCGCAAGCGCCACCACCTCGTCGAAGAAAGCGGCGAGGTCACCCTTCAGCGTATCACGCGGCCCAAGCGCCTCGGCCAGCGGCGCGAGCCGCGTCTCGACGTAATGGCTGATCGCGGCAAGGAACAATCCCTGCTTGCCGCCGAAATCATGGTACAGGCTGGCCCGCGACATACCGGTTTCCCTGCAGATCCGGTCGATCGAGGCGGCGTTGTACCCTTCGGCCCAGAACAGGCGCATCGCGGCGTCGATGGCGTGTGTCTTGTTGAACGCCCTTGGCCTGCCGCGCCGCCGGGATGGCTGCCTGTCGGGATCCACGATCTCACCCATATTTGAACTGACCCCACTGGAAATAGCTGGCGACACTCGCTTTCACAATATACAGAACGGTCATTCTGTGAATATAGGAGCCACCGATGTCCCGAACCCCCCTGCTGAAGATGTCGCCCACCACCCCCGACGTTGCGCAAGGCGAGGCCGCGACCCTTCTGTCCGACGCGGAGGCCAAGCTTGGTTTCGTGCCAAACATGTATACCTACATGGCCAACCTGCCCGGCGTTCTGGCCGGCTACCTCAGCACCTACGAGGCGTTCCGCGAAACCACGGGCTTCACCCCGGCCGAGCAGGAAACCGTCTTCCTGACGATCAGCCGTCTGAACGGTTGCACCTATTGTCTTGCCGCGCATTCGATGCTGGCCGACAAGAAGTCAGGTGTGCCGGCCGACTGTCTTGCGGCCCTGCGCGAGGGCACGGTCCTGCCCGACGAGAAGTTGAATGCCGTCGCCACCTTCACCGAGGCAATGGTGATCTCGCGCGGCAATCCCGGCAAGGATGCGGTCGATGCGTTCCTCGCCGCGGGATACGGCGAACAGCAGGTGCTGGGGGTCGTGCTTGCGATTGCTTGCAAGACCTTCTCCAACTACGTCAATCATCTGGCCGGGACCCCGGTGGATGATGTCTTCGCCCCCTACAGCGTCGATTGACACGGCACGCATCCCGCCCCGCGATACCGTGGCGGGGTGCCCTTGGCGCGTGCGGTCAGGTTGCGGGCATGTGCAACGCGGCGCCGGTGTCGCTGCAAGCAGGGCCCGGGGATAGGCGGCGTGCGATCCCGTGCAGAATGCCTCCGGAAAGCCCGGGTTACACCGCCTGAGGACATGCCCGAAGGTTGCGGGTCATGCAGCAGGATGCCTGCTGCCGGTTGCCGTGCCATCCGGAGAAGCGCCAGACGGACCACGACGATCCACGATGAATTGGCGCCGCGTCACATGCGCGGCCAGCCATGGCGCGGCGGCAGACGCGGCGCAACAGGCCTCGCACCGCGTATACCGCAATTGCAATCCGGCGACCCAGCGGTTTCGCAGAATGTACCGGACTTGGCCTTGTCGTCCTCAAGAAGAATGGTGCCGGTGATAGGACTCGAACCTACGACCCCATCATTACGAATGACGTGCTCTACCTGCTGAGCTACACCGGCATCCTTCTATTGTTGCGGCCCCGCAAAGAGGATTCAACGGACCGCGCGCCGCTTGTAAACGACTGGCTTGAAACGTCAATCCAAAGCACGCGCGGGCACCCGATGCGTCGCTTGCCCGCGAATGCTTCACGTTGGGCGCGGATCGGCTCTTAGCAAGGCTTCCTGCGCTTGAACAGCCCTAATTTGCGCCGCGGCGCGCGGCTTCGTCCTCTGGCGGCGTATCCGCGTCGGGGGCGGCCTCCGCGTCCGGTGTTTCAGCCTCGCTATGGTCATCTTCTGTCATGATTTCAGGGTCTTGCGCGGAATTCCCGGCGGCGGGTTCCGCGTCGAGGATGTCATCCGCTTGCGCCGTATCGGAAACGTCCTGAGCTTGCTCGCGGCGGTCTTCCAGGGCGCCGACGATCAGGGGCAGCATCTGCGCCGGCCCGGCAAGGGCGGATTCGCTTTGCGGCGCTTCCGTCCACGACAGGGTATCGAAGCTGCCGCAATTCTCGCAGACCGGTTGCCAGTTGGCGTGGACGTGGCCGCAGGCCTCGCAGGTCCATTGCGGCCCGCGCGAGGCGGTGATGGCCTTGGCCAGCCAGCCGCGCACGACCCGGTCCTCGCTGCCCTCGCCGCGTTCGATGGCGGCCATGATGGTCAGCGAGCGCGCCGTCGGGGCGGTTTCCGGCAGATCGCCAAGCGCCTTGCGCGCGGCGGGGTAATCTTCGGCGGCGATATGCAGTTCCGCCTCCAGCAGCTTGACCTCCGGGTTGCCGGGATGCTTGCCCAGCAGCACGCGGAACCGCTTGAGCCGATCTGCGGGCGTTTCCTTCGGTTCTATCTCGGCAAAGGCGGCGGCAAGGTCGGGATGCGGGGCCGCGTCCCACGCCTTGCGGATCACGCGGGTGGCGACCTTCGGTTTGTGGTCCCTCAGCGCCATGCGCGCTGCCATCACGGCGGCGGGCACCAGGTCGGGCGACAGGCGATTGGCCTCGGTGGCCTGCTGCCGTGCGGGTTCGATCTTGCCTTCGGCCAGCGCGTCGCGCGCGTTGGCAAGCGCCAGAACGGCATCGCGGCGCCTGTGCACGTCGCGCGGCAGGGCGTTGGATTTCAGTTTCGCCGCAAGCGTTTTCCGCGCGCCGGACCAATCCTCGGCCCCCGCTTGCAGTGTCAACAGTGTGTCCTGAACCCCGTGATGGGCAGGGCGAATGGCAAAGGCCTTCTCGGCCAGCTTCATCGCCGTTTCGGTGTCGCCGGAATCCAGCTTCTGCTGCATCAGCCCGCGAATGCCGACGAAGCGCGTCGCGTCATCGGCCAGCAGCTTCTTGTAGGTTTCCGCCGCCTTGGCGCGGTCGCCTGCCATCTCGGCGGCCTGCGCAACCAGCAGGTTGGTCAGTTCCGGCCGTTTCAGGTAGCCCTCGGCGCGTTCGGCCTTGCGGATCGCCAGCCGCCCCTCGCCGGAGGCCAGCGCCATCATCCCTTCTGACAGGGCCTGGAATCCCTTGCGCTCTGCCCGGCGGTTGAAATAACGGCTGATTGCCGTCTCGTCCCCGTTGAGAAAGCGGATCGTCGCGACCAGCAGGCCGATCAGCTTGAGCACGAAGTAAAGCGCCAGCAGCATCAGCACGCCCGCGATCACCCCCGACAGAGGCGTCAGCGCGAATTCGCGCCCGGCCACGGTGATCAGCAGCACATCGCTCGATTCCAGCAGGTAGCCGGCGCCGAAGGTCAGCGCGACGACCGCCAGAACGAAAACGACGATTTTCAGAACAGACCAGAGAAGCATGGGCGGCGTCCTCAGTTCGTGCCGTCGAGCGCGGCGGCGAGGGCATCCAGTGCCGCCAGCGCGTCAAGACGGGTTTCGGCGGCAGCGGTCCAGTCGGCCATCTCGGCCTGTGCGGGCTCCGGCAGCGCGTCAAGCTCGGCGATCGCGCCCGAAAGGTCCCCGGCGCGCAGCGCGGCCTCGGCACGCGACAGCACGGAATCGGGATCGTCGCCATCGCGCGGTTCCAGCGAGCGCCCCCCGATCTGGCTTTGCAGGAAGGCGGTGAAGCGGTCCACGGTGTCCTCGCCCGCCGTTTCGCGCAGCGCCACCGGCAAGGCGGCGCGGGCGGCGGACGGGAAGGTGGCCTGAAGCCGGTCCAATGTGGCAACGCCGGTTTCGGCGGCGTCGGTCAGCGCCTCGGGCACATCGGTAACGGTGTCAATATCGCCAAGCGCATCGGTAAAGGGTGCGCCGGAGGCCACGGCGATCCGCAACTGGCCAAGCGCGGCCTGCGCGGTCGCCGCGTCAACGCGGGCGGTGGCCCGCTCCTGCGCGGCGGCGATGCTGGTCTCGGCCTCGGCGGCGATGCTGCGGATCTGCTCGATCAGGGCGCTGCTTTCTTCCTGCTGGGTGGCAAGGCTATCGGCTTGCGCCTGAATCTGGTCGCGCAGCTGTGCCACGGCGGCGTCAACGGCGGCGGAATTGTCCGCGCCCTGCTCTTCGCCAAGCGGCAGGCTTTCAAGGTAGGCGACGCGGTCCGTCAGGCCCGAGACATTTCCGGAAACCCTGTCGATCTGCGCGCCGAGCGCCTCGATGTCTTCGCGAAGCGGCGCAAGGTCCACCGGCTCGGGCACCGGCGGCAGCGCGGCGATATCGTCCTCCAGCGTGGCGGTGCGCGTGGTCAGGGTGCCAAGCGTTTCGTCCTGTTGCGACAGCGTTTCCTCGATACTGCTAAGCGCCTCCTCGGCGCCGCTGTCCTGTTGATCCGGGGCAAGCCCAAGATAGGCCGCACCGTAGCCCAGACCGGCGGCAATCACGCCGCCAAGGACCAGTGGCAGGAAACCCGGCCCGCGCTGCGCGGCCGGTTCACGTGCCGGGTCGGGCGCGGGATCCGGCGGGGTGTCGGCAGCCGGCGCATCTTCCGTGTCTGACGCGGCGGCGTCCTCGAGCGGGGCAGCGTCGTCATCCGGCTCCGCGTCTGGCGTGTCGTCCGTTCGCGCGTCGGACGCATCCTCCACAAGTTCGGCCTCTTCTACCGTTTCCGTCGTCTCGGTGTCCTGCGTTTCGGTGTCCGGGTCGATCCGGTCCTCGTCGGTCTTGGGTGTCGTCGGTTCGGCCACCGCTGCAATCCTTCCCATCTGTCACGGTTGCAGCGCAGCAAATCATTTCCGCGCTGCCGAGTCACGGGGCAGGTTTGCATGCCCGGGCGGGTAAGGGCTAGGGGCTAAGTTGTCTCGCCACCGCTTTCAGTATCGCCGCGCCGGTCGGGGCCTCGGCCACGATGGCCCGGTTGCCAAGCGTCGCGGGCAGGGTCGCGCGCGTCGCCGGGCTTATGCAGACGGGGCGGCATTTTGCCCCGTCCGGCATCGCCTTGGCGAAAAGCTGTGCGCTGCGTGGCGAAAACAGCGGCACCAGAACCTCCTGCCCGGAGAGAAGCGCGCCCCGCGCGGCGGCGGCCAGCGGCAGCGCGATCTGGTCATAGACCACGCGGCCGGTGATCGCGAAGCCGTGAGCGCGCAGCGCCGCGACGACCGCGCCCCGCACATGGCGCCCGTGCAGGTGGACAAGCGGGCAAGCAGGCGCCTCTGCCGCGATCAGGGCAACGAGGTCATCCGCCGCCCCGCCGGCCGAGCATGCCTGCAACCCGGCCTCCCCGGCCGCCTCCGCCGTTCGGTCGCCGACGCAATAGGCCCGCCGCCCGGGCGCCCCGCCGCCTGCCGCGTATGCCGCCACCCCGTTTTCCGAGGTGAAGACAAGCGCCGCGCTATCGGGGAACTCGGGCAGGTCCATCAGGTCGATGCGCAGAAGGGGCGCGATCAGAACCTCGACCGCGCCACCGGTCTGCCCGTGCAGCGCGGCGGCGAAACGTTCGGCCTGCGCCCGCGGGCGCGTCAGAAGGATAAGGGGCTTGGCATTGTCAGGCATGGGGGCGAGTGTTACCTGCGCTCAGCCCAACCTGCAACGAACCCCCGCCATGCCCGCCCCCGTCACCATCCTCGGCCTCGAAAGCAGCTGCGACGACACCGCCGCCGCGGTGCTGCGCGATACGGGCGGCAAGGTGGCGCTTCTGTCCTCCCTCGTCAGCGGCCAGACCGATCTGCACGCGGCCTATGGCGGCGTGGTGCCCGAGATTGCGGCGCGCGCCCATGCCGAGCGGCTGGACCTGATGGTGGAACAGGCCATCGCGCAGGCGGGCATCGGCCTGCGCGACATTGACGCCATCGCGGTGACCGCCGGGCCGGGGCTGATCGGCGGGGTGCTGTCGGGCGTGATGTGCGCCAAGGGGCTGGCGCTTGGGCTCGGCGTGCCGCTGATCGGCGTCAACCATCTGGCCGGTCACGCGCTGACCCCGCGGCTGACCGACGGGGTGGCGTTCCCTTACCTGATGCTTCTGGTCTCGGGCGGGCATTGCCAGTTCCTGCGGGTGGGTGGCGAAGATGCGTTCACCCGGCTGGGCGGCACCATCGACGACGCGCCGGGCGAGGCGTTCGACAAGGTTGCCAAGCTTCTCGGCCTGCCGCAGCCGGGCGGGCCATCGGTGGAGCGGGCCGCCCTGTCCGGCGATCCCGCACGGTTTGCCCTGCCGCGTCCCCTGCTGGATCGGGACGGGTGCGACATGTCCTTTTCCGGCCTCAAGACGGCAGTGCTGCGCGCCCGCGACACTTTGGTTGCGGCGCAGGGCGGGCTGTCTGAACAGGACCGGGCGGACCTCTGCGCGTCCTTCCAGGCGGCGTTGCGCGACGTGCTGGCGGAAAAGTCGCGCCGCGCCCTTGCCGGGCAGGGCGATCTGACCGGATTTGCCGTTGCTGGCGGGGTCGCTGCCAACCGCACCCTGCGCACCGCCCTTGAAAAGGTGGCCGGGGCGGCGGGCCTGCCCTTCCTCGCGCCGCCGCTTGCGCTGTGCACCGACAATGCCGCGATGATCGCCTGGGCGGGGCTGGAGGCATTCCGCAAAGGCCGACGCGACGGCATGGATCTTGCCGCGCGCCCCCGCTGGCCGCTGGACAATCGCAGCCCGTCGCTGATCGGATCGGGCCGCAAGGGGGCAAAGGCATGACCCGGGTGGATATCGTAGGCGCGGGGGCATTCGGCACGGCCTTGGCGATCACGCTGGCCCGCGCGGGGCGCGAGGTCACGCTTTGGGCGCGCAGCGGCGCCGACGACATGCAGGCCGCGCGCGAGAACAGCCGGCGCCTGCCGGGCCACGCCTTCCCCGGGGCGCTGCGCGTGACGGGCGATATCGGTGATCTGACCAGCGATCTGCTGCTGTTGGCGGTGCCGACGCAGCGGCTGCACGAGGTTCTGCCGCACCTGCCCGGCGGCGCGCGGACGGTGATTTCCTGCGCCAAGGGCATCCATCTGGCCAGCGGGCTCAGCCCCTGCCAGTTGATCGCCCGGCATCGGCCGGGAGGGCAGACCGGCGCCCTGACCGGGCCAAGCTTTGCGGCCGATATCGCCACCGGGCTGCCCACGGCGCTGACCCTCGCGCTGCCCGATGCGGCGATTGGCGCGGCCGTGCAGGACAAGCTGTCTACGCCCACGCTGCGGCTTTACCGAACCACGGACGTGACCGGCGCGGAATTGGGCGGGGCGCTGAAGAACGTTATCGCAATCGCCGCCGGCGCGGTGATCGGCGCGGGGCTGGGCGAAAGCGCGCGCGCCGCCCTGATGGCGCGCGGATTCGCCGAAATGCGGCGGGTCGCGGGCGCGCGTGGCGCACGGGACGAGACGCTCCTGGGCCTTTCGGGGTTCGGTGATCTGGTGTTGACCTGCACCTCGGACAAGTCGCGCAATTACCGCCATGGGCTGGCGCTTGCCGGGGCGGTGCCGCTGGATGCGCAGGCCACGGTAGAAGGCGCCGCCACCGCCGAGGAACTTGCCGCCCATGCCGAGCTTGAGACCCCCATCGCCGATGCCGTTACCACCTTGTGTCGGGGCGAGATGTCCGTGCAGGATGTGACGGAAACGCTGCTCAACCGCCCTTTGAAACCGGAGTGACCGATGCTTTTTGCCGTCATCTGCACCGACAAACCCGGCCAACTCGAGACCCGGAAGGCCAACCGGGACGCCCACCTCGCCTATCTTGACGAGACCGACGCCCGGGTGGCGGGGCCGTTCATGGACGACGCGGGCGCGATGACCGGTTCGCTCGTGGTGATCGAGGCAAGCGACCGGGCCGGGGCGGAGGCCTGGGCCGCGAATGATCCCTATGCCAAGGCCGGGCTGTTCGAAACGGTCCGCATCGAGGCATGGAAGAAGGTGATCGGCTGATGCGCTATTGGCTGTTCAAGTCGGAACCAAGCACTTGGTCATGGGACGATCAGGTCTCCAAGGGCGACGCGGGCGAGGAATGGGACGGCGTGCGCAACTACCAGGCGCGCAACGTGATGCGGCAGATGGCGGTCGGCGACCAAGGCTTTTTCTACCATTCGCAATCGGAAAAGGCGGTGGTCGGTGTCGTCGAGGTCTGCGCCGAGGCGCATCCCGACAGCACCACCGACGATCCGAGGTGGGACTGCGTGGATATCAAGGCCGTTGCGCCCTTCCCCCGCCCGGTGACGCTGGCCGACATCAAGGCCGACCCGCGCCTTGCCGACATGGTTCTGGTGCGGAACTCGCGCCTGTCCGTACAGCCTGTGACCGAGGAGGCATGGCGCATCATCTGCGGGTTGGGAGGATACCCCGCCTAGCGGCGCGCGCCGTTGCCGGAAAACCCACTGAAAATAGATGGTTGCAAGCAGGAGGGTCCCAAACCCCCGGGACCCTCCTGTACCCACGCGCAATCACTCGCTCCGCACGTGTTCTATGAGGGTCCGCCATACTGGCCGAGACAGGGGAACCATAGCCCCATCAGGCGCACGCGCTCAACAAGAATGCCCGGACAGTTTTAGCCAAAGCCGAAACGCCCCTGCATGCGGGGCGGGGTCAGCCATATACGCTTTCCTTGCCGAAATGCTTGGTCAGCATGTAGTAGACCACCGCGCGATACTTGTTGCGTTCCGATTTGCCGTAGGTCTCGATCACCGAATGGATCGCTTCCATTAGCTCAGGGCCATCTGCTAAGCCCAGCTTTTTCTTGAGAAAATTCGTCTTCACGGTTTCCAGCTCGGACGGTTGGGATCCCGCGACCGTCGCCGCATCGGCATCGTAGATCGCCGGGCCGCAGCCGATGGTGACCTTGGTCAACAGGTCCATGTCAGGCTCCATCCCGCATTTGTTCCGCAGGTCATCCGCGTATGTTGCGATCAAGTCGTCTCGCTTCCCCATATCTTGTCTCCTTGTTGGTATCCTCCGAACCATCCGCGTTCGGTATGGGCCTCATGAAACGCTCCGCTTCGGGACCTGACAACGTCAATTTTCGCCGACCCGGTGTTTTTCCCGGCGCCTGCGGCGCGGATGCCATGGCCGGGGCCGCGCCCCGGTCGGTGCGAAAACGGGGGGTGCCCCCCGTGCACCGGGCGTACACCCCCCGTGCACCCTGCATGCAGACAGATCCGCGTTTGACGGGATTTTAAGAAAATCCTGCAAGACTGCCCCGGTTTTCCCAAATCGAGGATCGACGCCATGACCATGGATGGCAAACCGCTGACCAAGGCGCAGCGCGAACATCACCACTACCTGACCGACGTGCTGGCGCGGGTCGATTACGACATGCACCACCGGATCTGGATCAACCAACGGGTGCCGGGCGACTGGCACCGGATCGCGACGACGCCCACGCCGCACAAGAAACGGGTGACGATCCGGGTGGACGCGGACGTGCTGAAATTCTTCCGCTCCATCGGCCGCGACTATGGCCCCCGGATGAACGATGTGCTGCGCGCCTTCATGCATGCGCGGCTGATGGGGCTGCTGCACGGGGACGAGACGGTGGACCAGTTCAGGGAACAGGAGCAGTCGGGGCCGAGGAAGCGGCCGGGCTGGGGCTGGACGGAGGAGCAGATCGCCGAAAGCGAGGCCTGGCACAAGGCGCGGCGGGGGGAGGAGTGAGGGGGATGGTTGATCCCCCCCCGCGCAGCTTTGGTTGGGGCGAACGGCCCATACTGGACATTCATCCCGTCGCTCGCACGGTAGTAGAGCTCCCGAAAGCTTACATTTTATCTTTTTTGAAACGAGGCGATCGCGTGTCGATGGAGCTACGATGTGAACTGCCTTAAAGGTCCCTCTACAAATTGATTAGGTTTCCATCCCTTTGTAAGCTTTTCTAGCAAGAATGCGTCCCCTGCACTGAGCGCGACGCCAGTTGCAGTTCCCAAACCAGTAGGGATGGCCAAATCCAGCAGGAGACCTGCGCCAGTAAAGAAAACCCACCGGAAAGATTTACCGGGCAGCCTCTCAGCCCAAGTTCCAGCGGTTATTTCTGAGTAGTAATCCTGAACAAGAGACTGATCTGGCTCTTGCTCGGCGAGCCAGCCTTTGAATTGAGCGGCGTGCTCCAAAAGGTCAAGAAACTCTTCAAAGCTCCGCTCGCCACTGTTTATTGCTTCTCGGATTGCATTCCCTTTTCCAATAGTTGCATTTTGAAAAATCTCGATGTCAGTCATGTTTTTCACACGGCTTTCCATCACCCTCTGGAGCTTTAGTTGCATTATTCTTGATGACAATGGGGTGGTGATTACGTCCGATCCGTACAGCGACGCAAAATGCAGCCCTGCATGCGCTTCGAGAAGGTCTGCGAGAAGAAATGCAGGCGTTAGTGTGCTATGTTCGACCGGCCAAACCTTCCGGTACTCTTCGTTTAGCCGATCAAAATCGAGGTTTGTTTCGATAAAAAAACCGTCGTTCAATCGGTGAGGAATAAATCGCCAATTGTCACCTAGGGACGTATTGGGGACTTTTTCTGCTAGAGACAGCGCAATAGCTTGATGCACAAAGTCTGGATTGTCCAAGTCGGCTCTCGCCAGCGCAGGAAGCTCACTTCTATCTGAAATTCCCTCTGAAATGTCTTGCACTTTAGCTATTTTTGAGAACTCAATAGCGGCTTTATTCGTTGCCCTTGACTTTCCCAATGATCTTTCGAAGAGGTTTTTAACACGACCCTCCTTTAAATTGATGAAGCCTTTCTCTTTGGAACCGGTTAACTGGAATTGCACAAAGTTATGAACTGGAAGTGCGCCATGATCAGTTTTGACTCCAAGGGTTTCCCAAACAAGGAGCGGGCGTACGCTAGGCGAGGAGATTAGCCGTTGTGTGGTCGATGGCCCTATCTTCTTGAGCAGATGACTCAGGTTAGAGGCATCCAGTAGGAGATTCGCTTGTTGATAAAAGAGTAGAGCCTCGGCGAGGGCTCCAAGGTCTATGAAGCTTTGAGGGCTTGCTTCGCTTCGCCGAAAAGTGACGTTGTCGAACATCTTATTCCGTCCTAAAAAGAACCTTTTTTTAACTACTACGCGAGTTGGGTTGTTGTCCAATCCAAATAAAGATCTGCAGATTATCTAGTTGCAATTTGAGTATTAAAAAAGTAGCATGGCCAGCTCCCAGTCGCCGGGAAAAATCCAAGCAGAACCCCTCGCATCCGGCAGAGGGGCCTGCTGCAATGTCCGCTTCTTGCTTCCGAGGCACACTTTATCGAAGATGCAGATAATGTTCGGTTCCCGCCCAACATCAAAAAAACACCGGCCAACGCCCGCTGGCCGGTGCTTCGAAATCCCCGCGAGACTCGCCCTCAATACCGGTAATGGTCCGGCTTGAACGGGCCGTCCTGGGGCACGCCGATATAGTCGGCCTGGTCCTTGTCGAGCGTGGACAGCCGCGCGCCGATCTTGTCGAGG
>QVQC01000014.1 GCA_003428585.1 Nioella halotolerans
GACAGGAACGGACTCGCATTGCCCAGAACGTGGTGAAAGGTGGGGGCCAGCTCGCGCTTACTGCTTTGTGCGGCAGTAAGCAGTGCAACGCGGGTATCGCCGCGCTGAAGCGTCACAAGCAGTCCAGCTTTTTCTACTCCGAGATGATCATCGCGGAGCTATCGCCGCCGTATGTCCTAATGGATTACACGCCGGCCTCCGGGGCGGCTTTTTCCGTTCTGGACCGCCGAATCCACATTCCTCCCGTCTCCGCTCCCTCCTCCCTCCCGCTGCCCTCCCGGGCGGTCCCCCAGTCTCGTTCGCAGGCATTCGGCCAAACGCGAAGGAGACGCAGATGTCAGTCACACACCTCAACCAGGTCGAGCTGGCGGCTCGATGGAAGATCAGCCCGCGCACGCTGGAGCGCTGGCGCTGGACGGGCGATGGGCCCGCCTTCATCAAGATCGGCGGCCGGGTCGTGTACCGGCTCGAGGACGTCGAGACCTACGAGCGCACGCAGTTGCGCGCCAGCACCGCTGACACCACCCCCAAGCCCGCGGCGTGAGGGAGGTGAGCATGACCATTCCCAACACCATCACGCTCGACGCGCTCCGGCATATGGCCGTCGGCGACATCGCGGCCCTGCCGGCGGAGGAACTCGCGCGGCTGCAGGCTGACGCCGATGTGGCGCTGCGCGACGCGAAGGGCCTGCGCGACTGGCTCGATGGGGCCATCGCGCTGAAATACGGCGACTGCGCGGCGCAGGCCCGCCATGAGGCCGGCAAGGACACCGGCACCGTGCGCTTCGCCGACGGTCCGGTCACCGTCGTCTCCGAGCTCCCCAAGAGGGTCGACTGGGACCAGGGCAAGCTCGCGGAGCTCGCGGAGCTCGTGGAGCGGATCCGGGCCGAGGGGGACGACCCCGACGCCTATGTCGATGTCAGCCTGAAGGTTCCCGAGCGGAAGTATACGGCGTGGCCGCCTGCGATTCGCAGCGCGTTCGAGACGGCGCGGACGGTCCGCACCGGCAAGCCGACCTTCCGGCTGGTCCGCGACGGGGAGGCGCCGGCATGAGCCTTCCCATCATCAGCGCCGATGCGCGGCTCGCGGAGCCGCGCGGCGTCAAGGGCTGCATCTTCGGCAAGTCGGGCATCGGCAAGACGACGCTCCTCTGGACGCTCGACGCGCAGTCCACGCTCTTCATGGATCTCGAGGCCGGCGATCTGGCGATCGAGGGCTGGCAGGGCGACACGATCCGGCCGCGCACCTGGACCGAGTGTCGGGATTTCGCGGTGTTCATCGGCGGACCCAATCCCGCGCTCCGGGACGACCCGTCCTACAGCGCGGCCCACTACGAGGCGGTCTGCGCGAAGTTCGGCGATCCGGCCGCGCTGGAGCGCTACGACACGATCTTCGTCGACTCGATCACCGTGGCGGGGCGGCTCTGCTTCGGCTGGTGCAAGGGCCAGCCCGAGGCCACGTCGGAGAAGACCGGCAAGCCCGATATCCGGGGCGCCTACGGCCTGCACGGCCGCGAGATGATCGGCTGGCTCACGCATCTGCAGCACACGCGGGCCAAGAGCGTCTGGCTGGTCGGGATCCTCGACGAGCGGCTCGACGACTTCAATCGGCGGTACTTCGTGCCGCAGATCGACGGCTCCAAGACCGGCCTCGAGCTGCCGGGGATCGTCGATGAAGTCATCACGATGGCCGAGCTCGCGGACGAGGGCGGTGCGCCGTACCGGGCTTTCGTCTGCCAGACGCTCAACCCCTGGGGCTATCCGGCCAAGGACAGATCGGGGCGTCTCGACCAGCTCGAGGAGCCGCATCTCGGGCGGCTGATGGAGAAGATCCGCCAGCCCGCGCCGCCCGCCTCCGAGCGCCTGACCTTCGCGCGGCCCGCGGCCGCGCCCGCCCAATCCGACACCTGAACAGACCAGAAAGGACCACCGCCATGTCCGGTTCGTGGAACGATTTCAACGACGCCCAGAACAACGCCAACCTCATCCCCAAGGGCACGCTGGCCAAGGTGCGCCTGACCCTGCGCCCGGGCGGCTACGACGACCCCGCCGAGGGCTGGACCGGCGGCTACGCCACGCGCGGCACCACCGGCTCGGTCTACCTCTCGGGCGAGTTCACCGTGCTCGAGGGGCCATATGCCCGGCGCAAGGTGTTCAGCCTGATTGGGCTCTACAGCCCGAACGGGCCGAACTGGGCCAACATGGGGCGCAGCCTCGTGCGCGGCATTCTCAACTCCGCCCGCGGGATTTCCGACAAGGATACCTCGCCGGAGGCGCAGGCGGCGCGGCGGATCAACGGCTTCGCCGATCTCGACGGGCTCGAGTTCGTCGCCCGGATCGACATCGGAACCGACACCAACGGCGACGACAAGAACGAGATCCGCAGGGCCATCACGCCCGACCACAAGGACTATGCGAGCCTGATGGGGGCGGCGCCGCGCCCGGCGCCCGCACCGTCGGCGGGGGCACAGCCCGCTGCCGCCCCGCACCCCTCGGCCGGCGCCCCCGGGCGGCCGTCCTGGGCGCAGTGACGGGGGATCGGCCATGCTGCTTCGCCCCCGCCAGAAACAATTCGTCGAGCGCAGCCTGTCTGCGCTCGAGACCCACGGCAACGCGCTCGGCGTCGCGCCCACCGGCGCCGGCAAGACGATCATGCTGTCCGCCGTCGCCGGGCGCGCGGTGGACGGCAGCGACGCCAGGGCCTGCGTGCTGGCCCATCGCGACGAGCTGACGAACCAGAACCGGTCCAAGTTCGCGCGGATCAATCCGGAGATCACGACCTCCGTCGTCGATGCCCGGGAGAAGGCTTGGAACGGCCAGGTCACCTTCGCCATGGTGCCTACACTGGCGCGCAGCAGCAATCTGGATGCGCTGCCGGCGCTCGATCTGCTGGTGATCGACGAGGCCCACCACGCGGCCGCGGAGAGCTACCGCCGGATCATCGACCGGGCGCGCGACCGCAACCCGGATTGCCGGGTCTACGGCGTGACGGCCACGCCGACCCCTGGCAGTTTGCCGACGAAGAGGCGCGCGCATTGTTCGCGCGCATCCGCGATCAATTTCCGGCGCGCCTTGCAGAGGTCGCAGACATCGAAGTCGGCGTGCAGACGAGTGCCGACGGCGTTTACATCATTCGCGAGATCGCATCGGATGCGACCACCGTCACCTGCGAGTGGAACGGCCGAGAATGGCACATTGAGCGCGCAATCCTGCGCCCGTGCCTTCATGATGTGCCGCTCTTCGCGTACGCCCGTCCGGCGGCCAACGCTTGGATGATCTACCCCTACGAGCTGGTCGCGAACGGCAAGGGCAAGCTTCAGGCGCGGCTGATCCAGCCGAGCGAGATGGCGGCAGACTACCCGGGCTGTTGGGACTATCTAAACGCGCGCCGCGCCGATCTTGAAAAGCGCAACATCGTCGGCGGCGCGGCAGCCGAAAAGCAGTGGTACCAGTATGGCCGCTCACAAAGCCTGACTAAGTTCGACACCCCGAAAATCGGTCGTGTCGCGAATGCTGTGGAAATTCCCTGGCGGCGCGTTCCGGGCATGTGAGGGATCGG
>QVQC01000035.1 GCA_003428585.1 Nioella halotolerans
GCGAGTTCATTGCAGCTCAAACCGCAACCGCCTGAGTGTCCGGTGAAATGGGGGCAAGATCACTGACCGCGATGCTCGACACCGAGTATGACTGGTGGCGGGAGACGGCGGCACGGGGCCGCGACGCATACGCCTCCGCCAAGGCTGCCATTTCTACCAACATCGTGAACGGTTTGGACCATCATTTTCCGGGATTGAAGGACAGTGTTCTCTTCCACGACCTCGCGACGCCGCTGACTTATGAGCGCTTTACCGGCAATCATCGAGGCGCCTATGAGGGATGGCTGCCGACCCCGGCCGCGGCGCGCGCAAGAGTTCCGACCCATATCGACGCGGCCCGGAATCTTTGGATGGCCGGGCACTGGGTCGCCCCGGGTGGCGGCATGCCGCCCGCAGCCTATACCGGGCGCAATGCTGTGCAATTGATCTGCGACTGCGAGAACCTGGAATTCCGGACGACGCGGACATGAAAAGGCCTGTCCTTGTCTGGTTCGTGAAGCGCATTTTCGTCCCCGTGACATGGTATGCCTCCGCGGTATTCGTCGGTGGTGCCGTTGCACCCGGCAGGCTCGTCGAGTTTCTGAGCGGGGCCGTGATCTTGATAGCATGGGCAGTGCTGGCCGATTGGCCCTTCGGTAGAGAGCCAGACGATTGAGCAGAGAAGGTCCGCAGGAGTGACGCCAGTTGCGTTCTCCCATGACTGTGATGCTGCCTCTCATGCCGTGAAGCAACCGCGCCACCCGGCATGCGCGGCGGCGCGGTTGGCCCGGAAGTGCAAGCAGTTTGTGTGGCTGCTTCCTTCTTGAGATGTTCGGGAACGGGGGGCAGTTCGACCGCCGTTTTTTGGTCTGCGTCGTCGCGGTGAAGCTTTCCGGCACCCGGCCGTCATGATCCACCCTCGGGCAAGGGTCATGCCTATCGCCGTTTCTCTACCCGAAAAGCTCATCGAGATGTCACCGTCAAGCGGATGATCTCGGGGCGCGCGGATACCGCCTCCCACGGGGTCCGGACCGTCAGGAGGCGCCTGAAAGGGGCGCCTCCCGTGTCGGCAAGGCCCGCGCCTACTGGGAAAGCGTGAACGGCCCGGTGTAGTTGTCGACATTCTCCGGGGTGATCAGCAGGCAGTCGAACAGCTGCTTTTCCTCCTCGACCATCGGCTCACCGTTCTGGATGTAGTAATCCGCCTGGATCACCGCCTCGCGCGAGAACACGGCCACCGGCTGCAGCACGGTGTAGGCCATTTCACCGGCCTCGACCGCTTCCACCGCATCGGGCGAGCCGTCGAAGCCGCCGACGATCACGTCATCGGCCATGCCGGCCTCTTGCAGGGCGGCGATCGCGCCGAGCGCCATCTCGTCATTGCCCGAGATCACGGCGTCGATATCGGAGTTGGCCTGGATGATCGACTGCATCCGGTTGAAGCCCTGGGTGCGATCCCAGTTGGCGACTTCCTCGGCCACTTCGACGAGGCCCGGATACTGGCTGATCACTGTCTCGTAGCCGTTCGAGCGCGTGGCGGCATTGTTGTCGGCCGGGTTGCCGAAGAACTCGACATAATTGGCCTCGTCCCCGACCAGCGACTGCCAGTGCACTGCACCGAGCGCCGCGCCCTGCGCGTTGTTCGACACAAGCTGCGCGACGGCGATACCGCTCTCGTTGATCTCGGCATTGACGAGGAACACGGGAATGCCGGCCTCGGTCGCGCGGCGCACCACACCGACGGAGCCATCCGCGTTGGCGGGATCGAGAATGATGGCTTCGGCACCGTTGGTGATGGCCGCATCGACGAGGTTGGATTCGACGTTGGTGTCACCGCGATGCGCGGACACGTTGGCCTCGTAACCGAGTTCCTCGGCGGTTTCACGGGCGACTTCGCCCTCGGTGAACCAGTAGGGGTTCGACGGGTCGTTGACGATGATCGAGATCAGTCCGTCGGCAAGCGCGGTGGTTGCCATCAGCGGCAGCGCGGCCGTGGCGGCCAGCAGGGTGCGTTTGGTCAGTTTGAGCATGGGGAAGTCCCTCCCTTTGGTTGGATTGTGCCGGGAACCGGCGGGTTTCGCACCGGGGGGCTCCTCATCCCCCGGAGTCGCGAAGGTCTTGCGGTCGGGGCAGGCTATTTCTTGCCGACCCCACCGTACTGGATGGAGTTCAGCATCACGGCGAGCACGATGACCGCGCCGGTGAAGACGGTCTGCCAGTAGGAGCTGACGCCGATGATGACGAGCCCGTCGGACAGGAAACCGATGACGAAAGCCCCGAGCAGCGTCCCCGTCACCGTACCGCGCCCGCCCATCAGCGAGGCGCCGCCGACGACCACCGCCGCGATCGTGGTCAGCTCGTAGGTGAAGCCCGCCTGCGGCCCGGCCGATGTGAGCTGCGAACTCAGCACGAGCCCGGCGATTGCCGCGAACACGCCCGACAAGCTGTAGACGGCAACCTGCACGTGTTTCACGGGAACACCCGACAATTCCGCAGCGCGGGCATTGCCACCCGAGGAATAGAGCCAGCGGCCGAAGGCCGTGCGCGACAGGACCAGCCCGGTGATCACGGCGGCCACGGCCAGCACGATCACGCCCACGGGGACCCCGGCGATGCGATTGAACCCGAGCCACTCGAACCCGGTATTGCCCAGCCCGGGATCGCCGGAGAGGTTGTTGAAAGTGAGCCCGTCGGTCATCAGAAGGGCCACGCCACGGGCCACGTAAAGCGAGCCGAGCGTTGCCACGAAGGCCGGCACCTTGAAATAGGCGACGAGAACACCGTTGCACATGCCCACGACGGCGCCGAGCGCCACGGTGAGCACGACCACCGCCCAGACCGGCGGATAGAGGATGATGCCGGCGGACTGGATCTCGACACCCTGCATCAGGAAACCGGCGAAGACCCCCGACAGGCCGAGGACGGAGCCGACGGACAGGTCGATACCGCCATTGAGGATGACCAGCAGCATGCCCATGGCCAGCAGGCCGAAGATGGCGACGTGATTGGACATGATCAGGAAGTTCGACACCGACGCGTAGTTGGGCGAAAGCAGCGAGAAGGTGATGATGATCGCGATCAGGGCGAAGAAGGCGCGCCCTTCCAGCAGCAGCTGGATGATGTTCATCCCGCCTTTCTTGCCGGGCTTGCCCGCGGCGGCGTTCGTCGTGTCCGACATGGGTGTGTCTCCCTGCATGATCTCAGGCAACCAGGCTCTCGCCCGAGGCGGCCATGATCGCTTCTTTCGTGGTATCGTGGGTGAACTCCGCCGCGATGCGCCCGCGCCGCATCACGATGATGCGATGCGCGATGGACAGGCACTCGTCGACTTCGGAGGTGGAATAGACAACCGCCATCCCGTTCTTCGCGTGCTCGGCGAGGATTCGGAACACCTCGGCCTTGGCGCCGACGTCGATGCCGCGCGACGGCTCGTCCAGCACCACGACGGACGGGTGGGTGACAAGCATCTTGCCGATCACCACCTTTTGCTGATTGCCGCCGGACAGGGAGCCGATGGCCGCGTCCGGGCCGTCCGTCTTGACGGTGACCTCGCGGATGGAATCCTCGATGATCGCCTTCTCATCGCGGCGGTTTGTGAACAGCCCGCGCGTGAATTTCCCGATGGAGGCCAGCGACAGGTTGCGCCCGACGGTCATGGTCTGAACCAGCCCGTCACGCTGGCGGTCCTCGGGGACGAGGACAAGGCCCGCCGCGATGCGCTGCGCGATCGACAGGTGCGACACGTCCTGCCCGTGCAGCAGCACCTCGCCCCCTGTCGCCGGAAGCCGCCCGGCGACGCATTCCATCATCTCGGTGCGCCCGGCGCCCATCAGGCCGTAAATGCAAACGACCTCGCCCACCTTCACGCTCAGGTCCAGGCCATCCACCGCATTGCCGGTGCCGGTGGCGGCCGGGACGGTCAGCCCCTTGAGCTCCAGCGCCGTCTCGCCCAGCTTGTGCCCCGAGGGCGGGCTGCCGATATCGAAATTCTCGCCCACCATGTTGCGCACGATCCATTCAAGGTCGATTTCGGCGCGCGGGGCGTAGGCCGTCATCACCCCGTCGCGCAGCACGACGGCGTGATCGGTAATGGTCAGAGCCTCTTCGAGGTGATGCGAGATGTAGACGATCGACACGCCGCGCGCCTTCAGATCGCGGATCACCTTGAACAGCACCTCCACCTCGGATGCCGACAGGGCCGAGGTCGGTTCGTCCATGATCAGGATGCGCGAGTTGACCGACAGGGCGCGCGCGATCTCGACGATCTGCTGCTGGCCGAGGCGCAGGTCCTCGATCAGGGTCAGCGGGTCGATGTCCTCTTCCAACTCGCGCATCAAAGCGCGCGCCTGACGTTCCTCCTCGGCGTAGTTGACGCCCGTAGGCCCCATGATCTCGCGCCCGAGGAAGATGTTGTCGCGCACCGTCATGTTGGGGGCGAGGCTCAGTTCCTGGTGGATGATGGCGATCCCGAGGTCCCGCGCCGCGACGGTGGAGGCAATCTCGACGGGCGCGCCATCGAGGATCAATTCCCCGTCGGACGGCAACTGCACGCCCGACAGGATCTTCATCAAGGTCGATTTCCCGGCCCCGTTCTCGCCGAACAGCGTCGTCACCTGCCCGCGATGCACGTCGAAATTCACGCCCTTGAGCGCATGCACCGCGCCGAAGGACTTGGACACGTTGCGCGCGGCAAGCACGACCTCAGCGGTATCGGGCTCGGCCTGCGGGGACTCATCTGTCTCGGGGGTCCGCATCACTGCACCTCCAGGGCGACCGGTGTCACCAGCCAGTTGGACGGGTTGATCAGTGTGAACGCGCCGGTCACGCTGATGGTGGACCCGGGCAGCGCCTCGCGGTCCAGTCCGTCGAGAACTTCCGCCGCCATGGCGCGGTTGATGCCGGATCCCGCGTCCTGGTACTCGATCTGGTTGGTAAAGTCGCCGAACTCGATGTCGCCAACCACATCGCGCAGTTCGGTTCCGTTGATCGCCGGGCCGGTCTGGACCCGGACGACCACCTCCGACAACCCGTCGACATCGACGTTGAACACGCCGGAGCTGCCCTCGCCCACTTCACCCGTGACTGACACCGTCATGACCGGGAACGCCCCGGCCATGGTGCCGTAGGCGTCCACGGCGCCCGACCGATCCGCGTCGAGCTGCTGTGCAAGCGCGACCGCGCCCGGGGCTCGCTCGACCACGAAATCGCGGATGCGCGGGAACTCCTCCTGGCCGAAGCGATCCGGGTCGAAGGCCTGTTCGCGCGTATCCCCGTCAGAGCCGATCTCGACAACGGTGGTGTCAAACGCGATGGCCGCAAGACCCGCGACAACGAAGAGTCCAGCGATCAGCTTGCCGCGGCTCGGCCGGGCGCCGGGTAGGGTCGGGTTGCTGTTCGCGGCCATGTCAGACTGGTCCCCCTGCACTGTCTTTCGGGCTCTCGGCACCGCCCCCGTGGCCGGCACCATGAAACCCCGCGTTAAATTTCATGAAGGGGCCCCGTCCGGGGCCAATCCTCCCTCCGACTGCCGCACTCCGGACCTCCTGATTTCCGGCGGCCTATGGCGGATTGCGCCATTGGCCAGTGCGACAAGTTGAACCAAGCTTAGGTGAAAATTTTTTCTTTGTCTGCAAAAAAATGCACATTTGGGAAAATTTTTGTGCTAGCGTCCTGACAACACGGGGTGTTCGGCCTGCGCGACCCCGAGGCGCTTACGGCAAGAGAATTGCCGCGTGGGCCCGGCCATGGCGGCCCGCAGAACCGGAGGAGAGACAAAGGTGACACACGCCACCAGCAGAACATGCGACGGGGGCCGGGGTGGCTGACTCGCGCGACGTGATCATCGGAATCGATGCAGGCACCTCGGTCATCAAGGCCGTGGCCTTCGACCTTCGCGGTCGGCAAGTGGCCAGTGCCTCGGTGCGCAACGCCTATCACACGGGGGCCGACGGCTCCGCCACGCAGTCGATGTCGCAGACATGGGCCGATTGCGCCGCCGCGCTGCGCGGTTTGGGCGAAAAGGTCGCGCGTCTTGCCGACCGCACCGCGGCGCTGTCCCTGACCGGGCAAGGCGACGGCACGTGGCTCGTCGGGGCGGATAATGCCCCGGTTGGCGACGCCTGGCTGTGGCTGGATGCCCGCGCCGCCCCGACGGTGAGCCGCCTGGCCGCCGGGGCCGGGAATCGCGCCCGGTTCGAGGCGACGGGCACCGGCCTGAACACCTGCCAGCAGGGCAGCCAGATGGCGCATATGCAAGACCACCACCCGGAGTTGCTGAACCGGGCGGAGGTTGCGATGCATTGCAAGGACTGGCTGTTCCTGAACCTTACCGGCATCCGCGCGACGGACCCGTCGGAGGCAAGCTTCACCTTCGGCAATTTTCGGACCCGCGAATACGACGACACGGTGCTGGAGGCACTCGGCCTGACCGGGCAACGCCACCTTTTGCCGCCGATCCTCGACGGATCGCGGGAAACCCGCCCCCTGACCCGCGCCGCGGCCGAAGCGACCGGCCTGCTGGAAGGCACACCCGTGTCGCTTGGCTATGTCGACATGGTGATGACCGCGCTTGGCGCGGGCGTTCATACCGGCGATACGGGCACGGCCTGTTCCACCATAGGGTCGACCGGCGTGCACATGCGGTCGGTTCGCGCCGGCGACGTGCATCTGAACCCCGACGGCACGGGCTATGTCATCTGCCTGCCGGTGCCCGACCGCGTGACACAGGTTCAGACCAACATGGCCGCAACGCTCAACCTCGATTGGGCGCTGGCGCTGGCGGGCGACCTGCTGGCCGAGATGGGTGAGGCGCCCAGCCATGCCGACCTCGTGGACCGGATCGACGGCTGGATGGCGCGCTCTTCGCCCGGCGCGCTGCTCTACCATCCCTACATTTCCGAGGCGGGCGAACGCGGCCCGTTCGTCAACGCGACTGCGCGGGCGGGTCTGAACGGGCTGACCTCCCAACACCGCTACGCGGATATCATCCGGGCCGTGATCGAGGGGCTCGGCATGGCGACGCGCCATTGCTACGAAGCCATGGGCCCCATGCCGTCGGAACTGCGGCTGACCGGCGGGGCGGCCCGGTCCGACGCGGTGCGACGGGTTCTGGCCGCATCGCTCGACACGCCGGTTCGGGTATCGCAACGCGAGGAGGCGGGCGCGGCGGGTTGCGCCATGATGGCCGCCGTCGCCATCGGGGCCTATCCCGACATGGACGCCTGCATCGCGGACTGGACCACGCCCCTTCTGGGCGAGGCAGACCAGCCCGACCCGGCCCTCGTGCCGGTCTATGACAGCCTATTCGAATCTTACCGCGCGGCGTGCGGCGCGCTGACCCCCGTCTGGGAGGACCTCGCCACGCATCGCGCCCGCAAGGGAACGGAACAATGACGGATATCCCCATACTAGACCTTTTCGTGATCGGCGGCGGCATCAACGGCGCGGGCATCGCGCGCGATGCCGCCGGCCGCGGGCTGAGTGTCGTGCTCTGCGAGAAGGACGACCTTGCCGAAGGCACCTCTTCGCGCTCCGGCAAGCTGGTGCATGGCGGCCTGCGCTACCTTGAATATTACGAGTTCCGGCTGGTCCGCGAGGCGTTGATCGAGCGCGAGATCCTGATGAACAACGCGCCGCATATCATCTGGCCGCTGCGCTTCGTCCTGCCGCACAGCCCCGATGACCGCCCGGCCTGGCTGGTGCGGCTCGGGCTGTTCCTCTACGACCATCTGGGCGGCCGCAAGAAGCTGCCCGGCACCCGCACGCTGGACCTGCACCGCGATCCAGAGGGTGCAGCGATCAAGGACCAGTACAAGCGCGGCTTCGAGTATTCCGATTGCTGGGTGGACGACGCCCGGCTGGTCATCCTGAATGCCGTCGACGCGGCCGAACGCGGTGCCACGATCCTGACGCGCAGCCCCTGCACCTCGGCCCGGCGCGAGGACGGCTTGTGGCATGTCACCACCGCCAATTCCCTGACCGGCGAAAAACGCGAATTCCGCGCAAGGGTGCTGGTCAACGCCGCCGGTCCATGGGTGACGGACGTGGTGATGCGCGTGGCCGGCTCGAATTCCGCGCGCAATGTGCGGCTGGTCAAGGGCAGCCACATCATCGTGCCCAAGTTCTGGAAAGGCGAGAACGCCTACCTTGTGCAGAACCACGACAAGCGGGTGATCTTCATCAACCCCTATGAACGCGACAAGGCCCTGATCGGCACCACCGACATCGCCTACGAGGGTCGGGCCGAGGACGTGACCGCCGACGAGGCCGAGGTGCAATACCTGCTCGACGCCGTGAACCGCTATTTCAAGGAGGAACTGACGCGCGAGGACGTGGAAACCACCTTCTCGGGTGTGCGCCCGCTGTTCGACGACGGGCAGGGAAACCCCTCGGCGGTGACGCGCGACTACGTGTTCGACCTCGACGAGACCGGCGGCGCACCGCTGCTGAACGTGTTTGGCGGCAAGATCACCACCTTCCGGGAACTGGCCGAGAGGGGCCTTCAGCGGATCACCAGGTTCTTCCCGGATATGGGGGGCGACTGGACGCAAAGCGCCCCGCTGCCCGGCGGCGAGATAGAGAACGCGGATTACGAGGCCTTCCGGGGCAAGATGAAACGCGATTACCCGTGGATGCCGCGCAGCCTGCGGCGGCATTACGGGCGGCTTTATGGCGCGCGGATCGCGCAAATCGTGGGCGATGCGACATCGCTGGACGGGCTCGGGCGGCATTTCGGCGGCGATCTCTACGAGGCCGAGGTGCGCTACCTGGTCAAGCATGAATGGGCCCAGACCGCCGAGGACATCCTGTGGCGGCGCACCAAGCACCGTCTGCACCTGAGCGAGGCCGAACAGGCCGCCTTCACCGCGTGGTTCGACATCCATGCCGAGGCCGCCTGAGATGCCGCTGACCCTGTCACTGAACACCAATCCGCTGGTCAATCGCTTTGCAGAGCCCGATGACCTGATCAACGCCATCGCGCGCGACATCCGCATCCGCGACATCCAGCTCACGCATGAATTCATCAACCCAAGCTGGCCCGCGCCCGTGATCCGCCGCCTGACCCGCGACATGGGCGCGGGGCTGGCGCGGACGGGCTGCCGGGTAACCAGCGGCATGACCGGACCTTACGGGCGGCTCAACCATTTCGGCCATCCCGACCGTGACGTCCGGCGCTACTATGTCGAGTGGTTCAAGACGTTCGCCGACATCATCGGCGATCTCGGCGGCACCTCCATCGGCACGCAATTCGCGATCTTCACGTTTCGGGACTGGGATGATCCGACCCGCCGCGAGGACCTGATCCAAATTGCCATCGACTGTTGGGCGGAGGTGGCGGAACACGCAAAAGCCGCCGGGCTGGACCATGTTTTCTGGGAACCGATGAGCGTGGGCCGCGAATTCGGGGAAACCATCGCGGGATGCCTCGCGCTGCAAGATCGGCTGACGGCGGCGCAGATGGCCGTGCCGATGTGGATGATGGCGGACATCGACCATGGCGACGTGACCTCGCCGAACCCCGACGACACCGACCCGTATGCCTGGGCGCGCGCGGTGCCGCGGGTTTCGCCCATCATTCACATCAAGCAGTCGATGATGGACAAGTCCGGCCACCGCCCCTTCACCGCCGAGTTCAACGCCAAGGGCGCGATCCAGCCCGACCCGCTGCTGAAGGCGCTTGCCGAGGGGGGCGCCGTCGACAACGAGATCTGCCTCGAACTGTCGTTCAAGGAACGTGAACCGAATGACCGGCAGGTGATCCCGCAGATCGCCGAAAGCGTCGCCTTCTGGGCCCCCCATATCGATAGCGGGGCGGATGATCTGACGGCATGAGGCGCCCCGGCTTGCCTTCCGCGGGGAATACCGCCATCTGGAGGCGGCGCGACATGCCGCGAGCGCATCCCGACCGAGCAGGAGGCCTGACAGCGTGACCATGCCCAGCTTCACCTTTGCCACTGCCGGCGAGATCCGCTTCGGCCGCGACACCGCCGCGCGTGCGGTGCCCGATCTCGCGGCCCTGCATGAAAGGATCCTGCTGGTCACCGGGGCAGACAGCGCCCGCGCCGACTGGCTGCGGCGGGGGCTGGAGGCGGCAGGCGCAACCCTTTCGGGCCTGCCCATCCCCGGCGAACCCACGCTCGCCATGATCGAGGCGGGCGTTGAACAGGGCCGCGCGGCGGGCGTCGGGGTCGTGGTCGCCATCGGCGGCGGGGCCGCGATCGACGCGGGCAAGGCTATCGCTGCGCTGATCCCCGCGTTCCGCCCCGTGACCGATCACCTCGAAGTCGTGGGAAAGGACCTGCCGCTGGACCGCCCCCCCCTGCCCTGCGCGGCGATCCCGACGACGGCGGGCACCGGCGCAGAGGTGACGCGCAACGCCGTCATCGCCGTGCCCGAACACCGCCGCAAGGTCAGCCTGCGCGACGCCCGGATACTGCCGCGCATCGCCATCGTCGATCCCGCCCTGACGGATGGCTGCCCCCGCGATGTCACCCTTGCCTCGGGCCTCGACGCGATCACCCAGGTAATCGAGCCGTATTTGTGCACCCGCGCGAACCCGATGACGGACGCGCTCTGCCGCGCGGCCATCCCCGTTGGGTTGACATCGCTTGCCACGCTGATGACCGGCCCGGACGCAACCGCCCGGGACCGGATGGCATGGGTCAGCCTGTGCGGCGGCCTCGCGCTGGCCAATGCCGGGCTTGGCGTCGTGCATGGGCTGGCCGGGCCGCTCGGCGGCCTGTCAGGCGCGGCGCACGGGGCGATCTGCGGCGCGCTTCTGCCCCACGGGCTGGCGGCCAACGCGGCAGCAAGCTGCGATCCGGCCGTTCAGACGCGGATCGGCGAGGTCAGGGGCTGGATCGCCGGGGCCCTTGGCGGGTCCGACGCGCAGGCCCTGTCCACCCTTGCAGGCTGGTCACGCGGCGCGGGGCTGCCGGGGCTTGACGCGCTTGGCATCAGCGCCGGGGCGCGCGATGCGGCCGCAAGCGCGGCAGCGGCCTCGTCCTCCATGCGGGCGAACCCGGTGGCACTGGACAAAGGCCAGCTTTCGGAAATCATGGACCGCGCGCGCTAGGCGCGGGAACTGGGAGGACACGGTCATGGCAAAGGGGCGCCTTCCGGCGGATACCGAGCATTCCCTCGCGCTGCGCGCGGCCTGGCTGCACTACGTGGGCGGACTGAGGCAGGCGGACGTTGCCAAGCGGCTCGATGTGCCGTCGGTCAAGGCACACCGGCTGATCCAGAAGGCGGTGGCCGAAGGCGCCGTAAAGGTCAGTATCGAAGGCGACATCATTGACTGCATCGAACTGGAAGCGGCGCTTTGCCAGCGCTACGACCTGCAAACCTGCGAGGTTGCCCCGAACCTCGAAGAGGAGGGCCTGCCGTTGCGCGCGCTTGGCACGGCCGGGGCTTCGTGGCTGCGCCGCTGCCTGGAAAAGGGCGAGGACCTGACCATCGGGCTGAGCCACGGGCGCACCCTGACGGCGGCGGTCCAGACCATGCCGCACATGTCCCTGCCGAGGCAGCGCTTCGTTTCGCTGCTTGGCGGGCTGACGCGGAACTTCGCGGCCAACCCGCATGACGTGATGCACCTGCTGGCCGAAAAAACCGGCGCGCAGGCCTATGTCATGCCGGTGCCCTTCTTCGCCAATTCCGCCGAGGACCGCGAGGTGTTGCTGGCACAGCGCGGGATTTCCGAGGTGCTGCAGATGGCCGAGACGGCGCCGCTGAAACTGGTGGGGATCGGCACCGCGTCGATGGAGGCGCAGCTTGTCGTATCGGGCCTGATCGAGCCGCGAGAGATCGAAGCGATCTCGGCCGAGGGCGGCCGTGGCGAGATACTGGGCCATTTCTTCGACGAGAACGGACATTTCGTGGACACCCCCCTTACCAAGCGCACGATTGCGGCCTCGCTTGGCGCGGGGACCGCGCGCGATGACCGTATCGTCGCGCTGGCCGGCGGCCCGCACAAGGTCGACGCGATCCGCGCGGTCCTGAACAGCGGGCGGCTGACCGGTCTCATCACCGATGAACGCACGGCCGAGGCGTTGCTGGGGATGTAGGGTGCCCCGGCGCGCACCGGGCCCCGTGCCTTACAGGATCGACTGACCCGTCGCCGCCCAATCCTTGGTGAACTGGTCCAGCCCCTTGTCGGTCAGAACGTGGTTTGCCATCGCCTTGATCACGGCGGGCGGCGCGGTGGCC
>QVQC01000062.1 GCA_003428585.1 Nioella halotolerans
CGACAGCACCGGCACCGTGGTGATCGACCTCGGCGACGGCAATACCGTCACCCTCTGGGGCATTACCGACGCCCAGGATATCGTCGACGACCTCGTGTTCGTGTGATCGGCGCATGAAAAAGGGGGCCGGCCAATCGGCCGGCCCCAGATCGAGTTGCTGCCGGTTCCGTGCACACCGGGTTCAGTTTGCATAGCGTGGTTCTCGAACGCGATAGGGCTGAGATAGCCCACCTTCGAGCGGCGTCGTCTCGGATCGTAGAAGCGCTCGATACGGTCGAACATGTCGGCGCGTGCCGCGTCGCGGGTGTGGTGACCTTGCGGGCTGTCCGTTCGGTCTTCAGCGATGAGAAGAAGTTCTCCATGGCCGAGTGGTCCCGGACGTTGGGTGGCGCGCGATATTCTCGGGAGGCGTGGCTCGGACAAGATCACCGATATCCGGAGAGCCGGCCGAGGCACCCGAGCGCATACTGGCGGCCGAATACGCCGAACGGCACGGCATCGAGGTCATCAAGACCTACCCTGATTGTGGAAACAGAAAAGCGTTCGGCCACCTGGTCGACCGAGAGAAAGATGTTGTCAGGATTCCGCATGGCTTTCCCTTTGTCGTTGTGGGGGCGTGGGGCACGCGACGTGGGGATCGCTCGGGCGTGTTCAAGTCGACCGGGTGAATGTTCCAACAGAATCCTACGTTCGCTCCATTCGGGATCATGCCGAACCTGAAAAGTGTTGCAGGCGGACGTATTCAAGCGCAGATCTTATGGTGGGAACCTTGGTGGGCCAAGACCAAGGCACAATTCTAATGCTTTGATAATGTTGCTATTTTTCTGTAAAGTGGTAGCCCGTAGGGGAATCGAACCCCTCTTTCCAGGTTGAAAACCTGGCGTCCTAACCGATAGACGAACGGGCCACTCTGGCCGCCACAGTGGTGCGGGCAACCCGCGCCATCTGCCGGCGTGAGGCGGTGTTTAGGAAAAGCCCGGTTGGCGTGCAAGGGAAAAAATCGCGCGCCCGGCACTTTTTTGGCATCACGCGGGGGCCGCGTCCTCCAGCTTCAACTGCACGCTCTGACGTCCGTTCCAGTGGTTCACCTCGATGCGGCCGGCAAGGTGGAAGGGGCGCCCCTCGTGGCCCTGAAGCGCGTCCCAAAGCTGGCCCGAGCGCGCGTTGAAGGCGATGGCGTCCAGCACCACTGGGCCACCGTCGGAAAAGCTCAGCTTCAGGTGGCCGTCGCCCACGGGCTTGGTGAACCGGATACGCTGCGCCGGAAAGACGAAGCGCGGTGCCGGGGCGCCCGCGCCGAAGGGGCCGGCGGCGTCCAGCGTCTCGATCAGCTCCACCGTCGCGCCGCCGGGCATCAGCACGCTGTCGATACGCAGATCATCGGGGCCGCCCGTGCCCGCGCCCTGCCGCGCCAGCAATTCCGACAGCCGTGCCATGGCCGGGTCCAGTTGCGCGCGCGTCAGGCTCAGGCCCGCCGCCATGCGGTGCCCGCCCCCCTTCACGATCAGCCCCTCGGCGGCCAGCTTCTGGATCGAGGCGCCAAGGTCCACGCCGGTCACGGAGCGGCCCGACCCCTTGCCATCGTCTCCGTCGAACCCGATCACCACGGCGGGACGGCCCGTCGCCTCCTTCAGGCGGCTGGCCACGATGCCTACGACGCCCGGGTGCCAGCCATCCGCGGCGGCCCAGACCAGCGGCGCGTCCAGCCCCCGGGCCTCGGCCT
Source organism: Nioella halotolerans (assembly GCA_003428585.1). Lineage (GTDB taxonomy): Bacteria > Pseudomonadota > Alphaproteobacteria > Rhodobacterales > Rhodobacteraceae > Nioella > Nioella halotolerans. Next base: position 1,724 of record QVQC01000062.1, read on the forward strand.
GCGACAGCGCCGCGTCGCGCACTGCCGTCTCGATCTCGCGCCGGTCGGCGTTGAGCGTGTCGAGCCGCTGCGCGATCTGCATCGCCTCGCCCATCTCTGCCGTCGACAGCAGCCGCGCGCCAAGGTCGGCCTGCCCGATGCGCCCGCCGGCGTTGATCCGTGGGCCGAGGACATAGCCAAGGTGATAGGCGGTCGGGGCCCGGTCGAGCCGCGCAACATCCGACAGCGCCACGAGGCCGGGGCGCGCGCGCCGCGCCATCACTGTCAGCCCCTGCCGCACGAAAGCGCGGTTTACGCCGGTCAGTTGCGCCACATCGGCGACTGTCGCCAAGGCCACGAGGTCGAGCATCGCCATCAGGTCGGGGCCGGATGCGCTCGCGCCGCGCATCTGGCGGTTGGCCTCGACCAGCATCAGGAAGACCACGGCGGCAGCGCAGAGATGGCCAAGGCTGCCATCCTCGTCCAGCCGGTTGGGATTGACCACCGCCACGCAGTCGGGCAGGTCTGCGCCGCCGAGGTGGTGGTCCAGCACGATCACGTCGGCGCCCTGTGCGGCGGCGATCGGCCCGTGCGAAAGCGTGCCGCAATCGACGCAGACGATCAGGTCATGATCACGCGCGAGCCCCGCCATCGCTGCCTCGTTGGGGCCATAGCCCTCGTCGATGCGGTCGGGCACGTAGAGCGTCACCGTCCGGCCCATCTGTCGCAGCCAGTCGATCAGCAGCGCCGCCGAGCTGCCGCCATCGACGTCGTAGTCGGCGAAGACCGCGATCCGCTCGCGCGCCCGGACGGCCCCCAGGAAGCGCGTCGCGGCGGTCTCCATGTCGCGCAGGGAACGCGGGTCGGGCAGCAGGTCGCGCAAGGCCGGGGCGAGGAAACCCGGCGCCACCTCTGGTGTCACGCCGCGCCGGGCCAGCACGCGGGCCACCGCCGGGGGCAGGTCGGCCCGCTGCGCAAGTGCCTCGGCCAGACGTTCCTGTTCCGGCGGCAGCGTGACCCACCGCCGCCCGTTCAGCGAATGCTCGACCCCCAGCAGCGCGCCTGCCATGCGTTCAGCGGCGCGGGTTGCGATAGACCATGCGGCGCACCGATCCGGTCTTGGAGCGCATCAGCAGCGTATCGGTGGTCAGCCAGCCGACCTCGCGCTTGATACCATCGACGAGCGAGCCATCGGTGACGCCGGTGGCCGAGAAGATGACATCCTGCGTCACCATCTCGTCACGGGCGTAGACCTTGTCGAGTTCCGTGATCCCGGCCTTCGCGGCGCGGGCGCGTTCATCATCGTTGCGGAAGGTCAGTCGGCCGTAGATCTGCCCGCCCATGCATTTCAGCGCCGCGGCGGCCAGGACACCCTCGGGTGCGCCGCCGGAGCCCATGTACATGTCGATGCCCGTGACATCGGGTTCGGCACAATGCATCACCCCGGCAACGTCGCCATCGGTGATCAGCCGGATCGCGGCGCCGGTACCGCGCACATCGTCGATCATCTGTTGGTGGCGCGGGCGTTCGAGAATGCAGACGGTGATATCGGACGGCAGGCACCCCTTGGCACTGGCCAGCGCCGAGACCCGCGTCGCAGGGTCCATGTCCAGCGTCACGATGCCTTCCGGGTAGCCGGGCCCGATGGCGAGCTTGTCCATGTAGACATCGGGCGCGTGCAGCATCGAGCCGCGCGGCCCCATGGCGATCACGGTCAGGGCATTGGGCATGTCCTTGGCGGTCAGCGTGGTGCCTTCAAGCGGGTCGAGCGCGATGTCCACCGCGGGGCCGGTGCCGTTGCCCACCTCTTCGCCGATGAACAGCATGGGGGCCTCGTCACGCTCGCCTTCACCGATCACCACGACACCGGAAATGTCGAGCTTGTCGAGCTGGTCGCGCATGGCGTTCACCGCGGCCTGGTCGGCGGCCTTCTCGTCGCCGCGCCCGATGAGGTCGGCGCAGGCGATGGCGGCGGCCTCTGACACGCGGGCAAGGCCGAGCGACAGCATGCGGTCGTTGAAATCGGTGGGATGTGACATGATGGTATCCGATCTATGGTCGTGCAGGTTGGAAATGGCTTGGTGCGTCAGGGCGATGCCGTGCAAGCCGGTCGGCCTGCGCGGTCGCTGGGCGTTTCAGACATCCTCGATCCTGAGGGCAACGGGGTGGCCGGTGACGACGTCGGTCCGCGGCAGCGCCTCCAGCGCCTCCTGAAGGGAGGGTGCGGCGGTCTTGTGGGTCACGATCAGCACCGGGGCATCTTCGCCGCCATGGCTGCGCTGGCGCATGCGGTCGATCGAGATGCCGCAATCGCTGAGCACCGCCGCGACCTTGGCCAAGGCGCCCGGCTTGTCGCGGAGGGCAAGGCGCAGGTAATAGGGCGCGGCGGTTGCCACGGCCGCGCGGTTGGCCGCTACAAGGCTGCGCGCCGGCTGGCCGAACGTGCTGACGCGAATGCCGCGCGCGATGTCGAGAACATCCGCCATCACGGCGCTCGCCGTCGGGCCTTCACCGGCGCCGGGGCCACGCAGCACGATCTGGTCGACGCTGTCGCCTTCAAGCACCACCATGTTGGTGCCGCCTTCCAACTGGCCGATCGGGCTGTTCGCGGGGACAAGGCAAGGCGTCATGCGCTGCTCCAACCCCCGCCCGGACAGGCGGGCCACCCCCAGAAGCTTGATGCGAAAGCCCAGTTCCGCGGCCTGATTGATATCCTCGATCGTGACCTGACCGATCCCTTCCAGCGCGACACCGCCGAAATCGACCTGTGTGCCGTAGGCGATGGCCGAGAGCAGCGCCAGCTTGTGGCCCGCGTCGATCCCGCCCACGTCGAGATTCGGGTCGGCTTCGAGGAATCCAAGCTGGTTGGCCTCTTCGAACACCTCGTCATAGGACAGGCCCGCCGACTGCATCCGCGTCAGGATGTAATTGCAGGTGCCGTTCATGACCCCCATCACACGCGTGATCCGGTTGCCCGCCAGCCCCTCGGTCAGCGCCTTGACCACGGGGATGCCGCCCGCGACGGCGGCTTCGAAGCGGATCACGCGGCCGGCATCCTCGGCGGCCTCGGCCATGGCCTGCCCGTGATGGGCCAGCATCGCCTTGTTGGCGGTGACCACGTCCTTGCCGGCGGCGATGGCGGCTTCCGTCGCGGCCTTGGCCGGGCCATCCTCGCCACCCATGAGTTCCACCAGAAGATCCACGTCCTCGCGCTTGGCAAGGGCGACGGGGTCATCTTCCCAGTCATAGCCAGAGATATCGACACCGCGGTCCTTCTCGCGCGACCGGGCGGACACCGCCGAGATCGTCACCGGGCGCCCGCTGCGCGCGGTCAGAAGGTCCGCGTGCTGCTGGACGATCTTCACGACGCCCACGCCCACGGTTCCAAGCCCGGCGATACCAAGGCGAAGCGGGTCAGTCATGAAGGGTCCTCCGGCTGTCTGGTCTGGTGCGTCGGCCTCTGTTAGCGGCTTCGCGCGCAGGGCGCAACGCGGCGTGGCGCCCGGTCGACCGCGAATCCTAGTCGAGCCGGATCGCCTGCAACCGCGCGGCCCGGGCGCGCAGGTCGGCGGCGCGCGCCTCTAGGCTGCGGCCCTCGGCCTCGGCGGTGCGCGGGGTCAATGCCTCGGCGTTCGACAAGAGCGGGCCTAGCGGCACCAGTTCCGGCCACGGCGCGGCGCGGCTGGTCTCCGTGATCGTCGTGTCGAGCGCGGGCGCGCCGAGCGAACAGGCGGGCACCAGCAGAAGCAAGGACAGGAGGAATGCGGCACGCATGACGGTTCCCGGCGGAGAATGACGGATGTCCCCTGATAGCGCGTGGACAGGGGGCAGGTCCAGCCGATCCCAGCCCCGCGGTCCGCATCCGACCAATGGTTTTTCTTGCATGCGAGTGCGACGGTGCAAAGGGCAGGGATTTGGCGGCAGGGGAAGGTGGCCTGCACCACCATGCGCGGCCGGCGTCAACCCGTCACCGAGTCGCCTCTGTCAGGCTATCCGCACCAGCGGCCATGCGACAAGAATTGAACGCTTGTTCATATACTCTTGTCTCGATCCGCCCGACCGCGCTAACCTGCGCCCATGGCACGCAAACAAGGTTCCCACGCGGAAACGACCGGCCCGAGGATCCGCGAGGCGGCGCTGCGGCTTTTCGCGCAGCACGGCTATGCGGCCGTCTCGATGCGCCAGATCGCGCGCGAGGTCGGGGTGCAGGCGGGGGCGCTTTATCTATATACGCCGGACAAGCAGACGCTGCTTTACGACCTGATGCGTGACCACCTCGACCATCTGCTGGGGCATTGGCACGTGCCGGATGGTCCGCCCGAGGCGCAGCTGGAAGCGTTCTGCCGCCATCACATCCGCTATCACCTCGACCGGCCCGAGCTTGTCTTCATCGCCTACATGGAACTGCGCAACCTTGAGCCGGAGAATTTCGCAGTGATCGAGAGGCTGCGGCGCCGATACGAGGACCGGTTGCAGGCCATCCTGACGAACGGGCTGGAAAGCGGGGATTTCGCACTGGCCGACGGCAAGCTTGCGACGATGGCGATCATCGCGATGCTGACCGGCGTCAACACGTGGTATCGCGAGGGCGGGCGGCTGTCCCGTGCAGACGTGGAAGCGATCTACTGGGACATGGTGCGCAAGGCGGTCGCGGCCTGAGCGTTCGCCTGTCCCGGCTTGTCCGCGACGCGCCCCGCGGCCTGCGTCAGCCCTTGCGGGGCTGTCACCGGCCGGGGGCGCGCAACGATCACAGATAGGGGTAGAGCGGGAACCGCGCGCACAGCGCTTCCACCTCCGCCTTCACCTTCGTCTCGACCTGCAGGTTGCCGTCTTCGCCATGCGCGGCGAGGCCGTCCACCACCTCGACGATCCAGTCGGCGATCTGGCGAAACTCCTCCGCGCCGAAGCCGCGGGTTGTGCCCGCCGGGGTGCCAAGGCGAATGCCCGACGTCACCGTCGGCTTCTCGGGATCGAACGGGATGCCGTTCTTGTTGCAGGTGATCTGGGCCCGCTCCAGCGCCTTCTCGGTGGCGTTGCCCTTCACGCCCTTGGGGCGAAGGTCGACCAGCATCACGTGGCAGTCGGTGCCGCCGGTGACGATGTCCAGCCCGCCCTTCATCAACTGGTCGGCGAGGGCCTGCGCGTTCTTGACGACCTGTGCCTGGTAGGCCTTGAAGTCGGGGCGCAGCGCTTCGCCGAAGGCCACGGCCTTGCCGGCGATCACATGCATCAGCGGGCCGCCTTGAATGCCGGGAAAAATGGCAGAGTTCACCTTTTTGGCGATGCTCTCGTCATTGGTCAGGATCATGCCGCCGCGCGGGCCGCGCAGGGTCTTGTGCGTGGTGGTGGTGACCACATGCGCGTGCGGGAACGGGTCGGGGTAGATACCCGCCGCGATCAACCCGGCGAAATGCGCCACGTCGGCCAGAACATAGGCACCGACCGTATCGGCGATCTCGCGGATACGGGCGAAGTCGATATGGCGTGGAATGGCGGAACCGCCGGCGATGATCATCTTCGGCTTGTGTTCGGCGGTCAGCGCGGCGATCTGATCATAGTCGATCATGTTGTCCTGCTGACGCACGCCGTATTGAATGGCGTTGAACCACTTGCCGGACTGGTTGGGCTTGGCGCCGTGCGTCAGGTGGCCGCCGGCATCGAGGCTCATGCCGAGGATCGTGTCACCCGGCTGAAGAAGCGCGGTGAACACACCTTGGTTCGCTTGGCTGCCGGAATTGGGCTGCACGTTGGCGAAATCGCAGCCAAAGAGCTGCTTGGCGCGGTCGATGGCCAGATCCTCGGCGATGTCGACGAACTGGCAGCCGCCATAGTACCGTCGGCCGGAATAGCCCTCCGCGTACTTGTTGGTCATGACGGAACCCTGCGCTTCCATCACGGCGCGCGAGACGATGTTTTCCGAGGCGATAAGCTCGATCTCGTTGCGCTGGCGGCCAAGCTCCTTGGTGATGGCGCCGAAAATATCGGGGTCACGGTCGGCGAGGGTTTCGGTGAAGAAACCAGTGTCGCGGTGGGGCGCGTTCATGGCGTGTCTCCCTGTTGGTGGCGGTAATCGTCCCGTGTCATCTAGCGAAACAAGGGTGCGGGGGAAAGTCCGGAAACCGGCGCATCTTGTCCCGGGACCGTCCACTATCGGAAACTTCGCCCCTCTGGCAGGGGAATCCGGGATTGAGTTTCCAACCCGCGCGGGTGAACACTGGCAACACCCCAACGCCCGGAGTCGCCATGCCCGCCGCCCGAAACCTGTGCTTCCTCGCGTCTGATGCGCCCATGGCGAAAGCGGCGCAGGCGCATCTCGCGGCGCGGTATGGTCAGCACCCCCCGCACGAGGCGGACGTGATCGTGGCGCTTGGCGGCGACGGGTTCATGCTGGCAACGCTGCACGGCACACAGGACCTGGAGGCGCCGGTCTACGGGATGAATCGGGGCACGATCGGCTTCCTGATGAACGAATACAGCGAGGATCGGTTGATCGAACGGCTGGAAACGGCCGAGGAGGCGGTGATCAACCCGCTGCGCATGACGGCGACCTCGGTCGATGGCCGCATCACCGAGGCGCTTGCGATCAACGAGGTCAGCTTGCTGCGCGCGGGGCCGCAGGCGGCGCGGTTGCGGATCTGGGTCGATGGCCGGATGCGGATGGAGGAATTGATGTGCGACGGCGCATTGGTCTGCACCCCGGCCGGATCGACCGCCTACAACTATTCCGCGCACGGGCCGATCCTGCCCATCGGCGCCGATGTGCTGGCCCTGACGGCCATGGCCGCGTTCCGGCCCCGTCGCTGGCGCGGCGCGCTGCTGCCCAAGTCGGCGGTGGTGCGCTTCGATGTGCTCGATCACGACAAGCGGCCGGTGATGGCCGATGCCGACAGCCGCTCGGTCAGCAACGTGGTCTCTGTTGAAATCCGGTCGGATCCGGAGATCCGCCACCGCATCCTGTTCGATCCCGGTCACGGGCTGGAAGAGCGGCTGATCCGGGAACAGTTCGTGTGACCCGGCCGCGCCACAACCAGCGAGGTGTTGCCTTGCAGCGAGGTGTTGCCTTGGCGCGCCTTGTATAGTTTAACGTTAAACAAATAAAGGGGAGGCCGCGCATGACCGATGGAAAACACGACGCGTTCCGGCAGGGCGCACTGGATTACCACGCGTTTCCAAAGCCCGGAAAGCTGGAAATCCGCGCGACCAAGCCCCTTGCCAACGGGTACGACCTTGCCCGGGCCTACAGCCCGGGCGTCGCGGAGGCCTGCGTCGAGATCGAGCGCGACCCGGTCGCGGCGTCGCGCTACACCGCGCGCGGCAACCTTGTCGCTGTGGTGTCGAACGGCAGCGCGGTGCTGGGTCTGGGCAATATCGGCGCGCTTGCCTCCAAGCCCGTGATGGAAGGCAAGGCCGTCCTGTTCAAGAAATTCGCCAACGTGGACTGCTTCGACATCGAGGTGAACGAATCCGACCCCGAGAAACTGGCCGAGATCGTCTGCTCGCTGGAACCCACCTTCGGCGCCATCAACCTTGAGGATATCAAGGCCCCCGATTGCTTCATCGTGGAAAGGATTTGCCGCGAGCGGATGGGCATTCCCGTCTTCCACGACGACCAGCATGGCACCGCCATCGTCGTCGGCGCCGCGGCGACCAACGCGCTGCATCTGGCGGGCAAGCGGTTCGCGGATATCAAGGTCGTCTCCACTGGCGGCGGGGCGGCGGGGATCGCCTGCCTCAACATGCTGCTGAAACTGGGCGTGAAACGCGAAAACGTCTGGTTGTGCGACATCAACGGGCTGGTTTACGAAGCCCGGACCGAGGATATGAACCCGCAAAAGGCGGCTTATGCGCAGGCCAGCGATTTGCGGACGCTGGATGAGGTGATCGCGGGCGCCGACCTCTTCCTGGGCCTGTCCGGGCCGGGTGTGCTGACGCCCGCGATGGTCGAGAAGATGGCCGAGCGGCCGATCATTTTCGCGCTTGCCAACCCGGCGCCCGAGATCCTGCCCGATGACGTGCGCAGCGTCACGCCGGATGCGATCATCGCCACCGGGCGCAGCGATTTTCCCAACCAGGTCAACAACGTCCTGTGCTTTCCCTTCATCTTCCGCGGCGCGCTCGACGTTGGCGCGACCGAGATCAACGATGCCATGCAGATCGGCTGCGTGGAGGGGATCGCGGCGCTTGCCCGCGCCACGACAAGCGCCGAGGCCGCCGCCGCCTACAAGGGCGAACAATTGACCTTCGGCCCCGATTACCTGATCCCCAAGCCCTTCGATCCGCGCCTTATCGGTGTCGTCGCCAGTTCGGTTGCCGAGGCCGCGATGGATAGCGGCGTGGCGACCCGCCCGCTCGACGATCTGGAGACCTACAAGGAGCGGCTCAACCAGTCGGTGTTCCGGTCCGCGCTGATCATGAAGCCGGTCTTCGAGTCGGCGGCGACGACGACGCGCAAGCTGGTTTTTGCCGAGGGCGAGGATGAACGGGTGTTGCGCGCTGCGCAGGCGATGCTGGAAGACACCACCGATACGCCCACGCTGATCGGGCGCCCCGAGGTGGTGCAGATGCGGATCGAGCGCGCCGGCCTGACGATCCGGCCCGAGCGCGATTTCGAACTGATCAACCCGGAAAACGACCGCCGCTACCGCGACTATTGGCAAAGCTACCTCGACCGGATGCAGCGCAAGGGCGTCACGCCCGACCTCGCCCGCGCCATCCTGCGCACCAACACCACCGCGATCGGCGCGGTCGCGGTCGCGCGCGGCGAGGCGGATTCGCTGATCTGCGGCACGTTCGGGCAATACCTGTGGCACCTGAACTACGTTCAGCAATTGCTGTGCGACGGGGGGCTGCACCCGGTCGGCGCGCTCAGCCTGATGATCCTCGAGGACGGGCCGCTGTTCATCGCCGACACCCATGTGCACGCGGTGCCGACGCCGGACCAGATCGTCGAGACGGTGATCGCTGCCGCGCGCCATGTCGGGCGGTTCGGGATCGCGCCTAAGATCGCGCTTTGCTCCGGGTCTCAATTCGGCAACCTTGACAGTGACAGCGGCCGGCGCATGCGCGCCGCCCTGGACATTCTTGATGGTATGGCGCTTGATTTCACCTATGAAGGCGAAATGCATGTCGATGCCGCGCTGGACCCGGCGCTGCGCGAGCGGATCTTCCCCGGCAACCGGCTTGAAGGCGCGGCGAACGCGCTCGTCTTCGCCTCGACCGATGCAGCGGGTGCGACCCGCAACATCCTCAAGACGCGGGCCGGCGGGCTGGAGGTCGGGCCGATCCTGATGGGGATGGGCAACCGGGCCTTCATCGTGACGCCCTCGATCACGGCGCGCGGGCTGCTCAACGTCTCCGCCCTCGCCGGGACGCCGGTGCATCATTACGGGTGACATGCGCGGCCCTGCGGCAATCGAACCCTTTGTGCGCGATCCCGCGCAACTGTAGGGGGAAGGGCAGGGGAATGCAGGACATTTATCGGAGGAGACGACATGGACTACGCACAGGTCTATGCGCAAGCCAAGGCGGACCCTGACACCTTCTGGATGCGCGCCGCCGAGGCCATCGACTGGATGACCCCGCCGACGAAGGCGCTGTTTGACGACAACGCGCCGCTTTACGAATGGTTTTCGGACGGCACGCTCAATGCCTGCTGGAACGCGGTCGACCGGCATGTCGAGGCCGGCCATGGCGAGCGGATCGCCATCATCCACGACAGCCCCATGAGCCATTCGAAGCATGAGATCACCTACGGCGAACTGCGCGATCGCGTGGCCAGCCTTGCCGGGGCGTTGCGCGCCAAGGGCGTCGAAAAGGGCGACCGGGTGATCATCTACATGCCGATGGTGCCCGAGGCGCTAGAAGCGATGCTGGCCTGTTCGCGGCTTGGCGCGATCCATTCGGTCGTTTTCGGCGGCTTCGCGGCGCATGAACTGGCGGTCCGCATCGACGATTGCGAACCCAAATGCATCATCGCCGCCTCCTGCGGTCTGGAGCCGGGCCGCACCGTCCATTACAAGCCGCTGGTCGACGGGGCGATAGAGCAGGCACGCCACAAGCCCGACTTCTGCGTGATCTTCCAGCGCGAACAGGAGGTCGCCCATCTGGAGGCGGGGCGCGATCACGACTGGCATGCTTTCCAATACGGTGTCGCGCCGGCCGAATGCGTCCCGGTCGCGGGCAACCACCCGCATTACATCCTCTACACGTCTGGCACCACTGGCCAGCCCAAGGGCGTGATCCGGGCCACCGGCGGGCATCTCGTGGCGCTCAACTGGACGATGCGCAACCTTTACGACATGAACCCCGGAGAGGTGTTCTGGACCGCGTCCGATGTCGGCTGGGTCGTCGGCCACAGCTATATCTGCTACGCGCCGCTGACCTTCGGCTGCACCACTGTCGTCTTCGAGGGAAAGCCCGTCGGCACCCCCGATGCCGGCACCTTCTGGCGCGTGGTCGAAGACCACAAGGTCAAGTGCCTGTTCACCGCGCCGACCGCGTTCCGCGCCATCAAGCGCGAGGATCCAACCGGGGCGCTTGTCGCCGATTACGACATCTCCTCGCTGGACACGCTCTTCCTCGCCGGGGAACGCGCCGACCCCGATACCATCCAATGGGCGCAGGCCACGCTGAACGTGCCGGTGATTGACCATTGGTGGCAGACGGAAACCGGCTGGGCCATCGCCGGCAACCCGATCGGGATCGAGAAACTACCGGTCAAGATCGGCTCGCCGTCCGTGCCAATGCCGGGCTACGACGTGCAGATCCTTGACGAGGGCGGCCATCCGCTGCCCGACGGGGAACTGGGCGCCATCGCCGTGAAACTGCCGCTGCCGCCGGGCACGCTGCCCAACCTGTGGAAGGCCGAGGCGCGGTTCCGCAAATCCTACCTTGACCATTTCCCCGGCTACTACGAGACCGGCGACGCGGGCTACAAGGACGCCGACGGCTACCTGTACATCATGGCGCGCACGGATGACGTGATCAACGTGGCCGGGCACCGCCTGTCCACCGGCGGCATGGAGGAGGTGCTGGCCAGTCACCCGGACGTGGCCGAATGTGCCGTGATCGGTGTTGCCGATCCGCTGAAGGGGCAATTGCCGATGGGCTTTCTCTGCCTGAACGCGGGCACGCAGAAATCTGCCGAGGATGTCGCCGCGGATTGCGTCGCCATGGTGCGCGATCAAATCGGCCCGGTCGCGGCCTTCAAGCTGGCCACGGTGGTGCAGCGCCTGCCCAAGACACGTTCGGGCAAGATCCTGCGCGCGACCATGGTCAAGATTGCCGATGGCGAGGATTTCAAGATGCCCGCAACGATCGACGATCCGGCCATCCTCGACGAGATCGCCGAGGCGGCGAAGGCGCTTGGCTACCCGCGGTAATCCGGCGCCGCGCGCCAACGGGGCCAAGGGCCGGGGCCATGTCGCCCGGCCCTTGGCCCTTGCCGATGCTTGGCGGGGACTGATTTAACGTTTTGTTAACCGTTCATCGCATCTGATGAAACCGGGACAAAACAGGCACTTGCATGCAGCGGCCGGGCAAAGAGGAGAAGATTGACGCAGGCGGCCCCGCGGCCGAGACTGCCGCTGTGCGCGATGCTTTGCGCCTGTATGGGCACGATATCCGCGCCGCGATGTCCGATGTGATCGGCGGATTGCGCCTGATGGACCTCGACCGCCTGCCGCCAGACTTGCAAAGCCAGATCGAGCGGGTGCGCGTGGCGAGCGAAACGCTCGCCGAACTGCTTGACGGGGCGATGATGCAGGTCTCGGGCGAGGTCGGCCACGGGGTGGCGTCGCAAAGCTTCGCTTTCCGCAGTTTCCTTGCAGAGATAGACCTGCGCTGGTCAGGCCGGGCGCGGGAACAGGGGCTGTCCTTCCTGTTGGAGGTGCAGCCGCAGGTGCCCGAACGGGTTCAACTGGCGAAGATCGAGCTTGACCGGATCCTCGGCAACCTGATCGCCAACGCGATGAAATTCACCGATGCGGGCGAGGTCAGCCTGAAGGTCGGCATTCGGGACGGGACCCTGCAATTCTGCGTCCGCGACGAGGGGCAGGGGTTTTCCGACCCGGCGCTGGAGCGGCTTTTCCTGCCCGGCGGGCGCCCCGCGGATGAACGCCGGCCGGGCAGCGGGCTCGGCTTGCATATCTCCAAGGAACTGGCCGTCCGGCTTGGCGGGACGCTGTCGGTGCGCAACCGGCAGACCCGCGGCGCCTGCGTGTCGCTGCGGATTCCGGCCGGCGCGTGGGAGTGCCGCGACGCGCCCGTTTCGCCGCCGGACCTTTCGGGGCTGACCATTCTCGTGGCGGAGGACAACGAGACCAACCAGATCCTCGTGCGCCAGATGCTGGAGGGCATGGGCGCGCGCATGGTACTGGCCCGCGACGGGCAGGAGGCGCTTGACCTTCTGGCGCGCGCGCCCGTCGATATCGCGTTGATCGACATCGAGATGCCGCGCCTGACGGGCATCGAGGTGATGCAACGCCTGCGCGCGCGGACGGGGTTCGACATACCGTTGATCGCGCTCACCGCCTATGTCATGCGCGAGAACCGCGAGGCGATCTATGCCGCCGGGGCCGACGGGGTGATCGCCAAGCCCATCGGCTCGGTGGCCGGTTTCGGAACGGCGATCCGGCGTCACGTGGATGACAGCGGCCCGCGCGATACGGCCCATGCGCCGCCAGAGACCGACGAGGCGCCGAAGGCTTGTGGCACGCTTGACCGCAACCGGTTCGAGGCGATCCTGCAAGCCGCCGGCCCCGACGGGCGCGTGGAATTCCTCACCCACCTGCTGCAGGATCTGCGGGCCGTGCGTGCCGATATGAACCGGGCGATCCGCGACAGCGACCGGTCGGGTGCACGGGCGGGCAGCCATATCCTGATCTCGCTCGCGGGGGCGGTCGGGGCCGACCGCCTGCAGCAACTGGCCGAGTCGCTCAATGCCGCGGCGCACCGGGACAGGCTGCCGGAGGCGCGAAGCCTGATCGCCAGCTGCGATTCCGCGCTTGCCACGCTGATCACGGAGGTCGAGCGCCGGGCAAGGCGCGAGGCGGGGGGCTAGCGGAAGGCTTGCAAGCGCCCCGTCGCGCGCTCACAGTGGGGCAAAACACCGGAGGTTCCCTGATGTCCCTGCTTGACGAGGCGGCGCGCGTGCGTCTGCGCGCCCACACCCCCTATTCGGAGTTCAAGGTGGGCGCCGCGATCCGTAGCAGGGAAGGCAACCTGCACCTTGGCTGCAACGTGGAAAACATCGCCTACCCGGAGGGCACCTGCGCCGAGGCCGGCGCCATTGCCGCGATGATCGCCGGCGGCGACACGCGGATCGCGGAAATCGCGGTCATCGCCGACAGCCCCGACCCGGTGCCGCCCTGTGGTGGCTGCCGCCAGAAACTGGCCGAGTTCGCCGATGGCGACACGCCCGTGCTGCTGGCCAATACCGCTGGCAAGACCCTGCGCACCACGGTGGCAGAGCTTCTGCCCGGCGCGTTCAGTGCAACCCACTTCAAGAAGGACTAGGCCATGGACGCCCGCGCCATTCTCGCCCGCCTGCGCAAGGGCGACTCGCTGAGCGCGGACCACTACGGCTGGTTCGCGCGCGGGCTTGCCGATGGCACGGTCAGCGACGCGCAGGCCGGGGCCTTCGCCATGGCGATCTGCAAGAGCCCGATCGGCCGCGACGGGCGGGTCAGCCTGACCCATGCCATGCGCGACAGCGGGCAGGTGCTGGACTGGGACCTGCCGGGGCCGGTGCTTGACAAGCATTCGACCGGCGGGGTGGGAGACACGGTGTCGCTGCCGCTGGCCCCCGCGCTTGCCGCCTGCGGGGCATACGTGCCGATGCTCTCGGGCCGGGGGCTCGGCCATACCGGCGGTACGCTCGACAAGATGGAGGCGATCCCCGGCTACCGCGCCATCCTCGGCAACGCGGAACTGGCCCGCGTGGTGCGGGACGTAGGCTGTGCAATCGTCGGCGCCTCGGGCGAGATCGCGCCGGCCGACAAGCGGCTTTACGCGGTGCGCGACGTGACATCGACGGTGGAAAGCATCGACCTGATCACCGCGTCGATCCTGTCCAAGAAGCTGTCGGAGGGGCTGGACGGGCTGGTTCTGGATGTAAAGACAGGCTCCGGCGCGTTCATGGAGGATCCCGCCGATGCGTTGGCCCTTGCAAAATCGCTGGTCGATACGGCGCAGGGGGCCGGGTGCCGCTGCACCGCGCTTCTGACCGACATGAGCCAGCCGCTCGCCCCCAGCGCGGGCAACGCGCTCGAAGTGATCGAGGCGATGGAGATCCTGACCGGCGCCGGCGGATCGGACCGGCTGCGCCGCCTCGTGCTGGCGCTTGGCGGGGAGCTACTGGCGCTTGGCGGTCTGGTCGCGAATGCCGCCGAGGGGGAGGCGAAGATCGACTCGGCTTTCACGTCGGGCGCGGCGGCGGAGGTTTTCGGGCGCATGGTGGCCACGCTTGGCGGGCCCACGGATTTCACCGCCCGCTGGCGCGACCGGCTGCCCTCGGCCCCGGTGCTGGTGGAGATCCGGCCCAAGCGCCCCGGCTATATCGCCAGTATCGACACCCGCGCGCTTGGCGAGGCGGTGGTGCATCTGGGCGGCGGGCGGCTGGTGCAAAGCGACAAGGTGGATCCGGCGGTCGGGCTTTCCGCCATTGCCGGGATCGGCGACCGGGTGGACCCGGAGGTGCCGCTTGCCCGGATCCATGCCCGTGACGAGGACAGCGCCCGCGCCGCGGCGGAGGTGCTGCACGACGCCACCCGTGTCAGCGAAGCGCCGGTCGCGCCGCCAGATCTTATACAGGAAAGGATCGCCTGATGCCGCGCGCCTTCCTCGTGGTGATGGATTCGGTGGGCTGCGGCGGCGCGCCCGACGCCGCCCGGTTCTTCAACGCCGAGACGCCCGACACTGGTGCCAACACGCTGGCCCATATTGCCGCCGCATGCGCCGCTGGCCGGGCGGAGGAGGGACGCAGTGGCCCGCTGCACCTTCCCAATCTCGATGCGCTCGGGCTGGGGGCGGCGGTGCGGCTGGCCTCGGGCGCGGACGCGCCGGGGCTTGGGGCGGTGCCGCAGGGCCTGTGGGGGGCGGCCACGGAGATCAGCCCGGGCAAGGATACGCCCTCTGGCCACTGGGAACTGGCCGGGCTGCCAGTGCCGTGGGACTGGACCTATTTTCCAGAAAGCGATCCCTGTTTCCCGCCCGATCTTGTAGAAGAGGTCACGCGCATCGCCGGCACCGACGGCATCCTCGGCAACCGTCACGCCTCGGGCACCGCGATCATCGCAGAGGAGGGCGCGCGCCACCAGCAAACCGGTTGGCCGATCTGCTACACCTCCGCCGACAGCGTGTTCCAGATCGCCGCGCACGAGGACAGCTTCGGTCTGGACCGGCTGCTGGACCTGTGCGAACGCCTCGCCCCGACGCTGCACGCGATGAAGGTGGGCCGTGTCATCGCGCGGCCTTTCGTGGGGGAGCCCGGCAATTACGCGCGCACCGGCAACCGCCATGACTACGCGATAGAACCGCCGGCGCCGACGCTGCTGGACTGGGTGCAAGGGGCGGGGGGCACCGTCCATGCCGTGGGCAAGATCGGTGACATCTTTTCCATGCGCGGCATCGACGACGTGGTCAAGGGACCGGACCGGGAGTTGATGCGCCACCTGTCGGACCTCGTTGACACGGCCGAGCCGGGCAGCCTGACCTTCGCCAATTTCGTGGAATTCGACAGCCTCTACGGCCACCGGCGCGACGTGGCGGGCTATGCGCGCCATCTTGAATGGTTCGACGCCGCGCTTGGCCCGATCCTCGCCCGCCTGCGCCCTGACGACCTGATGATCCTTACCGCCGACCACGGCAACGATCCCACATGGGTCGGCACCGATCACACCCGCGAACGCGTGCCGGTGCTTGGCAAGGGCGTGCAAAGCGGGCAGACAGGGCTTTGCGCCTTCGCGGATGTCGCGGCCAGCATCGCCGCGCATCTGGGCGTGCCAAGCGAGGGACCGGGGCGGAGCTTCCTGTGAGACCGAAGATCGAACTGCACCTGCACCTCGAAGGCGGCGCGCCGCCCGCCTTCATCCGCGGTATCGCGCGGGAAAAGGGCGTCGACCTGTCAAGCATCTTCCGTCATGACGGCGGCTATGCCTACAAGGATTTCGGGCATTTCCTGAAGGTCTACGAGGCCGCGACAAGCGTGCTGACACGCCCGGAGGATTACGGCCGCCTGACCCGCGCGGTGCTGGAGGAAAGCGCCGCGAACGGCGTCGTCTATTCCGAAGCCTTCCTCAGCCCGGATTTCTGCGGCGGCGGTGACGTTGGGGCATGGCGCGAATATCTTTCCGCCATCGCGGAAACCGCGCGCAAGGCCGAGGCCGATCTTGGCATCACCCTGCGCGGCATCGTGACCTGTATCCGCCATTTCGGCCCCGAGAAGGCCAAGACGATTGCGCGTTGTGCCGCCGAGACCAAGGGCGATTTCCTAAATGGCTTCGGCATCGCGGGCGACGAGATGGTGGGCAAGCCCCGTGATTTCCGCTGGGCCTTTGATTGCGCGCGCGAGGCGGGGCTGCGGCTGACCGCTCATGCCGGCGAATGGGGTGGGGCGGACAGCGTGCGCGACGCGATCCGCGACCTGGCGGTCGAACGGATCGGCCACGGGGTGCAGGCCATCGACGACCCGGCCCTTGTCGATGACATCGCCGAGGCCGGGATCACGCTGGAATGCTGTCCGGGGTCCAACGTCTTTCTGGGTGTCTATCCCGACTGGGCCTCTCACCCCATTGAAAAGCTGCGTGAAAAAGGTGTGAAGGTCACCGTCTCCACCGACGACCCGCCGTTTTTCCACACCACGATGCGCACCGAATACGACCGCCTGTCCGCAACCTTCGGCTGGGACGAGACGGTGTTCGAAGAGATTGAGGCCAATGCGCTTGCCGCTGCCTTTTGCGACGAGGAAACCCGCGCGCGCATTGCCAAGACACTGAAGAAAGGAACCTGATGCAGCACCTTACCGTTGTCGAGCACCCGCTGGTTCAGCACAAGCTGACCATCATGCGCGAAAAACACACTTCCACCGCCGTCTTCCGCCAGCTTCTGCGCGAGATCAGCCAGTTGCTTGCCTACGAGGTCACGAGCGAATTGACGATGACAACCAAGCGGATCGACACGCCGCTGCAGCCGATGGACGCGCCGGTGCTGGCTGGGCGCAAGCTTGCGCTGATCTCGATCTTGCGGGCGGGCAATGGCTTGCTTGACGGGATGTTGGAACTGATCCCGTCGGCGCGGGTCGGCTTCGTCGGGCTTTACAGGGACGAGGCGACGTTGAAGCCGGTGCAATATTACTTCAAGGTGCCCGAGGAACTGGGCGAACGCATGGTGATCGCGGTTGATCCGATGCTGGCCACCGGCAACAGTTCGGTCGCCGCCATCGACCTGCTGAAAGAAGCCGGGGCGACGGATATCCGCTTTCTCTGCCTGCTGGCCGCGCCCGAAGGCGTCGCCCGCATGAAAGAGGCCCACCCGGATGTTCCCATCGTCACCGCCGCGCTGGATAGTCATCTGAACGAAAAGGGATATATCGTTCCGGGCCTAGGGGATGCGGGTGACCGCATGTACGGCACGAAATAGGGTATCCCCCCTTTACCTGACTTCGATCCTCTGCCACTCTCGACGCCACAGCAATGGGGGTTGTCTGGTATGTTTTTGTTGCGGACTGTTTCCGGTCTGGCGCTTGGCATGTGTCTTGCGCTACCCGCCCTGTCACAAACCGTCGCCGAGCTTGGCGGCCCGGCCGAATTGCCGCCCGGAGATTTCCGGGGGGAGCAATATGTCGATAGCCGGGGCTGCGTGTTCATCCGCGCGGGCTATGGCGGGCAGGAAACATGGGTGGCGCGCGTCAACCGCGACCGGCAGCCGCTATGTGGGTATGAACCCACCCTTGGCACGGGCGGCGGCGACACCGAGGTGGCCGCCGCACCGGAGCCGCGCCCGAGCCCGTCGCCCGAGCCGACACGGGAACCGGACGGCAATAGGGTCGAGGTCGTGATCGACAGGCCGGGGCCGGCAAGCCGCCCTGCGCCGTCCACGCCGAATGCGCCGCGCCCGACCGTCAGCACGGCAGCCGCGTCCCCGTCTCCATCCCCGGACGCGCGGCCCGCCCCGCAGCCGGAACGCCGCGTCGCCAGTTGCCAGGGCCTGCCTGCCGGCGCCGCGCAATACATGCAAGGCCACGATGTGCGCTGTGGGCCACAGGCCAACCACCCCTCTCCGGGGGCGCAGATCCGTCCCGCTGCTGCTGCGGCCGCAGCCGGACACCGCGAGCTGCAGTTGACGCCTGTCGTGATCCCCGAAGGCTACCGCCCGGCATGGGACGACGGACGCCTGAACGCCGCGCGGGGCCTGCCGAACGCGACGCCCCAAGGCGATGCCCAGATGGCCCGCTACTGGACCGAGACGGTTCCGCGTAGCACCGCCGAAATAGACCCGGCCGCTGATGGTGTGCCGGCGGGCCATTCCGCGGGTGGTGAGGTTGTGACGCGGTCATCCTCGACGCCCGATCTCGACCCCGCGCCGGCCCCCGAACCCGAAGCGCCGCGCGTGCAGGTGCCGCAAGGCCATCGCTATGTCGAGGTCGCCCGCTATTCCGAGCGGGGCAATGCCGATGCGGCACGCGCGCAATTGCAACGGCAGGGCGTGGCGACGCAGCTTGGCGGGGTGGCGCGCGGCGGCGCCTATGACAGTTACGTCGTGCTCGCTGGTCCCTTTGCCGATCCGCAAGCCTTGGCGCGCACCCTCGTGCGGGCGCGGGGGCTTGGCTATAGCGGGGCCGTGACGCGGTAACGGCGCGGATCAGCCGTCGCAGATTTGCTGCGCGGCGATCCATGTCTGGTCACTGACCAGCGGGGCGCGTAGCCGGCCGCGCATCGGGTCGCCTTCGATCAGGTCCAGCACGCTTTCGCCCGAGATGTCGAGGGCATAGGCATAGGGTTCCGAACTGATCCCGGCCCGCGCGAACCGGGCCAGCAGCACCTCTTCCCCGACGGCGTCCGGCGGGGTGGTCAGCAGCCGGGCGGCATGGTCGCGCAGGTGGTGTTCCTCGATATCGCCGGTGGTCAGCAGGCGGAAGGTGGCCATCAGGCCGGCCTCGTCCAGAAGGCGCAGGACGGGGTCTTGCCGGTCCCGCCGCACATCCTCGGCCAGCAGGAATCCGGCCGTGATTTCAGGGGTTTCATGGTCCTCCACGATGGACCGGTGGGCCACGATGATATTGCCGGGCAGATGCGCCGTTCCTTGCGCGGTGGAGGGCAGGACGACGATCTGCGGCGCCCCGGACCCGAACACGGCCCGCGATACATCGCGCACCGCAGCGACGCCGGCGGGGTCGGTGCAGGGGCGGCCGGTGAGGGGAATCATCGTGGCCAGAAGGCGGCTGCCGATCTCGCTGCGGCTGGCCTCGGGCAGCATCGCGGCGGTTTGTCGGGTCAGGGCGCCGGGCAGCCAGAAGCCCGCCAGAAGCGCCACCGCCAGCGCCAGCGCCGTCCCGATCCAAAGCCGCAAGCGCCCGGGATGCGGGCGCCGCCGCTCGATCACGCCGAGCACGCGGTCGAGCGCCGCGATCATGTCGGTATCGGCGATTTCCAGTTCCTCGTCGGCCTCGGCGTCGGGCGCGTAGAGCGCCGGATTATTCCCTGTATTCAAGCGATTGACTGCCGGAAGCGACCAGTGCGACAAGGCCGTTTCGGACATCGCCGAGATCGTCAGCGTGGCATCGCCGAGCGAGACCAGAACCTCGCGCCGCTGGCTGTCCGGGGTTTCCCGCCAGAGCCCGGTGCTTTCCAGTCGCTGGTATTCGCTAAGCGCGGTCATGCCCGATTTTTCGCCTCTTTTTGAACCCTAGGTTACTGGATGTCGGCGTGTTGCTCAACTCATGCCGCGCCCCGCGCCACGGTGAAAAACGGGGGGGTGCCGCCCGTGCACCCCCCGTGCACCCCCCGTACACCATCCGTGCAGACGCATTGCCCGCCGCGCGGCGGGGTGCAAACGCGCACCGGTGCCGGGGTCAAGTGTTGAAATCTGGCCGCGTGTTTCGCAGGCTGGCACCCGTGGGGTGGGTACGCCGCCCCATGTTTTCACCTATTGGCAGAAAAGGGCACCACATATCATGACATATCGTTCAAGATCACGCGCCGCGGTATTGGCCGCAACCTGTGCCATGGCCGCCGCAACCGTCGGCACGGCGCAGGAGGCGCCGCGCGCCATGCTGATCCTCGACGGCTCCGGCAGCATGTGGGGCCAGATCGACGGCACCCCGAAGATCGAGATCGCGCGCGATGCGATCAGCGACATGCTGGATGGCTGGCAGCCCGGCCGCCAGATCGGGCTTATGGCCTATGGCCACCGCGAGCAGGGCAATTGCACCGATATCGAGACCTTGTTGCCCCCGGCGCCGTTGGACCGGCCGGGCTTCGAGGCGATCCTCGACGGGATCACGCCGCTGGGCCGCACCCCGTTGACGGAGGCCACGCGCCGGGCCGCCGAGGCGCTGGCCTTTACCGATGCGCCGGCGACCGTGATCCTTGTCAGCGACGGGCGCGAGACCTGCAACGCCGACCCTTGCGATGCGGCGGAGGTTCTGGAACGCACCGGCGCCGATTTCACCGCCCACGTGATCGGCTTCGACGTGGATGACGCGGCGCAGGCCGACCTGTCCTGCCTTGCCGAGGCGACCGGCGGGATGTACCTGGCCGCGACCGATGCCGAGGAACTGACCGGCGCGCTGCAAGAGGTGACCGAGGCCAAGCCGGAGCCGGTCGTGCCGCTGATCGAGGACCGTTTCGAACGCGCCGAGCTTGGCGAAAGCTGGGAGGTGATCACCCCCGATCCGGCCAATTACATCCTTGACGGGGGCACGCTGCTGACCCTGACCACCGAACCGACCTATGTCGGGCAGGACAACCAGACCAACGTCTTCCGCTGGGCCGGGCAACCGATGCCGGAGGGCGACTGGGACATGAGTATCGATTTCACGTCGGACTTCACCACGCGCCGTTCCACCATCGAGATGGGGATTTACGAGGACCCGGACAATTTCGTCACCGCCTCGCTTTTCGGCGATGGCAGTTCGAATGACCGGGTGGTCCTGCAGGTCAAATCCGTGGTGAACGGAGAGGCGAGCCGGTCGAACGTGACCTTTGCAGACGATGCCTGTTGCCCGCGCGATTACGATATTGACGCGGTGCTGGCCAATATGTCGGAGAACGGCGGCACGCTGACCCTGCAACGGCGCGGGCGCGACTACATCGCCGAGATCGAGACCGATGGCTGGGTCGCGCGCGACGGGCAGGAGAACCCGCTGCGTACCGAGCCGCTGACCGTGCTGCGCGCGGGCGGCGACCCGGTGCTGTTCTCGGGCACGTTCGGGCGCGATTACGGCGACCTGCCGCAGACCGCGACGGCGTTCGACCGGTTCACCGTCGTGCCGCGCTGAGACCGGGCAGGGCGGGGCGCTGCCAGCGGCCCGCCCCGTCAGGCCGCGAAGCCGAAACTGTCGGGCCGGGCGTGGTCCCAATACTTGGCGAAGGCAGGGTGGGTGACCTCGCTCCGGCGCAACGCGCCCGGTTCCAGCCACAGGTACTGGCTGGCCGCGGAGCGCACCTCGCGGCTGCTGACGCGGATCATCAGGTGGTGCGGGGTGAAGTCCTGCGGGCTGCGCAGGCCGGAGGATTCCACCGCTTCCTTGAGGGCGATCATCGTGTTGCGGTGGAAATTGGCGACGCGCTTGTACTTGTTCTCGATCACCAGCGCCTTGTAGCGGCCGGGATCCTGCGTGGTGACCCCGGTGGGGCATTTGCCCGAATGGCAGACCTGCGCCTGGATGCAGCCGACCGCGAACATGAAGCCGCGCGCCATGTTGCAGCCATCGGCGCCGAGCGCGAACATGCGGCACAGGTCGAAGGCGCTGACCAGCTTGCCCGAGGCGATGAGCTTGACCCGGTCGCGCAGCCCGATGCCGACCAGCGTGTTGTGCGCCAGCATCAGCCCCTCGCGGATCGGTGCGCCCTTGTGGTCGGCGAACTCCGCCGGGGCGGCCCCGGTGCCGCCCTCGGCGCCGTCGATGGTGATGAAATCGGGGGTGATGCCGGTGGCCTCGAACGCCTTGGCCATGGCGAAGAATTCCCACGGGTGGCCAACGCAAAGCTTGATGCCGATGGGCTTGCCGCGCGCGAGGTCGCGCAGCCGGGCGATGAAGGCGCAAAGCCCCTCCGGCGTGGAAAATTCCGCGTGACCCGGTGGGCTGACGCAATCCTCGCCCACCGCGACGCCGCGCGCCTCGGCGATGGCTTCGGTCACCTTGGCGCCCGGCAGGATGCCGCCATGGCCGGGCTTGGCGCCTTGGGACAGCTTGATCTCGATCATCCTGACCTGCGGATCGGCGGCGGTTTCGGCGAATTTCGCCGGGTCGAAGGCGCCTTGCGGCGTGCGGCAGCCGAAATAGCCCGAGCCGACCTGCCAGATAAGATCGCCGCCATGCTTGCGGTGAAAGCGCGAGATCGAGCCTTCGCCGGTGGTGTGGGCGAAGCCGCCGAGTTTCGCGCCCCAGTTGAGCGACTCGATCGCGTTGGGCGACAGCGCGCCGTAGGACATGCCCGAGATGTTGAGCGGCGAGGCGGCGTAGGGCTGCGCGCAGTCCGGCCCGCCAATGGTCACGCGGAAATCGTGGCTGTCGAGATGCGTGGGGGCCATGGAATGGTTGATCCATTCATGCCCGATCTCGTTGACGTTGCGCAGGGTGCCGAAGGGGCGCAGCCCCTCGATCCCCTTGGCGCGGCGGTAGACAAGCGCACGCTGTTCGCGCGAATAGGGCGTTTCGTCGTGGTCGCTTTCAAGGAAATACTGGCGGATCTCGGGGCGGAAATGTTCGAACAGGAACCGCAGCCGCGCCGAGATCGGGTAGTTGCGCAGCACCGCGCGGCGGGTCTGGAGACGGTCATGGAGCCCGATGGCGGCGATGACCCCGAACACCCCGGCGCCAAGACCGCCCCAGAGCGGGAACCAGACTGCAAGGGCCACGCTGGCAAGCGTGAGCGCGACGAAAACGAACAGCGGAATGTAACGCAAAAGCTCCTCCCCAGGATGCGACCGCCGCGCGGGGATGACGCCGCGGGCTGGCGACGGTCAGGGTTGCCGCTTTTTCCCGGCGGATCAAGCGTGGTCTTCACGCGGCGGCGGCCCGACGGCCTTGATACGGCGCATGGCGCACCGCCAAAGGTCCACTGCATCCCCCCGGCCTTCATGACCGTCGGCGCGGGGCGCAGGGGCGCGTTTGTCAGACCTCTGCCGCCAGCTTGCGCAGCTCGAATTTCTGGATCTTGCCGGTGGAGGTCTTGGGAAGCTCCTGGAACACCACATGCTTGGGGGTCTTGAACCCGGCAAGGCGCTGGCGGGAAAAGGCGATGATCTCCTCCTCGGTCGCCTCTGCGCCCGCTTTCAGTTCCACGAAGGCGCAGGGCACCTCGCCCCATTTCGGATCGGGCTTGGCGACCACGGCGCAAAGCATCACCGAGGGGTGGTGCATCAGCGCGCCCTCGACCTCGACCGAGCTGACATTCTCGCCGCCCGAAATGATGATATCCTTGGCGCGGTCGGTGATCTGAACGTAGGTGTCGGGGTGCTGCACGGCGATGTCGCCGGAATGGAAATACCCGCCCTTGAAGGCCGCGGCCGTGGCGCGGGGGTTCTTGTAATAGCCCTTCATCACCGAATTGCCGCGGATCATGATCTCGCCGATGGTCTGGCCATCCATGGGCACCGGCGCCATGTCGTCATCCGTCACCACGATGGGTTCCATGTTGGGCAGGCCGACGCCTTGGCGGGCCTTGATCGCGGCGCGTTCCTCTTGCGTGAGGGTGCCCCAGTCTTCCTCTTTCCAGACGCATTCGGTGGCGTGGCCGTAGGTTTCGGTCAGGCCGTAGACCTGCGTGACGTTGAACCCCATGGTCTCGATCGCGGCCAGCGTGGCGGCGGCGGGGGGGGCACCGGCGGTGAAGACCTCGACAGTATGATCGAAGGCGCGTCGGTCCTCGGGCACGGCATTCACGATGGCGTTCAGCACGATGGGCGCGCCGCCGAAATGGGTCACGCCCTCATCCGCGATGGCATCGTAGATCGCCTTGGCCGTCACGTCGCGGCAACAGACGAGGGTGCCGCCAAGCACCGGGGTCATCCAGCCATGGCACCATGTGTTGCAGTGAAAGAAGGGCACGATGGTCAGAAGACGGGGGTAGAGCGTCATGCGCCATGAAATCGGCGTGCCCATCGTCACGAGGTAGGCGCCGCGGTGGTGGTAGACGACGCCCTTGGGCCGACCCGTGGTGCCGGACGTGTAGTTCAGCGCGAGGCTTTCCCACTCGTCCTCTGGCCAGATCCATGCGAAACCGGGGTCGCCCTCGGCCAGCAGATCCTCGTAGGTCAGATGGCGGCCGGAGGCGGGGTGCCCGGCCTGGTCGTCCGGCACCTCGACGATGAGCGGCAGGTCCTCTGCCTCCATCTCTTTCAGCGCGGCCTCGACGGAGCCGAGGAACTGGGTATCGGCCAGCACCACCGCCGCCTCGCCATGGTCGAGGATGTAGCTGATCGTACCGATATCGAGCCGCGTGTTGATCGTGTTGAGCACCGCGCCGCAGGCGGGGATGCCGAACAGCGCCTCGGCCTGCGCGGGGACATTGGGCATGACGGTGGCCACGACATCGCCGGGATGCACGCCGCGCGCGGCGAGGGCGGAGGCGAGGCGGCTGACCCGGGCGTGGTACTCGGCGTAGGTCTTGCGGAACGTGCCGTAGACCAGCGCCTCATGCTCGGGGAAAACCTGTGCCGCGCGGTTGAGATGGCTGAGCGGGGTCAGCGGAACATAATTGGCGGCACGTTTTTCCAGCCCGGTTTCGTCCTTCATCCAGCCCATGCGATCCTCCGTCGTGGTGCCTTTTCATTTATGTCGTGATGATTGCCACAGACGACGCAAAAGAAAAGGGGGTCCGCAAGCCCTTTCGGTCATGGGGACGGAAGTCTCCGCCCGCGTTACCACAGGTCTTCCCGGTCCAAGGCGCGCACGCAGGTCGAGGGCCCCCGAAGCGTCGGCATCGGCGCCCCGGTCAGGGATTGGGCGATCCAGCCCTGCGGCATGCTGAGCGGCAAGGGCGCGCGGGCCTGATCCTCGGTGATCGGATGAAAGCCGACCTGCGCGTAATAGGCCGGGTCGCCGTAGGTCATGACGATCTGGACCCCCTCGGCGCGCAGCGCGCCCAGCGCATGGGCGATCAGGGCGCACCCGATGCCGCGGCGCTGATGGTCCGTCGCCACCGCCATCGGCGAGAGCAGGACGGCGCGGTGCGGATCGTCCGGGTAGGTCAGGCGGGTGAAGATCGCCGCGCCGAGGATTTCGCCGTCGGCCTCGGCGCAGAAAACGCGGATGTCGTCCGCCGGCGTCCGGGCCAGCAGGTCGTGCACCACGCTGCCGATCAGCCCGCCTTCATCCGCCCCTTCAGAGGCGGTGAAAGTGGCGGCGAAAAGGTCGATGAGCGCCTGTTCGCGCCCGGCACTGCCGGTGGTGACGATCAAGATCGGCCTCCTGTCCTTCGCAAGGTTTGCCGCCATCCGGGGATACATCGTGGCCGGCAGCTTCGACAGTGTCGCCCAAGCTGCCGGCCGCAAGGGCCGCCGCGATGAGGCGGCCGGGTCAGGCTGCCTTGGCCTCTGGCCCGAACCGTGCGTAGAAGCCTTGGGTCTTGCCCGCCATCTCGCGCAGGAGGTCGGGGCAGGCGAAGCGGTCGCCGTAGGCGTCGGTCAGCTGATCGCAGCGTTCCGCCGCGTAGGGCGTGCCCAGCATGTCGAGCCAGCTGAACGGCCCGCCCGACCACGGCGCGAAGCCCCAACCGAGGATCGCCCCCACGTCGCCTTCGCGGATGTCCTCCAGCACGCCGTCCTCCAGCGCGCGGACCGCTTCCAGCACCTGTGCAAACAAGAGACGATGCTGCACCTCGGTCACGTCCGGTTGCGCGTCCATCGGCGGGTAGCGCTCGCGCAGACCCTCCCACAGGCCCTGCCGCTTGCCCTTGTCGTCATAGGCGTAGAAGCCGGCATTGGCCTTGCGCCCCAGCCGGCCTTCATCGTGCAGCCAGAACATCACCTCGTCGGCGGCGTCGTTGTCATAGGCGTCGCCCATGGCGGCCCGGGTGGCCTTGGCGATCTTCACGCCAAGGTCGATGGAGGTTTCGTCGGTCAGTTGCAGGGGGCCAAGCGGCATGCCGACAAGCTTCGCCGCGTTCTCGATCAGCGCCGGTTCCACGCCTTCCTTCACCATGCGCACCCCTTCGTTGATGTAGGGAATGATGCAGCGATTGGCGTAGAAGAAACGCGCGTCGTTCACGACGATCGGCGTCTTGCGGATCTGGCGCACGTAGTCGAGCGCCTTGGCCACGGCGCGTTCCCCGGTTTCCTTGCCCTTGATGATCTCGACCAGCATCATCTTGTCGACGGGCGAAAAGAAGTGGATGCCGATGAACTGATCGGGCCGCTTCGATGCCTTGGCAAGATCGGTGATCGGCAGGGTGGAGGTGTTGGTGGCAAAGATGGCGTCCTCGGGCAGGACGGCCTCGGCCTTCGCGGTCACGTCGGCCTTGACAGACGGGTCTTCGAAGACCGCCTCGATCACCAGGTCGCAGCCTTCCAGCGCCGCGTAATCGGTGGTGGCGGTGATGCGTGCCAGCACCTCCGCCTTCTTCTCGGGCGTGACCTTCTTGCGCGAAATGCCCTTGTCGAGGATCGCCTCGGAATAGGCCTTGCCCTTGTCGGCGGCGTCCTGCTTGGCGTCGATCAGCACCACCTCGATCCCGGCATTCGCGCTGACATGGGCGATGCCCGCGCCCATCATGCCCGCGCCCAGAACGCCGACCTTCTGCACCCGTTCATCGGCCACGTCGGGACGGTTGGCACCCTTTTCCAGCGCCTCCTTGTTGACGAAGAGGCTGCGGATCATCGCCGCCGAGGAGGGGTTCATGAGAACGTTGACGAACCAGCGCGCCTCGATCTTCAGCGCCGTGTCGAAGGGCACCAGCGCGCCTTCGTAGACCGCCGACAAGAGCGCCTTCGCGGCCGGGTAGACGCCTTGCGTCTTCCCGTTGACCATGGCGCTTGCGCCCACGAAGGTCATGAAGCCCGACGGGTGGTAGGGCGCGCCGCCCGGCATCTTGTAGCCCTTCTGGTCCCACGGCTTGACGATATCGGCATCCTTGGCGTTCAGCACCCAGTCCTTCGCCTTGGCGTGAAGCTCATCGGCGGGCACGACCTCGTCCACCAGCCCGGCGGATTTCGCCTTGGCCGGGTCGGAAAGCTTGCCTTCCAGCAGGAAGGGGCTGGCCGCCATCGCGCCCATCTTGCGCGCCAGCCGGGTGGTGCCGCCCGCGCCGGGGAAAATGCCAACCATGATCTCCGGCAGGCCGATCTTGGCCTTGGGATTGTCGGCGACGAAACTGCGGTGGCAGGCAAGCGCGATTTCGAGGCCGATGCCCAGCGCCGTGCCCGGCAGCGCGGCAGCGACCGGCTTGCCGCCCTTGTTGGTCTTGGGGTCCATGCCCGCGCGCTCGATCTTCCGCAGCACCGAATGCATGTGCATGATGCCGTCGAACAGGCCCTGCGCGGGCGCGTCGCCGGCCATGTCCTTCATTCGGGCGATGACGTTGAGGTCCATCCCCCCGGCAAAGCTGCCGGCCTTTCCGCTGGTGATGACGATGCCCTTCACGGCCTCGTCGGCCAGCGCCGCGTCGATGCAGCCTTCCAGCGCGTCGAGCGCGTCGAGGTTGAGCACGTTCATGCTCTTGCCCGCGGTGTCCCAGGTGATGATGGCGACGCCGTCGGCGTCTGTCTTCATGGTGAAATCGGTCATTTTTCGTCTCCCTTAAGGGGGGTGCCGTCCTTGCGGGTAAAGGTGAAACCGGTCGCGTCGACGCTGATCTTCAGGTCGACATCGCTATACCAGCCGGTCTCGGTCTCCGTGCGGGTGCCGATGACGAGGAAGCGGGTCTCGTCATCGGTGTGATTGATGAAATGGTGGCCGTTCGGGTCGCCTGCCTTGAAGGCCGCGCACTCGCCCACGCCCATCGGCGTTTCGCCGTGGTCGTCGACCAGCGTGCAGGCGCCCTGCGTGATCATCACGAACTCGTCCTGCTGCTCGTGCCAGTGGCGCAGGCTGGATTTCGCGCCGGGGGCGAGTAACACGATGTTGGCGCCGAACTGCGTCAGCCCGCCGGCATCGCCGACGCGCAAGCTCGACCGCCCCGCCATCTCCACGTCGTAAGGCGCGGGGTAGATGGAGCCGGTGCGCGTTTCCAGTTTGGACAGGTCGATCCTGGGCATCACACCCTCTCGATCACGGTGGCCGCGCCCATGCCCGACCCGATGCAAAGTGTGGCCAGCCCGGTGCCCTTGCCGGTGCGCTCCAGCTCGTCCAGCAGGGTGCCGATGATCATCGCCCCGGTCGCGCCCAGCGGGTGGCCCATGGCGATGGCGCCGCCATTGACGTTGACCACCGAAGGGTCGACATCGAAGGCCTGCATGAAGCGCATGACGACGGCGGCGAAGGCCTCGTTCACCTCGAACAGGTCGATGTCGGAGATGTTCATCCCGGTCTCGCGCAGGATCTTCTCGGTCACCGGCACCGGGCCGGTCAGCATGATGGTCGGATCGGTGCCGATCTTGGCGGTGGCGCGGATGCGGGCGCGGGGGGTGAGGCCATGCGCCTCGCCGAATTCCTTGGTGCCGACCAGCACCGCGGCGGCGCCATCGACGATGCCCGACGAGTTCCCGGCATGGTGGATGTGGTTGATGCGTTCCAGATGCGGGTATTTCATCAGCGCGAGGGCGTCGAAGCCGGGCATGTTCTCGCCCATGTCCTTGAAGCTGGGCTTGAGCCCGCCCAGCGATTGCATGTCGGTATCCGGGCGCATGTGTTCATCGCGGTCGAGGATCGGCAATCCGTTCTGGTCGTGGATCGGCAGGATCGACTTGGCAAAGCGGCCCGCGTCCCACGCGGCCTTGGCGCGCTTCTGGGATTCGACGGCCAGCGCATCGGCCTCGTCGCGGGAAAAGCCGAACTCGGTGGCGATGATGTCGGCCGAGATGCCCTGCGGCACGAAGTAGTTTTCCATGGCGATCGTGGGGTCGACGGCGATCGCGCCGCCATCCATGCCCATCGGCGTGCGCGACATGCTTTCGACGCCGCCCGCGATATAGGCCGTGCCCGCGCCGCCGCGGATCTGGTTGGCGGCGAGGTTCACCGCCTCCAGCCCCGAGGCGCAGAAGCGGTTGATGGCAAGGCCGGGAATGGACTCGTCCAGTTCGGAGGCCAGAACCGCGGTGCGCGCAAGGCAGGCGCCCTGTTCGGCCACCTGCGTGACGTTGCCCCAGATCACGTCCTCGACGGCGTGGCCTTCAAGGTTGTTGCGGTCTTTCAGCGCGTTGAGCGCGAGGGCGGAGAGCCGGGGGGCGGTGACCTCGTGCAGGGCGCCGTCCTTGCGGCCCTTGCCGCGCGGGGTGCGGATGGCATCGAAGATATAGGCGTCGGTCATGGGGTATCCTTACGTGTCAGGTCTGCGGCAGGTCGCCCGGAAGCGACCAGTAGGTATCGACATGCTCCTTGCAGGAGCGGGCAGCGCCGAGGGTTTCGGTGGCAGTGGAACAGGCCCTGTGAAGGGTTTCTCGGGCCTCGCGGAACACTTGAGATGCCCAGAAGAACGTGGTCAGCGCGAAGACCGCGGCGAGCGCAAGGCAGACAATCACCGGGGCCGCCCCGCGCGGGAGGCGGTCCGGTGCGATGAGGAGCGGCAGGCCCGTGACCGCCCCCACGGCGAAAAAGAGCGCCAAGGACGCGGGGGTCTCGTAGTCGATCAGGCCGAGCAAGACCGCCAGCGTCGGCAGCGCGGCCACGAACGTTGCCGCGAAGATCCTGAGTGACACCTGCCATGGCAAGGCGTCCGTCCGCCCGCGATAGGGGGCGACGACACAGGCAAGGCCCACCCCGCCAACCAGCCCGCCGACAACGGCGAGGACAGCGATGATCGCGAAGGCCTGTGTCATTGAGCGGCCTCCTTGTCCGTCCAGGCGCGCGGCATCAGGTCATAGGGGTGTTGCCACCCCGGCGTTTCGGAAAGGCGGGTCAGCCAGGCGTCGATATGGGGCCAGTCGGCGCGGTCAAACCCGAACGGTTCGGGGTAATAGAGGTAGCCGCAGCACGACAGGTCGGCATTGGTGAGGGCATCGCCCACGATCCACGCGCGCCCGTCGAGATGCGCGTCAAGCGTCGCGTAGGCGGATTTCAGGCGGCCCTGCAGGAAGGCGATCACCTCGGCAGGGCGCTTTTCGGCGGGCAGGAAGTTCATCAGGAAGCGCGTCATCCCGGCCTGGCTGCTGAGCTTGTGGTTGTCCCACAGCACCCAGCGCAGCACGTCGTAGCGGTCTTCGGGCGCGCCGCCGTGCTTGCCGGTCCGGTCGGTGATGTATTGCTGGATAACCCCCGACTGGGTCAGGCGCATGTCACCATCGACCAGCACCGGCACCTCGCCCATGGCGTTCACCTCGGCGCGGTATTCCGGGCTGCGCGTTGCGCCGCCGAAGAAGTCGACAGGGACCGGCTGCCAGTCGAGGGCGGACAATTCCAGCGCCAGCGCCGCCTTGTAGGCATTGCCGGACTCGCCGAAACAGTGGAGCTTGAGCGTCATCCGGTGTCCTCCCTTGCCGGTGTCGTGCCGGTGGGGGATTTCGCATCCCCCACACCCCCTGCGGGGTATTTTCACAAAGAAGAAGGCTCGTAACCAAAAGTTAAGGTTAATCGCCTAGCTTCCGACTCGCGGTACAGGCTGGGGAGCCAATGACCGCCAAAGGAGAAGGCATCCTGTTTGCCGCGCCGTCATGCTGGCCCGGTTCGGGCTTCGAAACGCCGGCGGGCAAACGGGATGTCTCGCTCCTTCTTCTTTGTGCAAATACCCAGATCCTCCGCTTGCCGCCCGTGCCGGGCGTTTACCGTTTACGTGCTTCCAACTCCGAATTGAACAATCGGATGCGGTGGGTGAAACTGTCTTCGTCCACCACGCTGCGCCAGTTCTCGAAGAGAAAAGACAGGAATTCGCCCTCGTCCAGCCCGGCCTCGCCCGCCAGCGCCCGCAGCTTGCGATACCCGTCCTCGGACATCGCAAGGTTCGGGCGGCGGGTGAGGCGCAGGCGCTTGGGCATCGGGATCCCCTCA
Organism: Nioella halotolerans; assembly: GCA_003428585.1. Lineage (GTDB taxonomy): Bacteria > Pseudomonadota > Alphaproteobacteria > Rhodobacterales > Rhodobacteraceae > Nioella > Nioella halotolerans. Next base: position 33,003 of record QVQC01000062.1, read on the forward strand.
GAACTGGTCGGCGGCGAGGTCCATGACCGGCGCGGCGCCTGACTGGATGCGCGCAAGGTGCATCCCCGTGGCGGGCAGTTGCCGGGTCATGTAGTAGCGTGCCGTTGCAAGCTTCGCCTCATGGAAATCGGTATCCATCGTGTCGTTTGCAAGGGCGTCGAGCGAGGCGCGCGCCATGCGCGCCCACATCAGCCCCATGCAGACATGGCCCATCATGTGCATGAAATCGTTGGACCCCGACAGCGCCGCGTTGGGGTTCTTCATGCCTTCCTGCATGAAAAAAGTCCCGGCCGCCTGAAGATCCTTGGAGGCCTGTTTCAGCGGGCCCACGAAGGGTGCCATCGCCTCGTCCTCGCCCTGCTCCTTGCAGAAGGACTTGACCATCTCGAAGAAGGCGAGGACGTGCTTGCCGTTGTCCTGCGCCAGCTTGCGGCCCACGAGGTCGAGCGCCTGGATGCCGTTGGCGCCCTCGTAGATCATGGCGATGCGGGCGTCGCGGACGAATTGCGACATGCCCCATTCCTCGACATAGCCGTGCCCGCCGAAGACCTGCTGGGCCTGCACCGTCATGTCGAAGCCCTGGTCGGTCAGGAAGCCCTTGAGCACCGGGGTCATCAGCGAGATCAGCCCGTCGGCCTCGGCATCGTCGTTGCGATGCGCCCGGTCGATCAGCATGGCGCCCCAGAACAGGAAGGCGCGGGCGCCCTCGGTAAAGCTTTTCTGGTCCATCAGGCTGCGGCGGATGTCGGGATGCACGATCAGCGGGTCGGCGGGCCCGTCGGGGTTTTCCGGCCCCGTCACGGCGCGGCCCTGAAGCCGGTCCTTGGCATAGGCCAGCGCGTTCTGGTAGGCGGCTTCGGCCTGCGCCACGCCCTGCATGCCGACGCCGAGCCGGGCCTCGTTCATCATCGTGAACATGGCGCGCATGCCCTTGTGTTCCTGCCCCAGCAGCCAGCCGGTGGCGCCGTCGTAGTTCATCACGCAGGTGGCGTTGCCATGGATGCCCATCTTCTCTTCGAGCTTGCCGACCGAAACGGCGTTGCGCTCGCCGAGGCTGCCATCCTCGTTCACGAGGATCTTGGGCACGATGAAGAGTGACACGCCCTTGATGCCCTCCGGCCCGCCGGGGATCTTGGCCAGAACGAGGTGAATGACGTTCTCCGCCATGTCGTGGTCGCCGGCCGAGATGAAGATCTTCTGCCCGGTCAGGCGGTAGCTGCCATCCTCTTGCGGGTCTGCCTTGGTACGCATCAGGCCCAGATCGGTGCCGCAATGCGGCTCGGTCAGGTTCATGGTTCCGGTCCAGTCGCAGCTGACCATGTTGGGCAGGTATGTCGCCTTCTGCTCGTCGCTGCCGTGGGTGTGGATCGCGGAATAAGCGCCGTGGGTCAGGCCCTGATACATGGTGAAGGCCTGGTTGGCGGCGGAAAACATCTCTCCCACCGCGGTGCCCATCAGGTAGGGCATGCCCTGCCCGCCATAGTCCGGGTCGCAATCGAGGCCGGGCCAGCCGCCCGCCTTGACCTGTTCGAACGCTTTGCCGAACCCTTCGGGCGTGCGCACCACGCCGTTTTCAAGCACGCATCCCTGCTGGTCGCCCACCGGGTTCAGCGGCGCCAGCACCTCGGCGGTGATCTTGCCGGCCTCTTCCAGCACGGCGGATGTGAAATCGGGTTCCAGGTCCTCGTAGCCGGGGATCTGCTGGTCGGTCACTTTCAGCACGTCGTGCAGAAGGTAGTGCATGTCCTTGGTGGGGGCTGTGTAGCTTGGCATCTGGTCCTCCCGAAGGTCCGTTGTGCGCGTGTCAGGCTGATTTCTCGCTGTCCGAAAGCCCGGCCAGCATGTCGCGGACCATGCCCATCTGCGATTTCATATCGGCGATGGCATCGTCCAGTTCCGCGCGGCGCAGTTCCAGATCGCTGAGCCGGTCCTGCGCCACTTCGAGGGTGCGGGTCAGCTGCGTTTCCTGCTGGTCGCCGACGTAATAGAGTTCAAGGAGTTGCCGGATCTCCTCCAGCGAGAAGCCGAAGCGCTTGCCGCGCAGGATCAGCGTCAGCCGCGCCCGGTCGCGCCGGGTGAAGAGCCGCTTCTGCCCTTCGCGGGCCGGAAAGAGCAATTCCTTGGATTCGTAGAACCGCAAGGTCCGCGGTGTGACGTCAAAAGCGTCGCACATTTCGCGGATGGTCATGGTTTCGGGGTCCATGAGGTCACCTGTCATCATCAGCATCGTGCTTGGTCCCGATTTGCGATTCACGGGGCCAGCTTACAAGATGGGTTGACGTTAACGTAAACAGAACGTCGCGTCACCTTTTGAATTGACGATGCGTCAGCATGGCGCCGGGGGCGGCGGTCAATCCTCCGACCTGTCCCAGACATCGCGCAGGCGTTCGAGTTCCGCGATGCTTTCCTCCAGTTCCGCCCGGCGCCGGCGCAACTCGTCCAGCTGCTTGTCGGCCATGTCCATCCACACCTTGCGTTGCAGGCGCTGGTCGGGGTCGGCATCGTACAGGTCCAGCCACTGGCGCATTTCCTCCAGCTTGAAGCCGAAGCGGCGGCCGCGCAGGATCAGCTTCATCCGCGCGATCTCGCGCGGGCCGTAGAAGCGCTGCCGCCCGTCGCGTTCGGGAAGCAGCAATTCGATGTATTCGTAATGGCGCAGGGTGCGCGGTGTCACCTCGAAGCGCGCGCACATTTCCTTGAAGCTCAGCCGTTCCTCCGCCATGCCCTGCTTCCCCCTTGCCCTGCCATGCCAGCCCCGGTCCGCCGTGAGGGGAGTCTGCATCAGGCTTGCGGGGAATGCAAAAGCGTGTTCCCTCTTGGCACATCACGCGCAGTTGACCGAGAGGACCCGCCACATGGTGCTGAAGGCCGGCGAGAAAGCCCGCATCGCCAAGCAGTTCATCGAGGCGATCCCGTTCTCGAAGGCGCTTGGCATGCGCCTCGACGATATCGGCGACGGGCGCGCGGTGATCTCGATGCCGTGGTCGGAGGATCTGGTCGGCGATCCGCGCAGCGGGGTGATCCATGGCGGCGCGGTCTCGGCGCTGATGGATACGTGCGGCGGCGCCGCGGTGATGAGCCACCCCGAGGCCCCCGCCGGAACCGCCACGATAGACCTGCGCATCGACTACATGCGCCCCGCCACCCCGGGCGAGCGGATCGTGGCGCGCGCCGAATGCTACAACATCACCCGTAGCGTCGGCTTCGTGCGTGCCAGTGCCTTTGACGCCGATGAAGCCCGCCCCGTCGCCACCGCCGCCGGCGCCTTTACCGTGGAACGACCGCAGGAGGACAAGGCATGAGCCGCGCGCGCCCCGAACCCGTGCAGGTGGTCAAGGAACGCCGCGACCGGGCGCTCGACCTTCTGGTGCAGGGGGTGCCCTATACCCGTTTCATGGGGATCGGGTTCGATCGGCGCGGCGACGAGTTGACGGCACTGCTGCACTTCGACGAGAAACTGATCGGCAACCCCTTCCTGCCGGCCCTGCATGGCGGCGCCATCGCGTCGTTCCTCGAGGTGACGGCCATTGTGGGGCTGAGCTGGCAAAGCCTGTGGGACGAGATCGAGTCGGGCCGCGTCGCGCCCGAGGACCTGACGCCCGAAACCATGCCGCGCCTGCCCAAGACGATCGATTTCACGGTGGATTACCTGCGCTCCGGCCTGCCGCGCGACGCCTATGCGCGGGCGCGGGTCAACAGGTCCGGCCGGCGCTATGCGAGCGTGCATGTCGAGGCGTGGCAGGACAACCGCGCGCGCCCCTGTGCGCAGGCGACGGGGCATTTCCTGACGCCGAGACACGGCGCGGGGCAGGGCGCCGGGCCGGACAGCGAGGCGCATGATGGCTGACATCGGCGGCGGGGCCGGGCCGCTGACGCATCGCCGCATCCTGTGGATCGCGCTGCCGATCCTTTTGTCGAACATCACCGTGCCGCTTCTCGGGGCGGTCGATACCGCCGTGGTCGGCCGGCTGGGGGATGCCGCGCCGCTGGGCGCGGTGGCGGTCGGTGCCTCGGTTTTGGCGATGGTCTACTGGGTTTTCGGGTTCCTGCGCATGGGCACGACGGGGCTGACCGCGCAGGCGATGGGGGCGGGCAACCGGGCCGAGGTGGCCGCGCTGCTGACGCGGGTGCTGATGATCGGGCTGGCGGCCGGGGCACTCCTGATCGCGGTGCAGGCGGCGATTTTCTGGGCGGCGTTCCGGGTCGCGCCGGCCTCTACGGAGGTGGAGGGGCTGGCGCGCGCCTATATGGGGCTGCGCATCTGGTCGGCGCCGGCGGCGATCGCGATCTACGGCATCAACGGTTGGCTGATCGCGCGCGAACGCACCGGGGCGCTTCTGGGGCTGCAGGTCTGGATGAACGGGCTCAACATCGTGCTCGACCTGCTGTTCGTGCTCGGCCTCGGCTGGGGGGTGGAGGGCGTGGCGCTGGCCACGGTCGTGGCGGAGTGGTCGGGTCTGGCATTCGGCCTGTGGCTGTGCCGGGCGGCGTTCCGCGTGCCCGACTGGCGAGACTGGGCGCGGGTTTTCGACCGGGTGCAGCTCATTCGCATGGCCTCGGTCAACACCGATATCATGATCCGTTCGGTCCTGCTGACGGGCGGCTTTACCACTTTCATGCTGCTGGGGGCGGGGTTGGGCGATGTCACGCTGGCGGCCAACCAGATCCTGATGCAGTTCCTCAATATCAGCGCCTTCGCGCTTGACGGTTTCGCGCTCGCCGCCGAGACGCTGGTGGGGCAGGCGATCGGGTCGCGCGCGCCGGGGGCGTTGCGCCGTGGCGCGGTGATGGCAAGCTGGTGGGCCGGGGGGATCGCGCTGGGCCTTGCGCTGGTCTATGCGGTGGTGGGCGGCGCGGTGATCGACCTCATGACAACGGCCGAGGGCGTGCGGATCGAGGCGCGCGACTACCTCCTGTGGGCCGCGCTGGCGCCACTTGCCGGGGCGCCGTCCTTCATGCTCGACGGGATCTTCATCGGCGCGACGCGGACCCGCGACATGCGCAACATGATGGCCTTGTCCTTCGCGGGCTATGTCGCGGCGCTGGCGATCCTCTTGCCGGCCTTGGGCAATCACGGGCTCTGGGCGGCGCTGATGGTGTTCTTCGCGCTGCGCGCGGCCACGCTGGCGGTGCGCTATCCGGCGCTGGAACGCGCGGCGCGGTAGGGTGCGTGCCCTCTGCTGCCTTTACAGCCAGTCGTCGCGCCCCGTGCCCACCGCCTCGGCCACCGAGGAAAACCCGTCGCGCGCCAAGAGGTCATCGAGCCCGCGCGCGATCCCGCCCACCAGTGACAGCCCGCCATAGACCAGCGCGGTGTAAAGCTGCACCGCCGAGGCACCGGCGCGGATCTTGGCATAGGCTGCCTCCGCCGAGTCGACACCACCGACACCGATGAGCGGCAATTGCCCCTTTGTCAGGTGCGACAGCTGCGCCAGCACGCCTGTGCTGCGCTCGAAAAGCGGCGCGCCGGAAAGGCCCCCGGCCTCGTTGCGGTGGCGGCTTCGCAGCCCGTCGCGCGCTTGCGTCGTGTTGGTGGCGATGATCCCCGCGATGCCGGATGCGAGCGCCACCTCGGCGATATCCGCGATCTCGGATCCGGAGAGGTCCGGCGCGATCTTCAGGAAGACGGGGATCGGCCGGGAGAGGCCCGCGCGCGCCTGCATCACGCCGGCCAGCAGTGCCGTCAGGGCCGCCTTGCCCTGCAGGTCGCGCAAGGCCGTGGTGTTGGGCGAGGAGACGTTGACCGTGGCGAAATCCACATGCGGGCCGCAACAGGCCAGCACGCGCGCGAAATCCGCCGGCCGGTCGTCGCTGTCCTTGTTGGCGCCGAGGTTCAGCCCCACCACCGCGCCCGCGGGCCGCGTCGCCAGCCGCGCCGCGATCGCCGCCATCCCGTCATTGTTGAAGCCGAAGCGGTTGATCGCGGCGCGATCCTCGCCCAGCCGGAAGAGGCGGGGCTTCGGGTTGCCCGGTTGCGGGCGGGGCGTGGCGGCGCCCACCTCGACAAAGCCGAACCCCGCCCGCGCCAGCGGCGCCAGCGCGGTGGCGTTCTTGTCGAAGCCTGCGGCCAGCCCCACCGGGTTGGGCAGGTCGAGCCCCGCAACGCGGCAGCGCAACCGCGCGGAGGTGACCGGCCCGGTCCGCGGTCCAAGCCCCGCGCGCAAGCCCGCCAGCGCCAGGCCATGCGCCTCCTCCGGGTCCATCCGGTGCATCAGGGCAAGGCCGAACCGTTCCAGCACCCGTTCAGTCCTGCAGATCGGGGAAGGCGTGGCGCCCGTCCACCAGCGGCAGCGGCTTGTGCCAGGCAATATCGGACAGGCGCAGCGGCGCGTAGAGATGCGGGAAAAGATCGCCGCCGCGCGAGACCTCCCATTTCAGCGCGTCGCCCAGTGCCTCGGCCTCCACGGCCAGCAGGACAAGCCCGTCCTCGCCCGCGAAATGCTTCGCCGCGGTTTCGCGTGCCTGCTCGGCGGTGGAAAAATGCACGAACCCGTCGGCCAGGTCGATCGGCGCCCCCGCCGTCTGGCCAATGTCGCGCAGCTCTGCCCATTCATCGGGCCGGAAAATCTTGTAGATCAGCATGTGTGTGGGAGTGGCCCCTGCGCGGCCCGGCGTCAAGTGTCACGCGCGTTTTACCAACAGCCTTTACTTGAACCGGGTGTGCCGCCAATCTGGCACCATTGCATTCCGACGGGGAGACTTACGATGCTTGCGCGAATCCTGTGTTCCACGGCCATGATCGCCGCCCTTGGCTCCGCGGCCTCTGCCGAGGTCACGATCCACATTCTGCACACCAACGACATTCACAGCCGGATCCAGCCTATCAACCGCTTCGACAGCACCTGCGCGGCAGAGGATGACGCGGCGGGCGAGTGCTTCGGCGGGGTTGCGCGGGTGGCGACCGCCATCAATGACCTGCGCGATGACTTGATCGCGGCGGGCGAAAACGTGGTGGTGATGGATGCCGGCGACCCGTTCCAGGGGTCGCTGATGTATACCACCTTCAAGGGCGACGTCGAGGCCGAGATGATGGAGGCCATCGGCTATGACGTCATGGCCGTCGGCAACCATGAATTCGACGACGGCCCCGGCAACCTGCGCCGCTTCCTCGACACCGTGTCCTTCCCCGTCGTCTCCGGTAACCTCGACCTCAGCTTGTCGGAGGAATTGCGCGGCGCGGTCGAGGGGCACGTCGTGCTCGACGTGGGTGGCCACCGGCTTGGCGTCGTATCGGCATTGGCCACCGATACGGCCGAAACCTCCAGCCCCGGGCCGAACGTGATCTTCCAGGACGAGATCGACTCGCTCCAGGCCGATGTGGACGACCTGACCGAGATGGGCGTCGACATGATCGTGGCGCTGACCCATGTCGGCCTGCCGCAGGATATCCGCATCGCCGAGGCGGTGGAGGGCATCGACCTGATCGTCGGTGGCCATTCGCACACCTACCTGTCGGCGGATGACCCCGACCGCGCCGGGCCCTATCCGACATGGGTCGACGGGCCCGAGGGCGGGATGGTGCCGATCGTGCAGGCCTACGCGTATACCAAGTATCTCGGTCATCTCGAAGTGACCTTCGACGATGACGGAACGCTCATCTTCGCCGATGGCAACACCATGCTGCTCGACGCCTCGGTAACGCCGGACGCCGAGATCGCCGCGCGGGTGGCGGAACTGGTCGCGCCGATCGAGGAGGCGATGGCCGAGGTCGTGGCCGAAACCACCGCGCCCATCGACGGCGACCGCACAAGCTGCCGCGCGGGCGAATGCGAGATGGGCGTGCTCGTGGCCACGGCCATGCTGGACCGCACCCGGGACCAAGGCGTCGAGGTGGCGATCCAGAACGGTGGCGGGCTGCGCGCCTCCATCGACGAAGGCCCGGTGACCATGGGCGAAGTCTTCTCGGTGCTGCCGTTCCAGAACACGCTGGCCAGTTTTGATCTGACCGGTGCCGGCATCATCGCGGCGCTGGAAAACGGCGTCAGCCAGGTCGAGGACGGGGCCGGCCGCTTCCCGCAGGTTGCCGGCATGCGCTACACGTGGGACCCGGAGGCAGAACCGGGCAGCCGCATCGTGTCGGTCGAGATCGAGACCGACGAGGGCTTCGTGTCGATCGACCCGGAAGCGACCTATGGCGTCGTGTCCAACAACTACATGCGCGGCGGCGGCGACGGCTATTCCGTCTTCGCGACCGAGGGCATGAACGCCTATGATTACGGTCCCGGGCTGGAACAGGTGGTCGCCGATTACCTGGCCGAGAATACGCCCTACGTGCCGACCCTCGAAGGCCGGGTCATGCAGGCTGACTGAGACCGCTTCGAACGGATGAACAGGGGCCGGGCCGGCGAGGGCCCGGCCCCTTTTGCTGCCATGCAGCATCTGCAATCCGGGCTTCTTGGCTTGGCAATTGTGCTTTCGTGTTGGCGCTAACATATAGGGGTCAACGCACACGGATATCGCACAATTCACGGAGGCTTCGACATGTCCCTTTCCCACACCAAACTGCTTGAAGAAATCCGCAACTACGCCGCGTACCGCCGCACCCTGCGCGAGCTTCGCGCGCTGCCGGTCGACACCCGGCTGGACCTCGACATCTACAGCGACGAGATCCCCGAGATCGCCCAGAAGGCCGTCTACGGGCACTGAGCCGGGCTTGCATGCCCTGTCGGGGTGGCTAGGCTCGTCCCATGTGCGGACGCATGGCCAACACTCTTCCCCCCGACGCGATGGCGCGGCTGTTCGACGCCGCGCCGGACAACGATCTGCCGCCCGCGCCGCGGTTCAACATTTGCCCGACGCAGAGCGTCGCGGTGGTGACGGCCGAGGCGACCGGGCGGCGATACCGCGCAATGCGCTGGGGGTTCTTGCCCACGTGGTACAAGAGCCCGACGGACGGCCCGCTCCTGATAAACGCCCGCGCCGAAACCATCGCAGAAAAGCCCGCTTTCCGCGCCGCCTGCCGGGAGAGGCGTTGTCTTGTGCCGGTCTCGGGCTTCTACGAATGGTCCAAGGATGCCGATGGCAACCGGCTGCCGTGGTATGTGCGGCCGGCGGACGGGGCGCCGCTGGTGCTGGCCGGCATCTGGCAGGACTGGGCGGCCGGCAACGAGGCCCTGACCACCTTCGCCATCGTCACCTGCGCCGCGGGGGCGGGTTTGTCGCATATCCACCACCGCGAACCCGTCAGCCTTGCGCCGGAGGACTGGGGCAAATGGCTGGGCGAGGCGGGCAAGGGCGCGGCGCTGTTGATGCGGTCGGCGCCCGAGGGCCGGCTTGCGGCGCATCGCGTGGACCGGCGCGTGAATTCCAACCGGGTCGAGGGGCCGGAGTTGATCGAACCGATCTGACACCGCCAATTGCCCCGCGCAAAGAAAGAGACCGCCCACGCGGGGGCGGCCCTTGGCCAGTCCAGGGAGGAAGATTGACGGTCTGCTCGATCATTGAATGATTGTTGTCCGTCAATCGCATAATGCCAATCAATGATGGCGGAATTGGGGCGATTGTTTCCCCTTGGGGATCAGCGCCCGGATGCCGCCGTGTCGCGCCTTGTCTCGCGCAGTCACGGCCCATCGGCAGGGCGCATGGCGTTCCTGCCGATGGGCGTGGCCCAGCCTGCGACCGGGCGCGCCACCTCAGGGCCGGGCGATGCCCGCCGTGTCGACCGCGACTTGGCTTGCGAGGCTCTCGATGGAATCGTGCAGCAATTGCATCAGGTAGGTCGGGTTATGCACGTAGCCGCCCGGATCCTGCAACGCGACCTGATAATTGTAGGCGGCCTGCAACAGGCGCGGCGTCCAGCTTTGATAGCGGTTGGGGAAGGCGGCCTCGTCGCCCGCGATGGCCCCGTCCCCGTCGCTATCGGCGAAGAAATAGGGGTAGCTGCCCTCGGCATAGCCGATGGGCGTGCCCGCGACCTCGGCGGCATAGGTCCGGATCGCCTCGTAAAGCAGCGCCTGCAGCCCCATGATCTCGGCGTGGATACCGCCGGAATTGTCGCCATCCCCGTCGAAATCGCCGTTCTGCATGCGGATGTCGCGCGGATCCTCGACGCCGCGGTGGCAGCTCAGGCAGCCGTCGAGCGCGACCTCGGTGCTGTGCGGCTCGTGGCAAGCCACGCAGGTATCGGCGCCGGGGACGTGGCCGAAGGCGCCGGCATAGTCCTGCCCCGGATAGTGGAAGCCGGCGCGTCCGTCCCCGCCCTCCATCACCGCCGCGGCGATGCCGTAATGCACGTTGATGAAGCCAAGCTCGGGCGCGACGGTATCGGCGGGCAGCGTGTCCACCGCCGCGCTGACCGAGTCGCTGGAGGTGCGCCCGGCATGGCACACGGTGCAGGTGGCATTCGGGCCGAGCCCGTCGAGCACCACGCCAGAGGGCAGGGTGACCGCGTCGAGCGCGTGTGCTTCCTCCACATGGCAGGAGGCGCACCCGATCACCGCGTTGATCGCGGCGGGATGGTTGACGACCCCGGCCTCGCGCCCGTCGGTGCCGAGGAAATCGAGGAATCCCGGCTGCGAATGGCAGGCGGCGCAGTTTTCGGGGACCGCGCCATCCTCGTTCCAGTGGGTGAAGGATTCGGAGGCGTAATCGCCATGCGGCGAATGGCGCCATGCCTCGATCACCGCGACCAGCGCGTCAAGCTCCGCGGTGTCCTCCGACTGCGCGGCCAAGGGCGTCGGGCCCGTGGACAGCAGGGCGATCACAGCGGCGGCAGCGGCTTTGCGAAACGAGTGAAACAATGGCATTGGTGGTCCCTCGGCTATGTTTGTCGAATTTAGGTTACCTTGGGTGGGTAACGGTTCCATGATTCAGGTCAGGGCGAGTCGCAGCGAATCGGTGCGATGTCCGCCCGCAGGATAACACCGAACGACGAGGCTACGCGTGACAGACAGGAAAACGGCATCTGGTGGCAGACTGCCCCGTTTGAGCGGTCGCGCACTGGCCTTGGTTTACCTCGTGGTCGCCTTGCTGCCGCTGGCGCTGGCGCTTGGCCGGCAGGTTGCGCCGCTTGACCCGTGGGAGCGGTTGGGTGCCGGCCTGGGCCTTGTGGCGCTGGCCGCGATGGCGGTGCAATTCGTCACTTCCGGTCGATTCGGGGTGGTGTCCGGGCGGCTCGGTATCGACCGGATCATGGCCTTTCACAAGATTGCGGCGTGGTGGGTTCTGCTCGGCCTGCTGCTGCACCCGGTGCTGTATGTCCTGCCGACATGGCTGGATGATCCGGCGCTCGGGGCGCAGCGGATGATGGCCTACCTGACCTTGCCGCATTACCGCACAGGGGTGATCGCGCTGGCCGCGCTGGCGCTTCTGGTGCTGAGTTCGGCGTTGCGCGAACGCCTGCCGTTGCCCTACGAGGTCTGGCGCGCAAGCCATGTCATCCTTGCGGTGACGGCGGCAGGCACCGGGCTGCACCACGCACTGACCACCGGGCGGTTCAGTGCGCTTGGCGCTGTGAACGGCTGGTGGTGGGTGGTGGCGGCGGCTCTGCTGCTTGTGATGGCGACGCTCTATGGCTGGCGCTTTGCCGCGCTGCACGTCAGGCCATGGCGGCTGGCCTCGGTCACCAAGCTTGCTGACCGGACGTGGGAACTGGACATCCAGCCAAGGGGCGGCACCCCGGACCTGGAATACGAGGCCGGGCAGTTCGTCTGGATGACGGAAGGCGCGCGGCGCTTTCCGCTGTTCGACCATCCGTTTTCCATTGCCGACAGCCCGACCCGCGACGGGCTGAGCCTGATCGTCAAGGAGGCGGGGGATTTCACCAACCGCATCGGTGCGCTGCCCCCCGGCACGACCATCGGCATCGACGGGCCCTATGGCGAATTCACCCTGTCGAGCCACAAGGCGGGGGCGATCCTGCTGGTCGCGGGGGGCGTTGGGCTTGGCCCGATCATGGGGCTGTTGCGCGACCTTGTCGCCCGCCGCGACCCGCGCCCGGTGCGGCTGGCCTATGCTGTCGGGACAGTGTCGAACCTTGCCTGCCTCGACGAGATCCGGGCGGCGCAATCCGTGCTCGACCTTCAGGTGATGATCCTGAGCGAGGCGGGCGCCGAAGGCTTCGAGGGCGAGGTCGGGCGCCTCGACCGGGCCCGGCTCGATCGGTTGTTGTCCGGGCTCGACCCGGCGGATTGCGTGGCCATGATGTGCGGGCCCGGGCCGATGGTGGTGGCCGTGTCGGACACGCTGATGGAGATTGGCCTGCCGGTGGAAAAGATCGTCTACGAGCGGTTCGACTATTCCTCCGGTGCTGCCTCGCGGCAGGATCGCAAGCGCATGGCGCAGGTTCTGTCGGTCGGAGTCGGGCTGGCCGTGGGCGTGGCGGCGTTCGTGCTTCTGGCGCCCTGATCCGCCGGGCCGACAGGCACCTTAGCCATAAGCCGGGGCCACGGCCGCCCCCTTGCGGGCTGATTGCGCGCAGGCCAGTGCGATGGCCAGCGCCGCGCGCCCGTCCTCCGCGGTGCTGGAGGGTTCGCGACCCTCGGATACCGCCGCGTGGAATTCATTGAGTGCGTTGTAGAAGGACTGGTCATAGCGTTCGAGGAAGAAGTGCTTGAGCGGTTGGCGCGCCTCCGTCGCCGTGCCGTCCCACCTGACCAGCGGATCTTCGCGGTGGTTGCGGGTCTGGATCATGCCCTTTTCGCCGAACGCCTCTAGCCGTTGGTCGAAGCCATAAGAACAGGCGCGGGAATTGTTGATATGCACCAGCGCGCCCGAGGGCATTTTCAGCGTCGTCATGGTAAGGTCGAAATCGCCCTCCGCCCCGATGGCCGGGTCGAACTTGCAGCTTCCGGCGGCGAAAACCTCCACCGGGCGTTCCCCCGCGATCCAGCACAACAGGTCGATGTCGTGAATCGTGGCGTCCACGAAATAGCCGCCCGAGGCGCGCACGTAGTCGATGGGCGGCGGCGTGGGCTCGCGGCTCCAGCTCATCAGCATGTTCAGAGGGCCGACTTCACCCGACTGCACGGCCCGTTGCAGCATGGCATTCTCAGGGTCGAAGCGTCGGTTGAAGCCCAGCATGAAGGGCACCGGGTGCGCGGCAAGCGCCGCCATGGCGCGGTCGACCCGCTCGAGCGACTGGTCGAGCGGCTTTTCGCAATAGATCGGCTTGCCCGCCGCGGCCGCCCGTTCGATATATTTCACATGCGTGTCGGTGGGGGTGGCTATGACCACCGCATCGACGCCCGGATCGGCCAGAGCCGCGTCGAGATCGTCCATCGGCCGGCCGCCATATTGCGCCGTCGCCTTTTCGGCGGATGTCCTGCGGGGATTATAGATCACCTCCAGCCGCAGGCCGGGATGGCCGATGATCTTGGGGCCGTAGACCTGCGCCATGCGCCCCGTTCCCATCAGCGCGATACCGAGTGTCTGCATCAGGCCGCCCCTTTCGCGTCTTCGAGGATCATTGCCGCCGCCTTTTCCCCGATCATGATCGCGGCGGCATTGGTGTTGCCCGTCACGATGCGCGGCATGATCGAGGCGTCGGCGACGCGCAGCCCTGCAATCCCGTGCACCTTCAGACGCGGATCGACCACCGCCGTATCATCCACCCCCATCTTGCAGGTGCCTACCGGGTGCAGCAACGACAGGCCGTTCTGGCGGCAATGGGCCAGCAGATCCGCGTCCGACTGCACGTCCTTGCCCGGCGAGATCTCGTAGTCCACGCAATCGGCCATCGGGGCCGTCGCGGCGATCTTGCGGCCGAATTTCAGCCCGGCAAGGGCGGCGCGATGATCGGCCTCGTCGGCGAAGAAATTGAACTGGATCTCCGGCGGCTGCGACGGGTTCGGACCGGTCAGGCGCACATGCCCGCGCGACTTGGGGCGCATGTGCTCGGCCAGGATGGTGAAGCCTGGAAACGGGTGCGGGGTGAGCTGTTCGTCCGTGCACCACGCCATGAAGGTCACCATCATGTCGGGGCGGTCCACCTCCGGGCCGGAGCGGATGAAGGTGTTGGAATAATTGCCGTTATCCGCGAAGGGTCCGCTGCGGAACAAAAGCCAGCGCAACAGCTGCAGCCCGCCCTTCAGCTTGTTGTTGTAAAGGTCGTTGACCGTGGATTTGAGGATGGAGCGATATTCCGCCCCGATGCCGAAATGGTCCTGCAGGTTCTCACCCACGCCTTGCAGGTCGTGGCGCGTTTCCACCCCCTGCGATTGCAGCAGCGCCCCCGGTCCGATTCCCGACAACTGCAACAGTTGCGGCGAGTTGAAGGTGCCGCCGGACAGGATGATTTCGCGCCGCGCGGTGGCCGTATGGGTGCCGGACCTGTCGCGCCACGTGACGCCCGTGGCGCGTTTGCCGTCAAGCTCCACCCGCTGGACCATCGCGTGCAGGCGCAGGTCGATATTGCGCTTGGCCGGCCCGCGCAGGTAGCCGGCGGCCGTGCTCCAGCGTTTTCCGTTCTTCGTCGTGGTCTGGACGTAGCCGGTACCTTCCTGCCGGGCGCCGTTGAAATCGGGATTGCGCGGCACGCCCAGCGCTTCTGACGCGGCATGGAACGCCTCGCCCAGCTTGTGTTCGGTGCGGATGTCAGAGACGGCCACCGGCCCGCCGGTGCCGTGGAAATCATCCGCCCCGCGTTCCTGGTCCTCGCAGGATCTGAAGTAGGGCAGCACGCCGTCCCAGCCCCAACCGGTGCAGCCCGCCGCCGCCCAGCCGTCAAAATCCTGCGGCTGGCCGCGCATGTAGATCATGCCGTTGATCGCGCCGGTCCCGCCCAGCACCTTGCCGCGCGGCTGGAACAGGCGGCGGCCGTTCAGGTATGGCTCCGGCGCGCTTTCATAGCACCAGTTCACCGACGGGTTCGCGTAAAGCAGCGAATAGCCCAGCGGGATGTGAATGAACGGATTGCGGTCACGCCCCCCGGCTTCCAGCAACAGCACGCTATGCCCCGCCTCGGCCAGCCGGCCGGCCACGGCACAGCCGGCAGACCCGGCGCCAACAACGATGAAATCATAACTCTCGGCGGTCATTCGATCCTCCCCGACCGCCGAGATGGCGGCCCTTTTCGCCAGACTGTCACATGGGTGCGGCAGCCCGGAACGTCGCAAATGTCAGCTTTGGACAAAATGGCAGTGCCGCGCGGGGGCGGGGTGTGATTTGTCTAAAATGGATATCTTCGGGAGGGAGGAGCCCGTCGTGACCCGGCAGGAAATGTTGCGCATTCTGTCCTTCATGGACGAAACCCGCGCGATTGCGGAGAAGCGGACCGAGCTTTCGGCGACGGATGCGCGCTGGAACATCATTGCCTACGCGATGCGGCGGCACCTTGAAGGCAAGCTTCTGACCATCACCTCGGCCGCGATGGCCGCTGACGTGCCTTACGGCACCGCGATGCGGCGGGTGAACGAATTGCTGGAAACCGGCTTTCTGCACAAGCGGCCGCGATCGAAGACCGGCAAGTCCTTCTCGCTGCATCCGACGCGCAAGCTGATCGAGGAATTCGAAAGCTTCGCCATGCAGCTCAAGGCGATGGTGGGCAATACCTTCGGCTTTGCGACCGGTGACGCGGCGATGGAGGACTTCTATTTCGGCGGCTACTACATGGCGTCGCGTATCCTGCCTTACCCAAATGCGATGCGCGAAGGGGTGGGGTATGACCGCACCATCCGCCTTGCCTTGCCGGTCGATCCGACCTTCGAGACGATTGCGCGGCACGCGCAGGATCTTGGCGGGTTCCTTGGCACCAACCTCGAGGTGGTGAACCTGTCGCTGGATGACCTGCATGCCGAGATCATGGCCAAT
Source organism: Nioella halotolerans (assembly GCA_003428585.1). Lineage (GTDB taxonomy): Bacteria > Pseudomonadota > Alphaproteobacteria > Rhodobacterales > Rhodobacteraceae > Nioella > Nioella halotolerans. The sequence continues at coordinate 48,750 of QVQC01000062.1, forward strand.
GCCGGTCGCGACCGGTCGGATTACGACGTGGTGGCGGTCGACTTGCCGTGGATCGGGCAACTGGCCGAGGAGGGGGTGATCCAGCCCATTGACGAGATCATCGCGCAGCAACGTTTCAACCCGTCCGATTTCCACCCGACGGCCTACAAGGGATCGAACTGGGCCGGGCGGCAATACGCGCTGCCGATCCAGCCCACGGCGGAATTGCTGTTCTGCCGGTCGGACCTTTTTGCCGATGCCGGGTTGCAGGTCCCCGAGACCACAGAGGAGGTGCTGTTCGCGGCGAAGCTCCTGCACAGGTCGCGGATGAACCTGTCGGGCATCGTGATGAATTTCAAGCGCGGTACGCCGGTGGCGCATACCTTCCTGCAGACGCTTGCCAGTTTCGGCCAGCCGGTGATCGACTTGCCACGGGTGGGTGAGGAATTCGATACCGGCACGCTCGCGGGTGAAAACTACCGCCCGCTTCTGACCAGTGACGCGGCGCGGGCCACGGCGGAGTTCCTGCTGGAATTGCAGGGCTACGCGCATCCGGAAAGCCTGAAATGCGACTGGGATCGGCGCATCCGCATTTTCACCGAGGGCCATGCCGCGATGTGCTACGGCTGGAGCGTCCGGGCCGCCGCGTTCGAGTTGGACGAAACCTCGCCCGCGCATCAGAACGTGGCCTTCGCGCCGCATCCGCACGGGCCGGGCGCGCGCACGGTGTCGCCCATCGGGGGGTTTTCGCTGGCGTTGCCGACCGGCTTGTCTGCGGGGCGCGAACGCGCGGCGTGGCGGGTGATGGAATACCTGACGCGGCCCGAGGTGCTGAAGTGGTATGTCCAGCACGGCAACCTGAGCAGCCCGCGGTTTTCCACCAGCGCCGACCCGGAAGTGCAGGCCAAGAGCAGCCTTCTGGGCCGCATCGACGCGATGGAACGGCGCGGTGACTTGCAGACATGGCCGCGCCCGCCAATCCCGGAATTCAGTGACATGCTGTCGGTATTGGGCGACGAGGTCTACCGCATGCTGCACGGCGAGACCGGGGTCGAGGACACGCTGGCGCGCGCACAGAACCGGATCGACGCGATCATGCGCGAAAACGGGCGCTACTAAGCGGTACGAAAAAGGGCGCGCAGCGTTGCCGCCGCGCGCCCGTGAGTCCCATGTCAGACGTCCCGTGTCAGAGCGGGTTTACCAGGTCGGGCGCTCGAACTCGGTCACGTTCTCGGGCGTTACCATCGGGGTGTCGATGCCCTGAAGTTCCGGCACCTCGATCCCGTTGGCCACCTGAATCGCCGTCTGGATCGCAAGGATCGCGTCGTCGATGGGCGATTGCTTGTTGGAGCCCTGATGCCAGCCTTCCTGCATCGCGTCCCAGCCTTCGCCGAACTGGTTGGCGGTAACAAGCGCGACCTCGCCCGGTTCAAGGTCGGCCCCCTGCAGCGCACTGATCACGCCAAGCCCCATGCCGTCGTCGAAGGCATAGACGCCATCAATCTCGTCGCCATGCTGGGTCAGGAAGGTTTCCATCACGGTCTGGGCGCGTTCGCGGTTCCAATCCGCCGTCTGGCTGTCCAGAACGGTGATGCCCGGGTGCTCATCGGCGATCCTGTCGAGGAAGCAGGTGCCGCGCAGGATCGACACGGTATAGCCGGGCGTGCCCTCGACCACGACGATATTGCCTTCGCCATCCAGCGCGTCGGCCAGCATGTCGGCGGCCTGTTCGGCCTGAAGGCAGTCATCCGGCCCGGTATGGCCCACGATATAGCGCCGCCCGGCCTCGCCGATGGGCGAGTTCGAGGTCACCACCGGGATGCCGGAACGTGAAGCCTGCCGGATCGCCGGGATCAGCGCGTTCTGCGAGGTCGGCCAGACCACGAGCGCATCCATGTTCTGCGAGATCATGTCCTGGATCTGGTCGAACTGCACCGCCGGGTCGCCCTGCGGGTCCATCACCGTGGCCTGGATGCCAAGCTCGGCCGCGTATTCCTCGGCGGCCTCTGCATACATCGCCTGGTAGGCGTTGGAGCCGGGATACAGCACGGTAATGCCGATCCGGGTTTCCGAAAGCGGCTGTTGCAATTCCCCGCCAAGCCAGTCGGGCGCGTCCTGCGCCGTGGCCATGCCGGCGCTCATCGCGGCTGCTGCTGCAAGCCCGAGCCCGGTTGTCATCATCTTTGTCATCTCTTTCCTCCCTTTCGCGCCGCGCCAGTCGGGTATTCAAGGTCAGGGGACGTCGCGGCCTGCGCCCCGGTAACAGCCCTGATCATGCGGGGTGGGCGAAACCGTTCAACGCGCGACATGTCCAAATCTGATTTTCCGGCGTCCAACCCGTGGCCGCCGCTACCGCCAGGGAATAACCAAATTGGATTTCTTGGCGCTGTTGGCGCCCCGAACGCTTCGCCTAACGTTCAACTCAGGGAGGATTCGAGACAATGCAAACAGATTTGAAGGCGTTTCTTCGCCGGCACGGTCTATTGACGGGGTTTGGCGTTTTCCTGATCGGCGTCGCGCTGAGCGCCGACGGGTTCGTGACGCCGGGCAATATCTTCGATGTTCTCCGGCAGGTCTCGATCACCGGGGTGATGGCCATCGGTGTCACCTTCGTGGTGATCACCGGACGGCTGGATCTTTCCGTCGGGTCGATGCTGACCCTGCTGACGGTGGTCGCGGTCGATCAACACAACGTGGCGGGGCCGGGCATGGCGATTGCCCTGACGCTTGCCGCCGGTATCGGCATCGGCATGGTCAACGGGGTGCTTGTCGGGTTCGTCGGGCTCAACGCGCTGATCGTGACGCTGGCGATGCTGTCTTTCCTTCAGGGGCTGGTCCTGTTCTATTCCGGCGGCTCGAACGTGAATGTCCAGAATGCGCAAACCACGTGGTTCGCGGTCTTCGGACGGCGCGACCTTTTCGGCGTGCCGGTGCCGGTGCTGATCTTCCTGATGACCGCCATCGCTGCGGCCTTCCTTCTCAACCGGACGATTTTCGGCCGGCAGGTCTTTGCCGTTGGCGGCAATGAAACGGCAGCCCGGTTTTCCGGCATCGCCGCGCGCTGGACTGTGTTCTGGGCCTATGTCCTGTCGGGGCTGACCACCGCCATCGCCGCGATCATCATGGGCAGCCGGGTGATGGGCGCGCAGAACACCATCGGGCAGGGCTACGAGTTGACGGTACTGGCCGGCGTGATCCTTGGCGGTACGTCGCTGCTGGGGGGATCGGGGAGCATATGGCGCACGGTGCTGGGCATCACCATGCTGGGGTTCATCCAGAATGGACTGCTTCTGCTGGGGTATCCCTATTACGTGCAATGGCTGGTCACTTGGGCGGTCATCATTCTGGCGGTCTGGGTCGACCTGGGCGCCAAACGCGGGAGGATCCTGGCATGAGCGTGACACCATTCCCCACCCGGAGCGCGGTTGCCGGGCTGCTGATGCGCAATCACATCTGGGTTTTCCTGGCGCTGACCATCGTGGTCTTTTCCTCGACAAGCCCGTATTTCCTGACCTTCAACAACCTTGGCAACGTTCTGACGCAGGCCGCTTTCATCGGCATCCTCGCCATCGGCATGACCATGGTGATGATCAACGGCGAAATCGACCTGTCGGTTGGCGCGATCCTCGCGCTCGCCTCGGCGCTGGCGATCGGCTTGCAGGATCACATCGGCATATGGCCCGCCGTCTTCGTGGGCTTCCTGTCGGGCGCGGCGCTTGGCTTTCTCAACGGCACGCTGGTCGCGCTGTCGGGGATGCATTCCTTCATCGTAACGCTTGGCGGCCTGATCGGCATTCGTGGGCTGGTCTTCATCTATACCGGTGAAAACGCCCTCATGGTCAGCGATTTCAGCTATACCGACTATCCCGAGATCTACCTTGGTCCGATTTCCCTGACCGCGATGATCTTCCTCGGGCTGGCGGTTCTGTTCCAATGGATCCTGTCGAGCACGCGGCACGGGCGCGAAACCTATGCGGTGGGCGACAATATCGAGGCGGCGCATGACGCGGGCATCAACATCAAGCGCCACAAGGTCATCAACTTCACGATCTGCGGCGCGCTGGCCGCGGTCGCCGGGATCCTTCTGTCGATGCGCCTTGGCACCGCGGAACCCAATGCCGGCAAGGTGTGGGAGCTTTGGACAATCATCGCCGTGGTGCTGGGCGGCACGCGGCTGAAGGGCGGCTATGGCAGCATGTGGATGACCATCGGCGGGGTGCTGACGCTGGCGGTGCTGCGCAACGGGCTTCGGCTGCTCAATACCCCCAACTACGTGGAGCTGATGGTGATGGGCAGCGTCCTGATCCTTGCGCTCGTCATCGACAAGCTGCTCAGCCAGCGGGAGGCGTGACCATGACAGACCCGATCCTGACCCTTTCCGGCATCACCAAGACCTTTCCCGGCGTTGTCGCGCTCGACAAGGTCAGCTTCGACGTGCGCCCCGGCGAGGTGCACGCGCTTGTGGGCGAGAACGGCGCCGGCAAGTCCACGCTGATGAAGGTCCTGGCCGGGCTCTATCACCCCGATGCGGGCGAGATCCTCTACCAGGGAGCGCCGGTGCGGATCGACAACCCGCTGGCGGCGCGCGAAAAGGGCATCCTGCTGATCCACCAGGAACTGTCGCTGTCGCCGGAACTGTCGGTGGCCGAGAATATCTACCTCGGCGCATGGCCCACCAATGCGCTGGGCGTGCTGAACAAGCGCAAGCTGCGCCGCGATACGCAGGCGGCGCTGGATGCGCTGGGCTGCACCTTCGGCCCCGATGACCGGGTCGGCACGCTGTCGGTCGCCATGCAGCAGATGGTCGAAATCGCCCGCAGCCAGGCCTTCAGCGCCAACGTGGTGATCTTCGATGAACCCACGGCCTCGCTGACCGATACCGAGAAGGACCAGCTTTTCACCACCATCCGCGCGCTTCAGGCGCAGGGGGTCGGGATCGTCTACATCTCGCACAAGATGGACGAGATTTTCGAACTCACAGACCGCATCACCGTGCTGCGCGACGGCGTCGTTCAGGGCACGGTCGATACGAAAAACACCGACGCCATCGCCATCACCCGGATGATGATTGGCCGCACGCTGGAGGCGTATTTTCACAAGGCAAACAGCACCTTCGGTGACGAGGTTCTGCGCGTTGACGGTCTCAGCCTGAAAGGCCAGTTCGAGGATGTGAGTTTTTCCGTCCGGCAGGGCGAGGTTCTGGGCTTTTACGGCCTTGTCGGCGCGGGCCGGTCGGAAGTGGTCGAAACGCTTTTCGGCATTCGCACCGCGGATCGCGGCAGGCTGCACTGGGAGGGCGCGGAGATGCCCCTTCCCACGCCCCGCCACGCGATCGACCTCGGTATAGCGCTGGTTCCCGAAAGCCGCAAGGAACAGGGGCTGGTGCTGATGATGGGCGGGCAGGACAACACCACCCTGCCGCACCTGAATAGCTATGCGCGCGCCACCGTGATGGACCGGCGACGCGAACGCGCCACCTTCGACACCTATCGCGATGCCCTGTCGATCAAGACTACCGGGCCGGAGCAGGCAGTCTCGACGCTTTCGGGCGGCAACCAACAGAAATTCGTGCTTGCCAAGTGGCTGTGCGCCGGGCCGAAGCTGATCATCCTCGATGAGCCGACCCGGGGGATCGACGTCGGCTCCAAATCCGCGATCCACGAGTTGATCGCCAAGCTGGCCGAGGACGGGCTGGCGGTGATCGTGATATCCTCGGAAATGCCCGAGGTGCTGGGCGTCAGCCACCGGGTGCTGGCGATGGCAGAGGGTCGGCTTGTCGGCGAATTCGAGGGCGACGCGATGACCGAGGAAAACCTGATCGACGCGGTATCGCATCACCTTGCGAAACCGGCCGCTGAATAGGAGGCGCGGGATGGAGAAGAAAACGGTCGGGATCGGGCTGGTCGGCGCGGGGTTCATGGGGCGCTGTCATGCCAATGCGTTCCGGTCGGTCGCGGGGCTGTTCGATCTGCCGGTGGTGCCGAGGTTGAGCATGCTCGCCGATGCAAGCGACGAACTGGCCCGGCGCGGGGCGGATGCTCTTGGCTTTGAAAGGTCCACCGCCGATTGGCAGGCGCTGGTCAGGGATGCGGAGGTTGGCATCGTCGCCATCACCGCGCCCAACCTGCTGCACGCGCCGATCGCATTGGCGGCCATCGCGGCGGGCAAGACCGTCTATTGCGAAAAGCCGTTGTCGACCACCGCGGCCTCCGCGCTGGAAATGACCGGGGCCGCCGAGGCGGCGGGGGTCACGACGCTGGTCGGCTTCAACTTCCTGCACAACCCGATGATCCGACTGGCGCGCGACATCATCGCAAGCGGAGAGATCGGGGAGGTCACCGGCTTTCGCGGGCGGCATGCGGAAAACTACATGGCCAGCCCCGATGCGCCGCATTCCTTCCGCACCGATCCGGCCGGCGGCGGCGCGCTGGCCGATATCGGCAGCCATATCGTGTCGATGGCGCGGTTCCTGATCGGTCCGATCGCGGAGGTTCAGGCCGATTGCCGCACCATCCACCCGACCCGTCCCGTGGCGCCGGGCAGCGCGGACCGCGCCCCGGTCGAGGTCGACGACATGACCCACGCGCTGCTGCGGTTTGAAAACGGGGCGGCGGGCAGCATCGAGGCGAACTGGGCCGCCACCGCCCGCCACATGGACCTGTCATGGGAAATCACCGGCACCAAGGGGGCGCTGGCCTTCAGCCAGGAGCGCATGAACGAGCTTCTGCTCTGGTCGGGCACGCCGGGGCGCAGCGGCTACACGCGGATCGAGGCAGGGCCGGCGCATCCGCCCTATGGCGCCTTCTGCCCGGCGCCGGGCCATCACCTCGGGTTCAACGACCTGAAGGTGATCGAGGTGGCGGAGCTTCTGGCCGCGCATGCGGGGCAGGGCAGTTGCGGCCCCGACTTCCGCGAGGCCTACGACGTGCAGCGCGTGATCGAGGCGATGCAGGAAAGCGATCGGGCGCGCGGTTGGGTGACGCTCTGACAGCCATGGGCGATCCCTGTCACATCGGCCCCGGCGGTGTCACCGCCGGGGCTGTTGCTCTGTCATGGCGCGCCGTCAGGCCAGCACCATCCGGCGCGGGTCGCCCAGAAGGCGGGCGTAATGGACCAGGAAGCGCGCCGCGTCGGCGCCGTTGATCACCCGGTGATCATAGCTGAGGTCCATCGGCACCATCGGCACCGGCTGCCAGTCGCCGTTTTCCCGGACAGGCACGGTTTCGGTGCGGGTGAGGCCAAGGATCGCCACCTCGGGCGGGTTCACGATCGGCGTGAAGGCTGTCCCGCCGATGCCGCCGAGATTGGAGATCGACATCGACGCGCCGCCCATCTCCTCGCCCGAAAGCTTGCGCGCCTGTGCCCGGCCCGCGAGGTCGGCGATATCCGCCGCGATCTGCCACAGGCCCTTCGCGTCCGCGTCGCGGATGACGGGCACCATGAGGCCATGCGGCGTGTCCACCGCGATGCCGATATGGACGTAGTCCTTCAGAACCAGCGTGTCGCCATCGGCCGTCAGCGAGGCATTGAAGCGCGGGAACGCGCGCAGGCAGCGCGACAGCGCCATGACGTGAAAGGCGAGCGCGGTGATCTTGGTGCCCCGCGCCGCGCTTTCGTCCTTCAGCGTCTTGCGGAACGCTTCCACCGCGCGCATGTCGGCGCGATCATGGTGCGTGACCTGCGGGATCATCGTGTTGGCCGCCGACAGGTTGGCCGAGGCGATCTGCGCGATGCGCGACAGCGGTTCTTCCCTCACCGGGCCGTAGGCGCCATGATCCACGTCCCAGTAGCGGTTGGCGTCCGGCTTGGCTGCGGCGGGCGCGCTGCCGCCCCCGCCCAGATGCGCGTCAACGTCCTCGCGGCCCAATGTCGTGCGGCCGGTCGCCTTGGCCAGTGCTTCAAGGTCAACGCCCTTGTTCGCGGCGTAGTGCTTGGTGCTTGGGCTTGCCTGGATATCCATCATCGCCCCCTTACCAATTGGCCGAGATATACTGGGTTTCCATGAACTCCAGCATGCCTTCGTGCCCGCCTTCGCGGCCAAGGCCCGATTGCTTCACGCCGCCGAACGGCGCGGCGGGATCGGAGACGAGGCCACGGTTGAGCCCGACCATCCCGTATTCCAGCCGCTCGCAGACCTGCATGGCGCGCTTGAAATCCTCGCTGAACACGTAGGCGACCAGCCCGTATTCGGTATCGTTGGCGCGCCGGATCACGTCATCCTGGTCGCGGAAGGTCTGGATCGCGGCGACGGGGCCGAAGATCTCGTCCTTCACGCACTCCGCCGTTTCGGGCACGCCTGATATCACCGTCGGCGGGTAGAAATACCCGTTTCCGTTGGGAACCGTGCCGCCGCATTCGAGCTTGGCCCCCTTGGCCAGCGCGTCGGCCACGAAGGCCGCCACCTTGTCGCGGGTCGAGGCATTGACCAGCGGGCCCACGTCCACGGATGGATCGGTGCCGTCGCCCACCTTCAGCGCGGCCATGCGCTCGGTCAAACGCCTGGTGAAGTCCTCCGCGATGTCCTCGTGCACGTAGATCCGGTTCGCGGCGGTGCAGGCCTCGCCAAGGTTGCGCATCTTGGCCAGCATCGTGCCCTCGATGGCGGTGTCCATGTCGGCATCCTCGAAGACGATGCAGGGCGCGTTGCCGCCCAGTTCCATCGCCGGTTTCAGCACCTGGTCGGCGGCGGATTTGAGCAGCGTGCGGCCGACGCCGGTGGAGCCGGTGAAGCTGACCACCCGCACGCGCGGGTCATGCAGCATGTGATCGACCACCGGGCCGGTCTTTTTCGTGGGCAGCACGTTGACAAGGCCCTTGGGCACGCCGGCCTCTTCCAGCAGCGGCATCAGCGCCAGCATGGTCAGCGGGGTTTCGCCCGCCGGCTTGATGATGACGCCGCAGCCCGCGGCCAGCGCAGGCGCGATCTTGCGGGTGCCCATGGCGGCGGGGTAGTTCCACGGTGTGACCAGCACGGCGAGGCCGGCAGGCTTGTGCTGCACCACGATGCGCGCGCCCGAGGCGGGGGCGTGGGTGATCATCCCGTCGGCGCGCACCGCTTCCTCGGCGAACCAGCGGAAGAACTCCGCGGCATAGGCCGCCTCGCCCTTGGCATCGACGCCCGCCTTGCCGTTTTCCAGCGTGATGTAGCGCGCGAAATCGTCAAGCCGCGCGGTCATCAACTCCCATGCCTTGCGCAGCACCTCGGACCGTTCGCGCGGGGTGCGCGCGGCCCAGTCGGCCATCGCCGCCTCGGCCGCGTCGAGCGCGGCATCGGCATCGGCAACCTCGGCGGAAGCGACGGAGGCCAGAACCTCCTCGGTCGCGGGGTTGATGACGTCGAACCGGGCTTTGTCGGCGCCCTCGCGCCATGCGCCGTTGATGTAGAGATCGGTGTAATCCATGTCGGTCCTCGTGGGGTCAGAGCAGATGGCGCAGAGGCTCGGCCAGCCGCCCGGCAAAGCCGGTCAGAAGGTCGAGCGCCTCGGGGGCGGAAAGCTGCCCCGGCGCGCATTCAAGTGTGATGGTCAGTCTATCGCCCGCGCCGGTGAGTGTCAGCACCGGAACGTCCTCGGCCCCCAGATGGACCGAATCGAGCGGTGAGCCCGCCAGATCGCGCAGGATCAGCGCCGGGGTGGCATCCTCGGGCAGGGTCCGGCCCTGGCCGTGGGTTTCCACCGTAACCCCGGTCCCGGGCTGGCCAAGGGCGGACGCCGCGAAGCGGGCCAGCAGGGCAGGACGGTCGACGGCCGCGCCGGTATCCGCCTCGGCCCAGGTGCAGAACGCGGCGAAGGCTTCGGCGGGCACCTCGGCGGTCAGGCGGCGGCTGGCCTGTGCCGCGGTCGCCGGCGCGGAATCGTCCGGCAGGCTTCGCAGAACGTCGAGGTCGTGGACGTGGTAAGGCTGCGGATGCCCGGCATCGACCAGCCGTTGCAGGTCCAGCCCCTCTTCCAAGGCCAGCCGGCGCGCCTTGGGCGAGGCAAGGATGCGGCCGCCGGGGGCGACCGGCTGCGGCGCGGGTTTGGGCGCGGCGGGTGTCTGCGCCGGTTCGGGCCGCGCGTCCGCCTTTTCGGGCGTCTTCGCGGGGGGCGTGCCCGCCGACCAGTTGCGGCTGACCGGGGCGTCGGGCGCCTCGGCGGAGATGATGGCGATGACCTCGCCCACCGGCGTGGCCTCCCCGGCCTCCGCCAGCAGGGCGGCGATGAAGCCGTCATGGCCGGCCTCCACCTCCATCGTGGCCTTGTCGGTTTCCACCTCGAACAGGATGTCGCCCGAGGCCACGGCCTCGCCCGGCGCTTTATGCCATGCGACGATGACGCCCTCGTCCTGTGCCATGCCGAGCGCGGGCATGATGACCCCCTCGCCCTCGGGCAGGGTGTCACCCGACGGTGCCGCGCCCTCGTCCGCCGCCGGTGCAGGAGCCGCGACGCTGCCGCTATCCTCCGCGGTGTCGGAGATCAGCGCGATCACGTTGCCAACCGGCACGTCCTCGCCATCACCGGCCTGCACATCCGTCAGATACCCGTCGGCCGGGGCCTCGACCTCCATCGTCGCCTTGTCGGTTTCCACCTCGAACAGCGCATCGCCCGCCTTGACCGCGTCGCCCGACTGTTTCAGCCAGCTTACGATCTTGCCGGTGTCCTGCGCCATCCCGAGGGCGGGCATGATCACCTCATGCGGCATGGATCATCTCCCCCGACATCAGCTTGCGGGCGTTCTCGGTCACGCCCTCGGGCGTCGGTACGGTGATATCTTCCAGCGCCGGGCTGAATGGCACCGGCACGTCCATCGCCCCCATCCGCAGCACCGGCGCGTCGAGGTGGTAGAACGCCTTTTCGTTGATGCGGCCCGCGATCTCGCCGGTGATGCCGTAGCTCTGGTGGCCCTCGTCCACCACGATCACGCGGCTGGTCTTCTTGGCCGACTCGATCAGCGTTGCCTCGTCCAGCGGCACCAGCGTGCGCGGGTCGATCACCTCGGCGCTGATGCCCTCGGCGGCCAGCGTTTCGGCGGCGGCTTCGCAGACCTGCACCATCGACGAGGTGGCGATGAGCGTGATGTCCGTGCCCGCGCGCTTCACATGCGCCTCTCCGAAGGGGATGAGGTATTCCTCCTCCGGCACCGGGGCCTTGTCGTTGTACATCAGCTTGTCTTCGAGGATCACGACCGGGTTGTTGTCCCGGATCGCGGTCTTCATCAGGCCCTTGGCCTCGTAGGCCGAGGAGGGCATCGCGACTTTCAGCCCCGGAATATGCGCCACAAGGGCATGGAGCGACTGCGAATGCTGCGCGGCGGACCGGCGGGTGGCGCCCAGATTGGTGCGCAGAACAAGTGGCACGTTCAGCTTGCCGCCCGACATGTAATAGGCCTTGGCCGCCTGGTTACACAGCTGGTCCATGATCAGGTAGAGGAAATCGCCGAACATCAGGTCGACGATGGGGCGCGACCCGGTCAGCGCCGCGCCAACGGCAATCCCCATGAAACCGGGTTCGGCAATCGGCGTGTCGATCACGCGCTCAGGCCCGAATTCCTCGACCAGACCGGCCAGCACCTTGAACGGCGTGCCCGCCTCGGCCACGTCCTCGCCGATCAAGAAGGTGGTGAGGTCGCGGCGCATTTCCTCGGCGATGGCCTCGTTCACGGCCTGCGACAGGGTGATATGTCTCATTTCGGGTCCTCCTCAGGCGCCGGGTCGCAGCGTGGCGGGGTCGGTGGGGGCGAAGACATGCATGTCGACCTCGCTTTCATCGGGGTATTTGGCCGACAGCGCGTAGTCGACCGCGGCCTTGGCCTCGGCGCGGATCTCGTCCTCCATCGCCTTCAGATCCTCGGCGCTTGCGATGCCTTCCTCTGACAGCCACTTGCCGAAATTCACGATCGGGTCGCGCTGTTCCTTCCAGATCGCCTCTTCCTCTTTCTCGCGGTAGTAATCGCGGTTGATGTCGCCCACGTGGTGGCCGTGATAGCGATAGGTCATCAGTTCCACGAAGAACGGCCCTTCGCCCTTGCGGGCCCGCGCGACCAGCTTCTGCGACAGGTCGTTCACGGCCAGCACGTCCTGCCCATCGACGGTGAAGGCCTCGATCCCGAAGGCTTCTGCCCGCGCGGTGATGGAGCCGGCGGCGATTTCCTCGGTCTTGGTGTATTCGGAATAGCCGTTGTTCTCGCAGGCATAGATGACCGGCAATTGCCAGAGCGCGGCCATGTTCATCACCTCGTAAAGCAGGCCCTGCGCGGTGGCACCGTCGCCGAAGAAGCACACGGTCACGTCATCCGAGCCTTGCAGCTTGGCGCGCAGCGCCGATCCGGTGGCGATCCCCATGGAGCCGCCGACGATCGCGTTGGCGCCAAGGTTGCCGTGGCTCTGGTCGGCGATGTGCATCGACCCGCCCTTGCCACGGCAATAGCCCTCTTCCTTGCCCAGAAGCTCGCAGAACATCTGCTTGTAATCGGCCCCCTTGGCCACGCAATGGCCGTGGCCCCGGTGGGTTGAGGTGATGCGATCATCGTCGGTCAGCGCCTCGCAGATGCCCACGGCAACCGCTTCCTCGCCGGAATACATGTGCGTGAGCCCCGGCATCTTGGCCGAAAGGTAAAGCTGGTTGGCGTTGTCCTCGAAAACGCGGATCCGCACCATCTGGCGGTACATCCGCATGAAGTCTTCTGTATTCGTCTTGGTGTCGGCCATCTGGCGAATCCTTCCCGGGCGCTTGCCCGCTCATCTTGGCGAAAACACCTGCGGGGCGTGCGGGGAGCAGACAGCCCCCCGCGTCCCGTCAGGGATAAACCCGTCGTCGGCGCGCGATCGCCGGTTCAATAACGGTTGGCGATCGGCAGGTCCTCGGCCGGGAACAGGCTGATCACCTCGCAACCGGTCTCGGTCACCACGACCTCTTCTTCGATCCGCGCCGCCGAATAGCCGTCCGTCGCCGGGCAGTAGGTTTCCAGCGCGAAGACCATGCCGGTCTGGATCTCCATCGGGTGATCCAGCGATACGGCCCGGGAAATGATCGGCCGCTCGTGCAGCGCAAGGCCGAGCCCGTGGCCGAATTGCAGACCGAAGGCCGCATCCTCGTTCGGGAAGCCGAGGCTTTCCGCCGTCGGCCAGACCGCGGCCACCTTGTCTGTGGTCACGCCCGGCTTGATCATCGCGATCGAGGCGTCGATCCATTCGCGCGCCTTGACGTAGGCGTCGTTCTGCGACGGCGTGGCGCGGCCCACGTTGAACGTGCGATAATAGCAGGTGCGATAGCCCTGATAGGATTGCAGGATGTCGAAGAAGGCCTGGTCGCCGGGGCGGATCAACCGGTCGGTGAAGTTGTGCGGATGCGGGTTGCAGCGCTCGCCGGAAATCGCATTGATTGCCTCGACGTCGTCACTGCCCATTTCGTAGAGCATCTTGTTCGACAGCGCGACGATGTCGTTCTCGCGTACGCCGGGCTTCAACTCTTCGTAGATCATGTGGTAGACACCGTCGACCATAGCGGCGGCCTGTGTCAGAAGCTGGATCTCGTCCCAGTTCTTGATCTCGCGCGCCGACAGCATGATCTGCTGGCCGTCCACGACCTTGATGCCCTCTTCCTGAAGCGCGTGGAACATGGCCGTCTCGGCATAGTCCACACCGACGGGCATGTCCGCCATGCCGGCGTCCTTGATGAGTTCGGCGATCATCTTGGCATATTTTCGCATCAGGCCGAATTCGGGCGGGATGGTGCCGCGCATGCCGACGACGCCGGCAAGGCAGTGGTCGGGCTCGAGCCAGTCGGAATACTTCTGATGGTGCACGGCGGCCGAGCCGAAATCCCAGACGTAGGGGCTGTCATCGCCGGTCAGAAGGCAGAAACGGCACATCTTGTCCCGCTCCCATTCGCCGATCTTGGTCGAGGAGACGTAGCGGATGTTGTTCACGTCGAACAGCAGCAGCGAGCCGGCCTGCGACGCCTGCAGCGCCTGCCGCGTGCGGGCAAGGCGATAGCGGCGCAGCCGGTCGTGGTCGACCCGGCGCTCGAAATCGACGGACATGTGGCCGGGGGAGGGCAGCTTGGCCTCCCACTGCCAGTTGGGTTTCAGGTCCTGCGGGGTCAGCAGGTTGGGCATCAAGGCATTGCCTGGACGGTCTGACATGAGACACTCCTTGGGGGGCCGTGCCCCCGCTATTCTGTGCGGTTTCGGTGGTCGCCGGCGGGGTTACTTGGTGACCCAGCCACCGTCGATGTGGATCATCTGGCCGGTCATGTAGTCGCTGTCGTCGCTGGCGAGGAAAGACGCGGTGCCGGTGATATCGTCGGGGTAGGAGACCCGCTTGATCACCAGATTGTTGTCGACGATGTCGTCATAGGCTTGTCCCGCGCGCTCCTTGAAGCCGATCTCGACGAGATCCTTGTCGAGCTGCTCCCACAGCGGGGTGACCACGACGCCCGGCGCATAGCCGTTGACGGTGATGTTGTGCTCGGCCAAGCCCAGCGCGCCGCATTCGGTCAGCGCGAGGCAGCCGTATTTCGAGGTGCAGTAGACCGTGACGTCCACCAGCGGCTTGCGGCTGGCGATACTGCCCACGTTGATGATCTTGTAGGGGTGATCCTCCATCGGACCCTGCGCGATCATCTGGCGTGCCGCTTCCTGCATGCCCAGCCACATCGCCTTTGTGTTGACGTTCATGATCATGTCCCAGTTCTCTTCATCGATATCCATGAAGAACCGGGGCTTGTTGAGGCCGGCGTTGAAGAGCGCGACGTTGATGTTGCCGAATGCTTCCACCGTGGCGGCGACGGCGGCGGCGTTGTCCTCGCGCTTGGTGACGTCCATCTTGACCGCGATCGCCTTGCCGTTTCCGGCGGCGTTAATCCGGTCGGCGACTTTCTGCGCCTCTTCGAGATCCAGATCGCCCAAGCATACATTTGCGCCCTGCGCCGCGTAGGCCTCGGCATTGGCGGCGCCCATGCCGCGGGCGGCGCCGGTGATCAGGACATTCTTTCCGTTGAGTCGATTGGGGTCCATTGGGGTTCCTCCTCTAATCCCTGTCGTCTTGCATGACCTGTTCGGCCCGGGCTTGCGCCCGTGCCAGCGTTTCGCGCGGGGAGGTGACGCCCCGCAGCATGTCGTGAAGCTCCTGCCCGCAAATGGCGATCAACTCGTTGATCCGGGGCACTGGCGGGCGTGGCCAGAATTGCAGTTCGTCGCGCCATGACATCGCGTCCACCGCCTCGAACACCGGGGAAAGCTGGCGCACATCCGGATCGGCCCCGACCGAGTAGCGCGGCGCGGTGCGGCTGCCGTGCTGGATGTAGAGCTTCTGCGCCTCGGGCGAGGTGAAGGCGACGAGTGCCTTTGCCGCTTCGCGCTTGCGGCTTTCGGGCAGGTTGGCCGGAATGCACAGTACGTAGCCGCCCACCGGCGCGATCGGGTGGCCCGCAGGCCCCGCGGGGTGCGCCAGGTAGCCGGTATTGCCGTTGGCCGGTGATTTCTCGTCCAGTTCGAAATACGGCGCCAGCAGCGTGTAGCCATAGGCCATCGCGATCTTGCCCGCGGCGTAGGGGCGGATCCGCTCGTACCACGACATCGACAGGATGTCGGGCGGCGAGAATTCCAGCAGCGCCATCAGGTATTCGGCCGCCTCCAGCGCGCGTGGCGTGTCGATGGTCGGCACGAGATCATCGCGGTCAAGCTGGTCGGCGTCGAAGCCGCCCGCGACCGGGTCGAGGTTCAGGATCGGCTGGCCGAAATCGGCGCAGGTCATCATGAAGGTATGGCCGAGCGCGGTGCCGCGCGCCGCGTTCCACGCGATGCCGTAGCGGCCCTTCTGCGGCTCGTGCAGCAGGCGCGCGGCTTCCAGCACGCCATCGGTGCTGTGCGGCGGTTCCAGACCCGCCTCGGCGAACCAGTCCTTGCGGTAGAACATGAGTTCCGGCGTGGTCTGGCTGGGCACGCCGTAGGGGCGTCCGGCCCAATGCGCCGCACGCCAGCCGGCGGTGTGGAAATCGCCGGGGTCGAGGTCTTCCACGTCGAGCACGTCGTCAAGCGGCGTCAGCAACCCCTTGGTCACGAATTCCCCGATCCACGGCAGGTCGACGGCGATGATGTCATAGCGGCTTGTCGGACGCTCGCCGTTGCGCAGCGCCTCTTCGTGCAGCCGGTCGATGGAAAAGGCGCGCTGGCTGATCTTGGTGCCGACGACCTGTTCGAACTGGCGCTTGAGGCTTTCCATCACCATGAAGGTCGGATCGCCATGCACGAGGATGCGCAGCCCCCCGGGCAGCGACAGCGGCTCCGGCAGAACCTGCGGCGGCTGGATGGAGCGGCCCACCTGGTAGGTGCCGCCGAAATAGTACTCCGCTTCAGCCCGGTCCTGGCCCGCCTCGCCGACATGCTTTTTCGCCATGCGCAACAGGCGGTCCGACAATTGCCCCCAATTGCCCAGCAAGGTGGCGCTGGGATGCAGCGAGAAACTCTTGCCCGACTTGGTGCGCGGGCGCGATTCGATCAGGCCGGCCTCTTGCAGTTCGCCCAGCTTGCGCCGCGCGGTGGCATAGGGCACCGCCGAGGCCGCGATCACCGATGATGCCGTCGAAACGCGCCCCTCAAGGTGATTCCGGACGAGGTGCAGCGCCATGTTGAGATGCGGGTTGGGCGCCGCGACATCCAGTGTCGATTCGATTTCCGACGCGAAATCGTCGATCAGGTCAATGGCCTGAAGCATCTCCGACGGGGCATAGGGGGATCGTCCGGCGGCGACCGGCTTCCCTCCGAGCAAATATTCGTTTTGAATATTTTTCATGTCCCTGTCATCTTCGGATACGTGTCCCGCGATCGTGTCGCGTGGCGGATTCGGCTCCGTCATGCGGCGCCTCCCTGTCTTTTGGCGGATTGGACTGACCACAAGAACAGCACAGATATCCGTTCTGAACAAAGAAAAGTTCAAAATGAACAAATCGTATGGGGAATGGGCGTCGCAAAAAGGCGATGAATGCGGCGTTCGGTCGCTTCACTCGGCGATTCCCAACCAGTCGAGCGGCCGGGGACACATTGATATGATTTCATCTAAGGGAGGAACCAGGATGAATACGCGCACCAAGGCCATGATCGCAGGCACCACCGCACTGGCCGGGCTGTCGCTCGCAGGGGCGGCTCTTGCAGAGGCGCATGGCGGCACCATGACCATCGGCATCACGCAGAACAACGTGGGCGTCGACAGCTACCAGACCACTTACGAAGAGGCGTTCATCGCCGCGGCCGAGGCCAACGATGCCGTTGATGTCGTCGTGCTTGACGCGGGCGGCGACGTGGCGCGCCAGATCGCGCAGATGCAGGACCTGATCCAGCAGGAGGTCGACGCGATCATCATCTGGCCGACCAATGGCCAGGCCGTGATCCCCGCCGTCCGCGAGGCGCACCAGGCCGATATTCCGGTGATCGTCACCAACTCCAACATCGCGGAAGACGGCTTTGACTTCGTGTCGTCCTTCTCGGGCCCCGACAACATCACCCAAGGCTCCCGCTCGGCGGAGATCATGTGTGATAGGTTCATCGAGCTTGGCATCGAGGATGAAGCGCGCGTTGTCGAGATCACCGGCCAGCCTGGCTACACCACCGCGATCGAACGCTCCGACGGCTTCCAGGACCGCCTGCCGGAGGTTTGCCCGAACGTCACGCTGGTGGACAGCCAGCCGGGCAACTGGAACCGCGAGGATTCGCAGCGCGTGATGGAGGCGTTCCTGACCCAGTATGACGACATCGACGGGGTCTATTCCGGCGACGACAACATGGGTGTTGGGGCGCTGAACGCCGCCATCGCAGCCGACCGGGCCGAGGGCATCACCTTCGTGGGCGCCACCAACTTCGCCGTCGGCTACGACGCGATGGGCCGTGGCGAATACTGGGGCTCGATCTACCAGTCGCCGGTCGATGACGCCGAGGCCGCGCTGCAAACCGCGATCGACGTGCTCAACGGCGAAGAGGTGCCGTTCCTCAACTACTTCGACACGCCGAAGATCACGCAGGACAACATGGACGAGTTCGACCGTCCGGTCTTCTGATCACCTGACGGGCCGGGGCCGGGCGGATCCATGCCCGGCCCCGAGCCGCCTTGACACTCAAGACAACAACAAATGACCGGGGGAGGGCGTCATGGGACGTGTCTCGGGCCGTGCCTGCATCGTGACGGGCGCCGCGCAGGGAATTGGCCGCGCCATTGGCGAAGCGTTGCTCGACGAAGGCGCGGATGTCTGTTTCGCAGATATCAACGCGGAGAAGGTCGCCGAGGTGGCCGGCGCGAACGCGGACCGCGCCAGGGCCGGCGGCGGTCGTGTCATGTCCGCGGCGGTCAATGTGACGGACCGCGAGGCGGTGCGCGCGATGATCGCCAAGACCGTCGACGCCTTCGGCAAGTTGGACGTCAAATTCAACAATGCCGGTGTGAACAAGCCGATGAACTTCCTCGACGTGACCGAGGAAAACTGGAAATTCATCATGGAGGTCAACGGGCTGGGCTGCCTCGTCGGGATGCAGGAGGCGGCGCGCCAGATGATCGCGCAGGGGCATGGCGGCAAGATCGTCAACACCGCCTCTATCGCCAGCCGGCAGGGCTTTGACAACGTGGCGCCCTACTGCGCCTCGAAATGGGCCGTGGTCTCGCTGACGCAATCGGGCGCGCGCGACCTGGCCAAGCACAACATCACCGTCACCGGCTTCGCGCCGGGCGTGGTGGCCACGGAGATGTGGGATCAGGTCGATCAGGACCTGATGGAGATCGGCGCCGCCGATCGTCCGGGGCAGGCGATGGAAGAGTTCTCGGCCGATATTCTCAAGGGTCGCGTTGCGACGCCGGCCGATATCACCGGAACGACGACGTTCCTCGCGGCCAAGGAAAGCGACTATATGACAGGGCAGGTCGTCATGATCGACGGAGGCATGACGCTTGTCTGACATCGACCTCGGGGAGAGGTCGACCGGAACGGGATTTGGAATTTTCTTCCGCGCACGCACGCGCGGATCGGGGAGGAAAGGAAATGGCAGAGACGAACCTGAAAGCGTTGGGGGGCTTGCTTGCCCGTCAGGGCATTCTCGTAGCTTTCGTGGTGTTCATGATCGCCTTTGCGCTGTGGAACCCGCGCTTCATCGAGATCGACAACGTGTTCAGCGTGATCCGCTCCTCGGCGATCCTTGGGGTGATGGCGCTTGGCGTGACCTTCGTGGTAATCGGCGGCAACCTTGACCTGTCGGTCGGGTCGCTCTTGTCGTTCTCGGCCATCGTGGTGCTGGACCTGCACGAGACGCCGGGCTTCGGGCCGGCGCTTGCGATTCCGGCGATGTATGCAATGACGATGGGCATCGGCGCGGTGATCGGCTTTCTTGTCGGATACCTGAAACTCAACTCGCTGATCGTGACGCTGGGCATGCTGTCGGCGATCCACGGCCTGACGCTGACATGGTCGGGCGGGCAGAACATGGATATCGCCAACCAGCAGGAAACGTGGTTCGGCATCTTCGGGCGGGGCACCGCGCTTGGCATCCCGATCCCGGTGCTGATGTTCGGCCTGCTGGCCGCCGTTCTGGCAATCATCCTTGCCAAGACGCCGTTCGGCCGCAAGGTCTATGCCGTCGGCGGCAATGGCACTGCGGCGACCTTTTCGGGCATCCCCCGCGCGCGGGTGGTGTTCTTTACCTACATCATTTCCTCCTTCTGCGTGGCCACCGCGGGTCTGATCCAGGCCAGCCGCACGATGGGCGCGCAGAACACGGTCGGGCAGGGGATGGAGCTGGAGGTTCTGGCCGCCGTCATCCTCGGCGGCGCCTCGCTGCTGGGCGGATCTGGCACCGTGTTCAAGACGGTGATCGGGGTGCTGATTCTTGGCTTCATCCAGAACGGTCTGCTTCTGGCGGGTCTGGAATTCTACGTCCAGTTCGTCGTGACATGGATCATCATCATCCTTGCCGTGTGGCTCGATATCGCCACCAAGCGCGGCAAGCTCTGGTCGCCGATCGCGTGAAGGGGGAATACCGATGCAACGCGAAACACTGAAAAACCTTCTCAAGAACGGCGCCATCTGGGGCTTCATCGTGCTGGAGCTGGTCTTCTTCCAGGTCGTGGGGTCGGTCCTGTCCCTATCGGAAACCGCCTTCATCGACCCAGACAACATGCTCTTGCTGCTCAAGCAGTCGGCGCCGATCGGCATTATCGCCGTGGGCATGACGGTGATCATGATCAACGGCAATATCGACCTCAGTGTCGGGGCGACCTACGCGCTCGCCGGTATCGTCATGCTCGACTCGATGACATGGCCGATCTTCGTGGGCCTGGGCGACTGGGCGATCCCCTTTGCCTGGCTCATGGCGCTGCTGACGGGCTGCGCGCTTGGCCTGATCAACGGGCTCATCGTCTGGAAAACGGGGGTCGATGCCTTCATCGTGACGCTGGGCGCGATGCTCGGCTTTCGCGGGCTGGTGTTCATGTATAATGGCCAGCAGCCGACCTATCACCTGAACTGGACGATGGTGGATATCGCCGAATGGGGCGTCTTTGGGCTGCAGACCTCCGCGCTGGTTTTCATCGGCGTGTCGTTACTGGTCTGGCTGATGATGACGCGCACGGTTCATGGCCGCAACGCCTATGCCATCGGCAACAACCGCGAGGCGGCGGTCAATGCTGGCATCCGGGTCGGGCCGCACATCCTGATCAACTTCGTGCTGATCGGCTTTCTCGCGGCCTTGTCGGCGGTGGCCTTCTATTCCGGCAGCGGGTCCGTGAACCCCAATGACGGCATGCTGTTCGAACTTTGGGCGATCACCGCGGTCGTGCTGGGCGGCACCAAGCTGGCGGGCGGGGCCGGGTCCATCGTTGGCACGTTCGGTGGCGTCATCGCGATCCAGCTGCTGCGCAAGGGGCTGGGCCATATCGGTGCCCAGACCGAAACCGTCAACCTCGTGATCGGGCTGATCCTGATCGCGGTGCTGCTCCTCGACAAGCAGCTCAACCGTCAAGGCCAGCAGGAGTTGAAGCTATGACCACGGATCGCAAACCGGCCCTGCGGCTTGAGGGCATCGTCAAGACCTTTCCCGGCGTGCGCGCGCTCGACGGGGTCAGCTTCGAGGTGTACCCGGGCGAGGTTCACGCCCTGATGGGCGAGAACGGGGCAGGCAAATCCACGCTGATGAAAGTGCTCGGCGGCATCTACCAGCCCGAGGAAGGCCGCATCTTCGTCGATGAGCAGGAAACGGTGATGACCTCGCCGCTGCAGGCCAAGGCCAAGGGCGTCATGTTCATCCACCAGGAACTGAGCCTCGCCAACGAGCTTTCGGTCGCCGAGAACATTTACCTTGGCGCGTTGCCGCGCAAAAGCTTCGGGCGTGTCGACTGGAAGATGCTTTTCGACCGCACCGACGCGATCCTTGATCGGCTGAAGGTCGGGTTCAACGCCCGCACCCTCGTCGGCGATTTGTCCATCGCCAACCAGCAGATGGTCGAGATCGCCCGCGCCCTGACGGTGAACGCCCGCGCGGTGATCTTCGATGAGCCCACCGCCTCGCTGACAGATGCCGAGAAGGTGGTCCTGTTCGAGGTGATCGAAAGCCTTCAGGCGGAAGGGGTGGGGATCGTCTACATCTCCCACCGGATGGAAGAGATCTTCAAGATGACCGACCGGATTTCCGTCCTGCGAGACGGGTCCTATCGCGGCACGCTGACCACGGCGGAGACGAACGAGGACGAGGTCACCAACATGATGATCGGCCGGTCGCTCGACTTGAGCCGCAACCACGCGCATGCGGAGCTTGGAGACGTCGCCCTTCAGGTCGAGGGCTTGTCGTGCCACGCCCTGTTTCAGGACGTGAGCTTCGAGGTCCGCGAGGGCGAGGTTCTGGGCTTTTACGGTCTTGTCGGCGCGGGTCGGACGGAAATCGCGGAAACGCTTTTCGGCCTGCGCACGCCCTCGGCCGGCAAGATCTTCCTCAAAGGGCAGGAGATCCGTATCCATTCCCCGATCCAGGCGATCCAGAACGGCATTTCGCTGGTCCCCGAAAGCCGCAAGGAACAGGGGCTCGTGCTGGGGATGAGCTGCCGCGACAACATCACCCTGCCGCAGGTCGATGACATGACCGCCGGGCCCTTCGTTTCCGACGGGGCCGAGATTTCCATCTTCGACCAGTATCGTGACAAGCTGGAGATCAAGACACCAAGCTGGCGCACCGCCGTGGGCAACCTGTCGGGCGGCAACCAGCAGAAGATCGTCATCGGCAAGTGGTTGTCGATGCGGCCCGAGGTGCTGATCGTCGATGAACCGACGCGCGGCATCGACGTCGGCTCCAAGGCGGAAATCCACAACCTCTTGCGCGATCTGGCCAAGCAAGGCTACGCGGTGATCGTGATTTCGTCGGAAATGCCCGAGGTGCTTCATGTCGCCGACCGGATCGTCGCCATGTATCACGGCAAGGTGATACGCACCTTCACCGCCGAGGAAGTGACCGAGGACAGCCTGATACAGGCCATTTCCGGCATCGAGGGCGGAAAGGCGGCCTGACATGAAGATCGGGTTTGCCGGGCTTGGCAGGATGGGGGCCCGCATGGTGAAGAACCTTGCGGGTGCGGGACACGAGCTGATCCTCTGGAACCGCACGCCCCTGAAGGCGCGCGATCTTGCAACGGCCACCGGCGCCGCCAGTGTCGCTTCTCCCCGAGCGCTGGCGGACGCCGCCGACATCGTCGTGACCATGCTGGCCGACGATGCCTCCTCCGAGGCGGTCCATTTCGGGCCGGAAGGTCTTTTCGCAGGGTCGCGCGCCACCATCTTTGTCGAGATGGGCACGATGAGTCCCGATCACATCACGGCGCTGGCCGCCGCTGCACCGGACGGGGCGCGCGTGATCGACGCGCCGGTTTCGGGCGCGACGCAAGCCGCCGAGGACGCGCAACTGCTGATCATGGCGGGCTGCGACGCCGAAACGTTGGCGCATGTGCAGCCGCTGTTCGACGTGATGGGCAAAGCGACGATCTGCCTTGGCCGCCCCGGCGCGGGGGCGGTGATGAAACTGTCGGTCAACATGCTGATTCACGGCATCAACCAGACCTTCGCCGAGGCGATGACGCTGGCCGAGGCCGCTGGTATCCCGACAGAGGCGGCCTTCGAGGCGATCGAGGCCAGCGCCGCCTGCGCGCCGATGCTGAAATACCGCAAGCCGCTTTACCTCGACGAGGCGGGCCATGACGTGACCTTCACCGTGGCGCTGGCGCAGAAAGACATGCGCGTGACTGCGGAACTGGCGGGTAAACTGGGCGTGCCCCTGCCGCAATCGCAGGCGACGCTGGACATCTTGAACGAGGCATTCGGCGCGGGCTATGACGCGCGCGACATGGCCGCAATCCTAGACTACATGCGAGGGAAACAAGGATGAAAGCCGCGCTATTTGCCGGGGGCTGGGAAGGCCACACTCCCACCGATTTCAGCGACTGGTGCAAGGAGCTGCTGGAGGAAGAGGGCTTTACGGTCGATGTCTATGACACGCTGGAGCCGCTGGCCACGCCCGAGCGGCTATCGGATGTCGACCTCATCGTGCCGATCTGGTCCTCGGCCCGCTCCGGCCACCAGGAGGAATTCGGCAACATGACCAAGCCGCAGGAAGACGGGCTTTTGCAGCTGATCTCCGAAGGGCGGGGCATCGCGGGCTGGCACGGCCATATGGGCGATGCCTTCCGCGACCGGCCAACCTATCATTTCCTGATCGGCGGGCAATTCGTGGCGCACCCGCCGGGCTGGCCCGACAACCTGCAACCGCGCGAGGATTACATCGACTACGACGTCACGATCTGCAAGCCGGATGACCCCATCGTCGAAGGTATCCGCAGCTTCCGCCTGCGGTCCGAGCAGTACTACATGCTGGTCGATCCCTCCAACGAGGTGCTGGCCACGACGACCTTCAGCGGTGAGCACCTGTGGTGGATCGAGGGCACCGTGATTCCCGTCGTGTGGAAACGCCGCTGGGACCGGGGCAGGGTCTTCTATTGCTCCATCGGGCACGAGCTGGACGACCTCAAGGTGCCGCAGGTGACGGAAATCCTGCGCCGCGGCATGATCTGGGCGGCGACCCGCCCGGAGCGGTAAGGCCGCGCCACGCGCCGCCTTTGGCGCACAAGGCGTCGCACATCATCGCGTCCGGGCGCGGCGTGTCAGGGTAGACAAAGGAGAATGGCGGGCACCGTGCCTGCCTTTTCGGCGTTCCGGTGGGTCCCCTTCAAGGCGGCATCGACAGATGAAGAAGACAGGTCTCGACGCGACCGATATCCGCATCCTCAGCGCGGTTCAAAGCCATGGCCAGATCAGCAAGGCGCGTCTGGCCGAAATCGTCAACCTGTCCCCCACGCCATGCTGGGAACGGCTCAACCGCTTGAAAGCGGCGGGGTTCATCACCGGCTACAGGGCCGAGATCGCGCTTGGCAAGATGTGCGATTTCACCACCGTGATCGTCACCGTTTCGCTGGCCCATCACCGCAAGGCCGTTTTCGACCGGTTCGAGGCGCATATCCGCACCCTCGACGAGATCGTCGATTGCATCGCCACCGGTGGTGGCATGGACTATGTCCTCAAGGTCGTCTGCCCGTCGCTGGCCAGCTTTCAGGAACTGCTCGACAAGCTCTTTTCGGCCGATGTCGAGGTTGATCGCTACATGACCTATATCGCGGTGCGGCAGGTGAAGGCGCAGCCGCCAAACCTTGCCAAGCTCGTCGCGCGCGAGGTCGGGTAGGTCCGGCGACCGCGTGGTCTGGCCTGTCGTTCAACTTTGGCCCACATGGTCCTCGGGATGCCCGTTTTTTGGACCGGACGCCGAAATTTCCGCCGATAGATTCTCCTTGGAGTGAGGAAAGTGCACGGCATCGGATGCCGTCGGCCAGAGGAGGGTCAATGACATGATGCAATCAGAGGAATTCGGCTTCGGCACCCAGATTCGCAAATCGCCCTATTTCGATGCCACCGTGCGGTGGGGCGCGCAGGGGTTCTCGGTTTACAATCACATGTATATCCCGCGCGACTTCGGCGACCCGGAACAGAACTTCTGGAACCTCGTCAACGACGCGATCCTGTGCGACGTGGCGGTGGAACGGCAGGTGGAAATCACCGGGCCGGACGCGGCGAAATTCACCCAGATGCTGACGCCGCGCGACCTGTCGACCATGGCCGTGGGACAGTGCAAATACGTGCTGATCACCAATGCCGAGGGCGGCATCCTCAACGACCCGATCCTGCTGCGGCTGGCGGAAAACCATTTCTGGCTGTCGCTGGCCGACAGCGATATCCTGCTCTGGGCGCAGGGGGTGGCGGTGCATTCGGGAATGGATGTCACGATCACCGAACCGGACGTGTCGCCGTTGCAATTGCAGGGTCCGAAATCGGGCGAGATCATGCAGGAACTGTTCGGCCCCGATATCATGGACCTGCGCTATTACTGGTTCATCGAGACGGAACTGGACGGCATACCGCTGATCGTGTCGCGCACCGGCTGGTCCAGCGAACTGGGCTACGAAATCTACCTGCGCGACGGGTCCAAGGGCGGCACGCTGTGGGAAACGATCATGGCCGCGGGCATGCCCTATGGGCTCAAGCCCGGCCATACTTCCAGCATCCGCCGGATCGAGGGCGGGATGCTGTCCTACCACGCCGATGCCGACATTCACACCAACCCGTTCGAGCTTGGCCTCGACAGGCTGGTCAATCTCGACATGGAAGCCGAGTTCATCGGCAAGGCGGCGCTGACCCGGATCAAGGCGGAGGGCGTGCGTCGCAAGCAAGTCGGGCTGATCATCGAGGATGCGCCGCTAAAGGGGCCGAACACCAGTTTCTGGCCGGTCTACAAGGCGGGTGAGGCCATCGGCAAGGTCACCTCGGCGGTCTATTCCCCACGCCTGAAGCGCAACATCGCGCTTGCGATGGTCGCGGTCGAGTATGCCCACCTCGGGTCCGAGTTGGAGGTTGTCGCCGGGTCCGGCCCGACCACGGGGTGGATCGTGGAACGCCCCTTCTACGATCCCAGGAAGAGGATCGCGGCGGCGTGAGCGTGACGGGCGGCCCGCGGGCCGCCCGGCCTTGCGGAGGGCGCACGCGCCGGCGTCGCGGTGCCGGCGCCGGTCAGAATTCATGCACCACCGGGGGCGTCTTGCAGACCGCTTGCGCGATATCGACCACGTGGCGGTGGTGGGTCAGGTAAATCGCCTGCCCGCGCCGTCCGATATCTTCCATGACTTGGCAGGCGGCACTAGTCCGGTCCTCGTCGAAGGTTTCGAACACGTCGTCGCAAAAGAACGGCAGGCAGGTGCCCTGCGCGACAAGCTGTTCATGGGCGGCGGCACGCAGCGCGAGGTAAAGCTGGAAGCGCGTGCCTTTCGACATCTCCGCCGCGCGCTTGGTGCCGCCATCCGCCCCGACGGCGAGCAGGATTTCCTCGGCCCCCTCTGGCTGGGTTGTCAGCCGCGGATAGGCGCCGTTGGTCAGCACCGCGAAGCAGCGTTCGGTCGCCGCCATCATGCCGCTGCGATGGCTGTCGCGGTAGCGTCGGATCGCGTCCGAGGCCAGCCGGTGCCCGAGCGAGAGTTCCAGATGGCGGCGCGCAGCGTCTTCCAGTTGCAGTTCCAGCGTCGTCCTGCGCTCGGTCAGGGCTGCGATGTCCTGCCCGCCGGTGACCTGCGCGAGGGCCCCCTGCGCGGTGACGCGCGCCTCCGTCGCCCGGGTGAGGTCGGCTTCGGCCTGCGCGAGGTCGGACGCCACGGTTTCGGTTTTCGCGTCGAGGTCCGCCATCGTCACGTCCGCAAGCGCGTCGCGCGCCGCCTGCATGTCCGCCACGCCGAGGTCTGTCAGCACGGCCCGTTCCAGTCGGGCGCGGTCGGCGCGATCGGCGATCACCTGCCGCGCCTGCGCGGTCACGCGCCGCAAACCGTCAAGGTCGCGCGGCCGCGCGCGTTCGGGAAACAGGCTGGCCATGGCCGCAACGTCCTGTTCGATCTGCGCAAGCCTGTCGGTCTGGGCGGTCAGGTTGTCCTTGGCGATCCTGATGGCGCTTTCGAGGGCTGCGTGCTTTTCGTGGGCCAGTCGTGCGGCCTCCGAAAGGCGGCGCAAGCTGTCGAACTGCGCGGCGGCCCCGTCTTCGGCGGGCAGCCCGTGTTCGGCGGCGAGGGCCGCCACCGCCGCGGCAAAGCGTGTCCGGTCATCCTGCATCGTGGCCACGCGTTGCGCCGCCGTGGCGCACAGTTCGTGCCGTTCGCGCAGGCTGTGCAGCGGCGCCAGCGAGGCCAGCAGGGTTTCGGGCGCGACCGCCCCCGCCAGCAGGTCCTGCACGAGGCGCTGCCACCTGTCCGCCGCCTCCGCTTCGGCGTTGGCCGCGACCTCCTGTTTGGCCTGTCGTTGAAACAGGTCCGCTTGCGCCTGTTCAAGCGCCTCTCGTGCCTTGGCGCGTTGCATGGCGCGCGCGCGGTCGGCCTCGGCGATCTCGCGGGCCATGGCAACGGCGCTGTCAATATCCGGGCTGTCCAGCGGCAAATACGCGGCAAGCGCCTTCAACAATCGCTGTGCCCGGTCCAGAACAGGGGCATGCGCTGCCCGGGTCTCCGCCAGATGCGCCGCTGCCTGCGCCGCCTGCCCGTGCCGGTCGACCCAGTCGCGCCATTCGACCGGCAGCATCGGCGTTGGCAGGCCAAGTGTCGCGGCGGCCGCGTCGACGTCGCGTTCCAGCGCGTCGCGCGTGTCGCGTAGGGTGGCCAGCCGGGCCTCCGCCTCATCGGCCCGGGCCTTGGCCTCGCCCATGTCCTGTTCGATTCGCCGCAATTCGCCGAGATCGCGGGCATGGGCGAGGCGCGCCTCCATCGCCGCGTCGAGGGCGCGCATGGCGTCGGCAAAAGGCTGCGCGGTGCCGGGGCTCAGCGCCGCCGCATGAGCTTGCCACAGGCGGTCGCGCTGATCTTTCAGCGCCTCTGCCTCGGCATCGGGGACGAGCGCGCGCCCACCGGTCAGTGCGGCGGCCCGCGCGCGCCGAGCGGCGTGGTCGGTGGCATGCTGGGTCGCCTGCGCCTCGGTGGCGGTGATCGACTGGACAAGCGCGGCGTGGCGCTCGGCCCAGTCCCGGGCCCGGGCAAGGCTGATCGGCAGGGCGGGCAGCGCGTCGAAGGTGACATCGCCAACGGCTTGGGCGCGCAATGCCGCGCGGGCCGCCGTTCGCGCGGTATCGAGCGCCTGCTGCGCCGTGGCGTGCGCGGGCATCAGCCGGTCGATATCGTGGCGCTGCAGGATCGCGCCGATTTCCGGTGCGTCACCCCCGCCCTCGGGAAGCGCATCGCAGCCCGCCTGCGCGGCGGCCAGCCGGTCGGTCAGGGCCGCGAGCTCCTGCGCCTCGCGTGCCGTGGTGGCGCGCGCGGCGCGCAGGGTTTCGCGGGCCGTGTCCAGTTGTGCCAGATCGGCGGGAGACAGGACCAGCGTCGCCGGGTCCACGTCGCGCGGCACGCCGAGGTCGCGCGCCGCATCCGCCATCGCCTCCGTTTCCTGCCGCAGTTGGTCCTCACGGCGGGCGAGGTCCAACGCGGCGGTGCGGTCGCGCGAACGCAGATCGTCCAGCGCGTCCAGATCCTCCGACAGGGAAACCAGTTGCGGGGTCAGGATGATCGCGTCGCGCGCGCGGGTTTTTTCGCCGATTTCCGCGTCAAGGCGGTCGCGTTCGTGGCGCGCGGTGGCCGCGTCGCTTTGCAGGTCGGCGAGGCGGTCGGGGTCGAAGTCCAGCTGCGCCGGAAAATCCGCGACGGGCGTGATGCGGGCATCGAGATCCGCGATCTCGGCCATCATCGGCAGGACGCGGCGCTGCGCGGCAAGCCCTGCCGCGCGCCGTTGCAGCGCGTCGCGCGCACCCCGTGCGTCGCGTTCGGCGTGCTGCGCATCGGCGAATGTCCGTTTCAACCCGCGCCACGCGCTCGCGCTCACGTCCCGCTCCCGGATCGTCTTGTCCATCTCGGCAAGGTCGCGCTTGAGCCCTGCCAGCCGGGTCGCCCGGGCGCGCTTCTTCCAGATCGCGTCGGCCTCCTCGCGGACATCGTCCAGAACTTGGCTGAGGTCGGCGACCCCGGCGGCGGCGGAAAACAGCAGCCGCCCGATATCGCTGCGTGCCTGCACGATCTCCTCGCCGCCGCGTTCTATCGTGGTATCGTCGAGGCACAGGAGCTTGCGGTAATCCTCCTCGGCGAGCCCCGCAAGATGGGTCGACAGGGCCGCCTCGGGCAGGGCGGTGCCGGTGCCATCCAGAAGCGCGCCGTCACGTTTGGGCAGGCGGGTGAAATCGTGGCGCTGCCCGTCGATCTCCAGCGTGGCGGAGACTTGAAGATTGGCGCGCGGGTGGCGAAAGGCGTAGGCCTCGCGCAGCGGGAACCCGTAGAACAGCCGCAGCGCGGCCTCCATCGTCGTGGTCTTGCCGGCTTCGTTCGCGCCGTAGAGGATGTGGAAATCGGGACGCGCCCCGCGCGGCCCGAAATCGAACCGCCGGTCCGTGAAATGGCCGAACCGGTCCAGCCGCAACTCCGCGATCCGCATCACCCTTCGGCCCCTTTCAAGCGCGCCAGAACCTGCGCCGCGCCGGTTTGCGCCAGCCCGTCGGTCAGCGCCTCGACCGCCGTGTCATCGGGGGCAAGCCGGGCGCGCAGCGCCGGGGGCAGGTCCTCCAGAACGGCCGCCACCTCGGCCCGCGCGGCGGCGCGGAACCCGCTTTCACCGGCGATCTCGTCCATGGTACGCCGCAGTTCCTCGCTTGCGCCGGGGGTATCGCGGCGGGCCTCTGGCGGCGAAAGGTGGAAAACGAGCCGGTCGATCCACATGTCGCCCGCCACCGCTGCAAGCTCGACGACCGTTTCTTGCCAGACATCGCGATCGCGCAGGATCTGCCAGTAGCGCGGCGGCGTGCCGGTCAATGTGACCCGTAGCACCCCGGTTGGCGCGTCAAGTCCCGCGCGCACCGCGTCGAGATGGGCACGCAGGGCCGCGCGGAGGGCGTCGTCGCTGTCGGCCTGCGAGATATCGAGCGCCGTCTGCGCGAATTCCACGAGGGCGGTGGGGACTTGCGTGACCGTGATGCGGCTGTCCTCGATCGTCAGGAGGGTCGCGCTTTTGGCGCCGGCCTCGCCGATGTCGCGGCCCTGCGGGCAGCCGGGCATGACGATCCATGGGTCGGTGGCGTGGACTTCGCGTTTGTGGACATGCCCGAGCGCCCAGTAGTCGAAGCCCATTCCGGCAAGTTCGCTTACCCGGCAGGGCGCGTAGTTGTCGTGCCCGGGCGCGCCCGCGAGCGATGTGTGCAGCATGGCGATATTGACTGCGCCGGGCACCGGGTCCGGGAACCGGGACAACAGGCTTTCGGGGACGTGACGCTGCTCGAACCCGACGCCGTGGATCCAGACCCCTTCGGCCAGGTCAACCTTGCCGCCACGCGCGCCGAAGAGGTGGACGTTGTCCGGCAGGTCGAGCATGCCCGTCACCGGGTTGTCGGCATCATGGTTGCCCTTGATGTAGAAGACCCTGATCCCCGCCACGCGCAGCCGGTCAAGCTCCGCCAGAAGGAATGCCGCAGTGCGGGCGCTGCGTTCCCGGCCATCGAAAAGGTCGCCCGCGATCAGGACCGCGTCCACGCTTTCGGACAGGGCCGTATCGACCAGCCGCGTCAGCGCGCCACGGGTGGCGGCCTCAACCTGCGCGCGCAGGCCCTCGTCGCGCAGCGCCAGCGAGCGAAGCGGCGCGTCGAGGTGGACATCGGCAGTGTGCAGGATGCGGATCAAGGGGCGTCCTTTTTTTCGGGATGCTGCCACCCGGCCGCGCGGGATGCAATCGGCAAGCCCGGCCTGCCGGGCGCGACCGTCCTGACGCCGCACGCTTGCGTCAGAGGTCTTGCCTTTTGCCGGCCGGCCGCGACATGCTTGGCCATGCGATGCAGCGTGGCTTTCTTCTTTCTGTGGACTTTTCTGGTGGTGACGCGCGTCGTGGCCCAGCCGGTGGCGCCGGACCTGCCCGGCCTCGTGACGCTTGCGACCGAGCCCTATCTCGGGCGACAGGCGGTCGCGGACCGGCTGCAGGCGATCCTGCCCGATCTGGCCGTCGCGTCCTCGTCGTCGCCGGCATTGACCGCGCCGGACCCGTTCTACTGGGCCATTTCAGGCCGGTTCGGCCCGCCGCTGGATGGCACACCGGCACCTGGCGGTGTTGTTGCCTGCGCCCGCTACGGGCTGATCACGCGCGAGGCGCTTGCGCCGCGCCGTAGCACCGATCCGGAAGTCTTCCCGGTCTGGCAGCAGGCGCTGATCCTGTCAGATGACGTGCCGGCTTGGCCGGACCCGGCCGTCGCACGGCTGGCCTGCTCGATCACCTGGGATGACGGGCGACGCGTTGCGCCGCTATCCGAGGCGGAGGCGGAGGCGGCGCTTTTGACCGTTTTCGAAAGCGTCACCACCGGCCCGGACCCGCGCGAGCGCGCTGGACAGGCGCGCGTTTTCGGGGCCGGCGGCTACCGGGCGGCCGGGCAGGGGGTGGACGAGACGGGGACTTACCGGCTCGACCTGTTCGAGGTCGATCAACTGGCGACCCATCACCAGATCCTGTTTCGCAGCTTCCTGATGGGCGGCGGGGTCTGACGCCCGTTCACCCGGTCACTTGCCGCGCCAGATCCATCCGCCGCCGTAGATGCGTCCGCCTTCCGGTGCGTAGAACACGCAGGCCTGTCCGGGACTGACGCCTTCCTCGGGAACGACGAGTTCCACCTCGGCCTCTGTCTCCGAGATCGGGCGCACGATCGCCGCGCGCGGTGGCCGGGTGGAGCGGATCTTGACGTCCAGATGCCATTCTGCGCGCGATGCGAACGCCACGTCGCCCAGCCAGTTGATTTCGCGGACCGGCACGATGCGGGTCGAGAGCGCCTTTTTCGGGCCGACCACCACCCGGCGCGTGTCCGGGTCCAGCTTGACGACGTAAAGCGGTTCTTCAAGCCCGCCGATCCCGAGGCCGCGCCGCTGGCCGACCGTGTAGTGGATCACCCCCCGATGCTGGCCAAGCACCTTGCCAGCCATGTCCACGATATCGCCGGGATCCGCGGCGCCGGGATGCAGTTTCTCGATCACCGAGGCATAGTCGCCATCTGGGACGAAACAGATATCCTGGCTGTCGGGCTTGTCGGCCACGGGCAGCCCATATTTCGCCGCCAATTCCCGCGTTTCGGATTTCGACGCGAGATGCCCGAGCGGGAAGCGCAGGAATTCAAGCTGCTCATTCGTGGTGGAAAACAGGAAATAGCTCTGGTCGCGCGCGGCATCGGCCGCGCAATGCAGTTCGGCCCCGTTTTCGCCCATCTTACGCTGGATATAATGGCCCGTCGCCATGCAATCGGCATCCAGATCGCGGGCCGTTTCCAGCAGATCCTTGAATTTCACCCGCTCGTTGCAGCGAATGCAGGGGACCGGTGTCGCCCCGGCCAGATAGCTTTCGGCGAATTCGTCGATCACCGCGTCCTTGAAGATGGTCTCGTAATCCAGCACGTAATGCGGAAAGCCCATTTCCTCGGCCACGCGGCGCGCATCGTGGATGTCGCGCCCGGCGCAGCACGCCCCCTTCTTGGCCAGCGCCGCCCCGTGATCGTAAAGCTGCAGGGTCACGCCAACCACGTCATAGCCGTCCTCGGCCAGCTTCGCCGCGACCACGGAACTGTCCACGCCGCCGGACATCGCGACGACGACGCGCGTCTCGGATGCGGGCTTGGCAAAGCCGAGCGAATTCACGGGATGTGGATCAAGGGGCATGGCGATCTCCGGGGGCAACCTTGAGCAATATAAGAAAATGCGGCCTATCCTCAAGGGGGGCGGTTACGACGCGTTAAGGCTTTTGCACCATCTTCGCCTCGTTCGGGAAAGCGCGAGGGACGCGATGTATATCAGACGAGTCAAGCGGGCCTATTCCGTGACCCTTCCCGATGGCAGCGAACTGACCCGCGACGACCTGCCCAGCCCGACAACCCGCCGATGGGTCGCCAGCCGCAAGGCTGCCGTTGCCAAGGCGGTCACCTACGGCTTGATGGAGGCCGAGGAAGCTTGCCGCGTCTACGCCCTGTCGCAGGAAGAACTGGACAGCTGGATGCAGGCGATTTCCCGCCATGGCGAGGCTGCGCTCAAGGCCACGACGATACGGCAATTCCGTTCCTGAGATTTTTTGGTTGATAAAATCCGATTTTCGAAAGACTATCTAAAAAGATAACTTGAAATTAACGAAGTCCCCGCAAGGTGCATACCAGTTGAGAGATTCGGAGAGAGCCTGATGCGTGTCCTGCTTGTAGAAGACGACCCGACCACCTCGAAAAGCATCGAAATGATGCTCAGTCACGCGAACCTCAACGTTTACTCGACAGATCTGGGGGAAGAGGGCGTCGATCTGGCGAAACTCTACGATTATGACCTGATCCTGCTGGATCTCAACCTTCCCGACATGACCGGGCACGACGTGCTGCGGCAATTGCGGCTGGCGCGAATCGATACGCCGATCCTGATTCTCTCTGGTGCAGATGATACCGAAAGCAAGATCAAGGGATTCGGTTTCGGCGCAGATGATTATCTGACCAAACCCTTTCACCGCGATGAATTGATCGCGCGCATTCACGCGATCGTCCGCCGCTCAAAGGGCCATGCGCAATCGGTCATTCGCACCGGCCGGATCAACGTCAATCTCGACGCCAAGACCGTCGACGTGGACGGGCGGGCGGTGCACCTGACCGGCAAGGAATACCAGATGCTGGAACTTCTCAGCCTGCGCAAGGGCACCACCCTGACCAAGGAGATGTTCCTCAACCACCTTTACGGCGGCATGGACGAGCCGGAACTTAAGATCATCGACGTGTTCATCTGCAAGCTGCGCAAGAAACTGTCCGAGGCGACCGGCGGCGACAACCATATCGAGACGATCTGGGGCCGCGGCTACGTCCTGCGCGACCCGGTGCAGGATACCGGCCCGGAAGGCTTCGCCGTATCGGCCTGATCCCTGCTTCCTGACTGGACCTCCCTGTCGCGGCCTCCTATCACATCGGGAGGCCGTGACTTTTCGAAGGGACAGCGATGGATCCGCAAACCGCGACACCCGAGGACCGCGCCGCGGCCCTGTCCGAGGCCGAGGCGAAGGCCCGGCTGGAAGATCTGGCCACCACGATCGCGCGGGCCGATGAGGCCTATCACCGCGACGACGCGCCATGGATCCCGGACGCGGAGTATGACGCGCTGAAACGCGAGAACGCGGCGCTGGAGGCGCGCTTCCCGCATCTCAAGCGCAGAGACAGCCCGAGCGACAGGGTCGGCGCCGCGCCCGCCGAGGGATTTGCGAAAGTACGCCACCGCATGCGCATGATGTCGCTTGGCAACGCGTTCGAGGACGAGGACTTGCGCGATTTCGTCACCGGGATCCGCCGCTACCTTGGCCTTGCCCCCGACGCGCCGCTCGCCTTCACCGCCGAGCCCAAGATCGACGGTCTGTCGCTGTCGCTGCGCTACGAGGACGGCCGGCTGGTGCAGGCCGCCACCCGCGGCGATGGCGAGGTGGGCGAGAATGTCACCGCCAATGCCCGCACGATCGCCGATATCCCGCAGACCGTCGAAGATGCCCCCGAAGTGCTGGAGGTCCGGGGCGAGGTTTACATGTCCCACGCGGATTTCGAGGCGCTCAACACACGGCAATCGGCGCGGGGCGACAAGACCTTCGCCAACCCGCGCAACGCCGCCGCCGGGTCGCTGCGCCAGCTTGACCCGGCCATCACCCGCGCCCGCCCGCTGAGATTCTTCGCCTATTCGTGGGGGGAGCTGTCGGACCCGTTGGCCGCGACGCAGATCGCGGCGCTGGACCGGCTCGACAGCTTAGGCTTCCAGACCAACCCGCTGACCGAACTGTGCGAGACCGTGGACGACATGCTTGCCCACTACCGGCAGATCGAGCAGGCCCGCGCGACGCTGGGCTACGACATCGACGGGGTGGTCTACAAGGTCGACGACCTTGCCCTGCAATCCCGGCTCGGGTTTCGCTCCACCACGCCGCGCTGGGCCATCGCGCACAAGTTCCCGGCCGAACTGGCCTGGACCCGGCTGGAGGCGATCGACATCCAGGTCGGCCGCACCGGCGCGCTGTCACCGGTGGCCCGCCTCAAACCCGTCACCGTCGGGGGCGTCGTCGTCTCCAATGCCACGCTGCACAACGAGGATTACATCGCCGGGCGCGATGCCACCGGCGCCCCGATCCGGGGCGGCAAGGACATCCGCGAAGGGGACTGGGTGCAGGTCTACCGTGCCGGCGACGTGATCCCGAAAGTGGCGGATGTGGACCTGTCGAACCGGCCCGAGGGCGCCGCGCCTTACGCCTTCCCCGCGACCTGCCCGCAATGCGGATCGGATGCCGTGCGAGAGGAGGGCGATTCCGTGCGCCGCTGCACCGGCGGGCTGGTCTGCCCGGCGCAGGCGGTGGAAAAGCTGAAACATTTCGTCAGCCGCTCGGCCTTCGATATCGAGGGGCTGGGGGCGAAACAGGTCGAACAGTTCCACGCCGATGGCTGGATCGCGGAGCCCGCCGATATCTTCGCCTTGCAAGACCGCTACGGCAGCGGCCTGCAACAGGTGAAGAACCGCGAGGGCTGGGGCGAGAAATCGGCCGAGAACCTTTTTCGCGCCATCGAGGAAAAACGGACCATCCCGCTCAAACGGCTGATCTTCTCGCTCGGCATCCGGCATGTGGGCGAGGTGGCGGCAGCCGATCTCGCGCGCCATTTCGGCACCTGGGACAAGCTGGCGCAGACCGTGGACCGGGCGGCCCGGGCGGGGGCGGCGGCGCGCCGGGCCGAGGACGCCGTCGCCGCGGAACGCGCGGCTGCGGCGGATGAGGGGCGCAAGCCGCGCCTCGCCGACACGAAGGCGGCCGTCTGGGCCGATGTCCCGCAAGAGGCGCGCGCCGCGTGGGAAGAGATCACCGGAATCGACGGCATCGGCGCCACCGTGGCGCAGGCCCTTGTGACCGCGTTCGGCCAGCCGCGGGAGCGCGCCTCGATCGACCGGCTGGTCGCCTGCCTCGAAGTGGAACCGGAGGCCGCGCCGACCGCCGCCGACAGCCCCGTCGCGGGCAAGACCGTCGTCTTTACCGGCAGCCTCGAAAAGATGACCCGCGCCGAGGCCAAGGCGCGGGCGGAAGCGCTCGGCGCGAAGGTGTCCGGCTCGGTCTCGGCCAAGACCGACCTGCTGGTCGCCGGCCCCGGCGCCGGGTCGAAGGCGAAGAAGGCCGCCGACCTGGGGGTGGAGACGATCGACGAGGATGCGTGGCTGGCGCTGATCGGCGATGGTTGATGCGCCGAAAACCCGCCCGGAAATCCTCTTCCCGCTATTCGCGGAGCTGGAAGGGCTGGACGGGATCGGCCCGAAAACGGCGAAGCACTACAAGGGGCTGAACATCGAGACCCCGAAAGACCTGCTGTTGACGCTGCCGGTGGGCGGCGTGGACCGCACGCGGCGCGCCTCGATCCGGGAGGCCGACCTGCCCGGCATCGTCACGGTGGAGGTCGAGATCGGCCCGCACCGTAAGCCCGCCAGCCGCGGGCGCCCGTATCGCATACAGGTCACCGACGCGGCGACCAGTTTCGAACTGGTCTTCTTTCACGCGCGCGGCGATTACCTTGCCCGGACCCTTCCCACCGGCGCGCGGCGAGTGGTTTCGGGCCGGGTGGAACTGTTCGACGGCATGGCGCAGATGGTTCATCCCGACCACATCCTGCCGCCCGACGCGGCGGGCGAGATCCCCGCCTATGAACCGGTCTATCCGCTCACCGCCGGCGTCACGCAGCGTGGCATCGCGCGGGCCGTCGCCTCGGCCCTGCCGCGCGCGCCCTATCTCGGCGAATGGATCGACATCGACCTTCTCAAGCAGCAGAACTGGCCGGCCTGGCCCGCGGCCCTGGCTCAGGCCCATTGCCCCGAGGGGCCCGAGGCGCTGTCGCCATCGCACCCGGCGCGCGAACGGCTCGCCTATGACGAACTGCTCGCCCATCAACTGACGCTTGGCCTCGCGCGGTTGAAGATGCGCAAGGCGAAAGGCCGGGTCAGCACGGGCGACGGGGCGCTCAGGCGCAGGGTTCTGGCCTCGCTGCCCTATCGGCCGACCGGTGCACAGGAGCGTGCGATTGCCGAGATCGCAGATGACATGGGTCAGCCGGTGAAGATGAACCGGCTGTTGCAGGGCGATGTCGGGTCCGGCAAGACGCTGGTCGCGCTGATGGCGCTGTTGGTCGCGGTGGAGGCCGGCGGGCAGGGGGTGCTGATGGCGCCGACCTCGATCCTTGCGGCGCAGCACGTGAACGGGCTGGCGCCGCTGGCCCGTGCCGCCGGCGTGCGCATCGAGATCCTGACTGGCCGCGACAAGGGGGCGGAGCGGCGCGCCAAGCTGGCGGCGCTGAAATCGGGTGAGATCGGCATCCTCGTCGGCACCCATGCGGTGTTTCAGGACGACGTGGATTTCGCCGACCTGCGGTTGGCGATCGTCGATGAACAGCACCGGTTCGGCGTGGGCCAGCGGGTCAAGCTGGGTCAGAAGGGGGCGGCGGCCGATATCCTCGTGATGACGGCGACGCCGATCCCGCGCACCCTGAGCCTGGCCACCTATGGCGACATGGATATCTCCGTGCTCGACGAGAAACCGCCGGGCCGCAAGCCGATCCGCACCGCGCTGGTCAACACGGCCCGCATGCAGGAGGTGGTGGATCACCTGCGCCAAGCGGTGGCCGAGGGGCGGCAGGCCTACTGGGTCTGTCCCCTCGTCGGCGAAAGCGAGGCGGTGGAAATGACGGCGGCGGAGGAGCGGTTCAAGCATCTGCGCGCCGCCTTGGGCGAGGGGGTGGTCGGCCTCGTCCACGGGCAATTGCCGCCCGCAGAGAAGGACGCCGCCATGGCCGATTTCGTCGCCGGACGCGCCCGTGTCCTCGTCGCCACCACGGTGATCGAGGTCGGGGTGAACGTGCCCAACGCCACCATCATGGTGATCGAGCAGGCGGAGAATTTCGGGTTGGCGCAGCTGCACCAGCTGCGCGGGCGCGTCGGCCGGGGCGAGGGTGCCTCGACCTGCCTGCTGCTTTACCGCGCGCCCTTGGGCGAGACAGCGGCGCGGCGGTTGCAGGTGCTGCGCGAGAGCGAGGACGGTTTCCGCATCGCCGAGGAGGATCTGGCGATCCGTGGCGCCGGCGACCTCATCGGCACCGCGCAATCGGGGCTGCCGCGTTTTCGCGTCGCGGATCTGGAAGGCCAGACCGGGTTGATGCACACCGCGCAAACCGATGCCCGCGCCCTGCTGGCCCGCGACCCGGATCTCGTCAGCCCGCGCGGGCAGTCGGCGCGGGTGCTGCTGTGGCTGATGGAACAGGACAAGGCGATCAAGCTGATCTCGGTCGGATAGGGGGCGATGTGGCCCGCCCGATCCGCCGCGCCGGGCGGGCGGTGGACGCCTGGGTCACGATGCGTCAAGTTCTCCCGACCTGTGGGCCTATCATTTATCCTGCACAATTCTTCGGTATGGAGCCTGCAAAGAACACGAAACCGCCGGTTGCGACGGCGCCGGGCGCCGCGGGCGAGCCGAACGGCCGGTTTGCCCTTGACGGGCGACCCCGCCCCCGAACATGTCTGCATCCGGCGTGCCGATCCGGCGCCGATGCGTCCGGGGCCAACGCCCGGCGATTGCAAGGCACGGCGTAGAGGGATCCGCAGCGCACGAAACGAGAGGATTACGGAATTGATGGACGTGATCGTTCAATCGCCATTCGTTGAAATCGCCGCCCTTCTGGTGATGGCGGCGATCATCGGCTTTTTCGGCATCATCCTGCGCCAACCGCTGATCGTCAGCTTTATCGCGGTGGGCTTGATCGCGGGGCCTTCGGCGCTGGACGTTGTGCAATCGCAGGACAAGATCGGTCTTCTGTCTGAACTTGGAATCGCCGTGTTGCTGTTTCTCGTCGGCATCAAGCTGGACGTGAAGCTGATCCGCTCCCTCGGGGCGGTGTCGCTCCTGACCGGGCTCGGCCAGGTCGCGTTCACGTCGATCTTCGGCTACTTGATCGGCCTTGCGCTGGGGCTCGGCGCTGTCACCAGCCTGTACGTCGCGGTCGCGCTGACCTTTTCCTCGACGATCATCATCGTGAAGCTGCTGTCGGACAAGCGCGAGATCGACAGCCTGCATGGCCAGATCGCGCTGGGCTTTCTGATCGTGCAGGATCTCGTCGTCGTGATGGCGATGATCGTGCTTTCGGCCATCGGCATTGGCGCGGGCGGCGACGGCGGCCATGGCGGCGGGTCGGTCCCACTGGTGCTGACCTCGGGTGTGGCGATGGTGGCCCTCGTCATCTTCTTCGTCCGCTATGTCGCAAATCCGCTGACCGAGCGGTTGGCGCGGGCGCCGGAACTTCTGGTGATCTTTGCCATTGCCATGGCGGCAATGTTTGCCGCGGCGGGCGACATCGTCGGCCTCGGCAAGGAGGTGGGCGGCCTGCTGGCGGGCGTCGCGCTCGCCTCGACGCCCTATCGCGAGACCATCGCGGCGCGGCTCGCGCCGCTGCGCGACTTCCTGCTGCTGTTCTTCTTCATCGCGCTCGGCTCCGCGCTCGACCTGTCGCTTCTGGGCGCGCATGTGACCGGTGCCATCGTCTTCTCGCTCTTCGTGCTCATCGGTAATCCGCTCATTGTTCTCGCGATCATGGGCGCCTTGGGCTACCGCAAGCGCACCGGTTTCCTGGCCGGGCTGACAGTCGCGCAGATCAGCGAATTTTCCCTGATCTTCGTGGCCATGGGGGTGTCGCTGGGCCATGTGCGGGAAGATGCGCTCGGCCTCGTCACCATGGTCGGGCTCGTGACCATCGCCGCCTCGACCTACATGATCACCTATTCGCATCAGCTTTACGCCGTCTTCGAACGTTTCCTCGGTGTGTTCGAACGCAAGGGTACGCCGCGCGAGCCGTCAGAGGCCGGGGCGCATCGCGATGACGGTCACACGGTGATCGTCTTCGGCCTTGGCCGCTTTGGAACTGCGATCGGGGTGCGCCTGCAAAGGCGGGGCATCAAGGTGTTGGGGGTTGATTTCAACCCTCTGGCGATCCGACGCTGGCGCGATCTCGGGCTGGAGACCGAATTCGGCGACGCCACCGACCCAGAATTCGTGGCCGAATTGCCCCTGACGCAGGCAGAGTGGGTCGTTTCGACCGTCCCCCTGTATCCGACGGGACTGAGCCACGAGGATACCCGCCGCACGCTGATCCAGCTAGCCCGCAGCGCCGGCTTCCGGGGGCGCGTTGCCGTCGCGTCGCATCACCCCAAGGACACCGAAGATCTGTTTTCCGCAGGTGCCGATCTGGTGCTGGAACCCTTCCAGGACGCCGCTGATCGCGCGGCCGACCTGCTTTGCGGTGCGCCAGAGGAAGAACGCACCGAGATTCCGACCATCGAGTCAGAGGACAAACAGGCGTCGTGATCGCGCCGCCTGACGCTTTAGCGCAAGGACCCGAAGCAAGATGACCGACAGTCGACAGGTTACACCCTATCACGCGATATCCGGGGCGCAGGTTCTCGATGCGCTTTCCACCGATAAAAGCGGGCTGACGGCCGACGAGGCGGCCAGCCGTCTTGCGCGTCACGGGGCGAACCGTTTGCCCGAACCCCCAAGGCGCAGCCCGGTGCTGCGGTTTCTGGCACATTTCCACAACGTCCTGATCTACGTGCTGATCGCCTCGGCGCTTGTCACGGCGGCGTTGCAGCACTGGGTGGATACCGGCGTGATCCTTGCCGTGGTGATCGTCAACGCCGTGATCGGGTATATTCAGGAAGGCCGCGCGGAAAAGGCGATGGACGCGATCCGGGATATGCTGGCGCCAAGGTCGGCGGCGCTGCGCGACGGGGTGCGGGTCAGCATCGACGCGGCCGATCTGGTCCCGGGCGATATCGTGCTGGTTGAGGCGGGCGACAGGGTGCCCGCCGATTTGCGCCTGATCGAGGCGCGCGGGCTCAAGGCCGAGGAGGCGATCCTGACGGGCGAATCCGTTCCGGTCGACAAGGACTCAGCGCCGGTCGCGGAGGACGCGGCGTTGGGCGATCGCGCCTCCATGCTGTTTTCGGGAACGTTGATCGCGGCGGGCACCGGGCGCGGCGTCGTCGCCGCGACGGCGGGTAACACCCAGATCGGCCAGATCAGCGGCATGCTCGGCGGGGTCGAGACGCTGACCACGCCACTTGTCGCGCAGATGGACCGGTTCGCCCGCTGGCTGACCGTCTTCATCCTGATCGTGGCCGGCAGCCTGTTCGCATACGGCTACTTCATCGGCGGCCTGCCGTTCTCGGATCTGTTCATGTCCATCGTGGGCCTCTCTGTCGCGGCGATCCCCGAAGGCCTCCCGGCTGTCCTGACGATTACCCTCGCGGTCGGGGTGCAGGCGATGGCGCGGCGCAATGCCATCGTGCGCCGCCTGCCGGCGATCGAGACGCTGGGCTCGGTCTCGGTGATCTGCACCGACAAGACCGGCACGCTGACCCGCAACGAGATGATGGCGGCGTCGCTGGCCACCGCGGGTCGGCGCCACACGGTGACCGGCGAGGGCTACGCGCCCGACGGTGCGATCCGGTCCGATGGCGGCGATCCCGACGAACGGGACTGCGCGATCCTGACAGAAATCGCCCGCGTGGCGGGGCTGTGCAACGATGCGGTTCTGCGCGAAACGGATGCGGGTTGGCGTGCCGAGGGCGACCCGATGGAGGGCGCGCTGATGGCGCTTGCGGGCAAGATCACGGAACAGGCAAGCGCGCCCTTCGGCCAGTGGACGCGCGTCAACGCGATCCCCTTCGATGCCGCGCATCGCTACATGGCGGTCCTGACCCGTGATCCCGAAGGGCAGGCCTACATCCATGCCAAGGGCGCACCCGAGGCGATCCTTGGACTTTGCGGCGATCAGCGCACACGGGCCGGCGGGGTGGAGCCGCTTGACCCCGACCACTGGCACGAGGTCGTGGAAAGCCTCGCGGCCGAAGGCCAGCGCGTGATTGCCGTCGCCACTCGGACGGTGGCGCCCGACCATGACGGGTTGGGCACGGCCGACCTCAAGGACAAGCTGACACTGATCGGGCTTGTCGGCCTGATCGACCCGCCGCGCGCCGAAGCGATCGAGGCGGTCGCCGAATGTCATGCCGCTGGCATCCGGGTGAAGATGATCACCGGCGATCACGCCGCCACGGCGCGTGCCATTGGCGGGCAGATCGGGCTGAAGAACCATGACCGGGTGCTGACCGGCGCCGATCTGGAGGCGATGGAGGATACGGCCCTGGCCGAGGCCGCCATGGCAACCGATATCTTCGCGCGCACCTCGCCAGAACACAAGCTGCGCCTTGTCACCGCCTTGCAGGCGCGGGGGCTGACCGTGGCGATGACCGGTGACGGGGTGAACGATGCGCCGGCGCTGAAACGGGCCGATGCCGGCATTGCCATGGGGCAGAAGGGCAGCGCGGCGGCGAAGGAGGCCGCCGAACTCGTGCTGGCCGACGACAATTTCGCCTCCATCGCGGCGGCAGTGCGCGAGGGGCGCACGGTTTACGACAACCTCAAGAAGGTGATCAGCTGGACCCTGCCGACAAATGCAGGCGAGGCCCTGACCATTATCCTTGCGCTGTTTCTTGGCATGACGCTGCCGATCACCGCGGTGCAGATCCTGTGGGTGAACCTTGTCACTGCCATCACACTTGGCCTTGCACTTGCCTTCGAGCCGCCCGAACCCGGCACGATGCGCCGCCCGCCGCGCCCGCGTGGCGAACCATTGCTGACCGGTCGACTGGTCTGGCAGGTCGTCTTCGCCTCGGGCCTCTTTCTGGCGGCGGTGTTCGGGCTCTACATCTACGCGATCGGCAGGGGCTACCCGGAGGCGCTTGCCCAGACGATCGCGATGAACATGCTCGTGGTGCTGGAGATCTTCTACCTGTTCTTCATCCGCAACCTGCACGGCCCGTCGCTGACATGGGCGGCGGCGCGCGGCACGCGGATCGTCTGGATCTGTGTCACCGGCGTCGCTGCCGCGCAGGTCGGCGTAACCTATCTGCCGCCGCTGCAGGCCATCTTTGGAACGCGGGCCGTGCCGCTCTGGGATGGCGCGCTGATCGTTGCGGTCGGTGTTGTCTTCTTCGCGCTGATCGAGACCGAGAAACAGATGCGGCTGGCCTTCAGGTCCGAGGGCAAGTGAGCGCAGGGCCACCCGCCATGGCGGGCGGCCCGCGCGGTTGCGGTCAGATGATCTCGTCTTCGTCGAAGATCGGGTCGGCCTCCAGTTGGGACGACAGGTGTTCCAGCGTTTCCCCGGCCTCGTCCGGGTCCGCGACCTGCGCCACATGGAACAGGGCATCGCCCTCGTTGACGTTCGGGAAGACGGCGCGGCCCACGATCAGGCCATCAGCGTCCGATACCACCGGGATTTCGACCTCTCCGAACGGGTCCGCGACGATGGCCAGCGTTTCGCCCTCGGTCACCGTGTCGCCCTCGGACTTGTAGGAGCGCAGCAGCCCACCCTGCGGTGCGCGCAGCCAACGACTTGATTTCGACAGCAACGGCTTGCGCTTGGGGCGCGCAATGCCCTTGGCAGGGAGCATGGATTGATCCTTGAGCACCCGCAGAATGCCGCTCACCCCGGCGCGCACGGCCATTTCGTCGAAGCGCAAGGCCTCGCCAGCCTCGAACAGCAGCACGTCGACGCCCGCATCGCTGGCCGCGCCGCGCAACGATCCCTCGCGCAATTCCGACCGCAGGATCACCGGCGCCCCGAAGACACGGGCAAGGCGCAGGGTTTCGCGATTGCCGGGCGAGATGCGGATCTGCGGCAGATTCGTCCGATGCACCGCGGCCGAGTGCAGGTCGATCCCCAGATCGCTGCGCGCGACAATTTCTGTCATGAACAGCCGCGCCAGCCGCGACGCGAGCGAGCCGCCCTGCGTGCCGGGAAAGGTGCGGTTCAGGTCGCGGCGGTCGGGCAGGTATCGAGAGTTGTTGAGGAACCCGAATGCATTGACGATCGGCACCGCGATCAGCGTGCCGCGCAGGCTGTCCAGTTGCGGCACGCCAAGCAGCCGGCGCACGATCTCGATCCCGATGATCTCGTCGCCATGGACGCCCGCGCTGACAAAGACGACCGGCCCGTCGCGCCGGCCATGGATGACATGGGCCGACATGGTCATCGGCGTGTGATCGGACAGCATGCTGACGGGCAGGTCGATGGTGCGCCTCGTGCCGGGCGTGATGACCTCGTCGCCGATCTTGAAGACCTTGCGTTTCGCCATCAGCCACGCCCTTTGGTGCGGGTTTTGCCGGGCACCGCGCTCTTCTCGACATGGTCGATGATCATGCCCGCGATATCCTTGCCGGTGGCCTTCTCGACACCTTCGAGACCGGGGGAGGAGTTCACCTCCATCACCACCGGCCCGTGATTGGAGCGCAGCATGTCGACGCCGCAGACATTGAGCCCCATGCTCTTGGCTGCGCGGATCGCGGTGGACCGTTCCTCGGGGCTGATCTTGACAACCGCCGCGCTGCCGCCGCGGTGGAGGTTGGAGCGAAAATCGCCCTCGGCCCCGGTGCGCTTCATCGCCGCCACCACCTTGCCGCCGATGACGAAGGCGCGGATGTCGGTGCCGCCCGCCTCCTTGATGAATTCCTGCACGAGGATGTTGATGTTGACCCCGCGAAACGCCTCGATCACCGACCGCGCGGACCGGTCAGTGTCCGCCAGCACGACGCCAATGCCCTGCGTGCCCTCGAGCAGCTTGATGACCATGGGCGCGCCGCCGGCGACCTTGACCACCTCTTCGGTCTGCTTGGGATCGTGCGCGAAGGTGGTGACCGGCAGGCCGATCCC
Source organism: Nioella halotolerans (assembly GCA_003428585.1). Taxonomy (GTDB): domain Bacteria; phylum Pseudomonadota; class Alphaproteobacteria; order Rhodobacterales; family Rhodobacteraceae; genus Nioella; species Nioella halotolerans. Next base: position 93,636 of record QVQC01000062.1, read on the forward strand.
GTCGCGCGCGAGAAGTTGCAACGAGCGCAGCTTGTCCCGCGACCGCCCGATCGCCACGCTTTCGTTGACGGGGTAGACCCCCATCATCTCGAACTGGCGCAAGACCGCGAGCCCGTAGAACGTCACCGAGGCCCCGATGCGTGGGATCACAGCGTCATAGAGCGGCAGCTTCTCGCCATTGTAGTAGATCTCCGGGCGGCGCGAGGCGATGTTCATGTAACATCGCGTGGTGTTGATGATGTCGAACTCGTGGCCGCGCGCAAGCCCCGCCTCCTTGAGGCGCGTATGCGAATAAAGGTTCGGCGCGCGTGACAGCATTGCGATCTTCATCTCAGCTTCCTTTATTCGGGGGGGGTGAGCCATGAGCGACCGCTGTCCACCAGAAGTCGCGCACGGCGCAGGGCAGTGCGCCCGATGATGATTGGAAAGGCCATGTCGGCCCTGTCGGCAAGCGAGATATCTATCCGGAGCCGGTGCCCCGCGATCAGCAGGCGGGTGCGGATGATGATCCGCTCCTCCGGCACGCCGCCGGTATTGGTGATCGCGCGCCGGTCATGGATGGGAAGGCGGCACAGGCTGGCCCGGTCCAGCCGGTCATGTTCGGGGTGAAATTCCACCCACGGCTTTCCGTCTTGCTCGAAGGGTCGGATGCGGCTGGCATGCAGGGCCGTGGTGCGCGCACCGGTGTCGATCTTGGCCTCGACCATGTCAAGGTCCAGCTCGGGTAACGCCACCCGTTCGCGCCAGCCGATCACGGATGGCGTCCTCGGGGTCGATCGCGTGCGCGGCGCCTTGGCGTCGCGACGGGGGGCCGGCCTTTCGTTCATCCGCTATGGGCCCGTGATCTTCGGCGACCGGCGCCCAACGTCCCGTCCTCGCGCCCGGCGGCGCCCCGCGCCCCTGCCGTTCCCTGCTCCTGCATGCTTTTGATGCCTCCCATTGATTGCTTTGGCAACACCGATGCTGATCGGGTCAGCAGGCTCGCCCCTGTCCTGCCGCCCGGTTTGCATTCCGGCGATGAAAGCAGAGATGCCGCGACGCTGGCAAGACCAGTTCCCACACCAAGCGCCGGCTGCGCGCGTCGGCGTGTGCAGGGTGCGCGCACGGGCCTTTCCAGGCCGCTGCGTCACATCGTGGGGTGCGACCTGCCGCCGACTTGCGATCGACCCGGCCAAGACTGCGCCAGGACCGACGCTTGCCAACAGGCGTGGTCGAAGGACCTGAACAAACGTCGACAGGGCGGATTGCGACCTTCGGGATCGGAAGAATTGGCTCCGGCGGTAGGGATCGAACCTACGACCAATTGATTAACAGTCAACTGCTCTACCGCTGAGCTACGCCGGAACTGGGGGCCGTATAGCAACCTCGGTTTTGGAGGTCCAGAGGATTTTGACCCGGACGCCCGGCTTTTGTCAGCATCGCGAAAACCGGGCGGTCGCCGTCAGGGAGCCCTCGGGGTTGACGATGTTTCGATCAACAAGATCAACGAGATGGGCAAGAACGTTGCGCTCCGCCACTGGCAGCATCTGCGCCGGGATGTCGGTGTAGATGCGGCTGGCAAGGTCCTGCGGCGTTGCCGCGCCGGCCGCGAGGGCCGCGAGAATTTGCGCCTCGCGCGCGTCGCGGTGATCAAGCAATTCGCGGCAGCGCGCGCGGGGGGCGGTGATCGCCTCGCCATGCGCGGGGTAGAACACCCGGTCGTCGCGCCCCATCAGCCGACCCAGCGACGCGCGGAACGCGGACAGGTCGCCATCGGGCGGCGAGATCAGCGAGGTGGACCAGCCCATCACCAGGTCGCCGCAGAACAGCGCGCCGGCCCAGCCGTAACTGAGGTGATGGGCCATGTGGCCGGGGGTGTGCAGCACCTCGATGCGCCAGTTCCGCGCGCTGAGAACTTCGCCATCGCGCAGCGTGATATCGGGGGTGAAATCTTGGTCTAGACCTTCGCCGCCGCCGATCAGCCCGCCCTCGGCGAGCGTCTGCATGGCGGCGGCGCGGCCCCAGTCCGCGGGCCCCGCGGCCATGACCGGTGCGCCAGTGGCCTCGGCCAGCGGCCGGGCGAGCGGGGAGTGGTCGAGATGCGCATGCGTCACGAGGATATGGCTGATCCGCTGCTCGGGGCCAAGCGCGCCGAGGATCGCGTCGAGATGCGGCCGCGACATCGGGCCGGGGTCGATCACGGCGACGTCACGGTCACCGACTAGGAAGGTGTTGGTGCCGTTCAGCGTCATGGGCGAGGGGTTGGGCGCGGTGATCCGGCGCAGTCCGGGTTCCAGCAGCGTTGCGGTCATGCTCTCTTCCCTCATTGCCTGCCACGGGGTTAGATGGCGTCATGCGATGGGACTGGCTCAAGAGATTCATGCCGCGGGGGCTGTATGGCCGGGCCGCCTTGATCCTGATCGTGCCCATCGTGTCGCTGCAACTTGTCGTGTCGGTCGCCTTCCTGCAACGCCATTTCGAAGACGTGACCTGGCAATTGACCTCGGCCCTCGCCTTTGACCTTCGGCTGGTGAACGAGGCGTTGCAGGACGGCGCACGCGACGAGGCACGGCGGTTGGCGGAACGGCTCGACATGACGGTTGGCGCGGCCGCGGCGCCTGACTGGCTGGGGCAACAGGCGGTGATGCGCCGCTGGTATGACCTGTCGGGGCGCGGCGTGATCTCGACCCTGACCACGATGGTGCCCGAAATCGGCTGGATCGACCTTGCCCGAAGCGACCGGTGGGTGATTCTGGCTCTGGAGGCCGAGGGCGCCGCGCCGCTGGTGCTGGAGATCGACCGGCGGCGGGTGTCGGCGTCCAACCCGCACCAGCTTTTCGTCATCATGATCCTGACGGGGGTGCTGATGACGGCGGTGGCCTTCGTCTTCTTGCGCAACCAGGTGCGGCCGATCCGGCGCCTGGCCCGCGTGGCGGAGGCGTTCGGCAAGGGGCGGGTGGAACCCTACAAGCCCTCGGGCGCGTTGGAAGTGCGCGCGGCAGGGCGGGCGTTTCTGGACATGCGCAACCGGATCGAGCGGCATATCGAGCAGCGCACGATGATGCTGTCAGGGGTCAGCCACGACATGCGCACGCCGCTCACGCGGATGAAGCTGGGCCTCTCGATGCTCGACCCCGGGCCGGAGACGGAGGACCTGCTGCGCGACGTGGCCGAGATGGAGGCGCTTCTCGACACGTTCCTCGATTTCGCGCGGTCCGAGGCGCTTGACGATCCGGAAGAGGTGGACGTGGCGGCGCTTGCCCGGCAGGTGGCGGAGGATGCGGCCCGTCTTGGCGGCGAGGTGACGCTGGACCTGCCCGCCGAGGCGCCGGTCGTGGCGCTGCGCCCCGGCGCGGTGCGGCGGGCCTTGTCCAACCTGCTGAGCAACGCGCTGCGATACGGCAGCCGGGCGCGGCTGAGCCTGACGGTGCTTGACCGCGCGCTGCGCTTCACGGTGGAAGATGACGGGCCGGGGATCGCGGCGGAGGATCGGGAGCGGGCGGTGCGCCCCTTTGCCCGCCTCGACGCGGCGCGCAACCAGAACCGCGGCGGCGGTGTCGGGCTGGGGCTGGCCATCGCCAACGACATCGCCCGCGGCCACGGCGGCACAATGCGGCTGTCACAATCGGAGGATCTCGGTGGCCTGCGCGTGGATTTCGTGCTGGCGCGGTGATCGGGGTGGTCTGGTAGGCCCGGCAGGACTCGAACCCGCAACCAAAGCGTTATGAGCGCTCTGCTCTAACCAATTGAGCTACAGGCCCGCCACACCCCGCGTGATAGCAGGACCGTGCACGGGGTCAAGCGGGTGCGGCGACGACGCGAGGTCTGGCAAGGCTTTCCACCGGGTGCGCCGCGTGATCAGATGCCGCGACACCAGCCACAAGGATCCCCATGACCCGCTTCCTCTTCGAGCCGCCCGCCATTCGTTCGATCCCCGTGACGGGGGAAGACGCCGCCTGTCCTGTGCACCGCATCTTCTGCGTCGGGCGCAATTATGCCGCCCACGCCGCCGAGATGGGCAACGAGGTTGACCGCGAGGCTCCGTTCTACTTCACCAAGTCGCCACATGCCCTGCTGGCCAGTGGCGCGACCCTGCCTTACCCGCCGGGCACGCAAGATCTGCACCACGAGATGGAACTGGCCCTCGTGATTGGCCAGCCCGTCTTTCAGGCCACGCGCGACGCGGCGCGCGGGGCGATCTTCGGCTATGGCTGCGCGCTCGACATGACGCGGCGCGACTTGCAGGGCGCGGCGAAGGACAAGCGCCGGCCGTGGGACCTCGGCAAGGATTTCGAGGGCTCGGCCGTGGTGGCCCCGCTGACCCGCGCCGAGGACATGGGCGAGATCGGGCCGCAGCGACTTCACCTGTCGGTGAACGGCGAAACCCGGCAGGACGCGACGCTGGACGAGATGATCCATGGCGTGGCCGGGATCGTGGCGGACCTGTCGCGGTTCTACCATCTCGTGCCCGGTGACCTGATCCTGACAGGCACCCCCGCCGGCGTCGGTGCGGTCAGACCGGGGGACGTGTTGCACGGGGGAATCGATGGGCTCGATCCGATTTCGCTGACCATCGGGTCTGCGACATGAACGGGCAGCGGGCGCCGTGGCCCCGTTTGCGTCGCATTGGGGGCGGTTGCGTGCCCTGACCGGGGGAGAAACGGCCCCAAACAGTCGAGTCGCATCTTCTGTGCGGTCCGCGACGCGGCCCTCTGTGAGGAGAGCGCCTGTGCCTCCCGTGCGTGCCTCCTCATAAAAACCGTTGCGAACGGGCGTGAATTAAGTTACCGAACGGTTGGTCGTTTTATTTGAAACGAACTCTGGAGGGACGGAACGGCACGTTGGAACGCACTCGACAGGTTGGGCTTCGCAGGTCAGCATGACGCAACGGGAGCCGCGTTTCAGCAGAATCATGTTTACCCGGTCATCCGGGCGGGTAGACTCTGGTCAAAAGGGAGGAAACCGACAATGACCATTTCTCGTCGTCAACTAATGAAATCCACCGGTGCAGCCGGTGTCGCCATGATCGGCGCCAGCGTGCTGCCCAAGGCTGCGCGTGCCAATGAATTCACCATTCGCCTGCACCAGTTCCTGCCGGCGCAGGCCAACGTGCCGGCACATGTGCTCGATGTCTGGGCCGACACGATCGAAGAGGAATCCGGCGGCCGCATCACCGTGGAACGCTTCCCCTCGATGCAGCTTGGCGGTACCCCGCCCGACCTGATCGACCAGGCCATCGACGGCGTGGCCGACGTGGTCTGGACCGTGGCAGGCTACACGCCGGGCCGCTTCCCCCGGACCGAGGTGTTCGAACTGCCCTTCATGATGACCAGTGCCGGCCCCACCAGCCGCGCCTTCTGGACCTTGGCAGAACGTCACATGATGGATGCCGATTTCGCCGAGTTCAAACCGATCGCGGTCTGGGTGCATGGCCCCGGCCTGATCCACTCCTCGACGCCGATCCGCACCCCCGATGACCTGAGCGGGGTGAAGCTGCGCGCGCCGACCCGCGTGACGAACCAGTTGCTGAGCAATCTCGGCGCGACCACCGTCGGCATGCCGGTTCCGGCCATCCCCGAGGCGTTGTCGCGTGGCGTCGTCGACGGCGCGGTGATCCCGTGGGAGGTCGTCGGTATCCTGCGGGTTCAGGAACTGGTCGAAAATCACACGATCTTCACCGGTGCGTCGCTTTACACCACCAGCTTCCTCTTCGCGATGAACCGCGCCTCCTACGAGGCGCTGCCGCCCGACCTGCAGGAAGTGATCGACAACAATTCCGGCGCCGACGTGTCGGCATGGGCAGGCTCGACGCAGGAGTTCTACGACACGCCGATCCGTGAGCAGGCGATCGACCGTGGCAACAACATCATCGAACTGACCGAGGAAGAGGTCGAGATGTGGCGCGACGCATCGCAGCCGACCATCGACAACTGGGTCGCCGAGATGGACGAGGCGGGCATGGACGGCAGCGGCCTCCTGGCCGAGGCCCGCGAGCTCATCGCCGAGTACAGCGCCTGAGGCGCCCCCGCCCCCGCGGCCCGGACCGGCCGCGGGGGCGCTTCGTTTTCATCCATTCGCAACCAAGGGGGGCAAGATGCCCAATCTGGTGGACCGGCTGTCGCGCGGCATGGCCGTTCTGGGCGGCAGTATCCTGACCGTTTTGGTGATTCTCATCTTCGTCAGCGTGCTGGGCCGGGGATTGAGCACCTTCGGCCACTGGGACTGGCTGGAAAGCGTCGCGCCGGGCTTCGCGGCCTGGGTGGTTGGCACCGGCGTCGGGCCGGTGACGGGCGATTTCGAGATCGTCGAGTCCGGCATCGCCTTCGCGATCTTCTGTTTCCTGCCGATCTGCCAGCTTTACAGCGGCCATGCGACGGTGGATGTCTTCACCTCGCTGATGCCGGCGCGGGTCACACAGATGTTGCAAACCTTGTGGGAAATCGTGCTGACCGCCGTTCTGATCCTGATCACCGTTCGCTTGCTAGAGGGCACCTTGGAAAAATATTCACGCGGGCAGACGACCTTCCTGCTGCAATACCCGGTCTGGTGGGCCTACGCGGCCAGTTTCGGGGCCGCTGTCGTGACCTCGCTGGTCGGGGTCTACTGCGCGGCTGCGCGGGTGCTGGAACTGGTCAGCGGGCGGGCGATCCTGCCCGGCAGCGGGGGGGCGGTCCATTGAGCATGTTCGAGCTTGGCGCCTGGTCCTTCCCGGCCCTTCTGTTCCTGATCTTCCTGCGCATGCCCATCGGGCTGGCGATGTTCCTTGCCGGTGTCGGCGGTCTGTGGTTGGCCACGGGCAGCACCTCGATGTTCATGGCGCGGCTGAAAACGGAAACCTTCACCACCTTTTCCAGCTACTCGCTCTCGATCGTGCCGATGTTCCTGCTGATGGGGCAGTTCGCGACATTGTCGGGCATGTCCACCTCGCTGTTCAAGGCCGCCGAAAGCTGGCTTGGCCACCGCCGCGGCGGGGTTGCCATGGCCGCCGTCGGGGCCTGCGCGGGCTTTGGCGCGATCTGCGGATCGTCTCTGGCGACGGCGGCGACGATGGGTCGGGTCGCGCTGCCCGAACTCAAGCGCTACGGCTATTCGGGCGGTTTTTCCACAGCCACACTGGCCGCGGGCGGCACGCTCGGCATCCTGATCCCGCCCTCGGTCATCCTCGTGATCTACGCGATCCTGACCGAACAGAATATCGCCTCTCTCTTCGTCGCCGCGATCGTGCCGGGGGTGTTGGCCGCGCTTGGCTACGTGATCACCATCTCGCTCTACGTGCGGATCAACCCCAAGGCGGCGGGCACGCGCCCGCCGGTGCCGATGGCCGAGCGGTTTCGCGCCATGGCCAATGTCTGGCCAGTGATCCTTGTCTTCGGCCTCGTGGTCGGCGGCATCTACCTTGGCTGGTTCACGCCCACCGAGGGCGCCGCCGTGGGCGCCGCGGGCACTGGCGTCATCGCCTTTGCCAATGGCACCCTGACATGGAGCGTGTTCAAGGAAAGCATCATCGCCACTGCCATCGGCACGGCCATGATCTTCTTCATCGTGCTGGGCGCAGGGCTCTACAACGGCTTTCTCGCGCTGACGCAGGTGCCGCAGACCTTGTCGAGCTTCGTACTCGAACAGGGCTTCAGCCCGTGGATGATCCTCACGCTGATCCTGCTTTTCTACCTCGTCTTCGGCTGCCTGATGGATTCATTGTCGATGATCCTGTTGACGGTGCCGATCTTCTTCCCGGTGATCTCGGTGCTGGATTTCGGTCTTGTCGACATGATCAGCCTGCAATCGGCCCGGCTTGAGGCGGCGGTTGCCGAAGGGCTGGACGCGGCCCCCGCCCTGATCGAGGAGGCGCGGGCGCTTCTGGCCGCCGGGACGGAACTGACCCGCGACCAGTTCCGCGAACTTGGTATGCGCCCGGTGACGGAATACCAGCTGGAGGACCGGTCATCGACCCTGACGGCGATCTGGTTCGGCATCCTCGTGCTGATCGTGGTCGAGGTCGGGTTGATCACCCCGCCGGTGGGGATGAACCTGTTCATCATCAACGCTATGGACCGCGACACCAAGATGGTCGAGACCTACAAGGCGGTGCTCTACTTCGTCAGTTCCGACCTGATCCGGGTGGTGATCCTCGTCCTCTTCCCGGCGATCACGCTGTTCCTGCTGCCGCTATAGAATGTGTTGCACCGGATCGGGTTGCTCGCCCGCCCGTCGCGCGAGCGACGGGCACGCGCCCGCCCGGGCGGCCGCGTGCACGCTGTTAACCAGGCCTTTGCCATATGAAACGCGCCATTGACGGGGCAGGGCGCGTCAGCCCGGCGCCAGCCCCATATCGGCGATGGTCCGCATGAGGGCGGAGACGAACAGCCCTTCCTCGGCGCCCGGCTCCGCGTCGTCGCGGCGCAAAAGGCCGACGGGGCCGCGGGTCAGGCCGGTCTCGAACGGCAGGCGTGCCAGCCGCCCCTCGGCCAGTTCGTTCCACACCACGCCGCGCGAAATGATCCAGATCGCGTCGCTTTCGCGCGTGTAGACCCGGCCGAAGGCGCCGGAGACGGTTTCGACCGCGACGCGCGGCCGCCCGACCCCCTGACCGATCAGGAAACGTTCCACCAACGGGCGGATCGCCGCCTGCGCGGGCGGGTAGATCACCGGCCAGTCGGCGATATCCTCCAGCCGCGCGCCGGCCGTCAGCAGCGGGTGGCCGGGGCGCACCACGAAATCCACCTCCTCCTCGTAAAGCTGCGTGAAACTGAGATTCTGCATGATCGACGGGTCGCCCAGCCGCCCGATCACCATGCCGACCGCGCCGTCGCGCAGCCGCTCAACAAGGTAGCCGACCGGCCCGTCCTCGATGCGCAGCGTCGCGGGCGACAGGCGTTCGAACGACGCAAGCGCGCGTGGCAGCAGCCCGGCAGCGACGGAGGGCAGCGCGCCGATGGCCAGTTCCGCGCGCGCGCCGCCCGCCTCCAGTTGCGCGACGCCGTCGAGTCCGTGGTCAAGCGCCGATAGGCTCATCTGCGCGAAATGGGCAAAGACCTCGCCCGCCTCGGTCAGGCTGACACCGGCGCGGCTACGGACCAGCAAGGTCTTGCCGAGGGCCTCTTCCAATTCCTTCAGGGTCTTGGACATGGCGGGCTGGGTGAGGTTCAGCCTTTCGGCGGCCCGCTTCAGGCTACGCTGCCGGACAGCCTCCGTGAAGCACTGCAAATGGCGCAGCTTGATGCGGTGGCGGTGCATGTGGTTATCCATTTGGTAAATCATATGGTCCGAAATCTCATTATTCACGCATGAATGGTTATGATACTCCCAATCGCAAAGGTCCAGTTCGGACCCAAGGGAGGAGACATGCGCAGCCAGGTCGTAATCATCGGGGGCGGGCCGTCGGGCATGCTGCTGGGCCAGCTTCTGCACCGCAAGGGGATCGAGGCGGTGGTGCTGGAACGCAAGACGCGGGACTACGTGCTTGGCCGCATCCGCGCCGGCATCCTTGAATCGGGCATGGTTGACCTGATGCGCGAGGCCGGCGTCGCCGACAGGCTGGACCGCGAATGCTTTACCCATGACGGCACGTTGATCGCCGTTGACCGCGATATGTTCCATGTCGATTTCAAGGCGTTGATCGGCCAGTCCGTCACCCTCTACGGCCAGACGGAAGTGACGCGCGACCTGTACGAAGCACGCGAGGCGACGGGGGCCCAGACGATCTTCAACGTCGAGGACGTGACCATTCACGATGCCGATACCGACGCCCCGCATGTCACCTTCAGCGTGGACGGGCAGGCGCGCCGGATCGATTGCGACTACATCGCCGGCTGCGACGGGTTTCACGGCGTCAGCCGCCAGACCATCCCCGACAGCGTGCGGCGCGAGTATGAAAAGGTCTATCCATTCGGCTGGCTTGGCATCCTGTCCGAAACGCCGCCGGTCAATGAAGAGTTGATCTATGCAAGTTCCGAGCGTGGCTTTGCGCTTTGTTCCATGCGCAACGCCGCGCTCAGCCGCTATTACATCCAGTGTTCGCTGTCCGACAGCGTCGAGGATTGGAGCGATGATGCCTTCTGGGACGAACTCAGGCGCCGCATCCCTGAGGAGGCCGCCGACAGCCTTGTCACCGGCCCGTCGATCGAGAAAAGCATCGCCCCCCTGCGCAGTTTCGTGACCGAACCGATGCGGTGGGGGCGGCTGTTCCTGTGCGGCGACGCGGCCCATATCGTGCCGCCTACCGGGGCCAAGGGGCTCAACACCGCCGCGTCGGACATCCACTACCTTTATGAAGGGCTGGTACAGCTTTACGAGGCGGGCGACCCCGAGGGCATCGACCGCTATTCGGAGCGCGCCCTTGCCCGCGTCTGGAAAGCGGAGCGATTCAGCTGGTGGATGACGACGCTTCTGCACCGCTTCCCGGACATGAGCGAGTTCGATCTGCGCATGCAGCGCGCCGATATCGACTTCCTGCGCGAAAACCGCGATGCGCAGAAGGTGATGGCGACAAATTACGTCGGGCTGCCCTATTGATGCGGATGATCGCGGCAAACGGAATTGGCCTGCATTGGCGCGAGGACGGCGACCCGGCGGGCAGGGCGGTGGTCTTTGCCAATTCGCTCGGCACCGATCTGCGGCTATGGGAGGCGCTGCTGCCGCTGTTGCCAGACGGCGTGCGGGTCATCCGCTATGACATGCGCGGGCACGGGCTTTCGGATTGCCCTCCGGCGCCCTACACGATGGCCGACCTCGTGGCGGATGCGGAAGCGCTCCTTGACGCCCTGGATATCAAGGCGTGCGTCTTCATCGGGCTATCGATCGGCGGCATGGTCGCGCAGGGGCTGGCGGCGCGGCGCCCCGACCTGATCGGCGCCCTCGTTCTGTCCAACACCGCCGCGAAGATGGGCGATGCCGCGATGTGGCAGGCGCGCATCGACGCGATCGAGGCAGGCGGGCTGGGGGCGACGGCGGACGCGGTGATGGACCGGTGGTTTTCCCCCGCCTTCCGCGCCGGGCCCGATCTGGCGCTTTGGCGCAACATGCTGGTGCGCACGCCGGTCGAGGGCTATCTCGGTTGCTGCCATGCCATCGCGGGGGCGGATCTTGCAGCCAGCACATGCACGCTGGCCCTGCCCACCCTTGCCATTGCCGGTAGCGCGGATGGCGCCAGCCCGCCCGAACTCGTGCGTGCCACCGCCGCGATGATCCCCGGCAGCCGCCTTGCGGTGATCGAGGGCGCCGGCCATCTGCCTTGCGTCGAGGCCCCGGCCGCCTATGCTGACTTGCTTGACACCTTCCTGAAGGATACCGCCCATGTCTGAGCGTTTTGACACCGGCATGAATGTGCGTCGTACGATCCTTGGCGATGTGCATGTCGAGCGCGCCGAGGCCGCGAAGACGGAACTCGACGCGCCGTTCCAGCAATTGATCACCGAGGCGGCGTGGGGCACTGTCTGGGCCTCGGACGGGATCAGTGACCGGGAACGGTCCATGCTGACCCTCGCGCTTCTGGCGGCGATGGGAAATTTCGAGGAGATCGCGATGCATGTCCGCGCCACCGCGCGCACCGGGGCCAGCAAGCGCGACGTGCTGGAGGCGTTCCAGCATGTCGCCATCTATGCCGGGGTGCCGCGCGCCAATCAGGCGCTCAAGATCGCGAAAGAGACCTATGCCGAGATGGAAAAGAGCGAACTGGACCCCGCGCGCCACACCCCCTGAGCCAGCAAGGAGGCCGCCGAGATGACAAGCACAGGCGAATACTACCAACGCGACCGCATGCGCCACCCGCCCCCGCGCGACGAGGGTTACAAGACCAGCGTCACCCGGTCGCCGAATTACCCCTTGATCTCGCTTGAAAATTCCGTGTCCGACGTCACCGGGCCGGTCTTCGGCCATGGCGATGTCGACCCGCTGGACCGCGACCTGTTGCGGAACTACGCGCGTCCCGGCGAAAGCCCGATCGGCGAGCGGATCATCGTGCATGGCCGGGTGCTGGACGAAAACGCCCGCCCCGTGCCCGGGACGCTGGTCGAGATCTGGCAGGCCAATGCCGGCGGGCGCTACCGGCACAAGAAAGACACTTACCTTGCGCCCATCGACCCGAATTTTGGCGGCTGCGGACGGACGCTGACCGATGTGGACGGCTATTACTACTTCCGCACCGTGAAGCCCGGCGCCTATCCGTGGCGCAACGGCATCAACGACTGGCGCCCGGCGCATATCCACGTTTCGGTCTTCGGGCGGGCCTGGGTGCAGCGGCTGATCACGCAGATGTATTTCGAGGGCGATCCGCTGATCGCGACCTGTCCCATCGTCAACACTGTCCGCGACAAGGCGGCCATCGGCCAGTTGATCGCGCCGCTGGACCGGCAGGCTTCCGTCCCGCTCGACAGCCTCGCTTACCGTTTCGATATCGTGCTGCGCGGGCGGCGCTCGACGCTCTTCGAAAACCGGCTGGAGGGGAACTGATGCGGCATCTTCAGGAAAAGTGGGAACCGGTTTTCCGCCCGGAAGATGCGCCAAGGAGGAAAAAATGACGCAACCGCTCGATTACCTGAAGGAAACCCCCTCACAGACCGCCGGGCCTTACGTCCATATCGGTCTGGCCCCCGGCGCCGCGGGCTTCGACATCTACGACCGCGAGCTTGGCCATGACATCGCCGGGCCCAATGCGGCGGGCGAACGCATCCGCGTCGAGGGCATCGTGATGGACGGCACCGGCAGCCCGGTAAAGGATGTGCTGCTGGAGGCGTGGCAGGCCAATGCTGCGGGCGTTCATGCGCATCCAGAAAGCCCCGGTACGGTCGAGGACGGCTTTCGCGGCTGGGGCCGTGTGATCACCGATTTCGCGACCGGCGAATGGGGCTTCGACACCGTGAAGCCGGGGCCGGTGGCGGGGCGAAACGGAACGATGCAGGCGCCGCATATCGGCCTGTGGCTCGTGGCGCGGGGCATCAATCTCGGCCTTCACACGCGGCTTTACTTCGACGACGAGGTGGAGGCCAACGCCGCCGACCCGGTGCTGAACCTGATCGAGTGGGAAGGCCGCCGCGCGACCCTGATCGCCCGGCGCGGCGCGCGGGACGGCCAGCCGGTCTATCGCTTCGACATCACGCTACAGGGCGGCGAGGAAACCGTTTTCTTCGACATTTGACACCGTGCCGGTCCCGGTGCAGCGTTCCGGGGCCGGCTTCAAAGGACAATACCATGACAACACCTTGCATCATCTGCGTGGCGATCACCGGATCGGTGCCGCGCAAGGCGAACAACCCCGCCGTGCCGATCACCGTGGCCGAACAGGTCGAAAGCACGCAGGCCGCCTTCGAGGCGGGCGCGTCCATCGCCCATTGCCATGTGCGCAACGATGACGAGACGCCGACCAGCGACCCCGAGAAATTCGCGCGCCTGATGGAAGGGCTGCAAAAGCACTGCCCCGGCATGATCGTGCAACTTTCGACCGGTGGACGGTCGGGCGCGGGGCAGGCGCGCGGCGGCATGCTGCCGTTGAAGCCGGACATGGCGTCGCTGTCGGTCGGGTCCAACAATTTCCCGACGCGGGTCTATGAAAATCCGCCCGACCTTGTCGATTGGCTGGCTTCGGAAATGGTCACGTATGGCGTGAAGCCGGAGGTCGAGGCCTTCGACCTGTCCCATATCCATCAAGCGGTGAAGATGAACCGCGAGGGCCGCATTCCCGGCCGGCTCTACGTGCAGTTCGTGATGGGCGTGAAGAACGCGATGCCGGTGGATCGCGACGTGTTCGACTACTACGTGCGCACGATGGATCGGCTGGCGCCCGAGGCGCAGTGGTGCGCGGCGGGGATCGGGGCGGGCCAGATCGTGGTCAACGAATGGGCCATCGCGGCGGGTGGGCATACGCGCACCGGGCTGGAGGACAACATGAGGCTCGACCGCGACCGGCTGGCGCCCTCCAACGCCGCGCTCGTCGCGCGCACCGTCGATCTCTGCGAGAAACACGAGCGTCCCGTCGCCACGTGGCAGGAGGCCCGCGAGATTCTGGACGTGCCGCTGCGCACCGCCTGACAGGGGCGGGTGGAACCGGTCTGGCGGCGTCGGCGCGGCCCCGTTAGGCTTGCCCGCAAAGGCACGAACAGGGGCGGCGCGATGACCATCTACAACCTCGGCTCGATCAATATCGACCACAGCTACCGGATGGCGCATCTGCCCGCGCCGGGCGAAACGATTGCCGCGCGCGCGCTTGTGACCGGGCTGGGCGGCAAGGGCGCGAACCAGTCCATCGCGATTGCACGCGCGCGGGGCGACGTGCGCCATATCGGCCGGATCGGGCCGGAAGGCGGCTGGACGCGCGACCGGCTTGCCGCCGAGGGGGTGGATGTCACCCATGTCGCCAGTGGCCAGACCCCGACCGGCCATGCCATCATCGCCGTCGACGACGCGGCGGAAAACGCGATCATCCTCTACCCCGGTGCCAATCGCCGAATCGCGGAGGAGGACGTGGCCGCCGCGCTTTCGGGCGCGCGGGAAGGCGACTGGCTTTTGTTGCAGAACGAGACCAGTGCGGGGCTGGCCGCCGCACGCATGGCGCGCGAGAGGGGCCTGCGAATCTGCTATTGCGCGGCCCCCTTCGACAGCGCGGCGGTGCACGAGATCCTGCCGCATGTCGATCTGCTTTCGGTCAACGCGGTGGAGGAGGCGCAACTGCGCGCCGACCTGTCCGAAGAAGCGGTCGAATCGGTCGCGCGGCTGGTGACTTACGGCGCGCGCGGCGCGGCGTGGATCGCGGGCGGGCAGGTGGTTGAGGTGCCCTCCGTCGGGGTGACGGCGGTGGACACGACCGGGGCGGGGGATTGCTTTCTCGGGGTCGCGCTTGCCGGGATCGACAGGGGCGCGCCCATCGAAACTGCCTTGACCCACGCCGCGGCCGCCGCCGCGCTGCAGGTGACGCGGCCCGGGGCCGCCGATGCGATCCCCACGGCAGACGAGGTGGCGGCGTTCCTGGCCGAACGGCGCTGACCCCGACGAGAGGCGATATGCGCCAGCGACGAGTCGCTAACCGCCGGCCAGCTTTTGCAGCAGGAACACCTCGCTATCCGGCGCGACCGGGTGGGTGCGGTTGCCGGGCACGACCTGCCCGTCCACCGCGACCGACACGCCGCGCTTGATCGCCGGTTCCAGCCCCGGATGCGCCGCAACCAGCCCGTCCAGAACCTGCCCCACGGTCTGGCCCTCGACCTCGACCACCTCTTGCCCGTCGGCCAGCGACCGCAGCCCCGACCACAGGTGCACCTCTGCCATCAGTCCCCCTTGTCCCGGATCGCGGCCAGAACGCGCGAGGGGCGCAGCGGCAGGTCGGTGATGCGCTTGCCGGTCGCCTCGCGCACGGCATTCGCGATGGCGGGCAGGGGCGGGGTGATGCCGGTTTCGCCGACGCCGCGCACGCCGTAGGGGTGGCCGGGGTTCGGCACCTCCACGATCACCGTGTCGATCATCGGCAGGTCGGAGGCGACGGGCACCCGGTAATCGAGGAAGCCCGCATTCTGCAACCGCCCGTCCTGGCCGTAGATGTATTCCTCGTTCAGGGTCCAACCGATGCCCTGCACCGCGCCGCCCTGAAACTGCCCCTCGACATAGGCGGGGTGGATCGCCTTGCCCGCGTCCTGCACTACGAGGTAACGCAGGATCGTCGTGCGCCCGGTCTCGGGGTCGACCTCCACATCCACCACGTGGGTGCCGAAACTTCCGGAAAATCCCGCGGGCGTGTCCTCGAAATGGCCAGAGATCGGGCCGCCGGTCTCGCCCATCTCGGCCGCGATCTCGGCAATCGGCATGGGCGGGAATTCCCCGGCATTGGGGCCCGACGGCTTGGCGCAGCCGTCTTCCCAGGTCACCGCCTCGGCGTCGATCCCCCATTTGTCGGCGGCCCGCTTGCACAGCTTGGTGATGCAGTCTTCGGCCGCCCGGATCGTGGCCAGACCGCTGGCGAAGGTCGCGCGGCTGCCATGGGTCGGTTCGTTCACGCCAAGCGCCCCGGTGTCGGAGATGTTCACGCGCACGTTCTCGTAAGCCACCCCGAACGCCTCCGCTGCCATCAACGCCATCGACGCGCGGCTGCCGCCGATATCTGGCGTTCCGATCGACACCGTGACCGTGCCATCCTCGGAAATCGCAACGGAGGCGGAGGTTTCCCCGCCATGGTTCATCCAGTATCCCGAGGCGACCCCGCGCCCCTGGTTGGGGCCGAGCGGCGCATGGTAGTTGGCATGCGCCTTCGCGGCTTCCAGCGTCTCCACCAGACCGATGGGCCCGTATTTCGGGCCGAAGGTCGCGCGGGTGCCCTCGCGCGCGGCGTTTTTCAGCCGCGTGTCGATCGGGTCGAGCCCCAGCTTCCGGCACAGTTCATCCAGCACGCTTTCGGTGGCAAACGCCGCCATCGGGGCGCCGGGCGCGCGGTAGGCGGCCTGCTTGGGCCGGTTGGCCAGAACGTCGTAGCCGACCTGGTGCACGTGTTCGATGTCGTAATTGCCGAAGGCCAGCATGGTGGTCACATCGACCGGCGCGCCGGGAAAGGCGCCGCCCTGCATGCGGAAGGTGCCCGACGCGGCAGTGATCCGCCCGTCCTTCGTTATGCCCATTTTCACGTCCATCGAGGCCGAGGCGGTCGGCCCGGTGGCGCGCAGCACCTCGCCGCGGGTCATCACCATCTTGACCGGCTTGCCGCCGGCCTTGCGTGACAGGGCCAGCGACAAAGGTTCGATGAACACGGTCGTCTTGCCGCCGAACCCGCCGCCAATTTCCGATGGCGTGACCCGCAGGCCGGTCGCCTCGGTGCCAAGGATCGCGGCGGACATGCGGCGCACGAACCAGTGGCCCTGCGTCGTGACCCACATCTCGCCGCGCCCGTCGGCGCCCATCTGGCCAAGGCAGGCCTGCGGCTCGATATAGCCCTGGTGCGCGGCCTCGGTGGTAAAGCTCTTCTCGATCACCAGGTCGGCCTCGGCAAAGCCCTTTTCCAGCTCGCCGCGCCCGCTTTCGAAATAGCGCACCACGTTGGGGTGCATCCCCTCGGGAACGGAGAAATCGGCGGCGCCGTCGCGGATCACCGGGGCGCCCTCGGCCATCGCCGCGTCCACGTCCGTGACGTGCGGCAAGGGCTCGTAGTCCACCACGATCGCCTTGGCGGCGTCACGCGCGATCAGGGGCGAGGTGGCGGCGACGGCGGCGACGGCATGGCCATCGTAGAGCGCCTTTTCCCCGGCCATGCAGTTTTCCTGAAGGTTCCAGTCCTCGCCGTCCAGCCCGTCCGGGAAATCGGCGCGCGTGACCACCGCCTTCACGCCCTCCATTGCAAGCGCCTTCGTCGCGTCGATCTTCAGGATCCTCGCATGCGCATGGGGGCTGCGCACCACCGCGCCGTGCAACATGCCCGGCACGTTGATATCTGCGCCGTAACGCGCCCGCCCGGTGACCTTGTCAAGCCCGTCGGGCCGGTCCGGGGTGGTGCCGATATACTTGTAGGCGGTCTTCGGTCCGTCGAGTGCCATTATGACGCCTCCCGCATTTCCGTGGCCGCGTCCATCACGGCGCGCACGATCTTGTCATAGCCGGTGCAGCGGCAGAGATTGCCCGCCAGCCAGTAGCGCACCTCGGTTTCGCTCGGGTCCGGGTTGCGTTCCAGCAGGTTTTTCGCCGCGACGAGGATACCGGGCGTGCAGATCCCGCATTGCAGGGCGGCGTGTTCGATGAACTTGCGCTGCAAGGGGTGCAGGCTTTCGCCGTCCGCCATGCCTTCCACGGTGCCGATCTGCTTGCCCTCGGCCTCGACGCCAAGGACGAGGCAGGAACAGACCAGCCGCCCGTCCAGCGTGACGGAACAGGCGCCGCAATCGCCGGTGCCGCAGCCCTCCTTGGCCCCCATGGCGCCGAGGTGGTCGCGCAGGCAATCGAGCAGGGTTTCGCGCGGGTCGCACAGGAAATCGACCGCGTCGCCGTTCAACTCCGTGCTGACATGGATGCGTTTGGTCATGCGGTTCCTCCTTTCGCGCGGGCATGGGCGATTTTCGCGGCCCGCCGGGCCAGAACCCCGGCCACGTGGGTGCGGAATTCGATCGTGCCGCGCTTGTCGTCGATGGGCTGGCAGGCGGCAGAGGCCGCCTCGGCCAACCGGTCAAGCGCCGCCGCCTCCAGCGTCGTGCCGAGGATCGCCTCGCCCGCCTCGGGCACCAGCCGGACCGTGGGCGCGACCGCGCCGAGGACGACGCGCGCCTCGGTGACGGTGTCGCCGTCCAGCCGCAGGTTCACCGCGCAGCCCACCACGGCAATATCCATTTCCGTGCGCGGGATGAAACGCAGGTAAGCGTCACCGCCGTGCTGCCCCCGCGCCGGTATGGTCACGCCGGTGATCACCTCGCCCTTGGCCAGCGAGGTCTTGCCGGGACCGGCGGGGATCTCTTCCACCGCGACTTCCCGGCTGCCCTTCGGTCCGATCACGGTTACGGTGCATCCCGCCGCGATCAGGCCCGGCACGCCGTCGGCGGCGGGCGAGCCGTTGCACAGGTTGCCCACCAGCGTCGCGCGCCCCTGCACCTGGGTGGAGCCGATCAGGTCCATGCCCTCGACCAGCCCCGGCCAGTCGGCGCAAAGCGCCGCGTTCTCGGTCATTTCGGCGCCCGACACGGCCGCGCCGATGCGCCAGCCGCCATCCCCGGTCCGGGTGATCGCTTTCGCGGCGGGGATATGCTTGATGTCGATCAGGTCGTCGGGCGTCACCAGATCGCTGCGCAATTGCACCAGCACATCTGTGCCGCCCGCAAGGAACCGGGTGGTGCCGGCGGCCCGCGCGGCAATCGCGGCGGCATCCTCGAAGGTTTCCGGGGTGTGATAGTTCATGGCGGCTCCCTCTTGGGCGCGCACGGGGCGCGTCCGGTGGCGTTGCGTGACAGGGTAACCAAGCAGCGGCGAATGTCGAGACGTGGGCGCGGCATTTGCGGGCCGACCCGCGACCATCGCCGCGCCGTCAGCCGTTTTCCAGCCCGTGCAGGATCGGGCAATCGGGCTTGTCATCGCCCGAGCAGGCGCGCACGAGATGCGACAGCGTTTCCCGCATCGCCGAAAGCTCCGCGATCTTGCGGTCGATCCGGGCGAGATGATCCTCCGCGATTCGCTTCACATCGGCGCTTGCGCGGCTGTCATCCTCGTAAAGCGCCAGCAGCGCCCGGCAATCCTCGATCGAAAAGCCGAGCGACCGCGCCCGCCCCAGAAAGGTCAGCTTGTGCAGGTCAGCTTCGCGGAACCTTCGATAGCCATTGGCGGCGCGCTGCGGGGTGACGAGGCCGATATCCTCGTAGTAGCGGATCGTCTTTGCGGGCAGACCGGCGCGTTCGGCCACATCTCCGATATTCATGGGCGTCTCCTTATTCCGCGGGCGCCGGCACGGCGGCGGCGGTGGCGGACGGGGTCGCGCGGGTGGCGGCGGGGCCGTGCCCCTCGGGCACCCGGCGCAGGCGCAGCGCGTTCGTGAGCACGAAGACCGAGGACAGCGCCATCGCCCCGGCGGCCAGTGCCGGCGACAGCAGCATGCCGGTCAGCGGGTAGATGACACCCGCCGCGACCGGGATCAGCAACGTGTTGTAGGCGAAGGCCCAAAACAGGTTCTGCCGGATATTGGCAATGGTTCGCTGGCTGATGCGGATCGCGTTGGTCACGCCGAAGACATCGCCCGAGATCAGCACCACGTCCGCCGCCTCGATGGCGATATCGGTGCCGGTGCCGATGGCGATGCCGACATCCGCCGCCGCGAGTGCGGGCGCGTCGTTGATACCGTCCCCGACGAAGGCGACCGGGCCTTGAGCGCGTAGATCCTCGACCGCCGCGACCTTGCCCTCCGGCAACACGCCGGCGACGACATGGTCGATGCCGAGGTCGCGCGCGATGGCGTTTGCGGTGGTCGGGCTGTCACCGGTGATCATCGCGGTCTGAAGCCCGAGGGCGCGCAAGGCCGACAGGGCGGCTGGGGTGGACGGCTTGACCGGGTCCGCAACGGCGATCAGCGCGGCAAGCCGGCCGTCCACGGCGGCAAAAAGCGCGGTCTTGCCCGCCGCGGCCAAATCCTCGGCCTCATCCGAAAGCGGGGCGGTGTCGATGCCCTCCCGCTCCATGTAGCGCGCGGCGCCGACCTGAACCCGCTGGCCGTCGACCCGTGCCTCGGCCCCGAAGCCCGTCACGGATTGAAAGGCGTCGGCGCCCGGCACATCCAGCCCGCGCGCCTTTGCCGCGCGAAGGATCGCCTCGGCGATGGGGTGCTCCGACTGCGCCTCCACCGCGGCGACCAGCCGCAGCGCCTCGGTCTCGGTCATGTCCATGGGCGTCAGCGCGACGAGGTCCGGGCGCCCCTCGGTCAGGGTGCCGGTCTTGTCGAAGGCCACGACGCGCGCCGATTGCAGCCGTTGCAGCGCCTCGCCCTTGCGAAACAGCACGCCCATTTCCGCAGCGCGGCCGGTGCCCACCATGATCGAGGTCGGCGTGGCCAGTCCCATGGCGCAGGGGCAGGCGATGATCATGACGGAGACCCCGGCGACAAGCGCCAGCGGCAACGCCGGGGCGGGGCCGAAGGCGAGCCAGAGGACCACGGTGGCAAGGCTGGCGGCGATGACGGCGGGGACGAACCACGCGGTGACGCGGTCGACCATGCCCTGGATGGGCAGTTTCGCCCCCTGTGCCTGCTCGACCATGGCGACGATGCGCGACAGCATCGTGTCGCGGCCCACCTTCTCGGCCCGGAACGTCAGCGCGCCGGCGCCGTTGACGGTGCCGCCCACGACCTGCGCGCCGCGCGATTTCGAAACCGGGATCGGCTCGCCCGTCAGCATCGACTCGTCGACATGGCTTTCGCCCGCGGTCACGACACCGTCGACGGCGATCTTCTCGCCGGGGCGCACCTGCAGGATGTCGCCTTCGGTGACCTCTTCGATGGGCAGGTCGACAACCTCGCCGTCGCGCTCCACACGGGCGGTTTTCGCCTGCAACGACAAGAGCTTGTGGATTGCTTCGCCGGTGCGGCCCTTGGCCCGCGCCTCCAGCCAGCGGCCCAGCAGGATCAGCGCGACGATAACGCCCGCCGCCTCGAAATAGACATGCGCGGTGCCCTCCGGCAGCAGGCCGGGCGCGAAGGTTGACAGGGTGGAATAGGCGAAGGCGGCAAGCGTGCCGAGCGCGACCAGCGAGTTCATGTCCGGCGCGCCCTTGGCAAGCGCGGGCAAGCCCTTGATGTAGAACACGCGCCCGGGACCGGCGAGGGCGAGGCCGACAAGCACGAATTGCGCCACGCGGCTGGTTTGCTCGCCGATCGTGGTGGCCACGAGATGGTGCAGCGCGGGGAAAAGATGCCCGCCCATTTCGACCAGAAAGACCGGCAGGACAAGCAGCGCGGCGGTGAGGGTCTGGCGCGCAAGTTTCTGGCTTTCCTTCTCTTTCCGGTCATCGGTGTCGTCCGCGTCGCCGTTCGGCAGGTGCGCGGTGTAGCCCGTTGCGCTGGCCGCGCGGGCGATCTCGGCCGGGCCGGTCTGGCCGACGAGGTAGCGCACCTGCGCGGTTTCCGTGGCGAGGTTGACCGAGGCCGCCAGAACCCCCGGCGCGTCCGTCAGCGCGCGCTCCACGCGGGCCACGCAGGAGGCGCAGGACATGCCCTCGACGGCGAGGGTCACGTCGGCCTCTGCCGCCGGGTAACCAGCTGTTTTCAATGCTTTTTTCAAGTCGTCCAACGCCACCTCGCGGCTATGGTCCACGCGGGCGGATTCGCTGGCGAAACTGACCTCTGCGCGGGTCACGCCGGGCACCTCGGCAAGCGCGGTCTCGGCGCGGCGGACGCAGCTGGCGCAGTTGAGCCCCGTGATCTGCAAGTTGGTGGTGGCGGTGTTGGTCATGACATGTCTTTCGGGTCGGAAACGTCCATTGACACGTCACATAGGGATTCCAGTCAATGGAAGGTCAAGGGTCATGCCCCGCGAAAAATGGTGGGCACCCCCTGTGCACCTTGTGTGCACCCCCCGTACACCCCCCGTGCAGACAAGTCGTGCCCGGCTTGACGGGAACGCGGCGGCGGCGCATCACGGGGTCCGGGGATGGATCGCGGAGGATCAGCGCGTGAAAATCGGATACGTGATGTCAGAGGGGCGGGGCGATGTGGACCTCTTGATGGCGCGCTTTGCCGGGGCGCTGATGGCGCGCGGCGTGGCCGTGGCCGGCGTGGTGCAGACCAACACCGAGTGCGGCGAGGACCGGCCCTGCGACATGGATGTGCGGGTGCTGCCCGACGGGCCGGTGTTGCGCATCAGCCAGGACCTCGGGCCGGGATCGCGCGGCTGCCGTCTGGACGCGGACGCGCTGGAACAGGCGGTGGGGCTGGTGGCGGCGCGGTTGTCGGGCGATACGCGGCTTCTGATCGTCAACAAGTTCGGCAAGCAGGAATCCGAGGGCGGCGGTTTTCGCAACCTGATCGGCACCGCGCTGGCAGAGGGGATCCCGGTGCTGGTCGGGCTCAACGGCCTCAACCGCGCGGCCTTCGCGGCCTTTGCCGGTGACATGGCGGATCCCGTCGCGCCGGATCCCGAGGCGCTGATGGCGTGGTTGTCGCAGCTGGCGGTGGCGTGAGCGGGGAGGCACGGTGACAGGTTGGTTGCCGGCTTGGCGGTGCTTGCGGCCGCCCGATCTTGGGCCATCTTTGACCTGACCTGACCTGGACCAACCCGGCGCATCGCGAACGGTCCGCACCTGATGTGAGTTACTCGGCTCGCCATTGGTTTGCATGCGCCGTTCGGCGAACGTGCGCGCGTCAGATTTGGGCAGGGAGGGGAGGTTGCAAAACTGGTCACGAGAGATAGCCAGTTCTATGGTTTCACGGCACCAAATGGAAAGGTTCACACCCTCCCAGCCGGGCGCTGCTGGCTTTACACTTGGCCTGTGATGCAGGAAAGAATCGCAGGAAATCGAATTTGGTTTGGTGCAACAGGAAATAATGCACCTCAAGAAAAGAAGTTCTTGTCCGAGGCCAAAGCCGGTCTGACCCCAAATACCGCGGTGTCAGCAAACCGTGTTGGTTCCACCTTTGTTCTTCGGCTCCAGTAGGGTAGTGTCCGAGATGCCCGCCATCCCAGGAGACCCGCCATGCCCCATTTCGATCCGGCCGAGTTTGGCCACATGCTGGCCCGCCTGACACCACGCGAGTCACTTACGGC
>QVQC01000012.1 GCA_003428585.1 Nioella halotolerans
ATGCCCTGGCGCTACGCCCAGCCGTCAAGCCTCGCCGCATAGGGCAACGCCGTAGCGCTTACAAACGTCCTTACAAACAGACTTCTTCAGCGACCTGCTAAGGGAATTGTGGATAACTCTCTTACTGAGAAAATGTTTTTCTCCACATCTGTCGGGCTTGAAATCAGTTTTACCCTGTTCGGCTTTTCCGGCGCCGGGTTGCCTATTAGTATTTCCCCACACCAAGCCGTTCGGCCACATCCTCGAACCCCGGATCGGCCGCATAGATACGCTCGAACTGCGGGCGCGCGCGGGCGCGCTGGCCGGTCTCGTGGTAGAGTACCGCCCGGTCGTAGCGGACCTGATGCAAGAGCCCATCGGGTCGGTCCTTGCGGCGGCGGTTGGCCAGCGTGAACACGTCGATGGCGGCATCGGGCAGCCCCAACGCGGCGAGCGCACGGCCGCGATAGAGCAGGATCGCGGTATAGACCGGGGTCTCGTTCTCGACACGCACCGTGGCGCGCACCACCCGGTCCATGAGGGAGCGATCGCCGGGCGTGTCGAGCGCCAGTTCCGCAAAGGATAGAAGCACCACCGGATCGGTCGGGTCGAGGTGCATCAGCCGCTCGACATGCGCCATGGCATCGTCATGGCGGCCCTCGATCTGCGCAATCTCCAGCAGGGTCAGCCGTGTGCCGCGTTCGCGCGGGAAGATGTGGGCGAAGATATCCTCGGTGATCGGCAGGTTGGCTTGCGCTGCGATCTCGTATTTCTCGAACAGCGCGCCCAGATCGGCGCGCCGACCCAGAGCATGGTCGAAATGGGCCTTGGCAGCGTCGATCTCCTCGCGGCGCAGCCGGATCAGCCCGGCCACCCAGGCCGCATCAGGCAGTTCACGCGCCTCCTCCAGCGCCGCCAGCGCCGCCTCCTGATCGCCCTCGTTCAGCGCGCGAAGGCCGTCGACGAAGCGTTTCTCGTCTGCCGGAGTGAACAGCCGCTGGAAGAACCCAAGGGTCAGCCGGTCCTGCGCCGCCACCTCCTGCGCGGGAGCGGCGCCACCGCGGCCCGCCCGCTCGCGGTCGTGAACGGTGTAGAACAACCCCGTGCCGGTAAGTCCGACCGTCGCCCGATTGCCGTGCGGGCTGATGGTGTATTTCGCGCCCTGCGGCCCAAAAGACAGCGAGGCCATCGACTTCGACAGGTTCAGGGTAACGCCCGGGGCAAGGCGGATACGGCGCCAGAAGCGGAACGGCATAGCTCGGCCTCACTCAGATAATTGCGGTCTTGGCAGCTTCAAATGAGTCGGTTCCTGTATTGGGTCTTGCGGCATCATCACAAAAGATCCTGCAGAAAATCGGATACGGGCGCCACACCTGACAGCCACAGATGATCCCGGGCGCGCGATGCCGCAACATACAGCAGGTGTCTTTCCGTATTAATGATCTCGTCGAGCCGAGCCTCATCGTTCGCGGACAGAAGACGTGCCTCGAGCGGTACCATATCCTGATCAAGCGCCAAGACAGCGACGGCGCGGTATTCCGCGCCCTTGGCCGCGTGCATGGACATCACCCGGATCGGCAACATCGGCGCGATCTCGGCCACAAGGGAAGAGGTTCGGACAAGGCACACGACATCGTCACTCGGGACGCCGGATTGCAACAGGCTTTCGAGCCATGCGTTGACCGCCGCCACCTCATCCGCGCGTGTGGCGAAGCTGTGAACCTCCGGGGCTGCCCCATCGAAGACCGACGTGACGCCGAGGCGGTTTTCCTCGCTCCCATCCGGCTCGACCAGCGTTTCCGGCAGCAGATCGTCGCTGTAGCGGCGGATTTGATGGGATGTCCGGTAGTTCACCTTGAGGCTGCGGGATCGTCCCCGGATCTCGACCCCTGTTGCGGCCCATGGAAACGGGGCGCGGAAGATGCGCTGACCGATATCGCCAGCGAAGAACAGGCCGTTCTCCGCGCTGCCGAGGGCTTTGCCAAGCAATCGAAGCTCGGGCACGGAGATATCCTGCGCCTCGTCGATCACGGCGTGGGTGAACGGGAGCGCCCCGGATTCGGCGAGGTCATGGGCCAGTTGCGCCTCGGTCTTCATGCCTTGCGCGCTCAGCGCGGCGCGCACGCCCTCGAAGATCGCCCAGGCCGCGTCGCGCCGCGCGGCGGGCATCCGGACCTTGCGGCCGAGGCGCGGCAGGTCGCGATAGGTGTCGAGGTCCCGGATATCCCATGCATCCACGACGAGGCTCCACTCGTCGTAAAGGAAATCAGCGGTGAACGAGGCATCGCTCGCGGCGGCACCATCTTGCAGAAGCGCACGTATCTCGTCGTCGGAGGCGATGCCGCGAGGGCCGAAGCGCTCGGCGTGCACCTCCGCGATCAAGGGGCCGAGCGCCTTGGCCGTTATACGTGCCCGCACGTCCTCGCCTGCCAGCAGGGGCATTTTCCGCCCCAACCCCTCGGCCAGCCCCGAATTGAACGTCGTCAGCAGCACGCGCGCACCCGGATTCTGCGCCAGGCGCACGGCGCGGTGCAGGGCGACCACCGTCTTGCCGGTCCCGGCCGAGCCGATCACCCGGGCGGGGCCGTTGAAATCGCGATCGACGTATTCACGCTGCGCGGGGTGCAGGTAGACGGCCCAACGTTCCCACGGGGCCTCCAGCGCGGCGCGCAGCTCGTCCACATTCTCCATGACGCGGAAGCGGCGGCCGGCATCGGGATGGGCGAAGGGGTCCGCGCCCTCGACTGGCATGGTGGGCTGCGGGCGGCCGCCCGTCGCGGCCTGCAACAGCGCCTCGCCCGCCTCGGCGGGCAGGTGGCCGGCGATGTCGAGCACGGTGTCGTCGGTGGCATCCCGCACCACGTCGAGCCAGTCCTCGGGCACGCCCCAGGACAGGAGTGCATCGTCGGCCTCCCCCTCGAACAGGCGTGGCTTGCGCACGGCCTCTTCGACATAGCGCTGGATCACCACCTCCTCGACCGTCTCGCGGATCTCGACGATCTGCATGGCGCCGGTGCGCGGGTGGCTTTCCAGTCGCCGCCGCTCCGCCCAGGCATAGGCGTCGTCATGATGGCCGACCCAGGCCAGAAGCGTGTCGCCGCCAGTCTTGTGCAGCACGAGGCGGATGTCGCGATTGACCCGCGCGGTCCAGAACCCCTTGTCGCGCGCCCGATCTACGCGGTGCATCTGCAAGCCGGGACTGTCCGGGCTCATCTGCAGGTCAAAGGCCGCGGTCTTGGCCGCCTTCTGCTCCTGCGCGGTGAGCCGGGCAAGGCTATCGGAGAAGCTGTCGGCGATGCGGAAGGTCATTTCTCGGCTACGTAGCGCGCCAAACTCATACCTTTGCGAACTTCGGTCTGGTAGCTCTTGGGCAAGCCTGCCCTGATGACGACCTCACCGATGGGCATTCCATCCAGCTCATCTGCGTAGCGAATGCCAAACAGATGAATGGACACGGCTTTTCCTGTGCTTGCATCGTCATACATGGCTTTCAATCGCCTTGCGGCTTCATCAATCGTCATCTCTAACCCCCATCACCTTCATCACTTCATCCCCCAGGTGGTTGATCACCTTCACCGCGATCCGCCCGGATTTCGGGCGGGCGAAGGGCCGCGAGACCGTGCGTTTCAGGCTGTCCCATGCCTCCTGGTCCACCTCCCCCTTCAGCGTCGTCTTGAGCTGCTTGTAGGGCACCTCCGCGCCCGGGAAATAGGCGTGGCGGACGAAGAACGACTCCTCGTTGTAGTCGGTGTCGATGAACCAGCAGGCGATGTCGTCGGGCTCGCTGGCCACCACTTCGCCGGTGGCGGGTTTGAAGATGTCCACCCCGCGCAGCTCCACCCGGTACATGCCCTCCTCTTCGCGCAGGTCGATATCCGGCTCGCCGAAGACCACGAAGAGGTTGCCGCCCCCGGCCTTCAACTCGCCCGCCATGTGCAGGTCGGGGTTCATGCGGGCTTGCAGGATCGGCACCCGGCCAAGCTTGCGGAACTCGGCGGTGTGGGCGTCGAAGTTGAAGGCGCAGGCGATGACGATGTCGAAGCCCGCATCAGCAGCCTCGCGCGCGGCGGCGACCAGATCGGCGCGTTGCACGGTGCCGTATTCGGGGCCGATGAAGATGGCGGCGCGGCGCTCGACCGTGCCTTCCATATACCGCCCCTCGGCGCTGATCCACTCGCCCGGCCAGGGGGTCAGGCTGTCAAAGGCAATGGCATCCTCGCGCCCGGATTGCTGCACGCCAGCCTTGGACAGGTTCTCGAGGATCGCCTCGCGGTAATTCTCGGCCTCCTGCGCGCCGGGCTCGCGGGTGCCCTGCGCCGCGTCGTGCTCGTCGATGATCTCGCCATATTCGTTGACCGCTTGCGTGCGGTGGGGCGAGAGGGATTCGACCGTGAACGGCCCGGCGACGCGGATGCGTTTGCGGTCCTCATAGGGCTTGTCGTAGAGGAACTCGTGATCGGCCTTGGCGGCGATGCTGGCGTCGATTTCGGTCTGCCGGGCGATGCGGGCCTGCCAGAAGGCGCTCAGCGCCTCTTGCGCCGCCTCGGGCCAGTCCTCCGGCGCCTCGCGCGGGACCTCCCATTCCATGAAGCCGCCTGCCGGGGCCAGCTCGCCGCTGGGCAGTTCGACCTCGCCCTGGGCAGTGAAGTCGATCTCGGCCCCCTTGCGGCCGCCGGTCTGCACCTCGAACGGTGCGGTATGCCCGGCAAGGGCGGTGTTGAGCGCGGCGCGGGCCTCTTCGACGGCGGGCTGCATCGCCTCCCAGATCGTGTCGATCTCGGTGTTGTTGGCGATGCTTTTCAGCGTGATGTGCGGCACGCGGTGATAGACGAAGCCGTGGCGGATGTCGTTATAGGTGGCGTGGGTGGCGGGGCTTTGCCGTGTCACCTCGGCCTCTTTTCTCTGGCCCTCGGGGGAGTCCTTGAGCAGATACCAGGGGTATTTCGCCCCCATGATCCGCGCGCGGGCGAGCGCGAGCGCCACGCGGGAGGTGTCGATGGTGATCCAACGGCGGCCCCATTGCTCGGCCACGTAAGCGGTGGTGCCGGAGCCGCAGGTGGGATCGAGCACGAGGTCACCGGGATCGGTGGTCATGAGGAGGCAGCGTTGAATTACATCAACATTGGTTTGAACGACATAACTCTTATCAGTAGCCGATCCTGTATCTGCCCAAATATCTGTAAATTCCTTTACGGGATAATCTTCATGAAACAAGATATACCTTGCTGTAGATTTTGTTGGGTAAATACGACCCGCGCGATTGAGTTTTTGAAAACCATCTTGCGTTGTTTTCCAAGAACGACCACCACCTGGATTGTATCTCATACCGTTGATACGGGCAGGATATACGCAACTTTCAGTTCTACCCGCGCTGAGCATACTAAGATTAAAGAAGAACTTCGCTTCCTTTGGCACAACTTTTTCGCCGCGCTTCTCAGCCACTGAGACGCTGCGGACACTACCATCCGGGAAATAGAGCGAGGTATATGCACCCTCTCCCTCACCTTTTCTATCAAATAGCCTTCGAAACTTGAGGCTATCGCGGCGTTTTGCGTAAAAGAGAATGTAGTTTAGAACTCCGGGAAGATAGGTGGCACCGAGTGGAACGCTTGTCCGAAAGGCGATCTGAATAACAAAGTTTTCTTCGCCGAACACCTCATCCATCAGAGCGCGCGCACGGTGGACGTTCTCATCGCCGATCTGGACGAAGCAACTTCCACTCTCGGTCAGCAATTCCCGCGCCATCACCAGCCGATCGCGCAGGTATTGCAGGTAGGAATGGATACCGTCGCGCCAGGTGTCGCGAAACGCCTTCACCTGCTCGGGCTCTCGCGTCAGGTGCTCGAGTTTGCCATCCTTGACGTCGCGTGAGTTAGTCGACCACTGGAAGTTCGAAGCAAAGTTAATCCCATAAGGCGGGTCGATATAGATCGCCTGCACGCTGCCCTTCAGCCCCTCGCGCTCGGCGAGGCTGGCCATCACTTGCAGCCCGTCGCCCAGGATCATCCGGTTCGACCAGCGGGTGGCGTGGCGGTAGAACTCCACCTCGGCCTCGGTATCGTCATCCGTCACGCCGAAATGATCGAAAAGGTCGGCGCCCGCGCCTTCGCCGTTGCGCTGGTTGCCCTTGCGCAAATCCTCGATGATCGCCTTTGGGTGCACCTGTTCCTGCAGGTAAAGCGGCGGGGCGTCGGCCGTGACATGGGTGGCGTCGATGTCCTTGCCCCGCCAGACCAGCTGCGGGTCAAGGTCCGGGTTGCGCCGGTCATAGGCCGCCCGGATCGGGCGCGCATCGTCCGGGTCCATCATCGGCGCGAGTTCCGGCGTGGGAATGTTCACCCGGTCGTCGGGGTGAGTGATGGGCTCTATCTGAGTGCGCCCCTTTGGGGCGGCGGGGGTTTTCTTGTTAGTCATTGGGTGCCACGCTCTTTTTTCGGTTTGTCGAGGCCGCTGGCGATGCCATCGACATGCTCGTGAAGTTCATCGGAGATGTCCTGCCACATCGGATCGAGGATGAATTCCATTCCTTCGCGCCGGGCGATCTTGGCCGCCGGAATGAAATCGCTGTCGCCCGTGACCAGAATGATCGTGTCCACCTGCTGCTTGAAGGTCATCGCGGCGATATCGAGACCGATGCGCATGTCGACGCCCTTTTGGCGCAGGGGCAATTCGACGTCATCCTCGCCAAGCGCGGTCCAGGCTGATAGCGCCTTGCGGGCTGCAGCCGTCTGCTCGGGGTCGGCTGTTGCCGGGTCTGCAAGAACGCTCTCGATATAGGCGGCATGGTGCCACAGCTTGAGCAGCCCTTTGAAGTGGCGGTTATAGGGCATCCAGTCCCCGGTTTTCGTGACCGTTCCCAGACGCAAGGCGAATTTGCGCTGCCGTCTGATGTGTTGGAACAGGGCGCGACGAAACTGTGCCTCTGGCGTGGTCTTGAAATTGATCTGGCGATTTTTCAGCGGGTGGTGGGGCTGATCCTCGTAGGGGTGCGCATCGTAGAAAAAGAGGCGATATACGTGGTCAAGCCACATGCCGCCGCGACCGTTGTCGTCATCACGATCATTGTCGCCGGTGAGC
The DNA here is from genome assembly GCA_003428585.1 of Nioella halotolerans. GTDB lineage: Bacteria > Pseudomonadota > Alphaproteobacteria > Rhodobacterales > Rhodobacteraceae > Nioella > Nioella halotolerans. Next base: position 7,057 of record QVQC01000012.1, read on the forward strand.
CGGCGCACATGGCGGCGGCACATCCAGCGCGCGGTCGTTGCCACGGCCTTTGGGTCTGATCGGTCGATATTCGGCCAATCCCGCAGGCGCTTCATGAAGAAGCCGCCGTCAATCAGGATCGCGATCCTGCGAATACGGGTCATTTAACACCCCCGAAAACGCAAAAAGCCCCACCTTCTGGTGCATCCCCAGGATCAGCGGGGAGACCTGCCTCGGTGGGGCGGATGTGTTGCATATAGTCACAGGCCATGCCGGATTTCAAGGTTTTTGTGGTCATGCCGCCTCTCCTTCCAGCATGGCGCTGATCGCTGCGTTGAGTTCCGGGCCGAAGTCATGCACGGAGCGCAGTTCGGCAAAGCCCCAGCGGCCGTAGCTGCCCAGCCGGTTGACCGCGGGCACCCATTTGCCGCGCATGGTGTCGGCCTTGAGCATGGCGTCGTGGCCGCGATAGCCCTTGACCTCGACCACCAGCGTGGTGGGCTCGGGCGTGTCCAGCCGGATCAGGAAATCGGGCAGGTAGGTGCGCGGCTCGCCCTCCACCAGGTAGGGGATTTCGAGGCCAAGATTGTGGTTCTTGGCGTAGGAGAGCACGCGGGGGTGATCCTCGATCTGGGCGGCGAGCTTGTCCTCCCAGTCACTGTCGGTGATGATCCAGTTGATGTGGGATTTGTCGGGGCGCGGGTGGTAGCGGGTCGATTTCGAAGTGTTGAAGTTGACGCCCGAGGTGGAGCCGGTCGGGTTGTAGGGGTCGAGCACGGCGCGCAGGATCTTCGCGCCGCCGGGCTTGTCGATCAGCGCGCCAAAGATGATGTCGCAGACCTCGTCGGCCAGTTCGCGGTAGAGCAGCTGGGCGGGAACGGTATCGCCCTTGCAGACGAGGTGGCCCTCGGTCAGCCATTGGTTGACGATGCGCTTGGCCGCCGGAAAGAGGTGCATGCGCGGGGCCTCGTTCGCGTCGCGCAGCTTCTCGAAGATCATGTGCTTGGCGATATGGGTGGCGATGGTCGATTGCCGCTGCGCCTTGAGGTAATCGAGCGTCAGCTTTTCGGCCTCGCCCACGATGCCCTGCATGGTGACAACGGTGGCCGAGACCTTTTCCGGCGTCAGCACGTAGGGCTCGAGCCCCGAGAAATCGGCATCCAGCCGGTCAGGTGGCAGGTCGGCGGTATAGCCCTGCACGCGGGGGAAGGTGATTTCGAGCGCGTCGCGTTCGGGGCTGACAGCGCGGACATTTACCACGTCGCGCGGCGGCTGCGGCGGGGCGACACGCGGCCCGTCGGAGAAGTTCAGCCCGTCAATGCCGAGGATGTCGGCATATTCGGTTCTGAACAGGCCGTCTTCGCCCGTGTCGTAGGACAGGCGGCGCAGGGCGCGGCCGATGACCTGCTCGCAGATCAGCTTGGTTCCGAACGCGCGCAGGCCGAGGATATGGGTGACATTGTTGGCGTCCCAGCCTTCGGTCAGCATCGAGACCGAGACGACGCAGCGCACCTGTTCGCCGAGCCGGTCCTTCTTGCCCACCGTATTCATCACCTCGCGGAGGATGTCGGCGTCGGAGATGTCGCCGCCCATGTTGCGCTCGGCCTGTTCGCGGCGAAACGCCTCGATCTCGTCGGCATTGGCATCGCGAAAGGACTTGTCGATATCGCCGCCCGCCTCGAGCGAAGCGCTGTCGATCAGGACGGTGCGCGGGCGCAGCAGCCGCTCGAGATCGGTCGAGAAGTTGGAGAAGAGCGGGCATTTGCCCGGGACGGTCTCCAGGTTGCCCTCGGCATCCTCGCGCTCATAGCCGGCCATGTAATCGCGCAGAAGCTGGGAATTCGCGGTGTTGTTGCACACCACGATGAAGACCGGCGGGATGCCCACCTGCTCGTCCTGCCACAGCTTGAACGTCTTCTCGTAATGGCCGTAGAGCGCGTCGATCGCTGATTTCAGTTCGATGGGAAGCTTTTGCGGGTCCGGCGGTGTGCCCCTGGCCTTCTTGGGCATCTTCTTCCCGATGGCCTTCCACAGATTGCGATAGAGCGGCTCGGGCTGGCCGGGCACATTGTCGGCCACCGGCACGCGGGGCAGCTTGACGATCCCGCATTCGATGGCGTCCATCAGTGAAAAGTCGGACACCACCCAGGGAAAGAGCACGCCCTCGGGCCAGCCCGAGCCCGACAGAAAGAATGGCGTGGCCGAGAGATCATAAACGGCTTGCAGCCCGAGTTTGCGCTTGGCCGCCTCGATCCCGGAGATCCAGAGCCGGGCCGCTTCGCGGTTTTCCTCGGCCTCCTTCCGGTCGTCGCCGGTGAGCTTCTCGACTTCGGTGGCCGGCCTTTCCCGGTAGCAATGGTGGGCCTCGTCATTGATAACCATGATCCGGCCAAGACCCATCAGTTCGGGCATGACCCGCTGGATCATCTGGCCTTCGGTCTCGAGCGTCACGAGATCCTCACCGTGGCCTTCCAGCGCGGCGCGCGTGCCCTTGGTGAGCTGCACCTTCTCGCGCAGCTTGAACGCGTGGTAATTCGTCAGCACGATCTGGGCGCGCTGCATATCCTGCATCAGGTCGCCGGGGACCAGGTTGATCCGGCGGTAGTAATTGTCCGCATCATTCGGCAGGAGCACGCGCAGACGGTCGCGGATCGTGATGCCCGGCGTAACGATCAGAAAGCCACGCGTGAAGGTCTTGGAATTCGCGCTGCGCACGGCGTTGAGCGTCTGCCACGCGATCAGCATCGCCATCACCGTGGTCTTGCCCGCACCGGTGGCGAGTTTCAGCGCGATCCGGAACAGGTCCGGGTTGGCAGCATCATTCGCCGCTTCCAGACGCGCCTTGAACCGCTTGCCCCGCACGCCAAGCTTCGGCGCGACCTCGGCCAGCCAGATTGCCACCTCGACCGCTTCAAGCTGACAGAAGAACGGGCGAATGGTCTGGCTTTCGTCTGTTTGCAGGGCACGCCAGTGCTCCAAGAGTCGCTGCGTCGTGGGCGAGACCTGCCATTGCGCCGGGTTCGGCAGCGCGCGCCAGACATCCACTTCGCGCCGGATCTCGTTGACGAACTCGGTGACGTTGAAGTCGATGCCAAGGCCACCCAAGCCCTCTGCGCTCAGGTCCAGCTCGTCCTGCTGGTGGCCCTTGCGGCTTTTCGATTGCGGCATTGCCGCGATGAGGTCCGAGCGCCGGCGTGTTTCGATGACCCTGTCCGTCGGTCGTCCCTCGCCATCGAGCTCCCAATGACGGGTCGGCATGGCATAGGGCGTGTTGAGAATGGGTTTTTCGAAAAACGACATTGGGGATATCCGATCTTTCAATCGCCCCGAGCATTTGCTCGGGAATTGGGTGCGTCTGCTGGGCTCTGCGACTCTGAAGGATCTTCAGGAATTGTTTTGAGCAGTGCGATCTGCTGGTCCTGTGGTTGCCGCGCGGCCGGGTCGGTGTCCAGGCCGAGACGCCTCAGCGCGTAGTAGAGAAGCGCGCGCCTCACCTTGATCTTCGCCTTGCCGCCCCGCATCCCGTAGTCGAGGGCAATGACCTTGGCCTGCGTCTCCGAGAGTTCTGGATGGGGTCCGACCTCCAGGGTGACCTCGGAATGCCAGTCGCGATCTTCGTCGGCCGAGGCTTCGCTCTCGCGCGATCCGCGGATGCCGAGGATCCGTGAGAGCAGGAAGTCCTTGAAGCAATCGTCCGTCAGGCAGAACGCTCGCGTGTGCCAGCGGAAGCCGTCGAACCCGATCGCGTGGGGCGCGATCCAGCGCCAGCGCGGCTCCGGGCTCGACAGGGACTGGTACTTCACCTCGATCGCCTCGGACCTGCGGATGGCGCCGACCACCGAGCGGAGCGTCACCGGATCGACCCCCCGCACAGGCGTCGGGGCGGATGCATAGGGTGGCAGGTCAGGGATCCAGCAATCCTCGCGCTCCAGCACGTCGTCGGCAACAAGACGGAGCTGCGAGAGATAGTGCGCGGCGTCTGGCGGGCGGAACTTGCAGTCGAAGTCGGGCCCGCGGACATAGGTGCGCGCGCTCTTGTCGTAGACCATGTTGTCCGGCGCCAGCGCGATGTAGCGGTTCAGGTCCGAGGATGCCTGGTTCACGGAGACGCCGAACTGCTGCATCACATCGATGCGATTGACGTGCCCCTCCCAGAACAGGCGGAACTCGATGAACTCGAGGCGCTGCTCGACCCCCCAGCGTAGTCCGGCCTTGTCCCTGTCCACGTTGCACTCCCGCCCGGCCTTGCGCGCATGCGAACTGTGCGCATCCAATTTCTGGACCTGTTTGGACGTTAGTCGCGAGGGGCGGCGCGAGCAATCGAAAACCGAATTTCTGAGCACGGCACGCTTCAGGATAATCACACCGTACCCGTGTCAGCCCGTGACATGTCGTATTCTGGCCGATCTTTGATTATCCGGGCGCGCTGAGTTGGGCGGTTTCCCTTAAGTGATTGCCGGCGGTTCAAAAGTGCCGCTGGCGAATTGACCTCAGACCGGAACGATACTGCTATCCTTGACCCGCTTGAGCGTGAAGCTTGTGTTAATGGATTGGACGTTGGGCAGTTCCACCAACGCGTTCTTGACCGTTTCTTCGTAGTCCCGGACACTGCGCGCCACGACCTGCAACAGGTAATCGTGGTCGCCGCTCAGCGAGTAGCATTGCAGAATCTCGGGCACCTGGCCAACCGCATTTTCGAAAGCACGCAGCTTTTCCCGGCGGTGCTCGTTCATCCGCAGAAAACAGAACACTATGATCTCGAAGCCCGCGGCTTCGGGATCGACGATATAGCGTTTCTCGCTGACGACTCCGACCGCCTGCAGGTGCTGCAACCGCCGCCAGCAGGGCGAATGGCTGAGGCCGGTCGCCTCGCCCAGCTCGCGCATGGTGATACCCGGGCTGCGTTGAATGGTTTGCAGGATCTTGCGGTCCGATTCATCCAAGTTCATGGGTCTTTCATTGGAATACGCTGTTACTAGTGCAGGCGGGTATTGGATACATACCTGCCAATTATGCTCCAACTTGGGTACAATGGACCCCGATCGTAAGCAACAGGGTAACATATTCGCGACACCGTCCCCCCGCGGCCGTGCCACACTTTCCGTCGACAGGAGGACGGAAATGAGCATCACGCTAGACGACAAGTACACTGCAGAGGACGGGCACGTCTTTCTGACCGGCACGCAGGCGCTTGTGCGCCTGCCCATGACCCAGATGCGGCGCGACCGCGCGGCGGGGCTTAACACTGGCGGCTTCATTTCGGGCTATCGTGGCTCGCCCCTGGGCGGCTATGATCAGCAACTGAGCAGCGCCGGCAAGCACCTGGCCCGCCATGACGTCGTCTTTCAGCCAGGCGTTAACGAGGATCTGGCCGCCACCGCAGTCTGGGGTAGCCAGCAACTGCATCTCTCCGACGGGGCGACAAAGGACGGCCTTATGGGAATCTGGTACGGCAAGGGGCCTGGTGTCGACCGTTCCGGCGACGTTTTGAAACATGCCAACGCGGCGGGCAGCGCCCGGCATGGCGGCGTGCTGGCCATCGCGGGTGACGACCATACCTGCAAGTCCTCCTCGATCGCGCACCAATCCGATCACGCCTTCATGTCGGCGCTGATGCCGATGCTGTATCCCTCGTCGGTGCATGAATTCTTGGAGATGGGCCTACTCGGTATCGCCATGTCGCGCTTTTCCGGCTGCTGGGTCGGGTTCAAGGTAATTGCAGAAACGGTCGAGACGACATCGGTTGTAGATTTGGCACAGGAGCACCGCCAGTTCCGCCTGCCCGAGGACTTCGAATTGCCGGAAGGCGGACTAAACCTGCGCTGGCCCGATCCGCCGCTTGTGCAGGACGCGCGCCTGCAAGAGACGAAAGGCTATGCCGCCATCGCCTTTGCCCGCGCCAACGATGTTAACCAGGTCACCGTCCAGAGCGATGCGGCCCGTTTCGGCGTCGTGGCCTCGGGCAAATCCTACGAGGACCTTCGCCAGGCGCTGGCCGAGCTCGGCATCGGCCGACAGGAACGGAAGGCCATCGGCCTGCGCGTCTACAAGGTGCGGATGCCTTGGCCGCTGGAGCCGGAGGGTATCCGTGCCTTCTCAAAAGGACTCGAAGAGGTCCTGATCATCGAGGAACGGCGCGAAATCATCGAGAACCAGATCAAGCAGCAGTTGTTCAACTGGCGCTCTGACGTGCGCCCTCGCATCGTGGGCAAGTTCGACGAGGAAGGCCGCCCTTTCCTGTCCCTGTCCCAAGGCCTGACCGTGGCTCGCGTGGCCGAGACGCTGGCAAGCCGCATCCTGCGGCTCGACCTGCCCGAGGGCTTGGCCGAGCGCATCCGCGCGCGGGCCGATCACCTCGCGGCGGCAGAGGCGAAACACGCCTCCGCCACCCCGCCGGTTACGCGCCTGCCACATTACTGCGCCGGCTGCCCGCACAATACCTCGACCCGCGTACCCGAAGGTTCAAAGGCGATGGCGGGCATCGGCTGTCACTTCATGGCGCAATGGATGGACCGCCGAACAGAGACCTTTACTCACATGGGCGCTGAGGGCGTGCCTTGGTCTGCCATAGGGCGGTTCACCAAGGAACGGCACCGTTTCGTCAACCTGGGCGACGGCACCTATTTCCACTCCGGCCAGCTGGCGATCCGCCAGTCTGTCGCCGCCGGGGCAAATATCACCTACAAGGTCCTCTACAACGACGCCGTGGCCATGACCGGCGGGCAAAGCGTCGACGGCACGCTGACGCCCCAGCAGATCACCCACCAAGTTTATCACGAGGGCGTGGCCCGGATCGTTCTGATGTCGGACCGACCGGATCTGTACTGCCACTCCGACCTGGCGCCGGGCGCCGAGATCCGGCACCGCGACGAGATCGACGCCGTCATGATCGACCTGCGCGAGGTACCGGGTACAACGGTCATCGTCTACGAACAAACCTGCGCTGCCGAGAAGCGCCGCCGCCGCAAGCGCGGCAAGATGGAAGATCCCGACATGCGGCTGTGGATCAACCCTGCGGTCTGCGAGGGTTGCGGCGACTGTTCCGAGAAATCGAACTGCATCGCCGTCGAACCGGAAGAGACCGAGATGGGCCGCAAGCGGCGAATTAACCAATCCATGTGCAACAAGGATTATTCCTGCCTCAAGGGTTTCTGCCCCTCCTTCGTGACGGTGCGCGGCGGCGCCCCAAAACGGAACAGCCCTGCCGGTGGCCTGGACATCTCCGCCGTACCGGAACCGCAACTGCCCGTGATCGACCGCGCTTGGAACCTTGCACTGGCGGGAGTCGGTGGCACCGGCGTGCTGACCATTGGCGCGATCCTCGGCATGGCGGCCCATGTCGAAGGCAAGGTGCCGATGATCTTGGACGTAGCGGGCCTGGCGCAAAAGGGCGGCGCGGTCCTCAGCCATATCCGCATATCGCGCCCGGACCGCCCGGTTGCCGCGCCGCGTATCGCCGCCGGTAGCGCCGACCTGCTGATCGGCGCCGACTCTGTGGTTGCCGCCTCCAAGGACAGCCTGCTGCTGTGCGATCCGGACCGGACAGAGTCGCTGCTCAATGTAAAGGTTACGCCGGTTTCCGATTTCGTGCGCCTGCGCGACTTCGATTTCCGCGAAGAGGCCGTGGAACGGCGGGTCGAGGAGAACGTGCGCAACCGCGACCATTTTCACGATTTTTCGGGGCTGGCCATTGCGCTGACCGGGGATGAGATCGGCGCCAACATGATGATGCTGGGCCATGCCTGGCAGTTGGGCCTGGTGCCCATCGGGCGCGCCGCCATCGTAGAGGCCATCGAGTTGAACGGAGTCGCCGTAGCGGCCAACGTGGCCGCCTTTGACTGGGGCCGGATGTTGGCGCATGACCACGAGGCTGTGCTGTCCGCGGCCGGTCCTGCCACGCCACCTGCCCGCACCCAGGCCGAGATGACCACCGATGAGCTGATCGACCAGCGCGCCGCACATCTGTCCGCCTACCAGGACGACAGGCTGGCCCGACGCTACTGCGACCGGCTAGACCGGCTCGCGTCGGTCTTGCGCCCCGACCAGCTGCGGCAGGCGGCGATTTCTTATGCCCGTGTCCTAGCTTACAAGGACGAATACGAGGTGGCACGGCTCTACACCGCCCCTGCTTTCCGCGAGGCCCTAGGAGCGGCCTTCGACGGCGACTATCGGATTTCCTTCAACCTCGCCCCGCCGATGCTGCCCGGGACGGATGCGACCGGCCGCCCGAGGAAACGCGAGTTCGGCGCCTGGATCTTGCCCGTCTTCGGCCTTTTGGCACGGCTGAAATGGCTGCGTGGCACCTGGGCCGACCCCTTTGGTCACAGCCGCGACCGCAAGCTGGAGCGCAATTTAATCACCTGGTTCGAGGCCGATCTCGACTTGGTGGAACAGCTGTCTCCCGGAACGGCGACCGCGCTTGTGACAGAGCTCTTGTCGCTGCCGCAGCAGATCCGCGGCTATGGCGCCGTCAAGGAAGAGGGGATGGAAAAGGCCCTTGGCCGGCGGGCCGAGATCTGGAAAAAACTCTCATCCCTCGGACCGAAACGCGCGGCCGCCTGACCATCCAAGCCCGCACGGCGATCAGAATTACCGATACTCACCCCAAGAAGAAAAGTCTTTTCGCGGTGCGGGCAAGCGGCAAGAGTTGCCGGGAACAGGACAGATCGGATCACCGTGGCAGAAACAGACACCGCGACACCCATTGGTAGGCCGCCCCTCTGGCTGCTGGTGGCATTGGCTTCGACCGGCACGCTAGCCATGCACATGTTCGTGCCTGCTCTGCCCTTCGCCGCTTCGACGCTGGGCGTCGGTAGCCAGGAATCGCAACTGATCCTGACAGTCTACATCCTGGGCTTGGCGGTCGGTCAGCCGATCTATGGCCCCATCGCCGACGCCTTCGGGCGCAGGCCCGTCGTCATCGCGGCCATGACGCTTTACGCGCTTGGCACGCTGGCCTCCATCATGGCCGCCAGCCTGCCGACGCTCTTGTCCGGGCGCCTGTTGCAAGCACTCGGCGGTGCGGGCGGGATCACCCTGGCCCGCGCCATCGTCCGCGATGTTTCCGGCCCGGACGGGTCGCAAAAGGACATCTCGCTGCTGAACCTGATCATGTTGACTGCCCCGGCCATCAGTCCGGTCATCGGGGCCTGGATCGCTGCAGATGGCAGTTGGCGGGGGATCTTCGTCTTTCTGCTGGTGCTTGCCACCGCCGTCCTGCTGCTGAGCCTGCAACTGCTTCCAGAGACCGCCCGCCATCGCAAACGGCTGACCTTTCGCACGCTTCTGGAGGATTTTCGGAGGCTTGCGATGAAAAGGCAGTTCATCTGTATAGCCGCCGGGGGTGCACTGGGCTCAACCGCCACCTATGGGTATTTCGCCGCGGCCCCCTACATCCTGACCGGGCAAATGGACGTTCCGCCCAGCAACGTCGGCTACTTTGTCGGAGGTATTCTCTTGGGAGCGATCAGCGGCACTCTGGTGTCACGGTTGCGTGTTGGGCACATGTCGCAAAATTCCTTTCTACGCTTCGGCGGTCTGCTGGCCGTAGCGGTCAGCGGCACCTTCCTGGGCACCGCGCTGACCGGCGTTCTGGCACCTGGCCTGCTTTTTGTGCTGACCTTCGTCCTGATGTTCGCCGCCGGCTGCATCAGTGCGACGGCGCTGGCGGCCTCGCTGGACTCGGTGCCGGACCTGGCCGGGTCGGCCGCGGGGTTCTTCGGTGCGGCGCAAATGGTCTTTGGTGCATTGAGCACTTTCCTCGTGAGCTTTGGCGATCAGCCGGACCTCAGCTGTGCGCTGACACTTTTCGCTGCCGCCATTCTCAGCCTGACATTGCTGCACCTGGGCCAGTTGCGGGGCTGAGGCGGACCGAAGGCCCTACAAGTGCGGGCCACTCCCCGGTCCGTCATTGGCCGTCAGTGCGTACCCGGATATGCCCCGCCGTCGCACAGGATGTTCTGGCCGTTGATGTACCCCGCCTGACGGCTACAGAGGAAGGCAAATACCGCGCCGAACTCATCCGGAGTGCCCAAGCGTCCCGCCGGAATCGACTCGCGCCGGTCATCAAGCACCGCGTCGGCGGCCAGACCCTTGCCCTGGGCCTCGTTCGCGATGGTGGCGATCAGCCGGTCGGTCGCGAAGGCACCGGGCAAGAGGTTGTTGATCGTGACGCCCTGCCGGGCCAACGGGCCACGCGCGATCCCCGCAACGAAACCCGTCAGCCCCGACCGCGCGCCATTCGACAAGCCCAAGTTGGCAATCGGCGCCTTCACCGACACCGAGGTGACGTTGACGATGCGGCCAAAGCCGCGCGTGGCCATGCCATCGACCAGCGCCTTGATTAGGGCGATCGGGGTCAGCATGTTGGCGCTCAAGGCCGCCTGCCAGTCGCTTTCGTCCCAGTCGTGGAAATCGCCCGGAGGCGGGCCACCTGCGTTATTAAGGAGAATGTCAATGGCATCGCCCGGCCCGCCCGGGACGGAAAGCGCCGCGGCCCGACCCTCGGGCGTCGCGACATCGGCTGCCACGGCGATCACCTTGCCCGCTCCTGGCAACGCCCTAAGGCTGTCTGCCGCCTCTTGCAACGGCCCTTCTGTCCGGGCGAGGATGACGAGGTTGACCCCCTCCTCGGCCAGCGCACGGGCGCAACCGAACCCCAACCCCTTGCTGGCGCCGCAGACCAGCGCCCATTTTCCCGCAATTCCGAAATCCATCGGTGCCTCTCCTGTTCTGTAAGCCTGTTCGTGATGGTCAGATGCCGCTATCGCCGCGCGTCACCGTCTGCCGCAGGAAGCCCGCGAAACTCTGCGCCAGTTCTTTCATCTCCATGTCGCGCTTCCAGGCGAGGCCGATCTCCAGTGGCGGTATTGGCTCTTCGATTCTCAGACGACCGATCTTAAGACCTTCGAGTGACCAAGGCCGGTAGACCGTGTCGGCGACAATCGTCACCCCTAAATCCAGCCCGATCCATTCGCGCAGCGCCTCCATCGACGTGGTGCGCAATACGACATTCGGCTCGAACCCATAAGGCCGCACGGATTCCCGCAAAACCCGCTCACCCTCGTCGATCATCAGAAAGACATAGGGCAACTCCTGCAGGTGGCTAAGCGAGACGGTTTGGTTCGAGGCAAGAGGCGAACGTGCCGAAACCCAGACCCGGCGCTGCGCCGTGTCCAGCGTGTGGGTTTCCAGATCCTCTGATCGCGTCAGGTTCGAGGTTAGCATCACGCCCAGGTCCGCGCTGCCCGTGATCAACGCCTCTTCACATTCGAGCCGTGTCAGCTCCCTCAGCGAAATGTCGACATTCGGGTGAGAGGACAGGAATTTCTGAATGTAAGGCAGGATAAAGTAGCCCACGACCACATGAGTGGCAACGATGTTCAGTCGACCCGACAGGTTGAGCGAAGCCTGAAAGGGCCATCGCCACGCCTCGTCCGCTGCTTCGAGCACCTTCAGGGCGTGCTGGTGGAACAGGTGGCCGCGATGCGTCAGCGTCACACCATGCGTGTGACGCTCCAGAAGCGGCATCCCAAGGTTAGCTTCCAGATCCCGAATGGCCGTGGTGACGGCGGATTGGGAAATCCCGATCTCGGCGGACGCGCTAGCAATCTTTCCGTACTTCGCAGCGGCCACGAAATACGACAGCTGCCGCAGCGTAAAATTCGGGCTCTTCATCCCAGCTCTCCCCTATCCCCCAGCCCGGTTTCCTCGTACGCTGCATCTTCTAGGCATCTATTTTTCAGATTGCTCGCATATAATTATTAGCTTTGACTATATCACACCCATTGGCAATTTTGCAATGAGCATACTCGATTTTGAGGAGTTGACCGATGAGCTCATTCCTTGTGAAAGTAGCGGCCATTCGCAACGAGGCGGAGGGCATCGCGTCGTATGAATTGGTGAGCCTGGACGACCATCCCCTACCCCACTTCGAAGCGGGGGCGCATATCGACGTGTTCCTGCCCGGCCTGCCCGCAAAACAGTATTCGCTTTGTAGCCGCCCCGGCAGAACCGACCGCTACAGGATCGCCGTGCTAAAGGAACCGGATTCGCGCGGTGGCTCACGCCACATGCACGAAAAGCTCTCAACCGGCGACACGCTGACCATTGGCACCCCGAAAAACCATTTCTCACTGGTGCCCGGAGCCCGCCGCAGCCTGCTTCTGGCCGGGGGTATTGGGGTGACGCCGCTCCTTGCAATGGCCGAGACGCTGACCGCGCAGGGCGCGGAGTTCGAGATGCACTACTGTGCTCGCAGCCGTCATCGGATGGCCTTTGCCGAGGAACTCTCTGAACACCGTTTCCGGGGCCGGGTCCATCTGCACCTCGACGATGGTCCAGATGATCAGAAACTGGCCCTGCCCGTTTTGCTGGCAGGGTATTCGGACGGCGATCATGTCTACATCTGCGGTCCGACCGGCTTTCTTGATTGGGCGCGCGAGACGGCGCGGCAAGCGGGTTGGCCCGAGGAGGCCGTCCACACAGAGTATTTTTCTGGCACCGTCGAGCAGCTCGAGACTGACACCGGTTTCGAGATCGAGATTCAGGAAACCGGCCAGGTGGTCCAGGTGGAAAAGGGGCAGACCGCCCTGACGGCCCTGCTAGAGGCCGGCATCGACGTTCCCAATTCCTGCACCGAGGGCATCTGCGGAATGTGCATGACGCAAGTCATGGACGGGACTCCCGACCACCGCGATCAGTTCCTGACCACGTCGGAACGCGAAGGCAACGACATCTTCATGCCCTGCTGTTCGCGAGCAAAGACGCATCGGCTTCTGATTTCCAACGATTACTGAGCGCAAACAGAAAGACCCCGACCGATGACGCACTCTCCCCAAAACGCCCGAGTGATCGACGTTCACGCCCATGCCGTGCTGGCGGAGTCGATGGGCGCCGCCGGCGACTACGGTCCCGAGATCGGCGCCCACGCAGACGGACAGCCATGGTTTCGCGTCGGCAGCTACCAACTGGATGGTGTGCGCTATCTTGGCAGCCCTTTCATGGACGCCGACTTGCGCCTGCAGCGCATGGACGAGGCCGGAATTGACTATCAGATCCTATCGCCCAACCCCTTGACCTATTTCCATTTTATCCCCGCTCCCAAGGCCATCCGCTTTTGTCGGACCCATAACAACGCGCTGGCTGCAACGGTACGCAACCGCGTCGGACGGCTAGGGGCGATCGCGGCCCTGCCGATGCAGGACATCCCCGCCGCCTGCGAGGAACTGCGCCGCGCTATCACGGAACTGGGGTTGCTTGGCGCTCAGATCGGTACCGACATGACGCAACCGCTGGATGATCCAGCAATGGACGCGCTTTACGCGACATGCGTCGAGTTAAACGTACCGCTCTTCATCCATCCCGGCCCGGCCGGGATCGACGGTCCAGCGGGCGACCCTTCACTTAGACGCTTTGACCTCGACGTTGTCGTGGGCTTTGCCGCACAAGAGGTGCTTGCGGTCTGTACCCTGATCTATGGCGGGGTTCTTGACAGACACCCTAAGCTGGACATCTGTCTCAGCCACGGCGGCGGCGCGATGGGGTACCTAGTGGGGCGGATGAAACTGGCGGTGCGCAAGCGTCCCTGGGTGATCGACGAACTGAAGCCGGACGGCGCATTCGAGGAGCGGCTGTGCCGGTTGTGGTTCGACAACCACCTCAACAACACGTCCAGCCTCGACCTGTTGGTCTCGCTCATCGGCGAGGATCACCTGGTCTACGGCACCAATTTCGCGGGCTGGGACGCGCCCGACCCAGGGGACACGCACGATCCCGAACCGAAACTCGCAGACAACGCAAGACGGCTGCTCCGGCTCTGACAGCCGAAAAGGAAGGAAACGAGATGCAAGACAAGATCATCATTCGCGGCGGTAGCGTAATCGACGGCACCGGTGCCGCGCCGGTTGAAACCCAGGTCTTGGTGGAGAATGGTAAGATCGCTGCTTTGGGCGCCGAGGCCGAAACCCGAGCCGAGGGCGCACAAGAGATCGACGCGACCGGTCAGACTGTCATGCCCGGCCTCATCGACGCGCATTGTCACCTGTCCTTCGATGATGCGGGGTCGAACGCCGAGATTTTCCACCAAAGGCGCAACGCCCTGTCGGCCCTTGTCGCCTCCTACAACGCGCGCAAGCTTCTGCGCGCCGGGGTGACGGGAATCCTTGATCCCGACAGCACCTTCGAGAACATGATAGACCTGCGCGACGCGATCGATGCAAACGTGGTCGAAGGCCCCCGCATGTCCTGCGGCGCCTATGCGCTGATCAACAATCTTGGCGGCACCGCGGGCACGCTGATCGGGGATCGCGGCATCACCGGCTACTACAAGGTCACCGCGGGCCCGGACGAGATCGTGGCCGAGATCCGGCGCCAGATCAAACACGGTGCCGACTGGATCAAGGTTCATGTCACCGGGGTCGTCCCGCGCATGTCCCACCTCGGAGAGGTTTGCGTCTGGACCGAGGACGAGCTGAAGCTGATCTGCGATACCGCGCACGAGCTGCATACGCCTGTTATGGGCCATTGCCGCGGGGCTGAGGCCACGCGCCGCGCCGCAGTGGCGGGCTTTGACTTGATCTTTCATGGCACGGCGATGGACGACACCGCCCTGCACGAGATCATCGACCGCAAGATTCCCATCGCACCCGCCCTGACCTTGCAGGCGAACATGGTCGATTTCGGCCCTCAGCTGGGGACGTCAAAGGACTTGATCTCGCTTTTCGAAAGCGAGATCACCGATAGCATAGAAACGATCACCGAGGCCCACAAGGCGAGCGTGCCCATCCTCTGCGGGTCGGAATCCGGGTTCTCTCTGGTGCCCTACGGCGACTGGCACTACCGCGAGATGGAAGTCCTGACCAAGTATTTCGGCTTTACCCCGCTCGAAGCGATCCGTTCTGCGACGATGGAAGGAGGCCGCGCGCTGCGCATGGAGGGCCGCACGGGGGCGATCCTCGAGGGCTACGAGGCCGACATCATCTTCGTGAACGGCCAGGTCGAGAAGGACGTGACCGTGCTGGGAAACACCGACAACATCACACGGGTCATGATCTCGGGCAAGGAACGGAACCTGGCGCCGCTGCCGAAACGCAATCCAATCGGTGGTTGGCGTCTTGCGAGCATGGGCAAGAAGCTGACCCGGGATTACATTGCCACGGTCGAGCCGAACCCGAACGAGCCGTTCATCCCCGAGGAACTGCATTGAGTGACTGCCGGCGGCGCCAACCGTCCGCGGCAATGATCCTGATCCCGGGGTCAGGACCCATTAAGTTCCATTGGGTGGCATGATTCACTGGTCGAAAATTGAGTTGTGAACATGTTTGATTTCTTCTGGTTGTCCAACGCGCAAAGGTCACGTCCGTCAAGGCGGTGTCAGCAATCCGTGTTGGAGCGAGGGCCTGAAGCGAGCAGCAGCCCGAGCGCATCAAGGTAGGAGCGGTCCGCGTTGTTCCGGGCGGCGTGCCATCGGCCGTAGGCGGCAAGGTACTGTGAGGCGGGTCCGCAAAAGGGCTGCATGAAGGCAAGAAGGCGGCCGATCAGGGCATTCACGGTGTCAATGTGGTGGCTGTGCCTCGGTGCGCGTCCGGCCCCACCGGCTGCGCTCGTCGGCGCCGCAGCGCGGGCAAGACGTTGCGGGACCGCCAGCCTCGGCGCGGGCATCGATTTCC
>QVQC01000029.1 GCA_003428585.1 Nioella halotolerans
GCGCACCCTGCAACGCCGAAAATTCAACATCATGTAGGACCGGAGTGAAGGGGATAAGCCTTTGCGGCGGAACTGCTTCAACTCATGGCCCTCGGGGCAGATATATTGGTCGTTCTCGGCGTCCCACTCGAACTCTGCCCGCGTCCAGGTGCCGTCGGTGCGTCCGGACTTGTCTATGACCGGGATGTGGGGCGCAATCTTGCGGTCGACCAGCCAGCCCAGCATCGGCCCGGTGCCATAGGCGGTGTCCGCGATCAGCCGTTCGGGATGCAAATCGAACTTCGCCTTCACCCGCTCCAGCATGGTCTTGGTTGACCCAACCTCGGCCTGCCGGATCGACCTTGTGGCTTCCACATCAACGATCACGCCATGATCCGTGTCGATCAGGTAGTTGTCGGAATAGTTGAAGAAAGCGGGCCCCTTGCGCGCGGCGGTCCATTGGCTGGCGGGGTCGGAATGCGAGGTGAACTTGGGCTGGACCTCGCTGGCGGCCCCGAACGCCGCCTCGTCCAGCGTGTCGAGATACTCGCGCACGGCGCGGGGTGCATCCACCGGGTCGATGCTCGCTGCGTCCCAGTCGTTCTTCGGCGTCGAGTTCTGCTTGTTGGCATCGGCCTCGATCAGGCTGGCGTCGATGGCCATGCGTTGACCGCTGACCAGACCTTCCGCGATGCAACGCGCAACCGTCGTCTCAAACAGGTGGCGCAGAAGTTCGCTCTCGCGGAAACGCCCATGTCGATTCTTTGAGAAGGTCGAATGGTCTGGAATGCGATCGTTCAGATCGAGACGGCAGAACCAGCGATAAGCCAGGTTCAAAGGCGCTTCCTCACAGAGCCGTCGTTCCGACCGAATGCCAAAGCAATAGCCTACCAGAAGCATCCGGATCAGCAATTTCGGATCGACCGACGGGCGCCCAGTGTGGCTTTAGAAATCCGCCAGATGGGCGCGAATGCCGCTCAGGTCAACGAAACGATCAATGGATCGCAGCAGGTGATTTTGTGGGACATGATCTTCCAGCGAAAACTCGTAAAAAAGTACCGCTTGCGCTTCTTGCCTCGGTCCCAACATTAACCAACCCCCCGTTCGACAAGAGAATTGAATCAGCAACTTACACCTCGATCAAGCGGGAGTTTTTCAACAAAATAGGCCCAAGCAAGACTCACCCCCGCGCGGAACAAGGCCGAAGGCCGCCGCGCGATGCCCCTTCGTCCCAAGCAATGGCCGGGTGCATCACGTTCGGCGGGCCATCAGGGCGGCATGCAGCCCCGGCGGCGCGACGATGATTCCGGGCAGCAGCGGCTCGCGGTTGTTGAAGCGCAGCGGCCGGCCGTCGCGGTCGGTGACGCGGGCGCCGGCCTCTGACGCGATCAGGCTGCCGGCGGCGATGTCCCATTCCCAGCAGCCGTGAAAGCCGAGCATCGCGTCGAATCGGCCCTGTGCGACCAGCGACAGCCGGTAGGCCAGCGAGGGCCGGAAGTGGCGCCGCACCGGGGGCACCCCGCCGGGCCAATTCTCGGGCCCGAGCGCGTGGCGGCTGGCCAGCAGCGTCGCCGCCGTTTCGCCCGCTTGCGTCGAGACCGCGATCGGTGCCCCGTTCAGCGTCGCGCCCTCACCGCGTTCGGCCACGTAAAGCCGGTCGAGCATCGGCAGGAAGACGACCCCGGCCCGCACCTGTCCACCGTCCGCCACCGCCAGCGAATGCGCGAAGGTCCGATCGCCGTCGATGAAGGACCGGGTACCGTCGATGGGATCGACGATGAAGGTGGCGGCGCGCTGCAGCCGCGCGGTGCCGTCCTCGGTTTCCTCCGACAGCCAGCCGTAATCGGGGCGCGCGGCGGTGAGCATCCGGCGCAGCATCCGGTCGATCTCGATATCGGCCTCGGTCACCGGGCCTTGGCCGCCGGGCTTGTCCCACTTGCGCGGGCTGCGGTCCCAGTAATGCGCGGCGATGCTGCCGGCCTCTTGCGCCGCGTCGATCAGCAGCGAAAGGTCACGACCCGGCAAGCGTCAGCCCCTCCACCAGAAGCGAGGGCACGACGCGCGACAGGTGCGGGCGGGCGTCGTTGGCGGGCACGATGCCGCGCAGCATGTCGCGCAGGTTGCCGGCGATGGTGCATTCGTTGACCGGGTAGGCGATGGCGCCGTTTTCCACCCAGAAGCCCGACGCGCCGCGCGAATAGTCGCCCGTGTTGGGGTTGACCGACGCGCCGATCAGCCCGGTCACCAGCAGGCCGGTGCCCATCTGCGCGATCAGGCCGTCGCGGCTGGCGTCGCCTTGGGTGAGCGCGACGTTGGACACGGAGGGCGCGGGCGGTGCGGACAGGCCGCGCGCGGCGTTGGCGGTGGATTGCAAGCCCAGTTTCCGCGCGGTGGCAAGGTCCAGCACCCAGCCTTGCAGCACCCCATCCGCCACGATGGCGCGATCGGAGGTTGCCAGCCCCTCGGCATCGAAGGGACGCGATCCGGCGGCGCGCGGGCGCAAGGGCTGTTCGGTCAGCGACAGCCCCTTGGGCAGCACCGCCTCGCCCATGGCGTCGCGCAGCCACGAGGCACCGCGGGTGATGGAACTGCCGTTCACCGCCTGCAGAAGATGGCCGATGAGGCTGGCGGCGACGCGTTCGTCGAACAGCACCGGGTAGGCCCCGGTCTTGGGCTGGCGGGCGCCCTTGCGGGCGACGGTGCGTTCGGCGGCAAGGCGGCCGATCTCCTCTGGCGCCATCAGGTCGGCGCGGTGCAGGCGCATGTCACCGTAATAGTCACGCTCCATCCCCAGCCCCTCGCCGGTGATGGCAACGCAGGACAGGCCGTGATCGGTGCGCGTGTAGCCCCCCGAAAAACCGTTGGTGGCGGCGGCGTGGCGGGTGCGGCGGCCATATCCCGCCATCGAGGATTGCACCTGGGTGATGCCGTCGACGGCGCGTGCCGCGGCCTCTGCGCGCAGCGCGGCGTCCTGCAGGGCGGCCGGGTCGGGTTCCGGCGCGGGGTCCACCATGTCGAGCGCATCGATGTCCCAACCCCTCGCCAATTGCGAGGGATCGGCAAGGCCGGTGGTGGGGTCCTCGGGCGCGACGCGGGCCATGGCGACGGCCCGCTCGGCCATCTCGCGCAATGTTTCGGGCCGGGTGTCGGAGGCGGAAACGCAAGCCTGCCGCCGGCCCAGAAGGACGCGCAGGCCGATCTCCACCTCGTCCGACCGCTCGGCCTGTTCCAGCGCCCCGTTCAGCACCCCGATGGACAGCGATGTGCCGGCGACCGCGATGGCATCGGCGGCGTCGGCCCCGGCGGTGCGGGCGGCGTCCAGCAACGCGTGGGCGAGAGTCTCCGGGCTGTCGGTCATGGGCTGTCCTTGCGGGCTGGGATAGGGGGCAGAGGTAGAGCGACGGCGCCCCGCGCGCAAGCATGCGCGGCCATGAAAAACCCCGGACCGCGTGCGGCGGTCCGGGGCGATTGCACGGGGCGGCGATTATTGCAGCGGCACGCCGTTGGCGGTGATGCTACCGTCCGCACCGAAATCAATCGTCGAGGTGAAGCTGTCGGCGCTGGCGCCGGGAACGGCGAACATGCCCAGCATGCCGCGTGCCATGCCGGCCTGATCGGGGGGCAGCAACCCGCCCTCGGTCAGCGACTGGATGAGGCCGTTGGCGCCGGTCAGGTTCAGATCGACCGAGCCCACGGGGATCGGCATCATCTGGCCGGACGCGAAATTCACGTCCCCGGTACCGGTCAGTTCCGCGCCGCCGAAGGACACCTCAAGCTCGTTCAACGTCATGCTGCGCAACTCTCCCGGCGGTGCGGTCATTTCCATCGCGTCCGCTGTCATGAGGTCGGTGAACAATTGCACCGTGCCGCTCAGGTCCACCACGACAGTGGCGGGACTGCGCGGGACCGCCCGACCGGGATCGACCATGGACCACAGCGAATCGTCCACCGACACGCCGCGATAGGTGATCGAGGCGCCGAAGGGCGAGGGCTGATCCTGCGCCGACAGGGGCATCTCGATGGAGATCCCGGTCGACTCGGCGGTGGCGGCGACGGGGAAGGGCAGATCGCTGGCGGCGACGTTCATCGACACGCCGGATGCCGCGATCGCGTAGCTGATCGCGTCATTGGAAAAGCCGAAGCCGATGGAGCCGCCCGCGTTGGCGGCGCTGACGTCGATTGTCTCGCGGCCATCCTGGAACATGAAGGCGGCATTCGCCGAACTGTAGGTCATTTCGCCATCGATGCTGGTGCCCTCGGGCAGGCTTTCCATCGTCATCCAGTCCACGCCGCGCGGCAATGTGCCCTCTGCCATGGCCTCAAGGTTGGCAAGGTCGATGTCGAGGTGCAGTTCGCCCGCGTCACCGCCGCCACCCGGCGTCGGGGTCGGTGCCGGGTCTTCGGTCACCTGCTTGCCCGGCGCCGGCTCGACCGGGGCGGGCTGCGGGGCTTGACCGCCGGACCGGCCGCCCGGTTCGGTCATGTCCAGCGACAGCGTGAAGCCGTCGAGAGACGCGGTGCTGGCAAGGCCCATCATCGCCGGATCGTTGAAATCGTAGCGCGCCGTCGTGCTGTAGCCGTCGAGCGTCAGGGTATAGTCCATCTCTGGCACCTCGGCGGGATCAATACCCTCGAAGCTGACATCGTTCAGCGCGATCTGGTCGAAGCCGGTGGTCAGCGTCAGGTTCCGGGCATCGCCCGACGCGGTGCCGGTGAAGCCGGTCATGCCGAACCGCAGTACGATCGCATCGGGCGCATCGCCGCCCTCAAGCCCGGTGATCTCGTAGGTCATCCCGTCGGAGACGGTGATCGCCACGCTGCCATCGGGCTGGTTCGTCATCGTGATCTCGTCGATGGTGCCGGTCAGCGTCATCTCTTCGACCGGGAACGAGTTGGTGATGTTGCGCAGCGTCAGTCCATCGCCGGTCGATGTCGCCTCGGCATTGATCGCGTAGCCGAACTGCGTTGCCTGTTCCTGCCAGATCGACCAAAGCTCATCGGCGGTGATATCGGCCAAGGCCGGGCTGGCCACGGTGAGTGCAAGCGTGGACAGGGTGAGGGAAAGGTGTTTCGTCTTTGACATTTCATCCATCCAAATGTGAACTTCTGGCGCAATGTTCTGCCGTGTGGCGGCTTGCGTCAAGGTCTGGTCGCCAACACCTCGGAACCGGGCAATATTCTGACGAAGGAGGACGAGTTCATGGGCCAACTGGATGGCAAGGTCGCCATGATCACCGGTGCGAGCCGCGGCATCGGCGCGGCGACGGCACGGTTGTTTGCCGCGGAAGGCGCGAAGGTCTGCCTGCTGGCACGCTCGCGCGACGAGATCGCGGAGCTTGCCGGCGACATCGGCGATTCGGCGCTGGCGATCCCCTGCGATGTCAGCCGTTTCTGGGAAGTGGAGGCCGCGATCGCCGCCTGCATCGAGACGTTCGGCGGGCTCGACATCCTGATCAACAATGCCGGCGTGATCGAACCGATCGCGATGCTGGCCGAGTCTGACCCCGAAGGCTGGGGGCAGGCGATAGATATCAACCTCAAGGGCGTCTATCACGGCATGCGCGCGGCGCTGCCGGCGATGGCGGCGCGCGGCGGCGGCACGGTGATCACCATCAGTTCGGGGGCTGCGCATAACGCGTTGGAAGGCTGGAGCCATTATTGCGCCGCGAAGGCGGGGGCGGCGATGCTGACCGAGTGCCTGCACCGCGAAGGCGCGGGCAGCGGCATCCGCGCCATGGGCCTGTCGCCGGGCACCGTGGCCACCCGGATGCAGAAAGAGATCAAGGCCAGCGGCGTCAACGCGGTCAGCCAGTTGGACTGGTCCGACCACATCCCGGCGGAATGGCCGGCGAAATGCCTGCTATGGATGTGCGGGCCGGAGGCGGATGACCATCTTGGCGCGGAAATCTCGCTGCGCGATGCGTCGGTCCGCGACCGGCTTGGGCTGGACGCGTGATCGACCTGGTCAAGGAGGGCGGTCTGTGGACCGTCACGCTGAACCGGCCCGACAAGGCCAATTCGCTGACACCCGGGATGCTGGAGGATCTGGCGGGCATCGCCGAAGCCGGGGCAACGGATGACGATCTGCGCGCCCTGATCCTGACCGGGGCGGGCGACCGCGTGTTTTCCGCCGGGGCGGACCTTGAGGCGGCGAAGGCCGGTCTGGCGACCTCGCCCTTGTGGGAGCGGCTTTCCGCCGCCATCGCCGCGCTGCCCTGCCTGACCATCGCGGCACTCAACGGGACGCTGGCGGGCGGTGCCTTCGGCATGGCGCTGGCCTGCGACATCCGCCTCGCGGCGCCCGGCGCGCGGTTCTTCTACCCGGTGGCGCAGCTTGGCTACCTGCCGCAACCCTCCGATCCCGGCCGGCTGGCGGCGCTGGTCGGGCCGTCGCGAGCGCGGATGATCCTTCTGGCGAGCCAGAAGATCGGGGCCGAGGAGGCGCTGGCATGGGGCCTTGTCGACCGCCTCGCGTCGCCCGACGCGCTGCTGGCGGAGGCGCGCGGGCTTGCCGCCGCGGCGCTGGCGGGCGACGTGGGGGTGCTGCGCGCGATCAAGGCGTTGTGCAACGACGCATGACGCCCCTGCGCCCGCGCAGGTGGTGTCTCGGACATGCGACACTACCTTGCGGAGTAACGCACACAGGAGGGTTCCCCGATGGGATTGCTGGTAGACGGCGAATGGCACGACACATGGTATGACACCAAATCCACCGGCGGCGCGTTCAAGCGCAGCGAGTCGCAGTTCCGCAACTGGGTGACGGCGGATGGCCGCCCCGGCCCCTCGGGCGAGGGCGGGTTCAAGGCCGAAAGCGGGCGCTACCACCTCTATGTCAGCCATGCCTGCCCCTGGGCCAACCGCACGCTGATCTTCCGGCAACTCAAGGGCCTGACCGACCATATCGACGTGTCGGTGGTGCACCCGGACATGCTGTCGGACGGCTGGACCTTCGGCACCGATTTTCCCGGCGCCACAGGCGACCGGTTGTTCCGGTCGGATTTCCTGCGCGAGGTTTACCTGCGCGCCAAGCCCGACATGACCGGCCGTGTCACCGTGCCCGTATTGTGGGACAAGCAGCGCGACACCATCGTGTCGAACGAAAGCGCCGAGATCATCCGCATGTTCAACAGCGCCTTCGACAGCATCACCGGCGACGGGCAGGATTTCTACCCCGAACCCCTGCGCGCCGAGATCGACCGCCTGAACGCCCGAATCTACAGCGACGTCAACAATGGCGTTTACAAGTCGGGCTTCGCCACCACGCAGGAAGCTTATGACACGGCGGTGCACGCGGTGTTCGACGCGCTTGACTGGATCGAGGATATCCTGTCGCGCACCCGCTACCTGACCGGCGACCGGGTAACCGAAGCAGATTGGCGCCTTTTGCCGACGATCCTGCGCTTCGACGCGGTCTACCACCTGCATTTCAAGTGCAACCGGAACCGGATCATCGACTTCCCCAACCTGTGGGGCTGGGCGAAGGAACTCTACCAGTGGCCGGGCATCCGCGACGTGGTGCATTTCGACCACTTCGTGCGCCATTATCACTACAGCCACGAGACCATCAATCCGCACCGCATCATCCCCATCAACCCGGCGATCGACTGGGATGCCCCGCATGGGCGAGAGGCATTGCAGGCGGCCTGAAAATCGGGTTCAACCATCGCTGACTTTATCGGGGCGGCGATGACGGGTCTGGCGACGAAACGCGATCATGGCGGCGGCCTCGATGGGGCCGCCCGCCGCTTTGGCGGGGCGCGGCGCGATTGGCTGGACCTGTCCACCGGGATCAACCCGGTGCCCTACCCGGTGCCGGCAATTGACACCGACGCATGGGCGGCACTGCCCGATGACGGCGCCCGCGATGCCTTGACCGGGGCGGCGCGCGCCTTCTGGCAGGTGCCGGACGCGGCGGAGGTGCTGGCCGCGCCGGGGGCCTCGGCGCTGATTGCCCGGCTTCCCGCGCTGGCGCCGCCCGGCCCGGTCGAGATCCCCGGCCCCACCTATAACGAACACATGGCCGCCTTCCGCGCTGCCGGCTGGCAGGCGGGGACGGGCGGCGCGCTGGTCGTGGTGCATCCCAACAACCCCGATGGGCGGATCTGGCGCGCGGTGGATCTGGCCGGCGACCGGCCGCTGACGGTGATCGACGAAAGCTTTTGCGACGTGGCGCCGGGCGACAGCCTCGTGCACCTCGCCGCCCGGCCCGGCGTGGTGGTGCTGAAAAGTTTCGGCAAGTTCTGGGGGCTGGCGGGGCTGCGGCTGGGCTTTGCCATCGCGCGCCCCGACACCATCGCCCGGCTGTCCGGGATGATCGGGCCTTGGGCCGTTTCCGGCCCGGCGCTGACGATCGGCTCGGCCGCCCTGCGCGATACGGGCTGGGCCGGGGCAACGCGGGCGCGGCTGGCGCGCGATGCCGACCGGCTGGATCGGCTGATGCAAGGCGCGGGGGCCGGTCTTGTCGGGGGCACGACGCTGTTCCGGCTTTACGACGTGGCGGAGGCCGCCGCGTGGCAGGAGCGGCTGGCCCGGCACCGGATCTGGTCGCGCGTCTTTCCCTATTCCGGCCGTTGGCTCAGGCTCGGCCTGCCGGGGGCAGAGGGCGACTGGACCCGGCTGGAGGAGGCGCTGGCATGACGGCATGGCTCTTGTTTTGCGCGCTGGCGCTGGATGCCCTGTTCGGGGAGCCGCGCTGGCTTTGGTCGCGGGTGCCGCACCCCGCCGTGCTGATGGGGCGGGTCATCGGCTGGTGCGACGCGCGGTTCAATACCGGGCCGCGCCTGGTGAACGGCGTGCTGGTGGTCATGGGCCTTGTGGCCGCAAGCGCGGTTCTCGGCCTGATCATCGAGGCGTTGCCGCTGGGCTGGCTCTGGTCGATGCTGGGGGCGGCGGTTCTGCTGGCGCAGAAAAGCCTTGTGCAACACGTGCAGGCCGTTGCCGACGCGCTGCGCTACGGCCCGGGCGAGGGGCGGCGCGTCGTGGCGATGATCGTGGGTCGAGACACGCGCGAGATGGGCGAGGCGGATGTCGCCCGCGCCGCCATCGAAAGCGCCGCGGAGAATTTCAGCGACGGGGTGATCGCGCCGGCCTTCTGGTACTTCGTGGGCGGGCTGCCGGGCATCCTGATCTACAAGGTGATCAACACCGCCGACTCGATGATCGGCTACCGCACGGAGCAGCACGAGGCGTTCGGCTGGGCGGCGGCGCGGCTTGACGACGTGCTGAACGTGGTGCCGGCGCGGATCACCGCCGGGCTGATCGCGCTGGCAAGCTGGTCGGCCCGCGCGGTGGAGGTGGTGCGGACGGATGCGCGGCTGCACCGATCCCCCAATGCCGGCTGGCCCGAGGCAGCGATGGCCGGCGCGCTCGACGTGGCCCTGTCCGGCCCGCGCAGTTACCACGGGGCGGTCCGGGATTTCCCGTGGGTGAACGGGACCGGCCAGCGTGCGATCGGCGTGGCCGAGATCGAGGCCGCCATCGCGGTGCTCTGGCGCGGCTGGGCCGTCGTGCTTGGCGGCACGCTGCTTCTTGCCCTGTTCTGACCGCGTGCTAGGCTGATGCCGACAACAGCCACAGGATTTCCCATGCGATTGATTTCAGCACTCGTTCTCAGCTTTTCCCTTGCCACCGCCGGCCATGCGCAAAGCTGCGGCGGCAGCTTCTCCGCCTTCGTCGATGGATTGCGGCAGGAGGCCATGCAGCGCGGCCATGATGCCGCGACGGTCAACGCCTTTTTCAACGGCGTGCGACAGGACCAGGCGACCCTGAACGCCGACCGGCGGCAGGGGATCTTCGCGACGCCCTTCGTCGAGTTTTCGCGCCGGTTGATCAGCCAGAACCGCATCAACAATGGCCGCACCAATGCCGAGCGGTATCGCAGCGTCTTCGACCGGATGGAGCGGGATTTCGGCGTCAGCCGCGGCGTGCTGCTGGCCTTCTGGGCCTTCGAGACCGATTTCGGGGCCTTTCAGGGCGATTACAACACGGTCAACTCGCTGGTCACGCTGGCCCATGATTGCCGCCGGCCGGAGCTGTTCCGCCCGCAGGTCTTCGCGGCGCTGGACCTTTATCAAACCGGTGATCTTGACCCGCGCGCCACCACCGGCGCCTGGGCGGGCGAAATCGGCATGGTGCAGATGCTGCCCGAGGATATCCGCGACCGCGGCATCGACGGCGATGGCGACGGGCACGTGGATTTGCAGGGCTCGCCCGCCGATGCGCTTCTGTCGGGGGCGAACATGCTGCGCGGGCTGGGCTGGCGCGCGAACGAACCTTGGCTGGTTGAAATCACCGTGCCCGACGGCTTCGACTGGTCGCAATCGGGGCTGGAGACGACACGGCGCGTGTCGGACTGGCAGGAAATGGGCGTGCGCGGACGCAGCGGGGCCTTGCCGAACACCAACCTGCGCGCCTCCGTCATCGTGCCGCAGGGGCGCAACGGCCCGGCCTTCATGGCCTATCCGAATTACTCGGTCCTGTTCGAATGGAACCAGAGCTTCGTCTACGTCACCACGGCGGCCTATTTCGCCACAAGGCTGGAGGGCGCGCCGGTCTTCGACGCGGGCAATCCGGACCCCGGCCTGAACCAGGACCAGATGCGCCAGTTGCAAGAACGGCTGCGCGCGATGGGCCATGACGTGGGCGGGGTCGACGGGATCCTTGGCGCACGGACGCGGGCCGCGGTGCGCGATGTGCAAGAACGGTTGGGGATGCCCGCCGATGCCTGGCCGACGGTGGACCTGCTGCGGCGGTTGTGATCGGGGCCGGTCGGGGGCCTCTTCGCCGGCGCTGATCGGCCTGGGCCGGAATGGGCCCGACCATGGTGACACGCGGGAACCCCGGGGGAGGTCAGCCTTCCGTCAGCATCACGAGGCGCCCGTTATTCAACACGTAGCGGTCGCAGCGCGAAAAGCCGTTGACGAAGTCGATGCAGACCATGTCACCGCCCCTGATCTTGAACTGGCCACGGGCGGTGCCGCCCTCCGGCCCGGCATAGGTGTAGCTGTAGCGGTCATCCTCGAAAAAGCGCGCCCGTCCGTCATCGACGAAGGTCAGCACCCGGCCACACAAGCAAGTTCACGGTGACCCAACTCGTCGAGAAGGCCGACAGGCGCACCGCATGGGAGTTCTTGCAGCCCATGCTCGAGGCTGTGCCCTACCAGGTCCACACGATCCTGACAGACAACGACATCCAGTTCGCTGAGCAGCCGCGCAACAGCCATACAGCCCATTCACGGCCGAAGCGCTTCGACATGATCTGCGCGGCGAACGGGATCGAGCACCGACTTACCAAGCCCAACCATCCGTGGACCAACGGTCAGGCCGAACGGATGAGCCGCACGATCAAGGACGCGACGGTCAAGCGCTTCCACTACAACAGCCACGATCAACTGCGCACACATCTCGCGGACTTCATGGCCGCCTACAACTTCGCTCGCAGGCTGAAGACGCTCGGGCGGCTCACACCCTATGAATACATCTGTGAAGTCTGAACATAGAAGCCAGATCGATTCATCCTCGACCCGATCCACCAGGTGCCCGGATTGAACGCCAAGACCGAACAAGGCAACGGGATCGCTGTCACCGCGCTCCGCGATGCCGTCTGAACCTGAAGCCGCGTCGTCTTGGTCAGGCCGCGGCTGCCACCGGTCGGCCGACAAAGGCTGTCTCTCCGACCCGCACCATGATCAGCCCACCTGGAAGGGACCTGACATAGGTGCCCTGTACCGAAACGCAGGTGCCAAGCGTAATCGTCCTAAGCATCATGTTTCCCCTACCCGTCGTGGGATCAAAGCTTAGGGTGATTTTCCGCTTCTTGGAGACACAAATCGTTCAAGATACCGGCGGGCTTTGATTTCATGAGCTTTTTTCATAGCCAATCGCGCAGGATCGGGATCAGGGGGATATCCGCGGGGGGCATTTCGTAGTCCCGCAGCCGATTCGCCCGCGCCCACGCCAATTGCTGGCCCTCGCGCGCCGTGACCACCCCTTGCCACTTTCGGCAGGCAAAGAGTGGCATCAACAGGTGAAAATCGTCGTAGCTGTGGCTGGCGAAGGTCAGCGGGGCGAGGCAGCTTTGCCAGGTGTCGATGCCCAGTTCCTCTTGCAATTCGCGGATCAGGGCGGCCTCCGGCGTTTCGCCGGGTTCGACCTTGCCGCCGGGGAATTCCCACATCCCGGCCATGGATTTGCCCGCGGGGCGCTGCGCCAGCAGGACGCGCCCCTCTGCGTCGATCAGCGCGACCGCAGAGACCAGAACCGTTTTCACGACCGGTAATCCGCGTTGATGGCGATGTATTGATGGGTCAGGTCGCAGGTCCAGACCGACGCGGCACCGCCGCCGAGCCCAAGGTCCACGCCGATCACCAACTCGTCGTTCTTCATGTAGGCGGCACCGGCTGCTTCGCTGTAACTTTCCGCGACCCAGCCTTTTTCGGCCACCAGCACATCGCCGAAGCGGATTGTCAGCCGGTCGCGATCCGCCGCCGCTCCGGATTTGCCAACCGCCATCACGACGCGGCCCCAGTTCGGATCTTCCCCCGCCACGGCGGTTTTCACCAGCGGCGAATTGGCGATCGCGCGGGCGACCTTCTCGGCGTCGAGGTCAGTCGTGGCGCCGGTCACGCGAACCTCCACCAGTTTCGTGGCGCCCTCGCCGTCGCGCACGATTTGCAGGGCAAGGTCGGTCATCACCTCTTGCAAAGCGCCCATGAAGGCCCGCCCGGCAACGCTTCGGGCCGAGCCGATGGGTGCGTTGCCCGCCCGACCCGTCGCGGCCATCAGGACGGTGTCCGAGGTGGAGGTGTCGCTGTCGACGGTGATGGCGTTGAAACTGCCCCGCGTCGCGGCCTTCAGCATCGCCTGAAGCGCGGGCTGCGTCACGGCGGCATCGGTGAAGACGTAGCCAAGCATCGTCGCCATGTCGGGCGCGATCATGCCCGAGCCCTTGGCAAAGCCCGCGATGCGCAGCACCTTGCCGTCGATCTCCACCTCGCGGACCGCGCCCTTCGGGAAGGTGTCGGTGGTCCGGATGGCATGCGCGGCGTCCTGCCAGCGGTCGTCGGCAAGACCTTCGCGCAACCCGGCAAGTGCATCGGTGATCACCGCGGGCGGCAGCGGCTCGCCGATGACCCCGGTGGAGGAGGAAAAGACATGGCGCTGCGGCAGGCCCATGATCCCCGCCAAGGCGCCGGTGACCTGATCGACCGTCTGCTGCCCGGCATGACCGGTGAAGGCATTGGCGTTTCCGGCGTTGACGATGATTGCGAAACCGGCGTCGTCGTCCCCCGGCAGCGCGGCCAGCTTCGCCTCGCAATCAAGCACCGGGGCCGCGCGGGTGGAGGACCGCGTGAACACCCCCGCCAGCGTGCTGCCCGCCGCGATTTCGGCCAGCATCACGTCATCGCGGTCCTTGTATTTCACCCCGGCAGCCGTTGCCGACAGGCGCACGCCGTCGATGGCGGGAATTGCGGGAAACCCCGCCTTCGGGGCCAGCGGCGATACCGCGGGCCCCGGTTTGTGGTCGGGACGGGCCTCGGCCTCCTTGCGCAGCGTCTTGAGCTTCTTGCGCAGCTTGTTGAGCTTGCGTTTCAGCTCCGCCACCTCGCCGGTGCCTTTGCCTGTTTTCGCTTTCTTGCCGCTCTTGTTTTTCTTGGCCATGCCCGTCCCGTCCGGCAAATCAGTTATCCAGCAGGTCGGTATTGCGAAGAAGCGCGGGGTCGATGTCAAGCTCCGCCCGGGTAACGTCGGACTCGTCGGTCAGCTGTTGGACATAGGCGTCCACGCGGGCCTGCCGCAGCCCTTCGACCAGCTGATCGCGGACCTCTTCCAGCGCCGGCGCGGCCTGGTCGCGGGTGTCGTTCAGGATGATCACGTGCCAGCCGAACTGCGTTTCCACCGGGCCGGACGCTTCGCCGACCTCGAGGTCGAAAACGGCCTCTTCGAAGCTGGGCACCATCATGCCGGCGTTGAACCAGCCAAGCTGCCCGCCATTGGGGCCGGACGGGCCGGTGGAATGCTCACGGGCGAGGGTGGCAAAATCGGCGCCACCTTCCAGCTCGTCGATCAGCGACTGCGCCTCGCCCTCGGTTTCCACGAGGATATGGGAAGCGTTGTATTCGGTTCCCGCCTCCACGTCGCCGAACTGGGCGTCGTATTCGGCCTGAAGCTCCTCTTCCGGGATCTCGGCCATGGCGACCTCGTCCAGCGTCAGCGCGGCGACATAGGCACGTTCTTCGTTCTCCAGCCCCAGTTGCATGGAAGTGGAAAGATCGTCGCGCACGGCGGAGGCGACGACTTCCTGCTGCACGAGTTGTTCGAGAATACCCGTCAACAGCACGTCATCGGGCAGCGACTGGTATTGTTCGGGCAGTTGCGACTGCGCCACGATGAGATGGCCAAGCGTGATCTCCTGCCCGTTCACGGTGGCGAGGACGGTATCGGCGTCCTGCGCAATCGCTGGCGTGATCAGGCACGCGGACAAGGCCGCGCTTGCAAGAATTCGTTTCATCATTCGAGAACTTCCCATTCTGGTTGCCCGGGATGACCCCCCGGTCGCGTTGACACCTTTCCGGCTGCCCCTTATGTCGAAGCTTGGTTTGACAAAGGGCCTTGCCGGACTTGGGGCTCGTTGTAGACGCACGCAAGGTGCCGGACAACCCGGTGCCTCGGGGTTTGGCAGGTTGCGGCCGCATGGTGCGGCAAGACGATGCGGAAGGCGGACAGAACACATGCTAGGGTTTTCAACACTCGCGAAGAAGGTCTTTGGCACACCCAATGATCGAAAGGTCAAGGCCACCCGCCCTGTCGTCGACAAGATCAACGCGCTGGAGCCCGAGTTCGAGAAGCTGACCGATACCCAGATCGTCGAAAAGACCGGCGATCTGCGCAATCGCGCCCAGACCGGCGAAAGCCTTGACGACCTGCTGCCCGAAGCCTTCGCCAATTGCCGCGAGGCCGCGCGCCGCGCCCTCGGCCTGCGGGCCTTCGACGTGCAGCTGATGGGCGGGATCTTCCTGCACGAGGGCAATATCTCGGAAATGAAGACCGGCGAGGGCAAGACGCTGGTCGCCACCTTCCCGGCCTACCTGAACGCGCTGACCGGCAAGGGCGTGCATATCGTCACCGTCAACGATTACCTCGCCAAGCGCGACGCGGAATGGATGAGCAAGGTCTACACCGCCCTTGGGATGACCACCGGCGTGATCTACCCGCGCCAGCCCGCCGCCGAAAAGCGCGATGCCTACAAGGCGGATATCACCTATGCCACGAACAACGAGCTTGGCTTCGACTACCTGCGCGACAACATGCAGGCCAGCCTCAAGGACATGGCGCAGCGCGGCCACAACTTCGCGATCGTGGACGAGGTCGACTCGATCCTCATCGACGAGGCGCGCACGCCGCTGATCATCTCCGGCCCGTCTGACGACCGGTCGGAGCTTTACACCAAGATGAATGCCGTCATGCCCGAGGTGCTGGACGAGCATTTCACCCATGACGAGAAGACCCGGCAGGTCACCTTCACCGACGAGGGCAACGATTTCCTCGAGGAACGGCTGCACGAGATCGGCATCCTGCCCGAGGGGCAGAGCCTCTATGACCCTGAATCCACCACCGTCGTGCACCACGCCACGAACGCGCTGAGGGCGCACAAGACGTTCCAGAAGGACAAGGAATACATCGTGCGCGGCGGCGAGGTCGTGCTGATCGACGAATTCACCGGCCGGATGATGGCGGGCCGCCGCCTTTCGGACGGGTTGCACCAGGCGATCGAGGCCAAGGAAGGCGTCAAGATCCAGCCCGAGAACGTGACGCTGGCCAGCGTGACCTTCCAGAACTATTTCCGGCTTTACGACAAGTTGTCCGGCATGACCGGCACCGCGGTCACCGAGGCGGAGGAATTCATGTCGATCTACGGGCTCGGCGTGGTCGAGGTGCCCACCAACAAGCCGATTGCCCGCATCGACGAGGATGACAAGGTCTACCGCACGGGGCGCGAGAAATACGCCGCGATCGTCGAGGAAATCCGCGACGCGCATGAAAAGGGCCAGCCGGTGCTGGTCGGCACCACCTCGATCGAGAAGTCGGAAATGCTGGGCGAGATGCTGACCGAGGCCGATCTTCCGCACAACATCCTGAACGCCCGCCAGCACGAACAGGAGGCGCAGATCATCGCCGATGCCGGCAAGCTCGGCGCCATCACCATCGCCACGAACATGGCCGGTCGCGGCACCGACATCAAGCTGGGCGGCAACGTCGATTTCAAGGCGATGGAAGCGATCTCCGCCGATCCGGAGGGCGACCCGGAGGAAATCCGCAAGCGGATCGAGGAAGAACACAAGGCCGACGAACAGGCGGTTATCGACGCCGGCGGTCTCTACGTGCTGGCCACGGAACGCCACGAAAGCCGCCGCATCGACAACCAGTTGCGCGGCCGGTCCGGGCGGCAGGGCGATCCGGGGCGGTCCAGCTTCTTCCTGTCGCTGGAGGATGACCTGATGCGCATCTTCGGGTCCGACCGGCTTGACAAGATGCTCTCGACCCTTGGCCTGCAGGAAGGCGAGGCGATCGTTCACCCGTGGGTCAACAAGTCGCTGGAACGCGCGCAGGCCAAGGTCGAGGGGCGCAACTTCGATATCCGCAAGCAGTTGCTGAAATTCGACGACGTGATGAACGACCAGCGAAAGGCCATCTTCGGCCAGCGGCTGGAAATCATGGGCGCCGAGGATATCAACGAGATCACGCAGGACATGCGCCATCAGGTGATCGACGATCTTGTCGAACAATACATGCCGCCGCGCAGCTATGCCGACCAATGGGATGTCGACGGGCTGCACGAGGCGCTGAAAACCGCGCTCGCGCTGGACCTGCCTGTGCAGGACTGGGCCGACGAGGAAGGTGTCGATGACGATGCGATCCGCGAACGCATCGCGCAGGCCTCTGACGACTACATGGCGAAGAAAGCCGTCGATTTCGGGCCGGACAACATGCGCCAGATCGAAAAGCAGGTGCTGCTTCAGACCATCGACGCCAAGTGGCGCGAACATCTTCTGACGCTGGAACACCTGCGCTCTGTCGTGGGCTTCCGCGGCTACGCGCAGCGCGACCCGCTGAACGAGTACAAGACCGAAGGCTTCCAGCTGTTCGAGGCGATGCTCGACAGCTTGCGCGCGGACGTGACCGAAAAACTGTCCCGCATCCAGCCGCTGTCGCCGGAACAGCAGCAGGAGATCATGCGCCAGATGCAGGACCAGCAAAAGGCGGCGCAGGACGCCGCCGACCAGGCAACCGCGGCCGCCGAACGCGCGGTGGACCCCGCGGCCGCCGCGGCGCCCGACGCAACGCCCGGCTTTGACGAGACCGATCCTGCAACATGGGGCAACCCCGGACGGAACGATTCCTGTCCTTGCGGATCGGGCAAGAAGTTCAAGCATTGCCACGGGCGCCTCTAACCGCCTGTCCCGGACAGCTTGCGAACCGAATTCCCCGGCATTTCCGCGGGGCTTCCGCATTGTCGCCCGATTTGGCAGCCATCTTTCCGGCGAACCATGACCGGAGGCCGCCATGACCCTTTCGCTACGCGCCACTACCGTTGCAACCCTGTGCATCGGGGGGATCTGCCTCGGTGCGCTTGCCGCGCAGGCAGACGCCGTGGCGACGAACAGCCCGGCGATGCCGCCGGACGCGCCCGGCGCGCCCGCCCTGTCACAGCCCGCCCCGATCCAGCTGGCGCAAAGCAATGTCGGCGGCGGCGCGATCCCGGAACAGGAACTCAGCCCGTTCGGCCTGCCCTGTGGTCTGTCGGTCTCGACCACGGCGCTTGACGGCGCGCGGGTCGCGCTGGACATCATGGACCCGTGCCAGCCCCATTCACGCGTCGTGATCGAACATTCCGGGCTCAACCTGACCGGGCGCACCGATGTGATGGGCCTGCTGACGATGGATGTCCCTGCCTTTGAAACACCGGCATTCTTCACCGTGCGCATGCCCGACGGCGCCACCGACTCCTCGCTGGCCATCGTGCCCGACCTTGACGATTTCTACCGTGTCGGCCTGCAGTGGAACGAGGATCGCGCGCTGGAGCTTCACGCATTGGAATTCGGCGCGACATACGGCGATGACGGGCATATCTGGCAAGGCAGTGTCGGCTCCGTCGAGCGGGCGGTCTCCGGTGCGGGCGGGTTCATCAGCATCGTCGGCGCGGACGAGGTGGACAGCCCGATGCTGGCGCAGATCTACACCCTGCCGCGCGACACGCTGGACGATGCTGGTAATGTCCGCCTGACCATCGAGGCGCCGGTGACAGAGGCAAATTGCGGCCGTGACACGCTGGCCCGGACGCTGGAACTGGAAGAGGATGGCAACGTCGCGGTGATCGAACTGACCTTCACCTTCCCCGACTGCGACGCCGTGGGCGAGTATCTGGTGTTGCAAAATCTGCTACAGGACCTGAGAGTTGCGGCAAATTGATTAGCCCCGGCCCCAAGCCCCATGGATATGGTGATCAGGGCGGCCGCCATGGCCGTCCTTTTTGGTTTTCTGAGTCTGTCCCCTGCCGCCGCGCAGGATGTGCAGCTACGCTCTTCTGACGGCTCCATCGAGCTTTCGGGCACGCTGATCGGCTTTGACGGCGAGTATTACCGGGTCGACTCGATCTTCGGGCCGCTTACCGTCAGCGCGGAGGGCGTCACCTGCCGCGGGCCGGGATGCCCGGACCTTGAGAATTTCATCGCCGAGGTGCGCTTTGCCGGCGCACCCGCGATCGCCGACCGGATGCTGCCGGCGCTCATCGCGCGCTTTGCCGCCACGCGGGGCATGGCCGTCCGGCGCCAGATCCTCGCGGACAACCGGTCGCTCTTCGCGCTGGTGCGGGAGGCGGACGAAACCATCGCGGCGCGGTTCTACGTCACGTCGAGCACCACGGATGCAGGGTTTCGCGCCTTGCTGGACCGCGAGACCGATATTGCGCTGGCCCTGCGCGCCCCCGATGCCGCCGAGGCCGAAGCCGCCCGTGCGGCCGACCAGGGTGACCTGTCGCTGGCCGCGCGCAGCCGGGTTCTGGCGCTCGACGCGCTTGTCGTGCTGGTGGCGCCGACGAACCCCGTCGACGCGATCACGCTGGCGGACCTGGCCCGCGTCTTCGCCGGGGAAATCACCAACTGGCAGGACCTCGGCGGCCCCGACGCCCCCGTCGCACCGCACCTGATGGCCGGCGAAACCGGCCACGGGCAGGATGTCGCCGCGCGGGTTCTGGCCCCGTTCGACCGGCAGACGGCACCGGAAACCCGCCGTCACACCGACCTTGCCGACCTTGCCGACGCTGTCGCGCGCGATCCCTTCGCCATCGGGATCGGCAGCTATGCGCGGCCTGCCAATGCCCGTATCCTGCCCCTGAGCGGCCCCTGCGGATTCATCCAGGCACCCACGGTAGACAGCCTGAAATCAGAAGATTACCCGCTTACCGCGCCGTTGCTGGCCTATCTGCCCGTGCGCCGGATGCCGCAACTGGTGCGCGACTTCCTGCGCTTCTTCGAAAGCCGGGAGGCCGACCGCGTGATCCGCCGCCTTGGCTTCGTCAACCAGGACATCACCGCCGCGCCGCTGGCAGAACAGGGCAACCGGCTGGCCAACGCGATCATGGCGGCAGGTGCTGAAATCGGCCTGCAGGAGCTGCAAGGGCTGATCACCGCCATGACCGGGGCCGAACGCCTGTCGCCGACCTTGCGTTTCGAGGAGGGAACGACGGAGCTTGATGCGCAATCGCTTTCCGCGGTGTCGCGGCTGGCGCGGGCGATCGAACAGGGCGATTTCGACGGGCGAGAGTTGATCTTCGTCGGCTTCTCGGACGGGCAAGGCGATGCCGGGGCGAACCTTCGCCTGTCGCGCGGCCGATCGGAAGCGGCGCGGCTGGCCGTCATCGCGGCGGCCACAGACGGGGATCTCAACCGCGTCACGCTCAGCACCACGGGGTTTGGCGAGGCGCTGCCGATGGCTTGCGACGACACCGAGGCGGGACGCGCCGTGAACCGCCGGGTCGAGGTCTGGCTCCGATAGCGGGCGCGCCGGTCTGGCTTACAGGTACCCTTCCGACCGGAAGCTGAGATTGGCCGCCTTGCCGATGATCAGGTGATCGTGGATCACGATGTTCAGCACCTCCGCCGCGTCACGGATGGCATAGGTCATGTCGATATCCGCCTGGCTTGGCGTCGGGTCGCCCGAGGGGTGATTGTGCACGAGAATCAGCGCCGACGCATTGAGTTCCAGCGCCCGTTTCACCACCTCCCGCGGGTAGACGGGAACGTGGTCGACGGTGCCGGTCTGTTGTTCCTCGTCCGCGATCAGCACGTTCTTGCGGTCGAGAAACAGGATGCGGAACTGTTCCAGGTCGCGATGCGCCATCGCGCTCTGGCAATAGTCCAGCAGCGCATCCCACGAGGACAGGACCGGCCGTTTCAGCACCTTGGCGCGGGCCATGCGGTGGCCCACGGCTTCCATCAGCTTCAACTCGAACACCACGGCCTCGCCGACGCCCTTGACGTCCTTCAGCCGCGCGGGCGGGGCGGCCAGAACGTGGTTGAGATCCCCGAACGCCTTGAGCAGACGCTTGGCCAGCGGCTTGGTATCCCCGCGCCGGATCGCGCGGTAAAGCAGCATTTCCAGAAGCTCGTAATCGGGCACCGCCGCGGCGCCGCCCTCGACAAAGCGTTGGCGCAACCTTTTCCGGTGGAACTTGCGGTGATCCTCCACCAACTCATCCAGCCGCGGGGCGGATACCGGCGCCGCCCGGTCGAGATCGAAACCGGGCAGCGATTGTTCCTCGAATCGGGGGCTTGCGCGGGTCATGCGCCGCAGGATCGTGGCAAGTGGTTAACGCGCGGTTACCCGCCCCTATCCCCAGGTCGGATGGAACTTGCCGCCGGGCGAGAGGGTGAAAATCTCGACCCCGTCCGCCGTGACACCGATGGAATGCTCGAACTGGGCCGACAGGCTCTTGTCGCGGGTCACCGCCGTCCAGTCATCGGCCAGCACCTTGGTTTCCGGCCGGCCGAGATTGACCATCGGCTCGATGGTGAAGAACATGCCTTCCTCCAGCACCGGGCCGGTGCCTGCGCGCCCGTAATGCAGCACGTTGGGCGGCGCGTGGAACACCTGCCCAAGGCCATGACCGCAGAAATCGCGCACGACGGACAGGCGCTGCCCTTCCACGAAGCTCTGGATCGCGTAACCGATATCGCCGAACGTGTTGCCCGGTTTCACCGCCTCGATGCCCTTGAACAGGGCGTCATGGGTGATCTGGATCAGACGCTCCGCCTTGCGGCTGGGGCTGCCCGCGACAAACATGCGGCTGGTATCGCCGAACCAGCCATCGACGATCACGGTCACGTCGATATTCAGGATATCGCCGGTCTTCAGCGTCTTGGGCCCGGGAATGCCGTGACAGACCACGTGGTTGATCGAGATGCAACTTGCGTGCTGATAGCCCTTGTAGCCGATCGTCGCCGACGTCGCGCCGGCGGCGTGCACCATGCGCTCGATCTCGGCATCCAGCGCCTCGGTCGTGACGCCGGGTTCCACCATCGGCGCGATATCGTCGAGGATCCGCGCAGCCAAGGCGCCGGCCTTGTGCATCCCGGCGAAGTCACCGGGATTGTGAATGCGGATCCCGTCCTTGGTCAGCCGGCCTTCGAACTTGTCCAATGCCACCGCTCCTTTGCATTTGTCGGGCGGCAACCTAGGACAGGATGATGCCGGACGCCAGAGGCCAACGGGAATTGCCGAAAGTGCCTGTCTGCGCTAAGGGCCGACAACGCGCATTCGAACGGGAATACCCATCATGGACACCTTGAACAGCTTTCTTCAAACCGAACTCGGCAACGGCACGACGATCGGGGATATCCTGACCTATGAATTCATAGCGGCCATCGCGGGCAGCCTCGTCGGCGCCGTCGCGATCGTCGTCGCGACGTTCATCATCAGTGGCTGGCTCAAGCGCCGGATCGTCAATATTGCCCAGAAATACAAGGAGCTTGACGACACGCTCTTCATCTTCCTCGGCAATACCGCGCGCTACATCGTGTTGATCTTCGGGGCGCTCTTCGTGCTCAACACGTTCGGGGTGCAGACAACCTCCTTCATCGCCGCCATCGGTGCCGCCGGCCTCGCCATTGGCCTCGCGCTGCAAGGGACGCTGTCGAACGTCGCCGCCGGTGTCATGATCATCCTGTTTCGCCCCGTGCGCCTTGGCGATTTCATCACTGTTTCGGGGGTATCGGGCACGGTGAAGGATATCTCGCTCAACACCACGGAACTGGCGACGCTGGACAACGTGCAGGTGATCGTGCCGAACGCGAATGTCTGGGGCAGCGTGATCACCAACTACTCGGTCTATGACACGCGCCGGGCGGAATGGACCTTCGGCGTGTCCTACGGGTCCAACCTTGCCGAGGCGGAGCGCGTGATCCGCGATACGATCCTGTCCGATCCGCGCGCCCTGACCGATCCCGAACCCTTCATACAGGTCAACAATCTCGGCGCCAGCTCCGTCGATTTCCTGGTGCGGGTCTGGTGCGCGTCGGGCGACAAGTTCGCCTTCGAGGCCGACATGAAACGCAAGGTGAAAGAGGCGCTGGACGCCGCGGGAATCGAGATTCCGTTCCCGACACAGACCATGATCCAGGTCGAGGGGTAGACCCTGTTCAGGGGATTGCGACCCTGACCGGCCCGCCAAGCGCCACGCCTTCGGGGGTGATCCGGCAATCGAAACACAGCGTCTCGACCCCGGCCTGCCGCGCGGTCGCATGGGCCTGCGCGTAGGCCGGATCGATATCGCTTGCCAATGTGAAGCGGTCGCAATCGGTGCGCTGCACGAGGTAGAACATCACCGCCCGCGCGCCTTGCCCGGCCATCGCGGCAAGCTCGCCCAGATGTTTCGCGCCGCGCGCCGTCTTGGCGTCGGGAAATTCCGCAAGGCCGGGCTGGCGCGACAGGGTGACGGATTTCACCTCGACATAGGCATCGGGCCGGCCGGGCGCGGTCAGCAGGAAGTCGATGCGGCTGCCCGCCCCGTATTTCACCTCCGGGCGCACCGTCTCATAGCCCTCCAGCCCCGCGACCTGTCCCGCCTCCAGCGCCAGCCGCAGCATCCGGTTGGGCAAGCCCGTATCGACACCGGTGAAATGGCCGGTCTCGTGATCGACCAGCCGCCAGCCGAAGCGCAGCTTCTTCTTCGCGTCGTCATTGGGTTCCAGCCAGACCTTGGTGCCCGGTTCCGCCAGCCCCGCCATGCTGCCCGGATTGGCGCAATGCGCCGTCACCTCGCGCCCGTCATCCAGCCGGCAATCCGCGAGGAACCGCTTGTAGCGACGGATCAGCCGGGCGGGGACGAGGGGGGTTTGAAAGCGCATGCCGCGCGCCTATACCTGACGGGAAACCGAGGCAAGGACGACGCATATGACCAACCCCACTGCCGCCATGCTGGTGATCGGAGACGAGATCCTATCCGGCCGCACCCGCGACTCCAACATGCATCACCTTGCCAAGGAACTGACATCGCATGGCATTGCGTTGGCCGAAGCGCGCGTCGTGCCCGATGATCGCGGCGTGATCATCACCGCCCTCCGGGCGCTTGCAACGGCGCATGCGCATGTCTTCACCTCCGGCGGGATCGGCCCCACCCATGACGACATCACCGCAGAGGCCGTCGCGGCGGCGTTCGACACCCCCATATCGGTGCGCGACGATGCCCGCGCGATCCTTCAGGCGCATTACGATCGCTCGGGGCAGAACCTGAACGACGCCCGCCTGCGCATGGCTCGCATCCCCGATGGCGCGACACTGATCGAGAACCCGATTTCCGCCGCGCCCGGTTTTACCCTGCGCAACGTGCACGTGATGGCCGGCGTGCCCGCGATCTTCGAGGCGATGGTCGCCTCCGTGCTGCCCACGCTGACCGGTGGCGCGCCACTATTGTCGCAGACGCTGTGCGTGACGCGGGGCGAGGGCGACATTGCGGCGCCGCTGGGCGAGATCGCGGATCGCTTTCCCGACCTGTCCTTCGGCTCCTACCCGTTCTTCCGCGACGGGGTACAGGGCACCAACATCGTCGTGCGGGGCAGCGACGGCGCCCAGGTCGATGCCGCCATGACGGACCTGTCGAAACTGGTGTCGGACACCGCATGACCGACCCTGTTTCGGGGCTTTTCGACAGGATCGAGGCGACATGGCCCGCCGCTGCCTGTCACGGAGTCGGACCATGGACACTGCGCGAGGGGCGGGGCGGCGGCAAGCGTGTCTCGTCGGTGACGGCCAAGCCCGGATGGCACCCCGACGATATCGAGCAGGCGGAGGAGGCCTGCCGTAGCCTTGGGCAAATGCCCCTCTTCCAGATCAAGCCCGAAGAGGCTTTGTTGGACAAAGTTCTGGCAGATCGCGGATACCGGAAAATCGACCCGGTCGATGTGCTCTCGGGCCCGGTCGCACCCCTCACCGCCGACCTGCCGCGCCTTGCGGCGCTTCCCTGCTGGCCGCCTCTTGCCGTTCAGGCGGAAATCTGGGCCGCGGGCGGTATCGGCCCGGCGCGGCTTGCGGTGATGGACCGCGCGGCAGAGCCGAAAACGGCTCTTCTGGGTCGGCATGACGACCGGCCGGTCGCCACCGCTTTCGTCTCTATCGCGGGGAAAACGGCCGTGCTGCACGCGTTGGAAGTATCGCGTGAGGCGCGCCGCAAGAGCGTTGGCCGCACCATGATGCAAGCGGCGGCCAATTGGGCCGCGCGCCACGATGCGCGGGATCTTGCCGTTCTGGTTGTCAGCGACAACAAGGCGGCGCAAACTCTCTATGCCGGCCTCAAAATGCGGCCGGTGGGGCATTATCATTACCGCACATGGAAGGGCTGAGCCGTGGCAAAACCGAACCCGAACGCAACCGCGCTGGACCTGCCGCCGCTGGACCCGCTTCCGGAGGCGACGCAGAAATACTTCGACATCTGCGACGAAAAGCTGGGGATGATCCCCAACGTTCTGGCCGCCTATGCCTTCGATGCGGACAAGCTGAACGCCTTTACCGCGATGTATAATGACGTGATGCTGGGCGACAGCAACCTGAGCAAGCTGGAGCGCGAAATGATCGCCGTCGCGGTCTCTGCCGTGAACCGCTGCTTTTATTGCCTCACCGCGCATGGGCAGGCGGTGCGCGCGCTGTCGGGCGACCCGAAGCTGGGCGAGATGCTGGTGATGAACTACCGCGTGGCCGATCTTGACCCGCGCCAGCGGGCGATGCTGGATTTCGCGGTGAAGATGACGGAGGCAAGCCACCGGATCGAGGAGGCTGACAGGCAGGCGCTGCGCGATCTCGGCTTCACCGACCGCGATATCTGGGACATCGCCGCCGTCGCCGGGTTCTTCAACATGACCAACCGCATGGCTTCCGCCACCGATATGCGGCCCAATGACGACTACCACGCGCTGAACCGGTGATCCGCGCAGCGATCATATCGCTTGCGGTCGGCCTTGTCGCGCTGCCCGCCACCGCACTGGACGTGGCCCTTCCCGCCACCGCGGAACTTGTCCACGAGGAAACCGAGGGCGCGACCTATTACAGCCTGCCGGTCAGCCCGTGGCTTGCCACACGGGCCGAGATGCACACGGCCGAAGGCGCGCTGGCCCGCCATGTCTGGCAAGTGGCGGATCACGATGGCAATTCGGCGCAGCTTATGGCGCCTTTGCGCGCGCAGCTTGAGGATCAGGGCTACGAGATCCTCTTCGCCTGTGATGCGACCCTCTGCGGCGGATTCGACTTCCGCTTTGCCATGGATGTGACGCCGGAACCGGCG
Source organism: Nioella halotolerans (assembly GCA_003428585.1). GTDB lineage: Bacteria > Pseudomonadota > Alphaproteobacteria > Rhodobacterales > Rhodobacteraceae > Nioella > Nioella halotolerans. Next base: position 25,808 of record QVQC01000029.1, read on the forward strand.
ATGCATGTCGACCTTGGCGATTTCTCCTACCTCGTGGCGCGGCTGGAGATCGAGGAGGGCATGGAACATATCGGCCTTCTCACCTCTCGGGGCGGGGCGCGCGGCTATATCCACATGGTCCGCATCAGCCCGGCACGGATGGCCCCGGTTGGCGTCGCGTTGTCCACCCGGTCACCCGATGGCACGGAGATCGGCACCTTGCGCGCACGCCTTGCAGCCGATGGCGCCGCGACGCTTGCCGATCTCAGCTTCGCCACCGGGTCCTCCACGTTGACCGAGGGCCAGTACCCGTCGCTCACCGATCTTGCCGCTTTTCTTGCCGACAACCCCGAGACGCGCGTTGTCCTTGTCGGCCATACCGATGCCGAGGGGGCGCTCGATGGCAATATTTCGCTCAGCCGGGACCGGGCGGAGACGGTGCGGCGCTACCTGATCGACCGGCTTGGCACCGACCCGGCGCAGCTTCAGGCCGAAGGTGTCGGTTACCTCGCCCCGCGCGCCTCGAATGCCAACATCCAGGGACGCCAGCAAAACAGGCGGGTCGAGGTGGTGATCACCGCGACCCGCTAAGGTGCCCCGCCGGGCGGCGACGGGGTGGCATGAAGCGCGAATTGTCTGGTGTTACCAGTCGTTCGGCCCGGTATCGCGGAACTTTTCGACGAGGAAGTCGATGAAGGCGCGCACCTTGGGCTGCGTGTAGCGCCCCGGCGGGTAGATCGCGTAGATACCCTGCGTTTCCATCGGCAAATCCGGGATCGCGTCCTCAAGCAGGCCCTTCCGCAAGGGTTCCGCGTAAAGAAAGCTCGGCAGGTAGGCGATGCCAAGCCCGCCGATCGCGGCATTCAGCAGCGACTGCCCGTCATTCACCGTCAGCGACCCGGCGGTGCGCACCTGTCGTTGTTCGCCCGAAGGCGCGGTGATCTTCCACACATTGCCCGACGCCTGGTTGGAATAGTGCAACAACTTGTGATCGTTGAGATCGTCGATGCGCTGCGGACGGCCATGCTGCTGGAAATAGTCCGGGCTGGCGATCATGCGCTTGTTGGTCTCGGTCAGCTTGCGCGCCCGAAGCGAGCTGTCCTCCAGTTCACCCACCCGGATCGCCATGTCGAAGCCTTCCGAGATCAGCTCCACATACCGGTTGTTGAGCACCATGTTGACGGTGATCTCAGGGTAGGAGTGCAGGAAATCGCCAAGGATGGGCGAGAGGTGATTGACCCCGAAATCCGTCGCCACCGACACCCGCAGCATGCCCGAAGGCGCCGATTGCATCGCGGTGACCAGAGCATCGGCCTCGCCGGCATCGTTCAGAACGCGGCGGGCCCGGTCGTAGTAGGCGAGCCCGATCTCGGTCGGGCTCACCCGCCGCGTGGTCCGGTTGAGCAATCGCGCCCCAAGCCGGGTTTCAAGGCTGGATACGTGTTTCGAAACGGCGGATTTCGAAATCCCCATCTTCTTGGCCGCGTCCGTGAACCCCCCTTGGTCCACGACCGTGGCAAAGGCCTCCATTTCCGTCAGACGGTCCATCGGGTCACCTGTGTGCTCTCTTTCATGTCAGCCGAAGGTATCGTTTCCAAATGCGGCGCCATTGCGGAGCAGGGCAGGCCAAAGCCGGGTAATACAAGGGATCGTTAATGGCACGGAAACCGGCCCGCCGCTCGCGTCCTGTCAACCCGAGCCAATCCGCGACCGCATGTCGCCCCTGCCGATGAGGCATGGCGCACAAGCGCGGATCGGCGCGCAACGCGCGGCGAAACCTATTGATGCTAAGAATGAACCTATCGCGCCGCCGCCGCAACCCATGATCACGAAAGCGCGGGTCCATCCCCGTCCCGCCCTCGTGCACGAGCGCCGCCACGCGTCCCTCCCCGGCTGCGCTTCAGACAGGCAGACCCCTCGTCCCTCAAGGTCGCCTGCTGCCCGGCCCGGTCGCCCGTCCCGCGACCGGGCCGTTTTTCGCTGCCCCATGGACAGCGGCCACCCGCCCCCCTAAAGCAAAACCAGCCACCCACGGAAAGGATCCCGCATGACCGACGATCGCCTTATCGCCGCGCTCGACTTGCCCAATGCCGTTGCCGGGCTGGAAATGGCCGACAGGCTCGGCGATAGCGTGACGTTCTACAAGATCGGGCTGGGCATGCTGACAGGCGGCGGTCTGGCGCTTGCCAATGAACTCAAGCAAGAACACGGCAAGCGCATTTTCCTCGACATGAAGCTTTTCGATATCGGCGCCACGATCGAGGCGGCGGTGCGCGGACTTGCCGGGTTCGATCTCGATTTCCTGACCGTGCACGGTGACCCCCACGTTGTGCGCGCCGCCAAGGAAGGCGCCGCCGGGACGGGCCTCAAGATCCTCGCCGTGACGATCCTGACCTCGCTCGACCGCGATGACCTCGATGCCGACCTGATCAAACCCGGCGCGATGCCCGATCTCGTCACCGAACGCGCCGCCCGGGCCTTCGCCGCCGGGGCCGATGGCGTCATCGCCTCCCCGCAGGAGGCGGCGCTGATCCGTGCCCTGCCCGAGGCCGCGGGCCGGCTGATCGTGACGCCGGGGGTGCGGCCGGCCGGGGCGGCCCCCGCCGACCAGAAGCGGATCGCGACCCCGGCGCAGGCGCTCGCCGACGGGGCCGACCACATAGTCGTCGGGCGCCCGATCTGGCAGGCCGCCGACCCGCGCGCCGCGGCAGAGGCGATATGCGACGAGATTCGGCGGATCTGAATGCCGCCGTGCATCGGCGGGCCACGGTGCCCGCGGCCCTATCGGCGCGGCGACATCCCTCACCCCGCCTTAACGAAATCTTCGGATTTCCATGCTTGACTATCGCCCAAGCGCTTGCCGGGTGACGCCGGTATCCGGATCAAGACGAGGGGACTTTCGGGCCTTGCCGAAGACAGCCCTTTGATCGGGCCAAGGCAAGGCGATCACGCCCGATCTTCGCGCCCCGCCTCGCTGCGGCGCCGCAGTCCTTGCGCATGTCGACCCGCCAGAGTTACCGGGCCTATCCCCCCGATGACCAACGCGACAGGGCCTCCTCGTCTTCGTCGCGGGCCGCGACCCATGCCGCGCCGTCGGCGGTGAATTCCTTCTTCCAGAACGGCGCACGGGATTTCAGGTAATCCATCAGGAACTCCGCCGCCGCGAAGGCATCGCCCCGGTGGCGCGCGGCCGTGGCGACCATCATGATGGTCTCGCCCTGCCCCATACGCCCGTAGCGATGCAGGATGAAGGCATCTTTCAATGACCACCGCGCCATCGCCTGCCCGGCGATTCCCGACAGGGCCTTTTCCGTCATGCCGGGGAAATGCTCGATCTCCATCGCCTGCAAGCCGCCCCCCGCAACGTCGCGCACGATGCCGCAGAAACTGACCACCGCCCCGGCATTCTCCTGCCGCGCGGCAAAGCGGTTGAGGCGCTCCCCCATGTCGAACGGCTCGGCCTGAACCACGATCCCGGGCATCTCAGCCCCCGGTCATCGGCGGGAAGAACGCCACTTCCCTGGCCCCCGCGATCGGGGTGTCCGGCCCGGCCAGTTCCTGATCGACGGCGGCGCGGATCGCGCCGGGATCGGAGAACGCGAAGGCATGCCCCTCGCCCCGGCCTTTCAATTCCTCGATCAGCGCGCCGACGGTCGCGGCCTCGGTCTCGACCGTCTCGTGGCCCGTGCCGACCCGCTCCCGGACCCATGCGAAATAGCGCAGCTCAATCATGGCGATCCTCTCTCAGATGCGGCATCGCCTTCACAAGGTAATCGACCCCGGTCGCCACGGTCAACGCGGCGGCGAGCCACAGCAGGACCAGCCCGCCGAAATAGGCCCGGTTGGCCCACCCGCTGAGCGCGACAAGGTTGAACTCGTCCGCGATCTCGCCGGCGAAGACCTGCGCCACGATGTCGGGCGACATGCCAAGGCTGTTCATCACGAAATGATGTTCGAACACGCCGTAGGAAAACAGCACCGCGATCGCCACCATCTGCACCGTCGTCTTCCACTTGGCCAGCACCGTCACCTTCAGCGTGCCCGCCGTGTCGCCGAGGAATTCGCGCAGGCCGGAGACGAAGACCTCGCGGAACAGGATCGCGGCGACCGGCAGGATCAGCAGCGTCTGGAAGCCGAACAGCCCCATCAGCGTGGCCAGCGCGATCACCACCATCGCCTTGTCGGCAATCGGGTCGAGCATGGCGCCGAACCGGCTGCCCTGTTTCCACAACCGCGCAAGGTAGCCGTCCAGCCAGTCGGTGATCGCCGCGGTCACGAACAGGATCAGCGCCACCCAGTCGGCATAGGGCCGCGGCAGGATCAGGAAGATGATCGCGACGCCGGGCGCCGCGATCAGCCGCATCAGGGTCAGGATATTGGGCAGGGTCCATTGCATGGGGGTTGCATAGCGCGCCTGCCTCGCACGGGCCAGCCCCGGCGCACCGCGCGGTCAGCCTTTTTCGTGGAAATGGTCGTAGATCGTCTCGGCCAGCGCGTCGGAAATCCCGTCGACCGCCTTCAGGTCGGCCAGCCCCGCCCGCGTCACCGCCTTGGCGCTGCCGAAATGCGCCAGAAGCGCACGCTTGCGCGTCGCGCCGACGCCGGGCACGTCATCCAGCGGCGTCGTCCCGATCGCCTTCGAGCGCTTGGCGCGGTGGGTGCCGATGGCAAAGCGGTGCGCCTCGTCGCGCAGGCGCTGTACGAAGTAAAGCACCGGGTCGTTGTGGCGCAACGCGAAGGGCCGCGCGCCGGGGCGGTGGAACTCCTCCTTGCCGGCGTCGCGGTCGATGCCCTTGGCCACGCCGATGAAGGGCACGTCGTCCACCCCCAGATCGGCCATGATCTCGGCCACCGCGCTGACCTGACCGGCGCCGCCGTCGATCAGCAGAAGGTCGGGCCACGCCTCGCTTTCACGGTCGGGGTCTTCCTTCAGCAGGCGCTTGAACCGGCGGGTCAGAACCTCCTTCATCATGCCGAAATCGTCGCCGGGTGCCAGATCCTCGCCCTTGATGTTGAACTTGCGATACTGGCTCTTCAGCAGGCCCTCGCGCCCCGCCACGATCATCGCGCCGACCGCGTGCGCCCCCTGGATATGGGAGTTGTCGTAGACCTCGATCCGTTCCGGCACCTTGTCCAGCCCGAAGGCCTCGGCCAGCCCGGTCAGCAGCTTGCCCTGGGTTGCGGCCTCGCTCATCTTGCGGGCGAGGGCTTCGCGGGCATTGCGCGCGGCCCCCTCGATCAGCTCTGCCTTCTCGCCGCGCCGGGGCACCAGCAATTCCACCTTGCGGCCGCGCTTCTCGGTCAGCGCCTCGGCCAGCAGGTCGGCGTTCTCGATCGGGTGGCTCAGCAGGATCTGCCGGGGCGGCTCCTTCTCATCGTAGAACTGGCCAAGGAAGCCTTCCAGCACCTCCGCTTCCTCCGCGCCCGACCCGGTGCGCGGGTAGAAATCGCGGTTGCCCCAGTTCTGCCCGGCGCGGATGAAGAAGACCTGCACGCAGGCCTGCCCGCCCTCCATGTGCAGCGCCACGATATCGGCCTCGGACACGCCGCGCGGGTTGATGCCCTGCACGCCCTGCACGTTGGTCAGCGCGCGGATGCGGTCGCGCAGGGCGGCGGCGCGCTCGTATTCCATCGCCTCTGCGGCCTCCTGCATCTGGGCGGCGAGCCTTTCCTGTATCTCGGTGCTGCCGCCCGACAGGAAGCGTTCAGCCTCGCGCACCGATTGCGCGTAATCCTCCTGCGAGATCAGCCCGACGCAGGGCCCCGAACAGCGCTTGATCTGGTAAAGCAGGCAAGGCCGGCTGCGGGTCTCGAACGTGGCGTCGGTGCAGTTGCGCAGCAGGAACACCTTTTGCAACTGGTTCAGCGTCCGGTTCACCGCGCCGGCGCTGGCGAAGGGGCCATAGTAATTGCCCTTCGCGGTCTTGGCGCCGCGATGCTTCTTGATCTGCGGGAAGGCGTGCGACCGGGTGACGAGGATATTCGGGAAGCTCTTGTCGTCGCGCAGCAGCACGTTGTAGCGCGGCTTCAATTGCTTGATGAGGTTCTGTTCCAGCAGCAGCGCCTCGGTCTCCGTGCGCGTGGTCAGGAACATCATCTCGGTCGTTTCGCGGATCATCCGGGCGATGCGCGGGCTGTGCCCGGTCGGCTTGGCGTAGTTCGCCACACGCCGCTTGAGGTTGCGCGCCTTGCCCACGTAAAGCACCCGCGCCTGCGCATCGAGCATGCGGTAGACCCCCGGCGAGCCGTCGAGCAGCCGAAGGTAGGATGCGATCAGGGCATGGCCCGAAAGCGGCGTATCGGAGGACGTTTCAGTCATTGTCACGAAGGTGAATCGATTCCGTTACCGGCTGCAACGCGGAGGGGGGCGGTTCAAGCAAAACCTTGTCCACGGTTTCTGTGGATAACCTTAGGGATAAAATGTTGGGAAGGCGGAATTTTCCTTGTTTTCGGCTGGCTTCCTTGCTTTGCCTAATTTTTAGGCAAATATTTAAGATACTGTTTTTCAATGATATTTTTCCATCCACAGCGATCGAAGAGGCGTCTTTCACAAAAAGGTCATTTCCCTGTTACCGCCCTGTTATCAGTGGAAAAGTGTTAACGCACCCCGCTGGGAAAGGGTTAACGCCCGCCTCGATACTCCCTGAAAACCGCTATTCCGGACCAAGGATATCCGGCGTCTGCCACGCCAGATGCTGGCCGCCATCGACGCAGATCAACTGCCCCGTCACACCCCGCGCGCGCTGGAAATAGCGCAGCGCCTCGACGATGCCCGCCGGGTCGGCGCCACGGCCCAGAACCGTCGCCTGCCGCTGGCGGGTGAAGTGATCCTCTGACTGGCGCGCGCCCTGCATCGTCGGCCCCGGCCCGATGGCGTTGACACGGACATGCGGCGCCAGCGCCTGCGCGGCGGTACGGGTGAAGGCCCAAAGCCCCATCTTGGCGATCGTGTAGCTCATGAATTCCGGAGTCGGTTTCAGTACCCGCTGATCCACCATGTTGATCACCAGCCCCTGCGCCTGCGGCTCGCCGTTCTCGTCGGGCACTGCATCGGGCACCTGCGAGGCCAGCGCCTGCGTGAGCACCACCGGCGCGCGCAGGTTGGATTCAAGGTGGCGGTCCCAGCTTTCCCGTGTGCCGGAATGGATCGTGTCATACTCGAAGATCGAGGCGTTGTTGACCAGCACGGTGACAGGCTGGCCCAGCGCCGCGACCGCGCGCGGCAGCAGCGCCTGCGCCGCGTCCTCGTCCAGAAGGTCGGCGCCAAGCGTCAGCGCCCGCCGACCCAGCGCGCGAATCTCTGCCGCCGTCGCCTCCGCCGCCTCGGCCGATCCGGCGTAATGCACCGCGACATCATGGCCATCCTCGGCCAGCGCCAGTGCCATCGCCCGGCCCAACCGCTTCGCCGCCCCGGTCACAAGTGCCGTCATGAGGATCCTCCGTTCAGCTCAACACCACGACCACATAGATGATGTAGAGCGCCGAAAAGACCAGCCCGACAGCGCGCCCGAAGATCCATTTGCGATAGACGAAGGGGACCAGCAGCAGCGAGGTGGCCAACATGATCCACAGGTCGAACCGCAGAACCTCGGCCTCGACCGGGATCGGCCCGATCAGCGACGCGACCCCGATGATGCCCAGGAGGTTGAAGATGTTGGATCCGATGACATTGCCAAGCGCAACGGCGGCATGACGGCGCAGCGCCGCCATCACCGTCGTCGCCAGTTCCGGCAGCGACGTGCCAACCGCGACAAGCGTCAGGCCAATGGCGGACTCGCTGACCCCGTAGGCCGCCGCGATCACCACCGACGCGTCGACGAGGATATTGGCGCCAAGCGGCAGGCCGATCAGGCCAAGCACAAGGAACAGGATGATCTGCCACCACGGCATGTCCGGGTCGGCGCCTTCCACATCCTCGGGGCTGTCGGCGACCTCGATCGCGGCGGCCTCGCGCTTGTGGTTGCGCGCGGCCCAGCCGGCCTCGCCCAGCATGGCGATGAGGCCCGCCAACAGGATCAGCCCATGCCACCACGTGAACGGGCCGAAGAAGGCCAGCCCGATGAAGGCCAGCGTGGCGGAAATCATGATCACGAAATTGCGGCGGCTGTCGCATTCGCTGGTGTCCAGCCCGACAAGTAGCGCGGGAATGCCCAGAACCATCAGGATATTGGCGGTGTTCGACCCCACGACATTGCCCAGCGCCAGCCCCGGCACCCCCCTGATGATCGCCTCGACCGAGATCAGGAGTTCCGGCGCCGAGGTGCCGAAGGCAACGATGGTCAGGCTGACGATCAGCGCCGGGATGCCCAGCCGCAGGCTGAGGTTCACCGCCCCCCGCACCAGCGTATCCCCGGCCAGCAGCAGGATCACGAGGCCGAGCCCCGCCATGAGAAACTCGGTCAGCAACACTCAGGAACGCCCCTTGTCGCACGACGGGCACGGCCCGCCGGTCACGTTGATGCGCCCGCATTTGGGGCACGTGCGCGGCTTGGGCAGGCTACCGCGCTTGCGCCGGTCGCCAAGGCGCCTTGCCGCGCCGGGCCAGCGCAGGCGGCCGAACATGGCCAGCACCGCCATGCCGATGAGGAAGAAGGTGACGATCTTGACGATCATGTCACAGCCCGAACCGCGCCCAGGCGGCGCGATCCTCTATCTGGCCAAGCGCGTCGCCCATGACCTGCGCGCCCAGGCGCTGGAACAGGCCGCGTTTCGGGCCATGCACGGCAAAGCGGGTCTTGTCGCCGTAGAGCGCTTTCATCTTGGGCACCAAGTGGGCGATGCCATCGGCCAGCCCCAGATCGACCGCCTTCTGCCCGACCCAGAATTCGCCGGTGAACAGGTCGTCATCCGCGGCCAGCCGTGCGCCGCGCCGCGTCTTGACTTGGTCGATGAACCCCTCGTGGATCTGCCCCTGTATGGCGAGCAGGCGGGTCACGTCCTCGGCCCGTTCGGGGCGGAACGGGTCCAGCATCGACTTGTCCTTGCCGGCGGTATGCACGCGCCGTTCTATCCCGTGGCGGGTGATGAACTCATGCAGGCCGAAACTGGCCGAGATCACCCCGATCGACCCGGCGATGGAATTGCCGTCGAGCCAGATGTCATCGGCCGCGCAGGCCAGCCAGTAGCCGCCCGAGGCCGCGACATCCTCCACGAAAGCATGAACCGGCACCTCCCGCTCCTCCGCCAGCCGCCTTATGCGCGCCGCGATCAGCGAGGATTGCGCCGGCGACCCGCCGGGCGAGTTGATCGACAGCGCGATCGCCTTCGGCTTGCCCTTCCGAAAAGCCCGCTCGATCACCGGGGCGAGGGCAACATCGTTCAGAACGCTGGCGCGCGGGCTGCTGGCGATCATGCCGTGCAGGCGGATGACCGAGATCAGTGGCGGCGACGGCAGGAAGGGGAGAAAACGGACCATGAGACCGCATGTAGCCACGCCCCGCAGACCGGGCAAGGGACGCACCGGCAATGAAACACGGAAAGCGCGTCCTTGTGGCCGCAAGGTCTCAGGCCGGCGGGTATTCATTCTGATCAACCCGGCGCTTGCCCTGACCCCGCCCGCTTTGCTCTAAGGGCTTTTGCCAGCAGGAGAGAGCCCATGGTCGACATCGCCACCCGCGTCTATAACCACAAGTGGAAGATCGACCCGATCGTCCGGTCGCTGATCGACACCGATTTCTACAAGCTGCTGATGTGCCAGTCGGTGTTCCGCAACAAGCCCGACACCACCGTCACCTTTTCCCTCATCAACCGCACCACGCGGATCAAGCTGGCCGAGCTGATCGACGAGGGCGAGCTGCGCGAACAACTGGACCATATCCGGTCGCTCTCGCTGGCCCGCGGCGAAAGCACCTGGATGCGGGGCAACACCTTCTATGGCAAGCGGCAGATGTTCACGCCCGAATTCATGGACTGGTTCGAGAACATGCGCCTGCCGCCTTACCACCTCGAGAAACGCGACGGGCAATACGAGTTGACCTTCGAAGGCACGTGGCCCGAGGTCATGCTGTGGGAAATCCCCGCCTTGGCCGTGCTGATGGAACTGCGCGGGCGCGCCACGCTGGCCGATATGGGCCGGTTCGAGCTTCAGGTGCTCTACGCCCGCGCGATGACGAAGCTATGGGAAAAGGTCGAACGCCTGCGCGGCATCCCTTCCTTGCGCATCGCAGATTTCGGCACGCGGCGGCGCCATTCCTACCTGTGGCAGGATTGGTGCGTGCAGGCGATGATGGAGGGGCTGGGCGAGAAATTCGTCGGCACCTCCAACTGCCACATCGCCATGAAACGCGATATCGAGGCGATCGGCACCAACGCCCACGAACTGCCCATGGTCTACGCCGCGCTGGCCGACACCGACGCCGAGCTTGCCCGCGCCCCCTATGACGTGCTGGCCGACTGGCACGAGGAGCATTCGGGCAACCTGCGCATCATCCTGCCCGACACCTACGGCACCGAGGGGTTCCTCGCGAATGCGCCCGACTGGCTGGCGGGCTGGACGGGCATCCGCATCGACAGCGGCGACCCCGCCAAGGGGGCCGAGATCGCGATAGACTGGTGGCGGTCACGCGGCGAGGATCCGCGCGAAAAGCTGGTCATCTTTTCCGACGGGCTGGACGTGGACAAGATCGAGGCGCTGCAGGCCCAGTTCGCGGGCCGGGTGCGGGTCAGCTTCGGCTGGGGCACGCTGCTGACCAACGATTTCCGCGGGCTGGTGCCGGGCGACGCGCTGGCGCCGTTCAGCCTGGTGTGCAAGGCTGTGGCGGCCAACGGGCGGCCCACGGTGAAGCTCTCGGACAACCCCGAGAAGGCCATGGGGCCGGAGGACGAGATTCTTCGGTACAAGCAGGTGTTCGGGGTGGGCGAGCAGGAACGGGTGGAGGTGGTGGTTTAGTCTTTCAGCCAGTCTCGGATGACTGATCTTGCCCAACTGCGGCGCTTAACCCTTTCTTGGCCAGAGTGACCCTTCAGGAGATCTTGCATCTTCCAAGCTTTCCAGTCGGCACGATCGGAAGCGCTAAGCGCTTTCACGTCGGACTTTTTCATGTCTTTAAACTGCACTTCGGCACCCCAAGGTTAGTTCCTCGCAGGTAAGCGAGGATTGCGACACTTACATGACATTTTCAGCCGAGTAGTGTCATCTTGTTTTTTAATCTGTCTCTTGCCCCCGTGATCAACTCCCGGGAAGAAATTGCCGTGTCTTCCATTGCTTTTAGGTGGTCAGCGATTGGACCGGCTGCCGGGTTTTCTCCCTCCTTCAAGAACTGTGCCACTAGGTCCTCTAGCTCTTCGATTAGAGTATCCAGTTCGTTAACCTGGTCTACGATTTCAGTTTCCTTCACGTCCTCTGAGATCGCTTTGTCTGTATCGCTATCAAAAACGGCGTCGGGATATCTCAAGGACAAACCACCGATTTGATCCAAAGTGATTTCCTTATCTCGATATGCGTTCACGTCCCCACGCTTGGTAGTAAGCCGCGACTCAAATCTCTGAAGAGCTCGGCGCGCAGAGTTGAGATGCGCAATGCGATCCCTTAGCCATTCCTTTTGACGCGTCTTCCTATCTTGCGTAATTCTATGTTGGGCCACTAGGAACGCGACGATTGCACCTATCAATATGGTGAGTATGCCAATCAGTAGCTCATGGTTGCTCATGATTTGTCCTGCTCGTTACCCTCAAGGCGTTGATAGAGCAGCCCTGGATTGGCGCCATACTTTTCCAAAAAATCCGCCAAAGCCACTCGAAGCAAGACGGAACGATCGAACCTTATTGGAAGGTTAGTGCTCTTCACCCTGGCCATCCGATCAAGAAGGTCATCCAACTCTGTGATTTGCTGATTCGGCACTCTTGAGATGACTAGCTTTCCACTGCTCATACCAGAATCCTAAGGATTCTCGTGGATTCTGCAAGAAAAAGGTGGAAGAGCTACATCTAGTATTGAAAAAAATTTTATGGGCGCTGATTGTGTTGCAGGCTTGCCTCAAGTGCCGTGCGTCTTCGCAAAGGATCTTCACAGACTCCCGCAACGCAGGTTCCCGCTGGCTTAGGTGATGCCGCGTCATGATGTGCAGAAGACTGATCTTATGAACCACGCTCCACCGACCGCCACAAATGCTTTACCACCGTGAAGAAACTCCATAATCCCATACAAACCAAACTCTTACTGCGCCTACTCAAACCTGATCACTGCCCCGTCTCCCCCCTCAACCGCTTCACTTCCCCCCGCGCGGTCTTGGCCTTCAACCGCCGCTCCACGCTGCCCTTGGTGAGCCGGTCGGGCGGCGTTCTCCGACCCGCGCCGTCACAGCCGCCCCACATCCATGCTCTGGTGCAACACCCGGATTACCGTCACCGCCGCCGCGTCCTCGCGGAAGAACACCACGTGCGATCCCGCCAGCGCCCGCCGCAGGCCCGGCGCGACGTCATCCGCCGCGCGTGACACGGTTCGCCCCTTGGCAAGCCCGACCATGCGCGCATCCAAGTCGTTCAGGTATTTGTCCGCTTGCGCCTCGCCCCATGTCTCGAACGAATACATCCATATGCCGCGCAAATCCGCCTCGGCCTCGGGCGATACGATGATGTCCTTCACGACGCGTCGCGTTTACGCGCGTCCGCCATCCATTCGGCCCGCCGCGCGGGCCAATCCCACGCGCGCCGCGGGCCGCTCGCCTCGCCCTCCGCGATCAAGTCCCGCAGGTGCGCCAGCTTCGCCTCTTCCTCTTCCAGCAGGCGCAGCCCGGCCCGGATCACGTCACTGGCAGAGCCATAGCGGCCTTCCTTCACCTTCTGGTCGATGAAACCGGCGAAGTGGTCGCCAAGGGAAACGGATGTGTTGCGCGGCATGGGGGCCTCCGGGTGTGCTATACCAAAAAGTGGTATTCGCGCCCGATCATGTCAATCCCCCGCATCCCCCCTGAGCCGCTTCACCTCCCCGCGAACCTTCTTGGCCTTCAGCCGCCGCTCCACGCTGCCCTTGGTGGGCCGGGTCGGGCGGCGTTTCTTGGGCGCCACCGTCGCCCGCCCGATCAGCTCCGCCAGCCGTTCGCGCGCGATCTCCCGGTTGCGGGCCTGGCTGCGCGTCTCCTGCACGGTGATCACCAGCGCGCCCTCCTTCGTCCAGCGCTGCCCGGCCAGCCGCCGCAGCCGCCGCTTGACCGGGTCGGGCAGGTTCGGGGACCGCGCGGCCTCGAACCGCAGTTCGACCGCCGTGGACACCTTGTTCACGTTCTGCCCGCCGGGGCCGGAGGCGCGGGTGAACTGCTCCGTCAATTCCCATTCCTCTATGGCGATCTGGTCGGTGATCCTCAGCATGTCCGGGTTTCCGTCTGCACGCATGGTGTACGGGGGGTGCACGGGGGGTGTACAGGGGGCACCCCCCTGATTTGTTAACGGAAAAGGGCCGCCCGCGGGCGACCCTTTCCGAGAAATTCAGGAGGTGGGGCGGTTAGACCAGTGGCCCACCTGGGTTGGGTTGCGCCGCCAGGGCTGCCTAGCCGCGTCCCCCCCAGATTGTCCCGACGCACGTCTCCAATATCTCTCTAGACACTGGGCACCTCCTTTCCGTTTGTTGAACTCACCTAGGAGGGTGCCATAGATTTTGTGTTTGTCAAAATATTTTATGCTACCTGTGCGGTCATTTTCGCGGTGATCACGCGGAAGGGGACCAGCGCGACCAGCGCGAGCGAGAGTTTCACCAGCCAGTCGGCGACGGCCAGCGACACCCAGAGCGGCGCCTGCGGCCCCGCGCCCAGAAGCGGCAGGACCTCGCCCGCCCAGGACACGTCGTTGCCGGGCTCGACAAAGGTTAACGCGGCCGAGAAGGCAATCGTGAAGAAAATCGCCGTGTCCACGCTCGATCCAACCAGCGTCGACGCCAACGGCGCCCGCCACCACGCGCCCGCGCGCAGGCGATTAAAGACAGCGACATCAAGCAGTTGCGCGGTCAGGAAGGCAAGGCCCGAGCCGATGGCGATGCGCAGGGTTACGAGCGGGCCGAACTCCCCCATGATCTGGGTGCCGATGAGCGAGCAGATGACCCCCACGACGAAACCGGCAACCACAACTTTCCGAGCCGCAACAATACCATAGACGCGGTTCATCACGTCGGTGACGAGGAAGGCGATGGGATAGGTGAAGGCGCCCCAGGTCAGCCATTGGCCGAACAGGAATTGCACGAGGATGTTGGAGGCGACGACAACGGCCGCCATGGCAAGGATGCCGGGCAGGTGGGTGCGGGTCATGGATGTGGTCCGTTTTGACAAGGTGGCGGAGACTTGGGCCCTAGGTTCAGGGACAGCGCGCCATAGCGCGGTTCGCCCGTCCTTGGCAAGGGTCGCGGCCGCCGAGAATCTTCGTCGAGAATTCTCGACGGGTCGATCCCGCGGGACGATTTCCCTATCCCATCACCTCGGCCACCGCTTTCGCCACAAGCGGGATCGTCTCCTCCGTCAGCCCCGCCACGTTCATCCGGCTGTCAAAGACAAGGTATACCCCGTGTTCGCCTCGCAGGCGATCCACCTCGTCCGGCGTCGCCCCGAGCAGCGAGAACATGCCGCACTGCGTGTTGAGGAACGCGTAGCCGTCCGACCCGGTCACGCGCTGCAACTCTGCGGCGAGGGCCGCGCGGTTTTCCTGCATGCGCACGCGCATTTCGCGCAATTCGTCGCGCCAAAGCCCGGTCAGCCCGGCATCTCCGAGGATCGTCTGCACCACCCGCGTGCCATGATCGGGCGGAAAGGCGAAGTTCTGGCGGTTGAGCCAGGCCAGCATCCCGCCCGTCGCCTGCGCCGCGCCGGCATTGCCGCACAACGCCACGGCGATCCCGGCGCGGTCGCGGTAGAGGCCGAAATTCTTGGAACAGGACCCGGCCAGCAGCATTTCGGGCACCATGCCGGCCAGAAGGCGGGTGCCGGCGGCGTCCTCGTCGATCCCCTCACCGAAGCCGAGATAGGCCATGTCCACGAAGGGGATGGCGCCGGTTTCAAGGCACAGATCGCCGATCGCGCGCCAATCCTCCAGCGTCAGGTCCACACCGGTCGGGTTGTGGCAGCATGCGTGCAGCAGGACCAGATCGCCGCGCTTCACCTGTGCGAGATCGGCCATCATGCCGGCGCGGTCAAGCCCGCCCGTTTCGGCATCGACGTAGCGGTATTCGCGCATCGCGAGGCCAAGGTAGCCGATGATCGCGGGGTGGTTGGGCCATGTGGGCGCGCTGATCCAGATCGTTGCCTCCGGTGTCAAGCGCTTGACCATCTCGAGCACCTGCCGCACCGCCCCGGTGCCGCCCGGCGTCGCGGCGGCGGCAAGACGGTCTTGCGCAACGGCCTCCGCGAAGATCAACCGTTTCATCGTCGCAAGGTAGCCCGCATCGCCGGCAAGCGCCACGTAGCCCTTGCTGTCCTGCGTTTGCCAGATCAGTTCCTCGGCCGCCTTAACGGCCTTCATGACCGGCGTCTTGCCGTCGGACGTGCGGTAGACGCCAACGCCCAGATCCACCTTGTCAGCGCGCGGATCGTCGCGGAACATCTGCATCAACTGGATGATCTTGTCGGGTTGCGGGGCGGTCAGGGTTTCGAACATCGGCGTGTCCTCAGGCCGGGAAAAGCGACGGGTCGCGGTCGCGCGCAAGGGTGCGGGTATGCTCCTCGGTGCGCACCGGGCGAAAGCCCGCCTTCTTGTAGAGATCGAGCGCCCGGGGATGGTCGAGCGTGCAGGTATTCACGGTCATCCGTTCGACACCCGCCCGTGACCAGCCCGCCGCAATCGCGTTGCGCAAAAGCGGCCCGCCAAGCCCGCCTCCGACCGCCTCTGGCACCAGCCCGAAATAGGCAAGGTCACATGTGCCCGCCCCGCGCCAATCCAGTTGAAAGAACCCGGCGGGCCAGCCGTGGCGGTAGGCGACATACATCGTCACGTCCGGATGTTGGACGAAGGCGCGCAAGGCGTCGCGATCCTCGGCCTGCTTGTCGACCCACTCATACATCCAGCCTACCGCGTTGTAGAGCGACAGGAAGAACCAGACCGGTGGTTTTTCACAGGCTTCCAACCGAATATCGGCGGGCAAGGCCGGGGCTGGATCGGCCGGGGCCTGACTCATCTCGAGATAGGTAACTGTATAGGTGACTTCGGCACCGGCGGGAATCACGTTCATCCGGTTTCAACCTTCAACTGTTCGAATTGCCCCCATTCGGCCCATGACCCATCGTAGAGCGACCAATCCTTGTGGCCCAGAATTTCCAGCCCGAGCGACAGGATCGCCGCCGTCACACCGGACCCGCAGGTGGTGATCACCCGGCGGTCCAGATCGACGCCGCCGGCCGCGAACGCCGCGCGCAGCGCGTCGCCGCGTTTCATCGTGCCATCTTCGTTCAAAAGGCTGGCATAATGCACGTTCCTGGAGCCCGGAATGCGGCCCGCGCGCAAACCTTCGCGTGGTTCTGGTACATCGCCGCGGAACCGGTCCGGCCCGCGCGCATCGACGATCTGCCAGTCACCCAGCTTGGCCGCCGCGGCCACCTGCGTGACATCCTTGACCAGGTGCGCCTGACGTTGCGCGGTCATGTGCCGGTCACGCACAATCGGCGGCATGTCCTCGACCGGGCGCCCCTCGGCCTGCCATTTGCCGAAACCGCCGTCGAGCACCGCGATATCCGTCTTGCCCATCAGTCGGAACAGCCACCACACCCGCGCCGCCGAAAAGAGGCCGGCGCCGTCATAGACCACGACTTGGTGGCCATCTCCGATTCCCATGGCGCGCATGCGGCTCATGAATTTTTCCGGGCTCGGCGCCATGTGGGGAAGGTCGCTGACGGTATCGCTTTGATCGTCGAGGTCGTAGAAGCGCGCACCGGGGATGTGGCCGGCGTCATACTCGGCCTTCGCATCGCGGCCCATTTCGGGCAGATACCACGAGGCGTCGAGAATGCGCAGGTCGGGGTCGCCCAGATGATCGGCCAGCCACTGGGTGGATACAAGCGTCTTGGGGTCGTCGGCGGACATGGGTCATCTCCGTCAGGAACGGTGTCGGCATAGACCTACGCGGCACGCCGGTCGCGCGCAAGCCTGTGGGCCGGGCATGGCGAAAACCGGCGCGAAAACCGGCGCGCCTTTCCGCCCTACCCCCGGTCGCGCAGAAGCCGCGCCTTCTGACGCTGCCAGTCGCGCTTGGCCTCGGTGGCGCGTTTGTCCTGCGTCTTCTTGCCCTTGGCGATACCGATCTTCAGCTTCACCAGCCCCTTGTGGTTGAAGTACATGACCAACGGAACCAGTGTCATGCCCTGCCGCTGCGTGGCGTTCCACAGCTTGGCCAGTTCCTTTCGGTTGACCAGAAGCTTGCGGCGGCGGCGCTCCTCGTGCCCCCATGTCTTGGCCTGCTCGTAGGGCGCGATATAGCCATTGACCAGCCAAAGCTCCCCATCGTCGACGGTGGCGTAGCTTTCAGCGATGTTCGACCCGCCCTGGCGCAGCGATTTCACCTCCGAGCCCTGCAGGACGATACCGCATTCGACATCGTCCTCGATCGCATAGTCGAAACGCGCCCGCCGGTTTTCGGCGATTACCTTGTAGTTGGGGTCTTTTGTCGGTTTCTTGGCCATGGCGCAGGGATATATGCGCTCAGCCGTCCGGGCGCCACCCCGGCGGCACGTCGATCGAGGCTTTCCATGGCTTGATATCGAGCAGCGGCGTGTCGTCGTGGCAATCAATGGCGTCGATGGTCAGCAGCCCTGCATCGCGGTCGATCTCTTGCAGGATCACCACGGCCAGCGCGATCGGATTGGGCCGCGCCGGAGAGCGCAGGGCGAACGTGCCGCGCGTGCCGTCCACATGGCGGGGGGCCTGCACCACGATGTTGCGCGGCGCCTTGTCCATCCAGTAAAGCAGGATCACCGGCTGGCCCGCTTCCAGCCCGTCGAGCGCGGGGATATAGGCCGGGTCAAGCTGCACCGTCGCGCGCTGCCCGCTTTCGCGCGCCTGCACAAGGTTACGGGGCGCCGCGCCCGCGACCCACGGGCTGCGGATGCGACCGATGAAGGTGACGCCATCCACCGCCCGCTGCCCCGGATCGAAGGGCAGCACCTGCTCGCCCTGACGCGGCCCGGCCATGTCAGGAAATCAACCCGGCATGGCGCATCGCGCCGCGGATCGTGGTCTTGGTCTCCTCGGTCAGGCCGACCAGCGGCAGGCGCACCTCGTCCGAGCACAGGCCAAGCACCGACATCGCGTATTTCGCGCCGACCAGTCCCGGCTCGATGAAGATCGCCTCGTGCAGCGGCATCAGCCGGTCCTGATACTCAAGCGCCTTGGCATAGTCGCCCGAAAGTGTCGCCTGCTGGAACTGGGCACATAGCCGGGGTGCCACGTTGGCGGTGACAGAAATGCAGCCCACCCCGCCATGCGCGTTGAAGCCAAGCGCGGTGGCATCCTCGCCCGACAACTGGACGAAATCCGGACCGCAAGCGGCGCGCTGCATGCTGACCCGCTCCAGCTTGCCAGTGGCGTCCTTCACCCCGATGATCGAGGGCAGCTTCGACAACTCGCCCATGGTCGCGGGGCTCATGTCGATGACGGAGCGGCCGGGAATGTTGTAGATGATGATCGGCAGGTCGCAGGCCCCGGTCAGCGCGGTGTAATGCGCGATCAGCCCGGCCTGCGTCGGCTTGTTGTAATAGGGGGTGACAACCAGCCCGGCATCGGCGCCAACCGACTGGGCATGTTGCAAGAAGCGGATCGCCTCGGTCGTGTTGTTGGACCCGGCACCGGCGACCACCGGCACCCGCCCCGCCACGGCCTGCACCACAGCCACGATGACCTGTTCGTGTTCGCTATGGCTTAGCGTCGGGCTTTCGCCGGTGGTTCCCACGGGCACGATGGCGCTGCTGCCCTCGGCGATGTGCCAGTCGACCAGTTTCTTGAGCGTGTCGAAATCCACCGCGCCGTCCTTGAACGGCGTGACCAATGCGGGCATCGAGCCTTTGAACATCACACGCTTCCTTTCCTGTCAGATCCGCCGCGAACGGCGCCGCCCTTCGGCCCATCCCGGCCGCCGACCGCCTATTGCCAAGTAAGTGAGTTGCAAGCAAGGGCCGAGGCCCTATCCTTCTATCCATTGAGTCAAGCTGGTGACACCATGTTTCGCGTTCTATTCAGCCTTTTCCTGACATGCCTGCCCCTGCCCGCGCTTGCCACGCCCGAGGCGCTGGCCGCCGCCATCGCCGCCGTTGGCGCACGCGATTACGAAACCGCCGCGACCGAACAGGCCCGCGTGACGGAGCCCACGGCGGCCGATGTCGTGACATGGATCCGCTTGCGGCAGGGCGAGGGGGAACTGCCCGAGTATTTCGATTTCCTCGACCGCAACCCCGACTGGCCGGGCCTGCCCTACCTGATCCAGATGGGCGAGCGGATCCTTGCCGAGGACACCGATCCGGAGACAGTGATCGCCTATTTCGAACAGCAAGCGCCGCGCACCGGCTGGGGGGCGCTGCGCCATGCCGCGGCGCTTTGGGACGTGGACCGGCAAGAGGAAGCAATGGCCGAGGCCATCCGTGCCTGGACCACGATGTCACTGTCAGAGGCGGAGCATGACGCGTTCATGATCGACTGGCCCCGCACCTTGCGCAGCCATCACGAGGCGCGGCTTGATCACCTGCTGTGGGAAAACCGCGAGGCAGAGGCACGCCGGATGTTTCCGCTGGTCAGCGACGGTTGGCAACGACTGGCAGAGGCGCGGCTTCGGCTCCGCGCCCGCGAACCGGGCGTTGACGCTGCGATCGACGCGGTTCCGGCGGATTTGCGCGACCATCCGGGGCTGGCCTATGAGCGGTTCATCTGGCGGCTGCGCGCGGGCTACACCGACAGCGCGCTGGACCTGATTCGTGCCCGCTCGTCCTCGGCCGAGGCGCTTGGGCGGCCATCGGAGTGGGCCAACCGGCGCCGCTCCCTGACGCGCCAACTGATCCGCGCCGGGGATCTGGACGCGGCGCGGGAGCTTGCCGCCAACCACCATATCGAGCCCGAAAGCGATTACATAAACTACGCCGATCTGGAATGGCTGGCGGGCTACAGCGCCCTGCGGCTGGGCCGGGCCGAAGCAGCAGTTGCGCATTTCACGCGGTTCCGGTCTGCCGTAACCTCGCCCATATCCGTGGGACGGGCGGGATACTGGTTGGGCCGGGCGCACGCGGCGGCGGGCAATGAAACGGCCGCGGCGGAGGCCTATGCGCTGGGGGCCGAGTACCAGTCGAGCTTCTACGGCCAGTTGGCGGCGGAGCGCGGCGGGCTGCCGACCGATCCGGCCTTTCTTGGGGACGAGGCGTTCGGCGACTGGCGGCGGGCGGAATTCATCCACAGTTCCGTTTTCACCGCGGCGCTGTTCCTGCTGGAGGCGGGCGAGATCGACCTGGCCGAGCGGTTCTGGACCCACCTGACCGAAAGCCTTGACCGCGAAGATGCCGGGCGGCTGGCGGATATGGTGCTAAACCTGAACCAGCCACATATCGCGCTGATGATCGCCAAGCGCACGGCCAGCGATGGCAACGAGATCATGCGCGCCTATTACCCCCTGTCGTCCGACCTGCTGGCCTATGACCTGCCGGTCTCCGATCGGCTGGTGCATGCCATCGCCCGGCGCGAAAGCGAATTCGACCCCACGGTGGTCAGCTTTGCCGGCGCGCTTGGCCTGATGCAGGTGATGCCGCGCACCGGGCGCGACATGGCGCAGCGCCTCGGCGTGGGCTTCAGCGAGGCGCGGCTGACGGAGGACCCGGCCTTCAACGCGCGGCTCGGCGCCGAATACCTCGCCTTCCTGATCGAGCGCTACGGGCCGAACCCGGTGCTGATCGCGGCGGCCTACAATGCCGGGCCAAGCCGGGCGGACCGCTGGATGGAGGCCTTTGGTGACCCGCGCGACGCGAACGTGGATATCATCGACTGGATCGAGGGCATCCCGTTCCGCGAGACGCGCAATTACGTGATGCGGGTGACGGAAAGCATGCGCATATACGACGCGCTGCTGAGCGGGCAATTGCCGGACCAGAGCCTGTCGGACCTGTTGCGGCAGCGCTGACCAAACGGAGTGCGTGATAGGCGTATTCGGGCCGGATGAAAAGGGCCTCAGCCCGGTGCCCGGGCGCGCCAGAGGGTGAAGAGCCCCGCCGCAACCACGATGCCGGCACCCACGAGGACGTTCCACGCGATGCCCTCGCCGAAGACGGTGATGCCGAGTGTCGCGGCGAAGACCAGTTGCAGGTAGGCAAAGGGCTGCACCGCGCTTGCCTCGGCCAGTTCGTAGGTCTTGATCAGGGTGAAATGCCCCGCCGCGCCGGTCAGGCACAAAAGACCCATCCAGCCCCAGTCCGGGCCGGTCATCGGTTCCCAGAACCAGACCCCCACGGCCGTCATGGCGATGGCCCCGACGGTGCCGGTCCAGAAGAAACTGGTAGCTGCGCTGTCCTTGCGCGCGGCGTAGCGGGTGAGAAGGCCGTAAAGTGCGAACATGAGTGCGGCGGCCAAGGGGACGACCGCGCGCGGGTCGAAGACCCCGAAACCGGGCTCGAGGATGATCAGCACGCCGAGAAAGCCGACGCCGATCGCCGCCCACCGGCGCCAGCCCACCCGCTCGCCCAGCACGGGGCCGGACAGGGCGGCAATGAGCAGGGGATAACAGGCAAAGACGGCATGGCTTTCGACAAGGCCAAGCAGCGTGAAGCCCAGCACCATGACGCAGATCTCGGTGACCAGCAGGACGGCGCGAAAGCCCTGCAGCAGCGGCTGACGCGTCGCGGCGGCGGCGCGCATGCCCCCGGCCTTGCGCGCAGCGACGGCGATGACGAAGGCGGCGAAGAACCAGTAGCGGATCATCACCACCATCAGCACGTTGTATTCGCCCGCAAGGTGGCGCGAGACCCCGTCCTGCATGGCGAAGATGAAGGTGGTCAGCACCATCAGCCAGATGCCGGCCTTGGTGGATTGCGGGCTCATGTCTTGCGGCCCGTGGTCATGTGGCGCTTGCGCCCGTAGCCTGCTGTTCGGGTCACGTCGAAGCCGGCCTTGGCAAGCGCGCGGCGCACGTCACCGGCCGCGGTGTAGGTGGCGACGCTGCCGCCCGGCGCCGTGTGGCGGGCAACCTCGGCCATCAGGGCCTCGCCCCATAGCTGCGGGTTCCGGGCCGGCGAAAACCCGTCAAGGAACCACGCATCGGCACGGTCCGGCCAGCCCGGCAGCGTGTCGCGGGCATCGCCCGCAACCAGCCGGATCTCTATGTCGTCGCGGACAAGGGGCTGCGCCGGATCGGTCAGAAGCACCGCGACATCGGCCGTGAAGGGCGCGGCCTCGGGGAAGGCGGCAAGCGCGCGCAGCGCATCCTCGGGCGGCATCGGGAAGGCCTCGAAACTGGTGAAACGCAGCCGCCCCGTGAGACCCGCCGCATGCCACGCAAGCCGCGCGGCAACAAGGTTCAGCCCGGTGCCGAAGCCAAGCTCGGCGATATGGAACCCCGGCACGAACCGTTGCGGCAGTTCGTTGCCGTCAAGGAACACGTGCCGCGCCTCGGCCAGCCCGTTTTCGAGCGAATAGTAGGGGTCGTCGAAGCGTTCCGAGACCGGGACGTCCTTGTCCCGCCACAGCGTCCGGTCTGTCTGGGCATTGTCCATGTGCTGATCTATGGAGGGTTCCACGGGGTTCGGCAAGCGGGGGCGCAGATGGTGGACGTGACAGTCAGGGGCGCGGGGGTCTTCGGGTTGGCCGTGGCCTGGGCCTGCACCGCGCGCGGCGCCTCGGTGCGGGTGATCGACCCGGGCGGGGTCGCCGCCGGCGCCTCGGGCGGGCTGGTCGGCGCGCTTGCGCCGCATACGCCCGATCGCTGGAATGACAAGAAAGAACTGCAATTCCAGAGCCTTGACATGGCCGAGGCGCTATGGGCCGAGGTGGCACAGGCGGGCGGCACGGATCCCGGCTATGCCCGCACCGGGCGCATCCAGCCTGTCGGCGCACTGGAGTTGGCCACCGAACGCGCCCGGAACGCCGAGGACCTGTGGAAAGGCCGCTACAGGTGGGAGATCCGCGAGGTTGCCGATTTCGCGCCCTTCGCCCCGGTGACACCCACGGGGCTGGTGATCCACGACACGCTGACGGCCCGCGCCCATCCGCGCAAGGCGACGGCGGCGCTGGCCGCGGCGCTTAGCGCAAAGGGCGTGGAGATCGTGCCCGAGGCGGCGGACCAGGGCCGGATCGTCCACGCCACCGGCGCGGCCGGCCTTTTGGCGCTGTCGGAGGAAATCGGCAAACCCGTCGGCGCCCCGATCAAGGGGCAGTCGGCGCTGCTGGCCCATGACGCGCGCGACTGCCCACAGATCTTCGTCGACGGGCTGCACGCTGTGCCCCATGCCGACGGAACGGTGGCGATCGGGTCGACCACCGAAAACGCGTTCACCGACCCCGACCGCTGCGATGGGGGACTTGACGACATCCTCGGGCGGATCGTGCGGCTGGTGCCAGCCCTGCGCGATGCTCCGGTTCTGGAACGGTGGGCCGGGCTGCGCCCGCGCGCCCGGTCGCGCGCGCCGATGCTCGGGCCCTATCCGGGGCGGCCGGGCCAGTTCATCGCCAATGGCGGCTTCAAGATCGGTTTCGGCATGGCCCCCATCGTGGGCGAGTTGATGGCCGAGTTGATCCTCGACGGCGTGAACCGTATCCCCGAAAGCTTCCGGGTCGAGGCATCCTTGCCCAAGGGCTGACACGGGCTGGCCGAGGCGGGCGGGGCCGATTAGACAGGGCGGATCCCGGCGCGCTCGGTCCGCACAGGAGGCGACATGCCAGACCCCCTTCCCCTTTTCCTCGTTGCCCCGCCGGGGCTTGAACCCGTGCTGGCCGCGGAGGCGTGCGAGAAGGGCTTTGCCGACCCGCAGCCTGTTCCCGGCGGTGTAGAGACGTCGGGCGACTGGCCCGAAATCTGGCGCGCGAACCTCGCCTTGCGCGGGGCGGCGCGGGTCCTGGTGCGCTTCGCCGAGTTCCGCGCGATGCATCTGGCGCAACTGGACAAGCGGGCGCGCAAGCTGGACTGGGGCGCGGTGCTGCGCCCTGACCGGCCGGTGCGGGTCGAGGCCACCTGCCGCAAGTCGCGTATCTACCATGCCGGCGCGGCGGCGCAGCGGGTGTCCCGGGCGATCACCGAAACGCTCGGCTGCCCGGTTTCGGACACGGCCGAGATCGTCGTCAAGCTGCGCATCGACGACGACCTGTGCACGATCAGCCTCGATTCCACCGGCGAGGCGCTGCACAAGCGCGGCCACAAGCCGGCCGTGGGCAAGGCGCCGATGCGCGAGAACCTTGCCGCGCTGTTCCTGCGGCAATGCGGGTTCACGGGCAGCGAGACAGTGGTCGATCCGATGTGCGGCTCCGGCACCTTCGTGATCGAGGCGGCGGAGGTTGCCTCCGGCCTCTTTCCAGGCCGGTCACGCCGGTTTGCCTTCGAGCAGTTGGCCGGCTTCCAGCCCGAGGAATGGGAGGCGATGAAGGCCGGGGCAAGGCAGCGTGTGCCGCAGGCCCGGTTCTTCGGCCATGACCGGGATGCGGGCGCGATCCGGTCGAGCACCCAGAACGCGGCGCGCGCCGGGGTCGGAGCGCATTGCGCCTTTGCCTGCCAGCCGATCAGTGCGCTGGAGCCGCCCCCGGGCGCGTCCGGCCTTGTCATCGTGAACCCGCCCTACGGGGCGCGGATTGGCAACCGCAAGGCGCTGTTTTCAGTATACGGCGCGCTCGGGCAGGTCCTGCGCGAACGGTTCGCGGGCTGGCGCGTCGGCCTTGTCACCAGCGACGGGGGGCTGGCGAAGGCGACCGGCCTGCCGTGGCAGGCGCCGGGCCCGACGGTCGCGCATGGCGGGTTGAAGGTGACGTTGTGGCAGGCGCGCCTCGGCGGTTAAGCCTTCGTTCATGGCCCGGCGCTAGGGTGGCCGAACATGCCCCGATCGCTGACAGGTTGCCATGGCCGCCCCGAACGACGCCCGCCCGATCATCATCAAGAAGAAGAAGGTCGTCGCCGCCGATGGCCACCATGGCGGCGCGTGGAAGGTCGCCTATGCCGATTTCGTGACCGCGATGATGGCCTTCTTCATGCTGATGTGGCTGCTCAACGCGACCACCGAACAGCAGCGCAAGGGCATTGCCGACTACTTCAGCCCCACGGTCCCGATCACCCGGATCTCGGGCGGCGGCGACGGGTCTTTCGGCGGTGACAGCCCTTTTTCGGAAACCGTGGTCGCGCAGAACGGCACCGGCGCCTCGGACCGGCGACCGACGGAGGGGCGGCAGGGTATGGGCATGCAGGGCACCGCGCATGATGCCGAGGCGCTTGAACAGGCGCTGATGGAGGATATCGAGGATTCGCTGCTCGGCGGTGGCGGCGATGCCCGGCTGACCGACGAGACGTTGCAGCATGTTCAGACCCGGCTCAGCGACGAGGGGCTGGTGATCGAGGTTTTCGCGCGGCCCGGGGCACCGCTCTTCGCGGAGGGGGACACCGTGCTGCACCCTTGGCTGCACGAGGTGATCGCCCTGATGGCGGAGCTTTTCGGGACGGTCACCAACGGCGTTGCCGTGTCGGCGCATGTCCGCTCCGGCGCCATCGTCGTGGCAGAGAACACCAGTTGGGACCGGTCGACCACCCGCGCGCAAGCCATCCGAGTCGCCTTGCAGGAAGCCGGGCTGGACGCGACGCGCTTTCGGCGTGTCACTGGCCATGCCGACCGCAGCCCGGCCCTGTCCGATCCGATGGCGGTGCGCAATGACCGGATCGAGGTGACCCTGCTGCGCAGTCTGCCCTGACAGGCGGCAGCAAGGAAATGCAGGCAATTTTATCCGTTAGGTCAATGTTAAGGCGCCGCATGTTTCAGTGAGCCAAAGACGGGATGCAGCAGAAAGGCGCATTGCATGACCATTTCCTCATCGCTCAACGCCGGGGTCGCCGGACTCAACGTGAACGCCAGCCGCCTCGCCACGATTTCAGACAATATCTCGAATTCGGGCACCTTTGGCTACAAGCGTGCGGTCACCAATTTCCAGTCCATGGTCATCGGCCAGAGCCAGGGCAGCTACTCCGCCGGCGGGGTGCGCGTGGTGACGGACCGGATGATCGACCAACGCGGCACGCTCGTGACCACCGACAACCCGACGGATCTCGCTGTCGGCGGGCGCGGGATGCTTCCCGTCACATCGGAAACTGCGATGGGTTCGGGCGACGGCGACGGCGGTTATCCGGTGATGCTGGCCACGACGGGTTCGTTCCGACCCGACTCGGAAGGGGTCTTGCGCACCGAATCCGGGATGGTCCTGCTCGGCTGGCCGGCCGATGGTGACGGCACGATCCCCACTTTCCCACGCGACACAACCGACGCGCTGGAACCGGTGCGCGTCCAGACAGATCAATTCGCGGGCGACCCCACCACGCGTATGGAACTGTCCGTGAACCTGCCAGCCACCGGGACGCAGTCCGGGGCATCGGGCGACACGGTGACGATGTCGACGGAATACTATGACAACCTTGGCACATCGCAGGTATTGGAAATCAGCTTCACCCCCAACGTGCCCGCGACCGGCAGTTCCAACGAATGGACGATGTCGATCACGGATTCCGCATCTGGCGGCGCGACGGTCGGCACCTATACCCTGACCTTCGACGACGCCCGCGGCAGCGGCGGCAACCTGCTGTCGGTCGCCGACACGCTGGGCGGGGCGTATGACCCGACCACCGGCACGATCGAGGTCGATGTCGATGGCGGCCCGCTGACCATCGATATCGGGGAAATCGGGGAACCGGGCGGATTCACCCAGCTTTCTGACAGCTTTTCCCATGCGCCCGCGGTCAAGGACGGTTCCCCGGTTGGCAACCTCACCTCGGTCGAGGTCGATGATGATGGTATGGTTCACGCGATCTATGACAGCGGGCTGACACGGGTCATCTACCAGGTGCCGCTAGTCGACGTGCCCAACCCCAACGGATTGATCGCGCTGTCCAACCAGTCCTACCAGATATCGCCGAGCAGCGGCTCCTTCTTCCTGTGGGACGCGGGCACCGGGCCGACCGGCAACATCGCCGGCTTCTCGCGTGAGGAGTCCACCACTGATGTCGCCGGGGAGTTGACGCAGTTGATCCAGACCCAACGCGCCTATTCCTCCAACGCCAAGGTTATCCAGACAGTAGACGAGATGCTGCAGGAAACCACGAACATCAAGCGCTGATCACGCCCGGAGAGGCTAGGCCATGACCATCTCCAGCGCCCTGTCCGCGGCCCTGACCGGCCTTTCGGCGAGCAGCCGGGCGGCATCGGTGGTCTCGGACAACATCGCCAACGCCGGAACGGACGGCTTCGGCGCGCGCGACCTGTCGCTTTCCTCCATCAACCAAGGCGGCGGGGTGCGGATCGACGGCGTGACCCGCGCCTCCGACCCCGTCCTGCTGGGCGAACGGCGCAGCGCCGGCGCCAGCCAGGGGGCGGCCGACACCCGCGCCGGCTTCCTGCAGAAGATCGAGGGGCTGATCGGCACCCCGGACAGCCCGGCGAGCCTCTCCGCCAAGCTTGACGCTTTCGAGGCGAGCCTCCTCTCGGCACAAAGCCGCCCCGACAGCCAGTCGCGGCTGGCGGCGGTGCTCAACGGCGCCACCGATCTCGCCGGCACGCTGAACGGCGTTTCGGATGGGATCCAGTCGATCCGGCGGGAGGCCGACAGCGCGATCGCCACCTCGATCGACCGGCTCAACCAGACGCTCTCCGCCATCCATGACCTGAACGGAACCATCCGCACCGCCGTCTCGCGCGGCGAGGCCGTGCACGGGCTGATCGACCGGCAGCAGACCCTGATCGATAGCATCGCGGAGCTTGTGCCGATCCGCGAAACCCGGACCGAGGCGGGAATGGTCAGCCTTTACACCACTGATGGCCTGTCGCTTCTCGACGGGCGCCCGGCCAAGCTTGACTTCACCGAAACGCCGGCGATCACGCCGTTGATGTCCATGTCTGCCGGTGACCTGTCCGGGCTGACGCTGAACGGCCGCGCCGTCAGCCCCACGGGCGCCTACGCGTCATTGGGCGGCGGACAGCTTGCCGCCCTGTTCGCCGTGCGGGACGAGATCGCCCCCGACGCGCAGGCGCGGCTCGACGGTGTGGCGCTCGACCTGGCCGCGCGCCTCGATGCGCCGGGGCTGGACCCGACCCGCGCGCCAACCGATCCGGGGCTGTTCTCCGATGACGGCACTCTGGCGTCGGCAAGTTTCGAAACCGGGCTGGCGGGGCGATTGCGTGTGAATGCCGCCGTTGACCCGGACCGGGGTGGCGCGGTCTGGCGGCTGCGCGATGGCATCGGCGCCGCGGCGGAGGGCGCACCGGGCGATCCGACGCTGTTGCAGGGGCTGCTTGCCGCGATGCAGGCAGACCGGCCAACACTGTCGACGAGCTATTCCGGCAGCAGCCGGACGATGTCGGAATTGTCTGCCGATCTGTTGTCGCTGACCGCGATGGACCGCCAGTTCGCCGATGCCCGGCAGGCAGAGTCTGCGAACAAGTTCAATCTTTTGAGGGAAATGGAGCTGTCGCGCGGCGTTGATACGGATGCCCAGATGCAACGCCTGCTCGACATCGAAAACGCCTACGCGGCCAATGCCCGCGTGCTCCGAACGCTCGACGACATGATCGACCGATTGT
This sequence comes from Nioella halotolerans, assembly GCA_003428585.1. Lineage (GTDB taxonomy): Bacteria > Pseudomonadota > Alphaproteobacteria > Rhodobacterales > Rhodobacteraceae > Nioella > Nioella halotolerans. The sequence goes on from QVQC01000029.1 coordinate 54,472, forward strand.
TGAGGCTTTAAGCATGAGCATCCCGTCCACCGGCGACCTCGCCCGCAGCTTCTTCCTGCGCCAGAGCCACGAGCGGGCACGCGGCGACCTTTCCACCCTGACGGAGGAAATGGCCAGCGGCACGCATGCCGATATGGGCCGCGCGCTGAAGGGCGACTTCACGGCGCTGGCGGGCGTCGAGAGGGGCCTGCGCCTGTTCGAATCCTACAAGTCCGCTGCCGCCGAAGCGACCCTGACCACGGGCGCGTCGCAAGCGGCGCTGCAAACCGTGCAGGACAGCCTGTCCGGCTTGGCGCCGGAGCTGCTTTCGGCAACCGCCTCCGGCAGCTTGCAACAGATGGACCTGATGGCAGCAAGCGCGCCCGACCGGCTTTCCGCCATGGTCTCGGCACTGAACCAGTCAGCGGCGGGGCGGTCGCTTTTCGCGGGGGCCGCGACTGATCGCAATGCGCTGGCCCCGGTGGCAGATATCACGGCTGCGCTGGAGCCGCTGGCCGCCGGGGCCGTGGATGCCGCAGACCTGATCACCACGCTGGAAAGCTGGTTCATGGACCCCGGCGGCGGGTTCGAGACCCTCGCCTACCAGGGCAACCCGGACGCGCCGCCCGGTGTCCTCGTCGCGGAAGGCGAAACCGTGCAGAACCCGGCAAGCGCGCTTGACCCCGGGCTGCGGCGCGGGCTGATGGGCATGGCGCTGGCCGCGCTGGTCGCGACCGGTGCCGGCAGTTTCCCGGGCGCCGACAAGCGCGCGCTGCTGGAACATGCCGCGCTGTCCATGACGTCGGGCAACGAGGGGATCACCGGCCTGCGCGCCCGGATCGGCCATGCCGAGGGCCGGATCGAGGCCGCGCAGCTTCGCAACGATACCGCGCGCGGCCAACTGGAACTGGAACGGGGCCGCCTGACCGGGGTCGACCCCTACCGCACCGCGACCGAGTTGCAACAGGCCGAGGCCCGGCTTGAAAGCCTTTACCTGCTTACCAGCCGTCTCGCACGGCTCAGCCTTACGGAGTATCTCAGATGATCCGCCTTTTCCTGTCGCTTGCCCTGATCCTGGCGCCCATGGCGGCGCAGGCCAGCCCGATCCGTATCAAGGACCTAGTTGAATTCGACGGGGTGCGCGGCAACGACCTGCTTGGCTACGGGCTGGTGGTGGGGCTGAACGGCACCGGCGACGGGATCCGCAATTCACCGTTTACCGAAGAAATCATGACCAACATCCTCGAACGGCTCGGCGTGAATGTCTCCGGCGAACAGTTCCGCCCGGAAAACGTGGCCGCGGTGATCGTGACGGCGACACTGCCGCCATTTTCCCGGGCCGGGTCGCAGATCGACATCAACGTCTCTGCCATCGGTGACGCCGATAGCCTGATGGGCGGCACGTTGGTCATGACACCCCTCACGGCGGCCGACGGGGAAATCTACGCGGTCGCACAGGGTCCGGTCATCGCGGGCGGCGCGGCGGCCGAAGGCGATGCGGCCAGAGTCGTGGAGGGCGTTCCGACCGCCGGCACCGTCCCGTCGGGGGCACGGATCGAGCAGGAGGTCGAATTCGAGCTGTCCAGCCTTGAAACCATCCGCCTTGCGCTGCGCAGCCCGGATTTCACGACTGCCGCGCGCATAGAGGCGGTGATCAATACAGCCTATGGGCGCGATGTCGCGGTGATGCTCGATTCCGGCACCGTGTCTCTTGACCTCGCCGCCACCCGCGAACCCTCCGCCGCGCATGCCGTGTTCCGCATCGAGAACCTGATGGTGGAGCCGGAAAGCCGCGCCCGGGTTGTCGTTGACCAACGCTCCGGCACGATCGTCATGGGGGAGGATGTGCGGATCTCCCGCGTGGCGGTCGCGCAGGGCAACCTGACCCTTCGGATACAGGAAACCCCGATCGCGGTGCAGCCCAACCCCTTTGCCGAAGGTGAGACCGTGATCGTTCCGCGCACCGATGCCGCGATCGAGGAGGACCCGGGCACCGGCCTTGCGGAGATCGCTGGCGGCACCAGCCTTTCGGAGGTGATCGGCGGGCTCAACGCGCTTGGCGTCGCGCCGGGGGAGATGATCGACATCCTGAACGCGATCAACGCCTCGGGCGCGCTGCATGCGGAACTTCTGGTCCGCTGACCGGCGCCCGCCCCCTCAGACCTTCAGGAAGCGCATCACCGCCCGGGCCACCGACCCGGGCAGCGCCCTGAGAACCCGAAGCTGCACCGCGCGCGGCCGGGTCCGCAGGACATGCGCGATCACCGCCGGATGCTCGCCCGCAAGCGCGTTTCCATCGAGATGCTCGGCGATCACGGCGGACAGCGAGGCGGTGCCAACGGGGTCAGCCGCACGCGGCGCGGTCTCGGCATCCAGCAAGCCGCGGTCACGCAGCCTTTTCAGCAGCGCGCGACGCCCGTCATCGGGCAATCCTTCGGCCTCATGCTCGGCGGGGGGCGCACCGGGAACACGCAGCAGGTCTACCGGCAAGCCCGCTTGTTTGAGGCGTTCCACCCCAGAGGGGCCGAAGAGATCGAGCAGGATGCGCGCCTTCCGGGCGAACCGGTCATCACGTGGATCGGGGGAGGAACTGGGGGCCGGGCTTTGCATGCGGGATCTCCGTCAGAAATAACTGCGCACGAGCGCGCCCGTCACCAGTGCCCAGCCATCGGCCACCACGAAGAAGGCCAGCTTGAACGGTAGCGAGACAATGGCGGGCGGGACCATCATCATGCCCATGGACATCAGGATGGCGGCGACCACGAGGTCGATGATCAGGAAGGGCAGGAACACGAGAAAGCCGATCTGGAAAGCGCGTTCCACCTCGCTGAGCATGAAGGAGGGGATGAGGATGGAGGCGCCGGGCGCCTCGTCTTGCGGGATATCGCGCAGACTGGCCATGCCTTGCAGAGTCTCGGGATCGACCCGGCGCATCATGAACCCCTCGAAAGGCTCATAGGCGGCGCGCATGCCCTGCATCACCTCCATCTCGCCCTCCATCACTGGCGAAATCCCGGCGTCATAAGCTGCCTCGAAAGTGGGGGTCATGACGAAATAGGTCAGGAACAGCGCAAGGCTGACGATCAGCATGTTCGGTGGCGATTGCTGCAACCCGATGGCCTGGCGCAGGATCGACAGCACCGTGACCACGAAGGGAAAGCAGGTGATCATCACGGCAAGGCCGGGCGCAAGGCTCAGCACCGTGATCAGCGCGATAAGCTGAAGCGCCCGCGCGGTCAGCGTGTCGCCCTCGCCGATATCGATGGAGATCTCCTGCGCCATGGCGGGACCGGCCAAAAGGAGGACGGCGGCGGCGCATACGGGCGCGACGGCCTTAGCCATGCCCGCCATCGGCCAGCTCCGTGATGCGCACGCCAAGCCCGCCCGAGTCCGCCTCCACCAACTCTCCGGAAGCAACCAGCCGATCGCCGATGTAAAGCTCCACCGGGTCCTCGATCCGGCGGTCGAGCGCGAGGATATCTTCCTTCGAGAGGGCCAGAAGATCCGAGATCGTGGGATGCGCGCGCCCGACCGAGACGCGGATTTCCACCGGCACGGAGCGCAGCGAGCCGGCGGCGCCGGTCGTCGGGCGGGTCTCGTCAGGCATGGCGGGCCTCCTGTTCGTGCATGGTCGATCCGGTGAAATCGCGGATCGCCTCCGTCATGGCCGATTGCAGGCCGGTGAGGTCGATTTCCCGGGTCTCACCGGCGAAGCGCAGGGTAACGCGACCGTCGGGATAGGCGGGCTCCGGCAAGATCTGCAGGTCAAGGGCGATATACCGCTCCGCCAGCCATTCGAGTTGCCGGCAGGTATCGGGCGCGGCGAGAAGGCGGCAATCGGCGGTTCCGAGGTCGGACAGAAGCGCCTCGATCTCGGCGGCGACGCGGGGCAGCACCGCCTCCGCCGCGAGGGTGGGCAGGAACCCGGTGACGATGGCATTCAACAGGTCCCGAAGACCCGAGAGCACCTCGACGCGGGCTTCCTCGTAGGTGAAGGAGAGGTCCGACAGGCTGCGTTCAAGGTCGGCAGCAATGCGACGGTCCGAGGCGGCGGTTTCGGCGTTGGCATCGTCCCAACCGGATTTGTAGCCGGCCTCGTAACCGTCGAGCCGGAGCGTTTCGGCCTCCTCCGCCGAGAGGCCGGGCGTGGACCTGTTCGCTTCAGGGGCCGGCGTCAGGTCTTCAAGGGTGAGGGGGGCATAGGTCATGTCAGTTCCTCATCCTCCTCCATCCAGCTGCGCAGGATTTCCACGGTTTCCTCCTCGCGTTCCTCGATCAGCCGGCGCAGGCGATCCACCGGATCGGGCGGTCTCGCGGGGCTGGAGTCCATGGGCGACGGCAGGCCAGCCGCTTGGGGCGCATCGGGCGCATCCATCGGCGACGCGCCTTCCGGCGCGGGGGCCGCATCCGTATCCGGGGGGCCCAGTTCCGCGGGCGGAGCGGCTTGCATCATGGGCGTCGGGCCATCTGCCGACGCGCCCCCCCCAGCCAGTGCAAGGGCCGGTGCCGGCGTGTCGTTCGTGTCGGCCACGCGCATCGCCGGGCGCACGACACCGAAGGCGACGGCAAGCGCGACACCGACGAGGGCCGCCAGTTGCAACAGGCGCATGGGATCGAGACGGGCCAGCAAGCCGCCCCCCGTATCGGCCAGGTCGGTGGCCTCGGGCTGCGGCTCGAACGGCATGGATTGCAGCGTCACGACATCGCCACGCGCCTCGTCGAACCCAACGGCGGACCGCACGAGGTCGCTCAGCGTTTCCAGTTCCGCAGCCTCGCGCGGCTCTTGCGTGACGACCCCATCGTCGCCCACCACGGACACCGCATTCACCAGAACCGCGACAGTGATCCGCCGCACCTGCCCGGGGCCGGTTTCCGTCTCTCGCTGAGTTTCCGACACGTCATAGCTTATCGTTTCACGCGCTTCCGAAGTCTGGACCGACGATTCCCCCCCCTCGGCCGCATCGCCCTCGGGCAGGTTGGAGGCGACGGTCACCGCCCCGTCCCGAGCATCGCGCGAGGTGTTTTCGCGTTCTTGCGACTCGGTGCCGATCACGACGCGGCTGTCCGGGTCGATGATCCGTTCGAACACGGTCTGGCTGGCGGTTTCGAGATCGACATTGACCTCGACCACGGCGTTGCCGGGGCCGACGCGCGCATTCAACAAGCGTTGCACGTTGCGCCGCATCGTTTCCGCAAGCCCGGCTGCGTCCCCGGTGGCCGATGGTCCGTCATCGCCCGAAAGGACACGGCCCGAATCGGAATCGATGATCGTCACGCTTTCCGGCAGCAACCCCGGCACCGCGGAGGCGACCAGATGGCGCAGCGCCTGTGCATGGCTGGACGCGATCCCGCCCGAAGCCGGCCGGACGCTGACAGAGGCCGACGCCTCGCGGTCGCGCGCGAAAGGGTCGCTGGACGGCGTCGCAAGATGCACCCGAGCGGCGCGAATGCGCGGGCTGGCGGCGATGGTGCGGGCAAGTTCCCCTTCCTTTGCGCGCCAATAGGCGGCATCGAACATCTGCGATGTGGTGCCGAAGCCGGACAGCGAATCGAGCAATTCGTAGCCCGCCGCGCCAAGCGCCGGCAGCCCGTCGCCTGCAAGGCTCATCCGCAGGGCGTCACGGTCGTTTTCCGGCACATGGATCGAATCGCCGCGCACCTCGTAGGCGACGCCGCGCGTTTCGAGCGCGCTGACAATCTCGCCCGCCGCGGCCGGGTCCAACCCGCTATAAAGCAACGCATAGCTCGGCGCTCCGGCCAGCCGCGCCAAGAGGACAAGGATGGTCAGCACCCCCGCGGCCCCACCTGCGAAGAGCGCCCGCCTGCGGATATCCATGCCGCCCCAAAGATCTATGAGCTGCTGCACCTGCGTAACTCCCTCTGGCCGTTCTGACCTATCGAGCGCCATGAAAGCGCAGTCCGCTTAACATTCGGTTAGTGCTGATCGGCTTATCTTGGCCACGTTGTGAAAAACCGCCGAGGCTCCGACCATGGCCGCAGACGAGACAGAGACCGACGACGCCCCAAGGAAAAAGGGGATCCTGCTGCCCGTGCTGGTCGGCTTGGTGCTGGCAGCCGCTGCCGGTGTGGGAGGCTTCTGGGCGGTGACCAGCGGGCCGTTCGCGCCGACGGGCGGCAACGATTCGGCCCAAGGCGCAGACGCTGATGCCCCGCCGGAGCGCGCCCGCCCGGAACTGGACGACGTCGCCTTCGTACCGCTTGATCCCGTGGTGGTGAACCTCGGCTCCGAAAGCGCGGGGCGTCACCTGCTGTTCACGGCGCAACTGGAAGTGTCCCCCGGCGACGCCAGCGAGGTGACGCACCTGATGCCGCGCGTCATGGATGTGATCAACAGCTATCTGCGCGTGCTCGACATGCGGGAACTGACCGATCCACGCACCCTCACGCGGATGCGGGCGCAGCTTTTGCGGCGCATCCAAGTCGTCACCGGCGATGTGCTGGTGCGCGATCTTCTTGTCACAGAATTCGTGGTGAACTGAATGGAGACGATCCCCCTTGTCCTGACCCATGCCGCCGACGCGCTGCTTATCCTCGCGTCACTGGGCGCGGCGGTGTTCTGCCTGGTGCTGTCGCGGCGCCTGTCGCGCCTGTCCAGCATCGATAACGGGCTTGGCGGCGCCATCGCCGTGTTGTCGGCGCAGGTCGATGACATGAATCGCGCCCTGTCGGAGATGAAGGCCGGCACCCAGACCTCGGCCCAGAAGCTGGAGGCGCTGAACCGGGAGGCGCAGCAGCTTGCCGAGGAACTGGAGCTGATGCTCTCCACCAGCCACGACCTTGCGCCGACCAAGAAACAAGGGGAGGCGCCTGACCCACGGGGGCAGGATACCGGCAGCGATGCGGACAGCAATATCCCTGTCTTCGGGTCGCGCAGGACCGGGACGGCGACCGGGGCGGGCGAACCGGCGGCGGATGACAGCGCGACGATCCCGTTCTTCCTCAAGACCCGATCGCGCATGGCGGGGGTCGGTTGACGATGGCGCGGACACCGAAACGACTCCGCCGGATCAGCCAGAAGGTGAGCCTTCTTGGCATCCTGTCGCTCTTCTTGCTGTCGGGATTGTTGCGTCTGGGAGCGGTTGGATTCGCCGAGGCCTCCGCCACCCAGGACGAGACGCCGGCCGCGCGCGACACACCCGATCCGCAGGGCCAATGCGCCCCGATCGAACCGTTGCAACAGGCGCTGGATCGCGTGACAGGCCGCGCAGAAGCGCTCGACGCGCGCGAGGCGCAGCTTGAGGAGCGCACCGCTGCCCTCGTCGACGTGGAGGCGCGGGTCAGTGCCCAGCTTGCCACGCTGGAAGCCACCGAAGAGCGGCTCGAGTCGCTGCTCGCCCTGTCGGACACCGCCGCAGAGAATGACCTCTCCCGGCTGACCCAGGTCTACGAAACGATGGACGCCGATGACGTGGCGGAGCTGTTTTCACAGATGGATCCGGGCTTTGCCGCCGGGTTCCTCGCCCGGATGCAATCGGATGCCGCAGCCGGGGTCCTGGCCGCGCTCGATCCGGCCGTCGCCTATTCCATCTCCGTCCTGATCGCGACGCGCAATGCCTCGGCCCCGGTCTCCAACCCGCCGGCAGAGGCGCCCTGACGTCGCAAGCAACTGAGGACTCACATGATTGGCATCGTCGGAATCGTTGTCGTCGTCGTCATGGTCTTTGGCGGATACCTTGCCGCGGGCGGCAAGCTGGCGATCATCCTGCATTCCCTGCCCTACGAGATGACAATGATCGGCGGCGCCGCGATCGGCGCTTTCCTCATCTCCAACGACATGGCGGCGGTGAAGCACACGCTCAAGGACATTGGCAAGGTCTTCAAGGGTCCGAAATGGAAGCCCGAGGATTACCGCGACCTGCTGTGCCTGCTATACGAGTTGATCCGCCTCGGCCGCGAAAACGCGGTCGCGCTGGAGGAGCACACGGAAGACCCCGAGGAGTCGACCATCTTCTCCCGGTATCCGCGGATCCAGGCCGACAGGGAATCGGTCAACCTGATCTGCGACACGCTGCGCTCCGCCTCGCTGAATTACGACGACCCGCACCAGGTCGAGGACGTTCTGGAAAAGCGGATGGAAAGCAACCTGCACCACGCGATGCATTCCAGCCACGCGCTGCAAACCGTCGCCGACGCGCTACCCGCGCTCGGCATCGTCGCCGCCGTTCTCGGCGTCATCAAGACCATGAGCTCGATAGATCAGCCGCCCGAGATCCTCGGCAAGCTGATCGGTGGCGCCTTGGTGGGGACATTCCTCGGGGTTTTCCTCGCCTACGGCTTCGTCGGTCCCTTCGCGACGCGGGTGAAGGCCGTGACCGAGGAGGATCACAATTTCCACGCCCTGATCCGGGAGGTGCTGGTGGCCAATCTCCACAACCATGCGACCAATATCTGCATCGAGGTCGGTCGACAGAACACGCCCTCCCATATCAGACCAAGCTTCAACGACCTCGAAGAGGCGCTGAAGGCTCTGCGGCAGGCGGCGGCATGATCCGGCGCGGCACCATACTGGCGCTTACGCTGCTTGCCGCAAGCATGGCAACGGCGCAGGGGATCACCGTGCAATCAGGCGATCATGACGGATTCACCCGGCTCGTCGCCCGGGTCGGGGCAGATCGGGAATGGCAGGTCGCCGGCGCCGGACGCGACCTGCGCATCGCCTTCACCCCCGACACCCCGGAATTCGACCTGTCGCGCGTTTACGATCTGATCTCCCGCGACCGGTTGGCGCAGATAGAGGACGCCGATGGCCTTGTCCTGTCGCTGGCCTGCGATTGCGAGGTCAGCGTCACGCGTTACCGCGACAGCTACGCGGTCATCGACATCGCCGATCCCCCGGCGGCGCCGCCGGACCCGGACCCGGCGGTCGAATTGCCGCTTTTCACCGGCCGGGCGGACCTGCCGCAGCGCCCCGGCCCGGCATTTCCGACCCCACCCGAAGCGCCCGAGCCGGCAGCCCCCCCGGCCGGCTTCGCGATGGAGGAGGCCAGCGGGCTGCTGGCAGAGCAGCTTGCCCGCGCTACGGCCGCTGGCCTGCTCGACCCGGCACAGGGGCAACCGCTCTCGGTCGGCGACCCACTGCCGTCAACGGGGACTGCCCCGCCCACTGACCCGGCACCTCCCGTTGCCGAAACGCCACAGCAGCCAACGCCGCCCCCTCCGATCAACGCGACAAACGCCTATGACCTCAACATTGCCGCGACGTCCGACAGGCTGACGGTCAGCGCAGCCACCGCCTGCCTCGCCCCCCCTGCCCGCGCGATCGCGGACTGGCCCGGAGGCATGCGCTTTCTCAACGGGTTGGGCCGCCTGCGCGCGAATGCCTTCGATGAACGGGGCCGGTTGAACGAAGACCGCGCGGTCGAACTGGCGGAATTGTACCTTGCCCATGGCTTCGGGGCGGAGGCCGCGTTCTGGCTCGGCGAAATGCAGAGCCCACCGGCGTTTCACGTGGCCATGGCGCAATTCATCGACCACCGGACCGAGGGTGTTTTCGGCACCTTCGCCGATCATGACCTGTGCCCGGAGCCTCTCCTCCTCTGGCTGTTTCTGTCCGACCCGTCCGCCGAGCCGCTGGAGCGAACGACCGCCGCGATCCTCGCGCAATACTTCGAGTTGCCGACCGTTCTGCGCGATATGCTCGGCCCGGATCTGGCCCGCGCCTTCGTGCGCGCCGACCGGGCCGGCGCCGCGTTGGAGGTGCGCGCGGTCCTGGTCCGCGGTGGCCGGCTGTCCGCACAGGATCTGGGTTTTCTCGATCTTGATCTGCCCGGCACACCGACCCCGCCCGCGCGCGCGACCACCCCGGCGAACGCGGGCACCGCGCGCGCCGAGCCGGCACTTTCGCACCGGTTGCTGACCCAGATCCGCAGCAGGGGCGCCGTTGACCCGGCGGACCTCATGGCCGCCGATGCGCTCGTTCTGGAAACCGACCCGGCGCTCACCCAAGGGGGGTTGCGTCACGCCGCCGCCCTTGGCCACGCGCTCACGGGCGATATCGAGGGCACCGTGTCGCATCTTGCCCCGCGCGGGCCGCGCGATGCGGAGGCGATCGGGCCGCTCTTCGCCGAGATCCTGTCGGCCCTGATGGAGCTTGAGAGCACCGCGCCGCTCCTCCTTTTGCTGTCCTCCGACGATTTCGAGCAGTTCGGCCGTTTTCCGAACGCCGCTTTCCGGCGGCAGGTGGCAGAGTTTCTGCTCGCCCGTGGCCTGCCGGGCATGGCGCGCGACCTGATCCTCGCTGGCGGCAGCGATCACGCCCGTGACCGCGCGCTTCTGTCCCGCGCCTTCGACCGCCTTGCCGAGGACCGGCCGGACCCCGGCGCACAGGCCGCCCCGGATCCTGCCGACCCTGACCCGCCGATCCCGGCCGAAACACCCGAGGACGTCGCGGCCCTGCTGGACGAAAGCCGCGATCTGCGCGCCGGGATGGACGCGCTTTTGTCGCAAACCCGGCTTGTCGAACCCGGCGGCTAACCATCTGGTAACCGGCACGGTCTACACCACTCTCATGACCCGCCCGGCCTTCTGCAGGGCACATGGCCAGAAAGGCCGGTGAATGAGCATCCGAAGCCTGTTCCAACCCACGATCCTCTTTGCCTTCGCGCTGATGGCGGTGATCGTCATGATGATCCTGCCGGTTCCCTCTTGGGTGCTGGACCTTGGACTTGCTATGTCCTTTGGTCTTGCCATCCTGATCTTCACCACCACGCTGTTCATCGAACGGCCGCTGGATTTTTCCGCCTTCCCGACAGTCCTGCTGGCCTCGCTGATGCTGCGGCTGTCGCTGAACGTCTCCTCCACCAAGCTGATCATCGGCGACGGCCACACGGGCACCGCGGCGGCGGGCGAGGTGATCGAGGGGTTCGCGATGTTCGTGATGGGCGGCAATGTCGTGATGGGGCTGGTTGTCTTCGGCGTGCTCCTGATCGTCAATTTCATCGTCATCAACAAGGGCGCCGCGCGGATGGCGGAGGTCGGTGCGCGGTTCGCGCTCGACGGAATGCCGGGGCGGCAGCTGGCCATCGATTCCGACATGTCGGCGGGCGCCATCGACCACGCCGAGGCCAAGGCGCGACGCGAGAAGGAACAGGCCGAGACGACCTTTTTCGGCTCGCTCGACGGGGCCTCCAAATTCGTCAAGGGCGATGCGATCGCCGGGCTTCTGATCACCCTCCTGAACCTGTGCATGGGGCTGGTCTTCGGGGTGGCGATCCACGGGATGCCGTTGGCCCAAGCCTTTGAGACCTACTCGGTTCTCACGGTGGGCGACGGGCTTGTCTCGCAGATCCCGGCGGTGATCATCGCCATTGCCTCGGCGCTCCTGCTGGCGCGTGGCGGCGCGACCGGGGCCACCGACGTGGCGCTTCTGGCGCAGCTTGGCCGCCACCCCACGGCGCTTTTCACCGTGGGTGGGCTGATGGCCGTCTTTGCCGTGGTGCCGGGCCTGCCCTTCCTGCCGTTCATCCTTGCCGCAACCGCGCTCTGGACGGCGGCCTACCTTCGCCAACGCGCCCTGAGACAAGAGGCCGAGGCATCGCCCAAGCCCGACGATGCAGACACCGCAGCACCGCCCGACCGCATAGGCGACCTTCTGGAACTGGACGAAATCCACGTCCAGTTCGCGCCCGATCTCGTCTCCATGGCGCTGGATCCGGCGAACGGGCTGGATGCGCGGATCCTCTCGATGCGCGAACATATCGCGGAAAACTTCGGCCTGATCCTGCCCGAAATCCGCCTGACCGACCGCGCGGAGCTGCCCGCCGGCACCTACTCGATCCGCATACAAGGTGTGGAACATGCCCGTGCCAAGCTGGAGATGGAGGCGGTTCTCCTGCTGAAATCGGGCGACGACAACGCCCTGCCGCCCGGCCGGGACGTGGCGGAGCCCGTCTATGGCGCCCCGGCCCGCTGGATCGCCCCGCAAGCGCGCGAAGAGGCCATGCTACAAGGTGCTACCGTCGTCGCGCCGGGCGAGGTGCTGGCCACCCACCTGCTTGAAACACTGAAGAAGAATCTCGCGCGGCTGCTTGGCTTCAAGGCCTTGCAACGCCATCTCGACGCTTTCGTGGAACTGTCAGACCCGACCCGCGCCGAGGCCAACCGGCGGCTGCTCAACGAACTCGTGCCCGACAAGGTGCCGATGGACCTGCTGCACGCGGTGCTGCGCCTTCTGCTGTCCGAACAGGTGTCGATCCGCAACCTGCCGCTGATCCTCGAAGCCATTGCCGAGGCGCGCCCGGCGACGCCGCAACCCGATCTCTTGTGCGAACATGTGCGCCAGCGGCTGGGGTTCCAGCTGATCGCGGATCTCAAACGCGACGACGGCAGCCTGCCGCTGGTGCAACTGGCCGGGCAATGGGAAGACATCTTCGCCCAGCACGAGGTAAAGGCCGATGGTGGCCTGCCGGAAGTCGCGCTGACCCCCGACCTGTTCAACACGCTGGCCAAGGCGGTGGGCGACAAGATCGGCGCCGCGGCCGAAAAGGGCACCTACCCGGCGGTTGTCACCTCGTCGCTGCGGCGGCGGTTCCTGCGCACGGTGCTGTTGTCGCGCGGGATCCTGAACCCGGTGCTCTCCTTCGAGGAAATCGGGCTGGAGGCGAAACCGGCCCTCGTCGGCGTTGCCGCGCCGTGAGCGATCTTCTGGCACAGGTCCTCGGCCTCTCGCAGGCCTGGCTTCTGGCCGGAACGCTGGTCTTCCTGCGCGTCGGCGCGGCCTTCCTTGTGCTGCCAGCGATCGGCGAAGCCTATATCCCGATGCACATCCGGCTCGGCGCGGCGCTGGCGATGACCCTCCTGCTGACCCCGGCGCTGGCCGCGGAGCTGGTGCCCGATGCCGGTGATCCGGGCCTTTACGCGGGCCATTTCGCCACCGAGCCCTCTGCGGGCCTGTTGCTGGGCCTCGCGGTGCGGCTTGTCGCCATGGCCCTGCAGGTGGCGGGGTCGATGGCGGCGCAGGCAACGTCCCTGTCGCAGATCGCCGGCGGCGCCTCGCCCGATCCGCAGCCGGCCATCGGTGCCTTCCTCACGCTGGCCGGGCTGACGCTGGCGGTCATGGCCGGGCTGCACGTCCTGGTCGCGCGGATGCTGATCGACAGCTACGCGGTCCTGCCCGCCGGGCAGATGCCGCTGGCCGCGGATGTCGCGGGCTGGGGCGTGGCCCGCGTCGGGCGGATCTTCTCGCTGGCCTTCTCGCTGGCCGCGCCCTTCCTGATCGCCTCGGTGCTTTACAACCTCGCGCTCGGGGTCATCAACAAGGCGATGCCGCAGTTGATGGTGGCCTTCGTCGGCGCACCCGCGATCACGCTTGGCGGGCTGGTGATCCTGCTGCTGACGACGCCCTTCATCCTGCCGGCCTGGATGCGGCTGATGCAGGCCACGCTGGCCAGCCCGATGGGGCCGCTGCCATGAGCGAAGACAGCACCCCCTCCGGCGACAAGCCGTATGACCCGACCCCGGCCCGGCTGGAAGAGGCGCGCAAGCAGGGAGAGATCGTCCGCTCGCCCGACCTCAACACCGCCGTGGTCTATGGCGGGTTCCTACTGACCCTTGCGCTGCTCGGTCCGGGCCTTGCAGGCGGCGTGGCGCAGGTATTGGCCGTCCTGCTCGACCAGGCACCGGCCCTGGCCGAGGCGATGCTGTCGACAGAGGGGCAAGCGACCGCGGGCGGCATGCTTCGCGCGGTTGTGCCGCCGGTGGGCGCGGCCATGCTGTTGCCCGGCGCGCTGCTGGTCGTGGCCCTGTTCGCGCAGCGGGCGATCCTTTTCACCCCGTCGCGGCTGGCGCCCAAACTGTCCCGCATCTCGCTGGTGTCCAACGCGAAGAACAAGTTCGGGGCCAACGGCCTGTTCGAATTCGCCAAGGCGGCGGTCAAGCTTGGGATCTATGGCACTTTGCTGGGCTGGCTTCTCTGGACGCGCAAGGACCGGATCATCGCGGCGCTCTACGCCGATGGCGGACAGATCATCGCCGAAATGGCGCGGCTGATGCTGGAGTTCCTTGTCGCCGTCTTCCTTCTGGCGCTGGTCATCGCGCTGGCCGATTACCTGTGGCAGCTGGCCGAGCACCAGCGCAAGCACCGGATGAGCCGGCAGGAGGTAATGGACGAGACCAAGAAGCAGGAGGGCGACCCGCACATGAAGCAGCAGCGGCGCGAACGCGGCACCCAGATCGCCCTGAACAAGATGCTGCGCGACGTGCCGGACGCGGATGTGATCGTGGTCAACCCCACCCATTACGCGGTGGCGCTGAAATGGAACCGCGATGGGGGCGAGGTGCCGATTTGCGTCGCCAAGGGCGTGGACGAGGTGGCCGCGCGGATCCGCGAAATCGCGGCCGAGAATGCCGTGCCGGTCTACAGCGACCCGCCGACCGCCCGCGCGCTGCATGCCTCGGTCGAGATCGGCGCCCCGATCCTTCCCGACCATTTCCGCGCGGTGGCCGCCGCGATCCGCTTTGCCGACCGAATGCGGCAACTGGCGAGGGCGCGGCAATGACGTCGGCCCAGAAACTCGCGCGCCTGTCCGCTCTCGCCCGCCTGAAGGCCGATCGCGCCAAGGCCGAGCTTGCGGCGGCGCGTGTCCCGGTGGACCGGCTCTCGGCAGAAATCGCGGCGCTTCGGGCGGAGCGTAAGGCCCGCGCGGCGGAAACGCCCGACCCGGCCGGCGCGACGGCCCGCGCCGCGTGGCTGCGCCAGAGCGACCGACGCCTGCGCGACCTGATGGCGGAGCTGGCGCGGGCACGGAGCGCGCTGGAGGCGCGGCGCAACGCGGCAGGGCACGAGGAAGGCCGCCGTCAGGTTCTGGAGAAACTGAAGACTCACGCGTCCTGACGCACGATATCGGTGATCAGCACATCGCGGGCGATCTCGCCCAGCACCTGCCGGGCGGCCTCCCGCAAGCCTTCGCGCAAGGGCGTCATCGCCTCGACCGAGGTGAAACTGCCGTCGAACCCGCCTACATTGGCGTGGGCGAACATCACCCGCAGCAGGGCGTCTCGCAGTCGTGGTTCCCGGTCATAGACCGTTTCCGTCGCGCCGCTCTCGATTTCCAGCGTCAGGGACAGGACCACGAGGGAGCGCACGCTGCCATGGCGGATCAGGGGCACGATGAACTGGTTGTTGAGGCGCAGGTATTCGTACCCGCTGTCCGCATCGGTCGGGTCCCCGTGCCCGTCCTCGTCGTCCTCCGCCGCGTCCTCTTCATGGTCGTCGGGCGCGTCCGGGGCGTCGGCCGCGGCGGTTTCCGTCCCGCCCGACAACATCCGGCCCGCAACGACACCGCCGCCAAGCCCGGCGAGCATCAACAGGATCGGCAACAGCAATCTCAACATGGCATCGCCTCAAAACGTCAGAACGGAAGAAGGATATCGGTGATCTGCTGGCCATAGCGGGGCTGCTGCACATCGGTGATCTGGCCGCGCCCGCC
The DNA here is from genome assembly GCA_003428585.1 of Nioella halotolerans. GTDB lineage: Bacteria > Pseudomonadota > Alphaproteobacteria > Rhodobacterales > Rhodobacteraceae > Nioella > Nioella halotolerans. The sequence goes on from QVQC01000029.1 coordinate 69,897, forward strand.
ATAGGAAATCCGGGCATTGGCGATGCGGTCATAGGTGATCTCGTTGCGGCGCGAGATGTCGGACGGGCGAACGTAGCCCGTGACCAGCAATTCGCGCAGTTCGAAGTTCACCCGCACCTCCTGCGCGCCCTCGATTCGCAAGGTGCCGTTGGGTAGAACCTCGACCACCGTGGCGGCGATCCGCAGGGTCAGTTCTTCATTCCGGCGCACGCTGCCCTGCCCCGAGGAGGCACCCGAGGCGCTGAGGTTGACGGAATCACCCATCGAAGCCCCCTCGGGCAGGTCCCGGTCGATGCGCTGCGGGATCCCGAAAAGCTGCGGCACGCTCATCTGTTCCGATCCGCTGCGCCCACGCTCGGTGGCGTTGGAAATCGCGGCGCTTTCGTCGATCTCGATCACCACGGTCAGGATGTCACCGCGCCGCACGGCGCGGCGATCCCCCAGAAGCGATTGCCGCCCCCCCGACCAGAGCGAGGCGGCACGGGCCGGGCCCTCTTCCTCGACGCTGACCGGCAGGCCCTCGGTGCTCATCGCGAAATACTGGTTGCCGTCTGTGGTGGGCTGGAAATCGGGGCGGCGGCCAACCTCCTCCAGCCGGCTGCACCCGGTGACGAACGTGGCAAACGCCAATGCGGTCAGGCCATGTTTCAGCATTGCTTTTCCTTCAGGATCCGGGGCCAACCTCGGCCAGCCCGGAAGAGACGACAGTGGCGGTGACAGTGGTGCGCGACGAAAGGTTGATGACCCGGATGCGTTCGCCCGCACCGGCGCGGTCCATCGCGCGGCCCTCGGTCACGATCAGAAGGCCGCCATGGTTGAAACGCAGGGTGATGATGTCGTTGCGCTCGATCACCGCGGGCGGTTGCAGGTCGGCGGCCCGGATCGGGCGACCGGGGTAGAGGTTGACCCGCGCTTCCATCCCGACGGCCTCGACGGGATCGGCCAGCGCGCCGGGCGTGTCGCCCTCCACCAGCACCAGGTCGGACGGGCCGATGAGCGACATGGCCCGGATGGGCCCGGCGGCGACCAGCGTCTCGGCACAGGCGGGCGCGGCCAGCAGGAAAAGGGCGAGCAACCAGCGCATGTCAGCGGATCTGCGTCGTGGCGCCGAGCATCTGGTCGGCGGCGGTGATGACCTTGGCGTTCAACTCGTAGCCGCGCTGCGCCTCGATCAGGTCGGTGATCTCGCGCACGGAATCGACGGAACTGTCCTCCAGGTAACCCTGCCGAAGCGTGCCAAGCCCGTTCTCGCCCGGCTGGCCCACGAGCGGCGGGCCGGAGGCGCCGGTTTCGACAAAGAGATTGGACCCCATCGCTTCCAGCCCGCGGGCATTGGAAAAATCCACAAGGCTGATCTGGCCGAGCAGTTCGGGTTCCACCCGGTCGCCGAAATAGGCGTAGACTTCGCCCTCCGCATTGATCGAGAGGCTGCGCGCGTCATCGGGGATGGTGATGCCGGGCGCAACGGTGAAGCCCTCCGCGGTCACGATCAGCCCGTCGCCGGTGCGCGCGAGCGCGCCGTCGCGGGTATAGGCGGACTGGCCCGAGGGCAGTTCCACCTCGAGGTAGCCGTCGCCCTCGATCGCGAGGTCGAGATCGCCGCCGGTCTGGCTGAGGCTGCCCTGCGCAAGATTGACCGACACCGCGGCGGGGCGCACGCCAAGGCCAAGCTGCACGCCCGTGGGAACGATCGACCCGTCGGCGGCACTGATCGTGCCGGCACGCGTTTCCTGCTGGTAATGCAGGTCGGCGAAATCGGCGCGTCGGGCGTTGTAGCCGGTGGTATTCATGTTGGCGAGGTTGTTGGAAATCACCTCCACCCGCATTTGCTGGGCGCTCATCCCGGTTGCGGCGATCATCAGGGCACGCATGGTCGTCTCCTTTGTTCCGTCAGGCCTGCGCGCCGGCGGTGCGCAGGAAGTTTCGGATCCGTTCATCCTCGCGTTCGAGGAAGCCCTGGCCGAGTTCATAGGCGCGCTGCACCTCGATCATGCGGGCGATCTGCATCACCGGATCGACATTGGAGGATTCGACGAAACCTTGCAGGATCGTTGCCTCGAACATCGGCTGCACCCCGCCCTCCGCGGCGAAGCGTGCGCCGTCCAGATGGCGCAGGTCATTGGGATCCAAGGGTTGCCACAGCCCGATCTGCGTGATCGGGCGGCCATCGGCGCTGAGCGTGCCGTCGCGGGCCAGAACCACGTTGCCAGAATCGGGGGGCACGAAAACGGGCGCGCCGCCCGCGTCCAGCAACAGCTGACCATCGGGGTTGACCAGTTCGCCCGCCGCGTTCGGCATGAAGTGGCCGGCGCGGGTCAGCACCTCCCCCTCGGGCCCTTGCAAGAGGAAAAAACCGTCGCCCTCGATCGCGAAATCGAAATCGCCACCCGTCGGCATGATCTCCCCCTGTGCGAGGCGGATGTTGCGCCCCGAGGCATGGGCCATCGACAGCCCGCCACCCGAGGCGCCGTCCAGCCGGGCGACATGTTCGGCGAAGATCACGCCCTCGCCCCGGAACCCGGTGGTGGAGACATTGGCAATGTTGTTCGCCACGACCTGCATTTCGCGCATCAGGCCCGATTGGCGGGTCAGCGCGGCGATCACCGAGCTATCCATCACATCCCCTCCATCAGCGGGATCAGGCGATCGGTGAAATAAGTGGTCAGGGTCTGGGTCATGAAGCTCATCGACACCCAGAAGACGGCAAGGATCGCGGCAAGCTTGGGCACGAAGGTCAGCGTCATTTCCTGGATCGAGGTGAGCGCCTGGAAAAGCCCCACGATCAGGCCAGCGACCAGCGCCACCGCGAGGATCGGGGTGGAGATCGCGACCGCCACCCACAGCCCCTGCCGAAGGGTGTCGAAAAAGATGATCTCGTCCATCAGACTGGCATCCTGAGAATTTCCTGGTAGGCCTCGACCACCTTGTCGCGGACGGTCACCGCGGTTTCGACGGCCAGTTCCGTCTGAGCCAGCGCGGTCACCAACGAATGAGGGTCGGCCCCCGTGGTCAGCGCTGCCTGCGCGGTCTGCTCACCCCGTTGCACGGTTTCGGTGAAGGATTGCACCGCCTCGGAGAAAACGTCGCCGGCGCCGGTTTGCCGGTCTTCGCGGGGCTGCGGCTGGGCGGCGCCGCGGGCTTGCCCGTAGCCCTGCGCGGCGAGTGTGGTTCTCAGATCCATGGCGGTTTCCTCCTATCGCCGCAGCAAGTCGCCGAGCGCGGATGACATCTGGCGCACCTGGTCGAAGACGCGCAGGTTTGCCTCGTAGCTGCGCTGCGCCTGCCGCGCGTCGGCCAGTTCCACGACCATGTCGACATTTGACCCGGCATAATGGCCGGTCTCGTCGGCCAATGGATGGGACGGGTCATAAACCTGCGGTAGCGCCGTCCGGTCGAGCCGCACAGGGCCGGTGATGACCGCGCCGGGGGCGGCGCCCGGGCTTCGGTCAGGTTCGAAGGCGACCGTTTTGCGGCGGTATCCGGGGGTGTCGGTATTGGCGATATTTTCCGATACGTGGCTGATGCGGCTGGCCTGGCTGCGCATGCCGCTGGCAGCAATGGCGAGGGCGGAGGAAAAGCTCATGTCCCGTTGCCCCCTTAACGCCCAAGGCTCGTGCGCAGAACGTTCATCGCCGAACGGTAGACGTTGAGCGCGCGGTTGTGATCGCGCTGCGCGTCGACGGCGCGGACCATCTCCGCCTCCAGCGATACGGTATTCCCGTTGGGCGATTCAGGCCCGCCCGCGTCGATGGTGCTCAGTGACAGGTGCGGGGGGCGGTCGCGCGGGCCGGCGGCGCGAAACGCCTCCTCGAACCCGATGATATCGCGGGCGCGGTAGCCCGGCGTATCGGCATTGGCCACGTTTCGCGCGACTTCCTCCTGCCGGGCAGCGGCGTGGCGGGCGCGGGCCTGGGCGAGGCCGAAAACATCCAAGGTGTCGAACATCGGGGCTTCTCCCTCGATTGGCTACACCAAGGCTTAACGATGATTCCTTTAGAAACCGTAAGTGCGCCGTTTGTTTGTTGCCGGAGGCCCTGGCCGTGACCAAGTTTCTCGATCCGCTCTTGTCCCGTATCGGGCAGATGCGCCCCGTCCACGCGCTTGGCCGGGTCTGCGAGGCGCAGGCCGATTCGCTTTGGTTGGAGGGGTTGAACCGGGCCGCCGCCCTGGGCGACGCGGTGGAGGTGGGCGTCGGCATGCGGGCGGAAGTCGTGCGGATCACGAAGGACCGCTGCCAAGTGTTGCCGGAGGATCGCATCGAGGGCTTGCGCGTGGGCGACATCGCGCGCCACCTCGGACCGGTCAGCATTTCGCCCGGGATGCACTGGATCGGGCGGGTGATCGACCCCGACGGCGCGCCGCTGGATGGCCGCCCGCTTTACCCCGGGCCAGCCGTCTGCCCCCTGCGCGCCGTCCCGCCGCCGGCAACGGCGCGCCGGCCGATGGGCGCGCGGCTGACCACGGGGCTGGCGGTGTTCGACACGCTTCTTCCCATCGTGCGCGGCCAGCGGTTGGGCCTCTTCGCTGGCAGCGGGGTGGGCAAATCCACCCTTCTGTCACAGCTGGCCCGCGGCGTGGCGGCGGATGTGATCGTGATCGGACTCATCGGTGAAAGAGGGCGTGAGGTGCGCGATTTCGTCGAGGATACGCTGGGCCCCGAGGGGCTGGCGCGCTCTGTCGTCGTGGCGGCGACCTCGGACCGCCCGGCCCTCGTGCGCCAGCGCGCGGCCTGGGCGGCGATGAGCGTGGCGGAGTTCTTCCGCGACCAGGGGGCGCATGTGTTGCTGCTGGCCGATTCGGTCACGCGGTTTGCCCAGGCGCACCGGGAAGTGGCCGTCGCCTCGGGCGAGCCGGCGGCGCTGAACGGCTACCCCGCCTCGATGGCGCAGGCGGTGATGTCGCTTTGCGAACGGGCCGGGCCGGGGGCGGCCGGGCAGGGCGATATCACGGCGATCCTGTCGGTTCTGGTCGCGGGATCGGACATGGAGGAACCGGTGGCCGATACCTTGCGCGGTGTGCTCGACGGCCACGTTGTCCTGAGCCGCGAGATCGCGGAGCGCGGACGCTTCCCGGCGGTCGATCTGCTGCGTTCCGTGTCGCGCAGCCTGCCGCGCGCTGCCTCCGCCGATGAAAACCGGCTGATCGCGACGGCGCGGCGGCATATGGGCGTGCACGACCGGGCAGAGATGATGTTGCAGGCCGGGCTTTACACCGATGGCGCCGATCCGGCAATCGACGCGGCGCTGCGGGTCTGGCCCGCGCTCGATGATTTCCTGTCGCAGGGGAGTTCGGGGCCGACGGCGGCCTTTGCCACCCTGGCCGATTGCCTCGCGCCCGGTGAACCGGTCGCGGCGCAGGCGGAAGATCAGCCGGCCGACTGAAGCAGCGTCAGCGCGATGGAGGCGGAGGTCGTTGTCGTCGGCAACTGGTTGACCTGCGACCGCGCGAGAAAGAGACGGACGAGCTCATCCAGTTTCTCGGGCTGCGCGAACTGGGTAACGGAGGCCTCACCAAGCACCGCCTCGGCACGATCCTCGAAGATGCTCAGTTGCCGATCCAGGTCCTGCGTGCCGACGGAGTCTGGCAAGCCGAACGCCGTTTCGAACACGGTGCGAAGCGGCGTGTTGCCCATCACGCGGAACCACAGTGTGCTGTCGCGTGCGCCCGAGGCCGCGATTTCCGGCAATTCGCGCGTTGCGTTGAGCGCCAGGCGCATATCGCCGTTCACCTCGCCCACCGCCTGTTCGAAACTGCGCGCCTGGAACCGGTCGAGGATACGGTCCGCGAATCCCGGCGACCGGGTCAGCGGCGGCAGGTCGCTGCCAAAGCCGAAAGCCTCGGAAAACGCGCGGTATCGCTTGTCGGCGAGCCGGTTGGACAGGGCGTCGGGATCGGCCACGCCATCGTCTAGGATGCGCTGGATGAACGCCTTGTTGGGCAGGTCATCCTGAAGGCCAAAGGCGGTGAGCGCGACCCGCAGGAGGCGAAAGTCGCCAACCAGGTCCGCGGTGCTGGCCACCTGCCCGATCGTCTGCCGGAAATACTCCGCGTCCCGCGCGATCCGGGGCGTGGCGGCGAGGCTGGCGCTTTGATCCTCCTGCGTGCGGGTCAGGAAGCGCCAGCCGCCATAGCCCCCCATCGGGATGATGGGGACAAAGCTCATTGCGGGCGCGCGGCCATCAGCCGGTCCTCCCGCGGCAGCAACGTGCGCAGCGCCTTCAGGCACTGGTAGGCATTGCCGGCAAGGATGTGCTTGGTCGCGTGGTCCAACTGGCTGCGGCTGTCGGCGTCGGTGAAGACATGGCTAAGCTGTTCGATCCCGCGCAGGATCTGCAGCCTTGCCTCCTCTTCCTCGGCATCTCCCGACAGGACGAGCTGCGCGATGTAACAGACACGGCGCACCGGCGTCTTGGCCTCCTCGGGGTGGATCGCGTCGCGAAGGCGCAGGATGTTGGCATTGGGCGTCACGATGGACAGGCGCGAACGGCGGTCGCCGTTCTCGATCACCGCGCCGTTGATGAGCACACGCTCCTTCGGGGAGAGCTTGAGGACAAGACCGCTCATGCCGCCTGCGCCTCCCCGCGCAAACCGCGCATCACGGCGGTGTTGATCTCGATCAGCGGTGCGATTGGAGCCCCGGCGGACAGCGCCTTGCGGCTGTGCTGCAGGGTGAATTCCGCGAGGTAGAAAAGCTGCGCCCTCAGGGTCTGCGGCAACGCATTCTCGGGGTCAGCGACATTGGTGGCCATCAGGGTCCAGAGTTGGCGATTGTCATGCAGAGCGGCGGCACGGTCGGCCATCGTTGCCCCGGGACGGGCGGCGCGGGACAACTGCGCGGTCACCCGCTCGAAGGCGGCGTGTTCAGTGCCACGCTCGGTTTTCACGGCGGAGCGGACCGGGTTGTAGGCGCTTTGCGCCAGGTAAGAGGACGTCACGGCGATATTCCTTCCGGAAGGTCAGTTGGGGTCTGGTGACGGGGGGCCGGGGCGTTCCCCCCGGCCCGGTCCGGCCTTAACGGAAGAGCGACAGGATCGACTGCGGCGCCTGGTTGGCGATCGACAGCGATTGCGTCGCCAACTGCTGCTGCACCTGAAGCGCCTGCAACTTGGCCGACGACTCCTCCATGTTGGCATCCACCAATGTCCCGATGCCGGCCTTGAGCGAGTCGACCAGTGAATCGATGAAGTTCGACTGGGTTTCGATCCGCCCCTGGGCCGAGCCGAAGCCAGCCGCCGCGTCGATGGAGTTCTGGATCAGCGTCTCGACGTTGTCGAGCCCGGCATCGGCGCCGGTATCGGTGGTGACGTCGATATTGTCGAGCCCGAACAGGCCGCCCGAGGCGACACCACCGGCCTGCCCGTTATCCGCCAAGGACATGCTTGCGCCGGCGGTCGCGTCACTGCCGTCATAGTCGACCAGGACCTTGAACCCGTCGGTCGCGTTCCCCGCGACCTGTGTTGTCACGCCGGTTTCATCCCCGGCGTCGACGGCCGTTTTCAGCCCGCGCGCGACATCCTCCATCGTTTCGCCCTTGCCGGCGATATAGTCGTAGTCGTTGCCGTTGACGGAAATGCGATAGCTGTCGCCCTCGTTGACCTTCGCACTGGTGGAAAGCGCGACCTCCTCGGCGCGATAGGTCAGCGTGGTGCTGCCCGACCCGGTCGCCGCGCCTGCGGAATCGGCGGTGCCGTTGTTGTTCAGGGCGATGGTGTCAGTGCCGCCCGGATCGTAGCCGACGTTGAATTCCTCGAAGGAATTCGTGTTGGTCAGCGTCAAGACGCCGGACCCGTCCGACGATGCGGTGATCCCGGTCAGGCCAAGCGCGTTTATCTGACCCTCGGCATTGTCGATCATCGTGGCGGCATCGGTGTCGAAGGCAACGGTGATCGCGGAGCCGTTGATCGTCAGGTTCAGAGCGTCCGAACCGGAGGTGTTCGCGTAGGTCAGTTCCACCGAGTTCGCGGCACCCGTGCTGTCGATCGCGGCCGCCCCGGCCGTGATGTTGCTGGCCAGCGACGCGCCCGTGCCATAGGTGCCGGCGGTGGTTGTCAGATCCTGCCGGTTCACGGTGATGTCGGTCGCGGTCACGGTGCCGTTGGGGGCGCGGTCGAGCGAGGACAAGATGTTCACATCGTCGGTGCCCTGGACAAGATTGAGCCCGTTGAACTGAGCGGCGCCGACAACCGAAGTGATCTGGTCACGCAGGGCATCGATATCGGTCTGGATCTTGTTGCGATCGACGTTCTCTTCCTGCGCGGCGACGATCTTGCCCTTGATCTCGGTCAACAGGTCGGTGGTGGTTTCGGCCGCGTTGCGTGCCACGGCAACGGTGGATTCGCCCAGCGACAGGCTTTCGGAAATTCCCTTGAACCCCTTCACGTCGGACTCCATCACCTTTGAAATCGCCCAGACGGCGGAGTTGTCCTTGGCCGTTGCCACGGATTTGCCGGTCGAGATTTCCGACTGCGTCTTCTCGAGGTTGGTGTTGACGCCCTTGAGCGTCTGCAGCGCGACCATCGCGCTGGTGTTCGTCAGAATACTGGACATCGTTTGCCCTTCCTTGTCGTGATCGGCGCATCGATTCCGCGCCCGTTCCGGCCCCGCCTTCGCGCAGCCGCCCAATACGCCCTTCTGACGTCTTCCCGGGACCATCGGGGCCCGGTCCGCACCCCGGTCGGGGTGCAGGGCCACTGTTGCCCGTAACCGCTAACAACGCGCTAAGACCAAGGGTTTTGTGTGCCGGATTTTAGTGAAATGCCGTGCGGATCAGCGGCGGCGCTCGATGCGCGCACGGGCCGGCGCGATCTGTCCGGCCCGGCCATGGGCATCGTAACTGGCGAAGCCTTGCGGGGCCGCCAGAACGGACCGCGCATCGCGCAGCCCCGCTTGCGCGGCCTGCACCAGCAGCGCGATGCGTGCCGCCCGCGCCCGCAGCATCGACAGGCGGGACAAGACGGCATCGCCACCCGGTTTTTCCAACCGTGCCAGCGCCGCCGCAAGATCGCGCGCGAAGGTTTCCATCCGGTCATGGCGACCGCTGCGCAGGTCCGCCTCCAGCGCGCAAAGCACCCGCTCCGCCGTCTCGATGCCATCGGGGGATAGCCACCTCATGGCGCGCCGCCCTCGCGCGCGGCAAGTGCGTTGAAAAGCGATTCGGCAAGGCCGATACCGCCATTTTCGGCAAGGGCACGCGCGTGTTCGCTGCGCAGTAGCGATGCGAACTGGTCTTCCCCGACGCCGCCCCCGAAGCTTTCGCGCGGCGCGCCAAGCCCGCCATGGCGCAGCATCTCGGACAGGAAGGCAGCCTCCAGATCCCGCGCGGTGCGGCGCAACTCGGCCTCTTGGCTGGGTGAAAGACCCTGTCCCGTCTGGTGGGAGGGCGGTTGGGGGATGGCCAGGTCGGACATGGCAGGTCTCCTCGATTGCGGGGATTATCGGCCCGGTGGGTAAAGAATTGGTAAGCTCTGTCGGCGAGTGTGCCCGGGACCCGGAAGACCTCTGGACCCAAGCATGCCGATCACAGATTCCCTTTCCGCCTTGCTGGCGCCCGTCGCCCCCGCCTCCGCGGCGGTCACCCCGCCCGAACGGACGCGGCCGGGGTTCACGCTCGCCCTTGGTGCCGCCACGGCGCAAGCCGAGGCACCAGGCGAACGAAGCCGGGTCAGCGGACAGCGCACCGCCCCTTCGCATCCCCACGCGATACCCGAAGTGACACGCCACGCGACAGCTGACGCGCCGCCGCGCGGTGCGATTCCGCCGCCGAAATTGGCGGGACCATCGCCATTGCCCGGCATGTTCGGCGGCATCGACCCGCGGCAAGCGTCAGGCCCGGCACTTCCCGCCCTCGTCGTATCGGGCGTGATGGGCGGTGCACCTGAACCACCGGCACCCCGGCCCGCAGGTCGCGCGCCCGTCGAACCAGGTAGTGCTCTCGACGGGCGTGAAACAGGCCCAACGCGCGACCGGCCCTCTTCCCCGGCCGTGACGACACGGCTTTTGGCCGACCCGCAGCGTCCCGAAACGCAGGGGCGCGCCCCTGCCGTGCCCGGTGAGTCCGCCACCGCCGCTGCCGGGTCCATCGCACGCGGCGGGCAGGGAAGCCTTGGACCTCCGGAAATGGCGGATCCCGATTCCGTGCCGGCGCCCGGCCTCGCCCCCGTCATGGCTGCATCCGGCCCGGCGACGCCAAGCCGTTTGGCCGGCAACCGGGGGTCCGCATCGCGGCCACCGGACCACGCCACCGCAGTCGTCAATGCGGCCCCGACAAAAGCGCCCGCGGCCAAGGACTGGTCCGCCCCCGATCGCGTTGCGCTGTCGAGTCCCGCCTCGAATGGCAACCCGGAGTCGGCGGTGTTGCCACTTGCGCCGTCGACGGGCCATGTCGCGCACGGGTCTGCCAAGCTACAGGCAGAAAGCGGGCGCGGGGCAGGGGAACGCCAACACGCGTCGGCACAAACGACAACCCGCATGCCACCCGACGACGCATCAAGAGGCCGAGCCGCACCACCCGCTCCGCACCCCGGCGCGCAAAGGCTGCCCGGAACGGAGCCATCCACCGATGCGGCTGACAGCCCCATTGTCGCGCAAAGCCAGCGCGTCGCAGGACAAGCGGGCCAGACGGCAGGTGCTCGGTCCGGCCAGAGGGGGGACGCCATCGTGTCGTCGCCCGCATCCATCCCCGGCAATACGCCCACCCCGGATCCGGTCGGCAAACCAGACAGCACCGGTGGCCCCATGGGCCCGCGCAAGGCTCGCCGGCAGGGGTCGGATCCGATCACTGCGCCACCGTCGGGCAGCGCAAGCCCCGACAGCCTTGGCAAACAGTCAGCCGCCTCCGGCACGGTGATGTCCCCGGCCCGTCCCGTACCCGGCCGGGTCCTGCCTTCCGCGGACCAAGCGGCGATCTTTCCACGCCCACGTCAACCGGTCCTTGCAGCAGTGGCCAGCAAGCCGGACATGACGCATCACACCGCCGCACCGGGTGTGTCCCACCCCGAAAAGGCCAGCCCGGCACCCCATGATGCGCAGGGTCTGCGCCCGAACCCAATAGCGCAAGGGTCATCGCGCATGCCCGTGGCCGCGCAGGGCGCGCCGGCGCCGACCAAGACCCGCGCGATATCGGGCACCGGCCCGCAAGCCCGGACCGTTCCCGAGAACCCGCCTCCTGTGCCGACAATGCAGGCCCAGCCGACGCAGCCCCTCCTGCCGCCACGGACCGAAGCCGTCGCATTCGCCCTTCGCACACCGGGACTTTTCGCCACGCCCATTGGGCCGCTTGATCCTGCAATGCCGGATCCGACGATGGCCCCGGTGGCAGAGGCGGCAGGTGTAGCGGCAGCCGGCGCCCCGGATCGCCCGAGCGCGCCGCAACCGCCCGCCCCGCAACCCGTCACGGCACAACTTGCGCAGCGGCTCGCCGCCGCCGAACCCCTGCCGAGAGGCGACGCGCCGCTGGAGATGACGCTCGACCCGCCGGAACTTGGCACGATCCGCCTGTCCGTGACCCGCGGCGCGGAGGGCATGGTGCTGCACCTGCATGCCGACCTGCCCGAAACGCTTGATCTGCTGCGCCGAAACGGTGGCGCCTTGGCGGAAGAGTTGCAGCGCCACGGGCTGGAGCACGGGGCGTTCAGTTTCTCGGGCGGGCGCGACGGCCAGCAACCGCGCCCGGCGCCTGCCCCGGTGGAGGCGGCCAGCCCGGCCACGGACGGCCCATCCCCGCCACACCCGGACGCCGCCTCCGCACCGGGTCGCGGTACGCTCGACCTGCGCCTTTGAAGGAGACACCCCATGGATATCGCCGCAACGACCCCGACCCAGACCCCCGGTGCCGCCGCCAATGGCAGCGACCGCTCGGTGATCAATTCCGATTTCCAGACCTTTCTCGAAATGTTGACCACGCAGATGCAAAACCAGGATCCGCTCAACCCGATGGACTCCACCGAATTCGCAACGCAACTTGCCACCTTCTCTGGTGTCGAACAGCAAGTGCGCACCAATGAACTGCTCGGCGGACTGCAACAGGCCATGTCGTTCTCCAATCTCGGGGATGTCGCCGGCTGGATCGGGCGCGAGGCGCGGGCCGAGATGCCGATGGCGTTTCAGGGCGAACCCTTGACCCTGCTGGCCCCCGGCAATGCTATGGCCGACCGGATGGAACTGGTGGTCACGGATGCCGCGGGGCAGGCGCTGCAACGCGTCCCGGTCCCGGTGAGCGAGACGCCGTTTCAATGGGCGGGCGTCACCGCGGATGGTGCGCCGCTGCCCTCGGGAACCTACGGCTTCCATATCGAGTATTTCAACGATGACACCCCGATCGAGACGCGGCCCGCGCAGGGCTACGCGACGATCGAGGAGGTCGAGAGCGTCGATGGCGAGATCTGGCTGACCATGCCGGGCGGCGTGCAGGTCCGCTCCTCTCAGGTCACCGCGGTGCGTGAGGGGGGCTGACGGGAAGCGCCCTACTTGCGCTCGCCTCCGGGCGCGCCGCCGCCTCCGTCGCCGGCGATCCGAAGCTCGGATTCCGGGTAGCCAACGCTCGAATGCGGGTCCACGGTGCCGATATAGATATCGTATTGCCCGGTGGGCGGCGTGCCCCAGACAAGGCTGGGATCGAGTCCGCCGGCGCCATTGTCGTCGCAATACCAGCGGCCGTCAGGCGCGTTGATCAGCAGGCTGGTATCGGCCTCGCTGGTGACGCTGAAGCCAAGCGGTGCCCCGCTGCCCTGGTAGATCACCCGGAAATCCGGTGCCTCGGCCACGTACCCGGTGCAGCCCTCCCCGACGCTCGACGCCGCGATCCGGCCCCCCGCAAGGATGTGCTGCAGGTAGGGATCGGGCTGGAAGCCCGATGCCAGCGTGATCGTGCCAAAGGTGGAGGGCAGCGTGTAATCGGGTTCGGACGGGCGCAGATCGACCTGCGGCGTTTCCCCGGCCATGGTGGCGCGGATCCAGTCCTGGTAGGCGGAGACACGGCTATAAGTGCCGTAATGGTCACCATCCTGGTGGCAGTAATTGCCGCCGGAAACGAGCCCGACCTGAATATAGCCTTCGCCGTCACGTGCCAGAAGCGGCCCGCCGCTATCGCCCCGGCAGGCGTCGGCAATCGCCTCGCGGAAGCCCGCGCAGATGACGCTGCCCGCGCCAGTGGCGCAGAACTGGTTGTCCACGACGGGAACCGCCGCACCAAGCAGCACTTGCGACGTATCCCATAGCGACGGCGGTTGCGTGGCGGAGCGTTCGGCCTGCGTCAGCGGTCCGCGCCCGCGCGCGATGTTGGGCGGCGGGGTCAGGCCCCAGCCGATGATGATGGTTTCATCGCCCACCCGCTCCACCGCGGCGGCGCTGGTGGTGTCGGACAGGCGCACCGGCGCAATGCCCATCGGGCGCACGGTTTCCAGCAGCGCGATATCGTGGATGCCGACGCCCTGATACCCGGAATGGACGAACACCCGGGCCACGTCGAAGGCGGTGCCGCCGCCCTGCAGGCTGGCGGAATTGGCGTAGATTTCCAGCCCCAGCGGATTCGCCGGGTCCATCGTATCGACGCAATGCGCGGCAGTCAGCACCCAGTGGTCGGCAATGATCGTTCCGCCACAGAAATGCCCATCGAAGCGGCTGCGCGCATTGGCCTCGCTCAGCGACACCATCCATGGAAAATCCCCGATGGACACCGGGCAACCGCCCATCACCCGGTCGCCGGAACAGAAGTTTTGTGCCACCGCGCGCTCCGGCGCGAAAATGAAGCCTGCCGTCAGAAGGGCGGCGCCAACGGTCAAGTGTTTCATGCCAGACATCGTGAAGGTCTCCCGGTCTCGTCAATCCAATGCACGTTCAATCGTGGCGGCCGGGTTGACCGGCGCCGGCGCGGCGTCCTGCGGGGGCGCCGGGTCTTCGGGTTCGGGGGCAGGGCTCGCCGGCGCCTCCGGCACCGACCCGTCGGCCTCCAGCGCCCGCACCAGTAGTTCTGCTTCGGGGGCCGAGGACGCCTGACGCTCCGTGCCGACCCAGATCCGGTAGGCCCCCGCGGGCGCCTCGGCCAGAGGCACGACCGGCGCCCCCCCGCGAGAGGATGTGCCCGCGCAGATCCAGTCGCCGTCGGGCGTGTTCAATACGAGAACGGTTTCCGCCTCGCTTGCCGTGGTCAGGCTGAGCGGCCCCATGGCCTCCTGCCAGTCCAGCTGGAAATCAGGGTTTCTGGCGACGAAGCCGTAGCAGGTGCCGCCAAGCTGCGAGGCATCCTCGTATCCGCCGGCCAGCAGGTCCAGCCGCAGGCCGCCTTCCGGCGGGGTCTCTTCCAGCCCGATGACCCCGTAAAGCGGTTCACCACCTTCCGCGATACCGTGCCCCGGCTTGCCCGGTGCGCCACGCGCCGCCGCCACCTGAACCGGCACTTCGTTGGTCGCGGTCCGCCCGCTGCCGCCATGCAATCGCGGCGGAACCTCACCGGCGAAGGCGAATTCCAGCCACGGCACCTGCCGGCCCTCGGTCGCGTTGCGCACCGCGAAGGAGACCTCGTACATGATATCGTCGATGCGCCGGTCGGGTCGGTCCAGTGCCCTCAGAAGCGCCCCGGTAAAAAGCCCGTTGCGTCCCGCGCCATCAGAGGAGGTTTGCCCGGGCGCAGCGGCGTACATGATGAACGCAGAAGCGCCCGCGGGCGTGTCCATCGCCGACAGGCCAACGCCGACATCCCGGCTGCCGCTGCGTTCGGGCAGCGGGTTGTTGCGGCAGGCGTCGAGGATGATCACACCGGTCGCGCCGGTCGCGGACAGCCGTTCCAGCAGCCGCGGCGCAGGGTAGGACCAGTCCGGCACATCCTCGGCAAAACCGATTTCCTCGTCATCCGTGGGGATCAGGTAATTGGTACCCTTGTATTCCACCCCGTGCCCGGCAAAGTAGAACACCGCGAGGTCACCGGGGTTGAGCGAGCGGGTGAAATCGCGGATCGCCACCTGCAAGTCGCGCAGGTCCACATCCAGTAACGGCCCGTCACCATGCACCCGATAACCGATCTCGGCCAGCCGCTCTGCCATGTCGACGGCATCGTTGACGGGGTTGATCAGGGGGTTGGCGGAATATTCGGAATTGCCGATGACGAGGGCCACGCGCTCGGCCCGGGCAAGCCCGGACAGGCCGACGACGAAGACGGCTGCCACAAGCACAGGCATCACAGCAAAGATGCGCCGTCGTGGACAAGGCACGTCTGAGCCCTCCAAAATGATTAATCGAATGTAGCGCAGTATGACCTGAAATTTCCGCTGCGCCGACTCTTTTTTGTCGCTCTAGGCACCCGGCGCGTTCAAATGGTAAGGAAAACCTGAAGATCGGCGACATTGGTGCCCGTTGCCCCGATGGTCAGCAGATCGCCCGAGGCGGTCAGCGCCGCGTGGCTGTCGCTGTTTGCCAGCAACGCTTCGGGGTCGATCCCGGCGGCGCGCATCCTTGCCAGGCTGGTGTCATCGACGATGGCGCCCGCCGCCTCGGTCGGCCCATCGCGCCCGTCGGTGCCGCCCGACAGGAAGAGCCAGCGCGCCCCGACGCCGCGCGCCTCGGCCAAGAGCGCGACCCGCAGCGCCAATTCCTGATTGCGCCCGCCGCGCCCGTCGCCGCGGATCTCCACCGTGGTTTCACCGCCAAGAAGCAGCGCGGTGCCCGGCGGGGTTGTCGCGGCAAGCTCAAGCACCGTCTCGGCAGCCGCCTCCACCGGGCCGGTCAGGGGGCTCCCGATCATCCGCACCGGCCGCGTTGCGGCGCGCGCCATGGCGTCGAGGCTTTGCCGGTTGGAACCGACCAGCGTGGCGTCGGGCCGGGGCAGGTCCGCCGGCGGCTCGGGCCGGGCCAGCGCCGTGCGGGCAGCCTCGGGCAGCTTGTCCCGGATGCCCAGCCGACGGGCCACGTCGCGCGCCGCGGCAAGGTCCGCAATCGGCCCCACGCTCGGCCCGCTGGCGATCACCCGCAAGTCATCGCCGACAACGTCCGAAAGGATCAGGCTGCGCACCGGCGCCGGCGCCGCCAGCCGCAACATGCCACCCCCCTTCAGCCGCGAAAGCGCTTGCCGCAGGATGTTCGTCTCGGTGATGTCGGCGCCGGAGGCCAGCAGCAGCCGGTTGACCTCTGCCTTGTCGGCCAGCGTTACGCCCTCGACCGGCGCCGGCAACAGGGCGGACCCGCCGCCCGAGATCAGCGCCAGCACCGCGTCGCGTTCGCCGGCCTCGCGCAGCCGTTTTTCCACCGCAAGCGCCGCGATCACCCCGCGCCCGTCGGGCACCGGGTGGCCCGCGGCGTAGGCCGCCACGCCGGCGACATCGCGGTGATTCTCGTAATTCGTCACGACAAGGCAATCGGTCGGCGTGCTCGCGGGCAGGCTGTCCCGCGCCGCCTGCATCATGCCATGCGCCGCCTTGCCGACGGCGATCAGGACCAGCCGGCCATTTTCCGGCATGCGGGCGGGCCGGGCGGCCAGCGCCTTGGCCACCGCGCGTTCTGGATCGGCGGCGGCAACACCGGCCATGAACACGCGGATCAATTCTGAATGCAGGGCGTCGGGAGGCATGGCGGCGGGCCTTTGGCAGGACGGTCGCGTCAACTGTCCCACCGCGGGGCGCCCATGTCCATTCAGGATGCGGCGCGCGGTCCGCCCGTCAGAACCAGAATTCCCAGGCGGCCACGGATACGAAGGCCAGCGCCACGCCGCCCGCAAGGTAGCCCAGCCGTTCGCCCAGCCGCGACCGGCGCGGCGGCGGCGACGTGTTGGCATTGGCCAGCAGCGCATCCTGCGCCATCTGCGGCAGGCGCGGGCCGAAGCGCGACAGCACCTGCGCGGTGCGCCACAGGTCGCGCACCATCGCCTGCGGGCCAAGGTTGCGGCTGATGTAATCCTCCACCACAGGGCGCGCCGTCTTCCAGATGTTGATATTGGCGTCGAGCGAGCGCGCCACGCCCTCCACCACCACCATCGTTCGTTGCAGCAGGATCAACTCGGTCCGCGTTTCCATGCCGAACTGTTCCGTCACCTCGAACAGGTAGGACAGCAGCCGGGCCATGGAAATCCGGCTGGCATCCATGCCGAAGATCGGCTCCCCCACGGATCGCAGCGCCTGCGCGAACTCGTCGATATCGCGGTCGGCGGGGACGTAGCCCGCCTCGAAATGCACCTCGGCGACGCGGCGGTAGTCACGCCGGATGAATCCCATCAGGATTTCCGCATAGACCCGGCGGGTATATTCATCCAGCCGCCCCATGATCCCGAAATCCAGCGCCACGATATCGCCGTTCGGCGCCACCTTCAGGTTGCCCTGATGCATGTCCGCGTGAAAGAACCCGTCGCGCAGCGCATGGCGCAGGAACATCTGCAACACCCGTTCGGCCAGCGCCACCCGGTCGTGACCGGCGGCGTCGATGGCCTCTGGGTCGCCCATGGAGACCCCCTCTGCCCAGTCCAGCATCATCACCCGGCGCGAACACAGGAACCAGTTGACCGCCGGCACGCGGAACCCGTCATCCTCGGCGGTCTTGGCGGCGAACTCCCCGGCGGCGGAGCTTTCGATGCGCAGGTCAAGCTCGCGCATGACCACGCCCTCGAAATGCGCGATCACCTCCTGCGGGCGCAGTCGGCGCGAGGCCGGCGACAGCGTCTCGATCCAGCCGGCCATCAGGTAGAAGGCGTCGATATCGCGCCGGAACGCGCGTTCGATCCCCGGCCGCAGCACCTTCACCGCCACGTCTTGCCCGGTGTCGCGCAGCGTCGCACGATGCACCTGCGCGATGGAGGCGGCGGCGACAGGTTCGGAAAACTCGGTGAACAGATCCGTGACCGGGGTTTCCATATCCTCCGCGATCATGCGCTTGGCGGTGGCGCTGTCGAAGGGCGGCAGCTTGTCCTGCAACACCCGAAGCTCGCGCGCCAGTTTCGGGCCGACCACGTCGGGCCGCGTGCTCAGGATCTGGCCGAACTTGATATAGGCCGGCCCCAGCGCCGTCAGCGCCCGCACCACCGGCGGCAGGTCGGGGTCGCCCTTCAACCCAAGCCACTTGAACGGCCAGCCCAGCACCCGAAGGCCGATGCGCACGCTGCGCGGCGCGTCCATCGCGGCCAGCGCCTCGGCCATGGCACCGGTGCGCTCGAACGTGGCGCCGGTGCGGATCAGCCGCCAGATATTGTGAGGGCCACGCATGCTATGCGCCTCTCTGCCGGGCGCATCCGGCCTGATACATCATGCTCGGCCCTTCATGCTCGGCCCTTCGGGATGTGGCGCCCGGCGCGGAATCAAGGCCGCAGGCCGCCGCGCATCGCCGGGCCGCCCCCCGGCACGGCGATTTGGCTGGGCTTGGGGCAAACGCTCGAATTTCGTTCGAATGTGGCAGGGATAAAGCGCGCAGCCCCGGCCTCGTATCGCCGCACCGCGGCCCGCCGACGCGCGCCTTGATCGAACGCGCCGCATGGCAGGGCACTTGCCGCAAGGGCACCCGGTTTCCACAAGCCATCATCAGATCTTCCAGCCTGAATGCAGCGCCGCGATGCCCATCGACAGGTTGCGGTATTTCACCTGTCCGAACCCGGCCTGCCGGATCATGCTCACGAACGCCTCCTGGTCGGGGAAGCGGCGGATGCTTTCGACCAGATACTGGTAACTGTCCGCATCCCCCGCGATCAGCTTGCCCATTTTCGGGATCACGTTGAAGGAATAAAGGTCATAGAGTTTCTGCAACCCCTCGTTCGGCATCTGGCTGAATTCCAGCACCATCAGCCGCCCGCCGGGCTTGAGCACGCGGAACGCCTCGGCCAGCGCGTCGCCGATGCGGGTGACGTTGCGAATGCCAAAACTGATCGTGTAGGTGTCGAAGCTGTTGTCCTCGAAGGGTAGCGCCATCGCGTCGCCGACGATCCAGTCGAGTTTTTCGGCCATGCTTTCGGCCTCGGCCCGCTTCTGCCCCTCGACCAGCATCGAGTCCGTCATGTCGAGCACGGTGGCCCGCGCCCCCGGCGCCCGGTCGAGAAAGCGGAACGCGATATCGCCGGTCCCGCCGGCCACGTCCAGCAGGTGCTGCCCGTCGCGCGGCGCCAGCCAGTCCATCATCGCATCTTTCCATAGCCGGTGAATGCCGGCCGACATGACATCGTTCATCACGTCGTACTTGGAGGCGACATTTGTGAAGACGCCGTGCACCTTGCCGGCCTTCTCGTCCTCGGCCACGGTCTGGAACCCGAAATGCGTTTGGCGGCCGTCCGGTTCGGTCATCTCATCCATCCTTCGCGGGGCCTTGCCCTCGCTTGCAAACTGTCCCTTCTTATAGGGCTTGTCCAAGGCGTTACAATGCGCCGCCCCGCAAGGAAAGGCCCGCCATGCCCGAACTGCCCGAAGTCGAGACAGTGCGTCGCGGGCTGGTCCCGGTGATGGAGGGGCACCGCATCGCCCGCGCCGATATCCGCCGCCCCGACCTGCGCTGGCCGTTTCCGCCCGGCATGGCGACGCGACTGACGGGCGCGACAATCCTGCAATTGCGACGGCGCTCGAAATACATCCTCGCCGATCTCGACACCGGGGAAACGCTGCTGATCCATCTGGGCATGTCGGGGCGCATGCTGGTCTCAGGCGTGACCGCGCGCGACAGGCCGGGCCAGTTCCACCACGCCCATCCCGCGCCGGAAAAGCACGACCATGTGGTGCTGGACATGGAGGGCGGCGCCCGCGTCACCTTCAACGACGCCCGGCGTTTCGGCGCGATGGACCTGCTGCCGACCGATGCCGAGGCGGCGCACCCGCTGCTGGCAATGCTCGGCCCCGAACCGCTGGGCAACGCCTTCGACGCGCGATCCCTCGCCGCAAGGCTGAAATCGCGGCGCTCGCCGATCAAGACGGCCCTTCTTGACCAGCGAATCGTTGCCGGGCTCGGCAATATCTATGTCTGCGAGGTGCTGTTCCGCGCGCGCCTTTCGCCCCGGCGACAGGCAACGCGCGTCGCGCTGCCGCGGCTGGCGGGGCTGGTGCCCATCATCCGCGACGTGTTGACCGAGGCCATCGCGGCGGGCGGATCAAGCCTGCGCGATCACCGCCAGACCGATGGCGCGCTTGGCTATTTTCAGCATGGATTTCAGGTCTATGGCCGCGAAGGCGCGCCCTGCCGGACGCCCGGATGTTCGGCCACCATCCGCCGGATCGTGCAATCGGGGCGATCCAGCTTCTACTGCCCGGCCTGCCAAAGATAGCTTGAACCGGGCGCGCGGGCTGATAACCCTGCTTGGACCTAGGGACAACAACACCGGGACCGAGTGAATGGCCTACGAGACCCTGATCGTCGAGATCGAAGACCACGTCTGCCTGATCAAGCTGAACAGGCCGGATGCGCTCAACGCGCTCAACACCAAGATGCTGGCCGAACTCTGCGACGCACTGGAAAGCGCCGACCGGAACGACAAGGTCCGCTGCATCATCGTCACCGGGTCCGAAAAGGCCTTCGCCGCCGGGGCGGATATCAAGGAGATGTCCGGCAAAAGCTTCGTGGATGTCTACACCGAGAACCTCTTTGCCAATTCGTCGGACCGGATGATGGGAATCCGCAAGCCGGTCATCGCCGCCGTGTCGGGCTACGCGCTTGGCGGCGGCTGCGAACTGGCGATGGCCTGCGATTTCATCATCGCCAGCGACACCGCCAAGTTCGGCCAGCCGGAAATAAACCTCGGCGTGATCGCCGGCATGGGCGGCAGCCAGCGCCTGACGCGCTATGTCGGCAAGTCGAAGGCGATGGACATGAACCTGACGGGCCGTTTCATGGATGCCGCCGAGGCCGAGCGCGCCGGGCTGGTCAGCCGCGTGGTGCCCGCCAAGAAGCTGATGGACGAAGCGCGCGGCGCGGCCGAGAAGATCGCGGAAAAGAGCCTGATCTCCACCAAGGCCGCGAAAGAGGCGGTCAACCGCAGCTACGAGGTGACACTGTCCGAAGGGCTGCGCTTCGAACGGCGCCTGTTCCATTCGCTCTTCGCCACCGCGGATCAGAAGGAGGGCATGTCCGCCTTCCTTGAAAAACGCGAGGCGCAGTTCCGCGACAAGTAGTCCGTCGGCCGGGCGCCGTCTTGTCTGCACAGGGGGTGTACGCCCGGTGCATGGAGGGCACCCCTGTTTTTCGGGGCTGGTGCGCAAGGCGCCACCCTGCAGCGATTTACCGGGCAGGGGCGGTTTTGGGCTTTCCTTTCCGGCCGCTTTCGCTTAGACGCGCCGCCAGACATGCGTGTGAGGCCCGCCTTGGCCAGATGGACCGGTATCGGAAAACCCGGCCCCGTGGGCGATATACGCATATGAACCGACATTGACCCCACGAAGGGACCAGACACATGGCAAACACACCGCAGTCCAAGAAACGCGCCCGCCAGAACGAACGCCGTTTCGCCATCAACAAGGCACGCCGGTCGCGCATCCGCACCTACCTGCGCAAGGTTGAAGAGGCTATCGCTTCGGGCGATCAGGATGCCGCGAAAAGCGCCCTGCGCGAAGCACAGCCGGAACTGATGCGCGGCGTCAGCAAGGGCGTCCTTCACAAGAATACCGTGGCGCGCAAGATCTCTCGTCTCTCCGCACGGGTGAAGGCACTGGCCGCCTGAGGCAAGGCTGCAACAGCTCTGAAAATTGGCGCCCCGACCGGGCGCCTTTTTTGTTTCTTGGAATTCTCTTTTGCTTCGGCACCCTTACCCGCGGCGCCTCGGATTCGTCTTCCGAAAGGGTAAGAGTCAAGCGTGAAGTGATGTTGCGGCCATTGCGCGAGTCCCGCTACCTTCATTTCAAGCGATTCACATAGTCTGGGGGGACATCGGGCGTCAGCATTGGGAAGTGGCAGCTTCCCCGCGGTGGTAACACGTGTTGCGTCCGGGGCCGACAGCGCAGATCCGGAACTGGAACGGCCGGGCTTGTCCTGTCTATCGGGTATACAGCAGCGCTGTTTATTCGCGGGCCCCTTGTGTCCAATGGCCTCCAACCGAAGGTTGTCGCATCCCGAACGCCCGGACGTATCTGTCCGGGGGATCCGTGGTGCATTTCGGTTGGCGACCCCCGATCCGCCCGCGATTGACGGGGCAAGCGTCGGGGCGTTTCCGGGGCTGTCATGGCGGGGTCGGATGGGCGATCCGTGAAGCGTGGTGGCAAAGGGTTAGGGCGGCGAAATGACCGTCCGCGTGGCACCGCAAGGGCGCTGCGTCAAAGAATGACGGGATCAGGATGACACACGACGACTGGGGACACGTTCGCGGCGAATTGCTGAAATCCGTGGGAAAGAACAACTTCTCGGCCTGGATCGAACCGATCCGCTTCGGGTCGGTCGCAGACCGCACCGCGCATCTGACGGTTCCGACCAATTTCATCGGCACCTGGGTGTCGCAGCATTTCGGCGACGTGATCTTGCGCCACCTGATCTCGGCCGGGGCCGATATCGACCGCGTGGAGTTTTCCGTTGCCGCGCGCGACGCGGCTCACAAGGCCGAGACAGCCGCAAGCCTGCCGGCAGAAACCGCGCCCGCCCACGTCGCCAGCGCCCCCGTCGCACCGGGTCACAGCCCCCGCAACCTGCCGGACTCCGTCCTGAACCCGGCTTTCACGTTTTCAAATTTCGTGGTCGGAAAGCCGAACGAACTGGCCCACGCTGCCGCGCGCCGCGTGGCCGAAGGCGGCGCGGTCTCGTTCAACCCGCTGTTTCTTTACGGCGGCGTCGGGCTTGGCAAGACGCACCTGATGCACGCCATCGCCTGGGCGCTGCGCACCAACAAGCCGGATCTCAAGGTCGTCTACCTTTCGGCCGAACAGTTCATGTATCGTTTCATTCGGGCGCTGCGCGATCAGGACACGATCTCGTTCAAGGAGGTGTTCCGGTCGATCGACGTGCTGATGGTCGATGACGTGCAGTTCATCGCCGGCAAGAACTCGACGCAGGAAGAATTCTTTCACACCTTCAACGCGCTGGTCGAACTGGGCAAACAGATCATCATCTCGGGCGACCGGGCCCCCGTGGACATGGAGGAACTGGACAGCCGCATCGCCTCGCGCCTGCAATGCGGGCTGGTGGTGGACCTGCACCCGACGGATTACGAACTGCGCCTCGGCATCCTGCAACAGAAGGTGGAGGCACAGCGCGAACGCACCCCGGACCTGCGGATCGCGCCCGGCGTGCTGGAATTCGTCGCGCACCGGGTTTCCACCAACGTGCGGGTGCTCGAGGGCGCGCTGACCCGACTCTTTGCCTTTGCCGACCTGATCGGCTGCGAGATCACGATGGACATGACGCAGGAATGCCTGTCCGACATCCTGCGCGCCACCGACCGCAAGGTCACGATGGACGAGATCATCAAGAAGACCTGCGAACATTACCACCTGCGCCAGTCCGACCTCATGAGCCCGAGCCGCGCCCGCAACATCGCGCGGCCCCGGCAGATGGCCATGTACCTGTGCAAGAAGTTGACCAGCCGCAGCCTGCCCGAGATCGGCCGCAAGTTCGGCGGGCGCGATCACACCACGATCCTGCACGGCGTGCGCAAGATCGAGGAACTGATCTCGGTCGACAACCAGATCGCCGAGGATGCCGAACTTCTGCGCCGCATGCTCGAGGCCTGATACCTTCTTCTTGGCGAGAATACTCCAGGGGGGTCGCCATTGGACGCGCCATTGGTTCAAGCCCAATGGCGACGGGGGAGGATCCCCCACCGGTTCGGCGCGCCTTGCGCGCCGAACGCCCTTCCATGGATCGCAACCACATCTAATTCGCGGATTTTCCCATCCGCCCCATTGACGCCGCCCGCCCTTTGACGACACTCCAAGAAAACACTTGTGCCCGTGGGCGGAGAGGCTAGGCTCGCCGCCCCGCCTAATCGTCGGAGCCAGGGACATGAAGATCAGTATCGAACGCGCGGCGCTGCTCAAGGCCGTATCGCAGGCCCAGTCGGTGGTGGAGCGTCGCAACACGATCCCGATCCTCGCCAACGTGCTGATCGAGGCAGAGGGCGACAGCGCCAGTTTCCGGGCGACCGATCTCGATATAGAGGTGGTGGACAAGGCGCCCGCGCAGGTCGAACGCCCCGGCGCGACCACGGTGGCCGCGGTGGTGCTGCATGAAATCGTGCGCAAGCTTCCCGACGGGGCGCTGGTGCAGCTTAGCGATGATGGCGCCTCGGGCCGGTTGGAGGTGAAGGCCGGACGGTCATCGTTCCAGTTGGCGACCTTGCCGCGCGAGGATTTCCCGGTGATGACCTCGACGGAATACAGCGCCAATTTCTCGGCCAAGGCGCCCGATTTGCGGCGGCTGTTCGACAAGTCGAAATTCGCCATCTCGACCGAAGAAACCCGCTATTACCTCAACGGTGTCTACATGCATGTGGCGCAGGGCGAGGAGGGGCAGGTGCTGCGCTGCGTGGCGACGGATGGCCACCGGCTGGCCCGGGTGGACATGCTGCTGCCCACCGGGGCCGAGTCCATGCCCGGCGTGATCGTGCCGCGCAAGACGGTCGGCGAGCTGCGCAAGCTGCTGGACGATGACGAGATGACGATCGCGGTCTCGGTATCGGAAACCAAGGTGCGCTTTGCCACGCCCGATATCACGCTGACCTCGAAGGTCATCGACGGCACCTTCCCCGACTACACCCGCGTGATTCCGATGGGCAACACCCGCCGGATGGAGGTGGATGCCAGCGAGTTCGCCAAGGCGGTGGACCGGGTGGCAACGGTGTCGTCCGAACGCTCGCGCGCCGTGAAGCTGTCGCTGGACGAGGATCGGCTGATCCTGTCGGTGAACGCGCCCGACAGCGGCGCGGCGGAGGAAGAGCTGGCCGTGGCCTATGGCGACGAGAAGCTGGAGATCGGGTTCAACGCGAAATACCTGCTGGAGATCGCCAGCCAGGTGGACCGCGAAAACGCGGTGTTCCTGTTCAACTCCTCCGGCGACCCGACGCTGATGCGCGAGGGAAACGATACCTCGGCCGTCTATGTGGTGATGCCGATGCGGGTGTGACGGCCCGCTCTTCCGCGCCGAGGCGCGTCATCTCGGGCGGGCCTTCGGCGGGAGTATTTGAGCCAAGAAGAAGGATAGGGTCATGGACCGCCCCCATGTGCGCGCGCTGACCCTTTCACATTTCCGGTCGCACAAGCGGGCGGCGTTGCGGCTGGACGGGCGGCCGGTGGCGCTTTTCGGCCCCAACGGGGCGGGCAAGACCAACATTCTTGAGGCGGTATCGCTGCTGTCACCGGGGCGCGGCTTGCGGCGCGCAGCAGGCGAGGAGATCGCGCGGCGACCCGAGGCGCTCGGCTGGAAGGTGCGGGCCGAACTGGTCGCGGGCAGCCGCTTCCACGAGATCGAGATGGGCGCCGAAACCGGGCAATCGCGCAGCCTGCGCATCGACGGCAAGCCGGCGCCACAGCTTGCGCTGGCCGGGCTGGCGCGGATCGTCTGGCTGGTGCCGGCGCAGGATCGGCTCTGGATCGAGGGGGCCGAGGGGCGTCGGCGGTTCCTCGACCGGATCACCATGAGCTTCTTCCCGGGGCACGGCGAGGCGGTGCTGACCCATGAGAAAGCCATGCGCGAGCGCAACCGGATGCTGAAGGACATGGTGCGCGACGCCATGTGGTACGAGGCGGTGGAGGCGCAGATGGCCGAAGCGTCGGCGCGGATCGTGGCCCACCGGGCGCAAGCGGTGGCCCGGCTGGCGGCGGCGCAGGACGGGGCGGAGACGGCGTTTCCGGCGGCGGTGCTGTCGCTGATCGAAGCAGAAGACAGCGAGGGGCTGGTCACGGCGGATGACTTTGCCACCGCGCTGGCGCGGACGCGCCCCCGCGACATCGCCGCCGGGCGCAGCCTTGTCGGCCCGCATCGCAGCGACCTTGGTGCGGTCTACGCCGCCAAGGCAGTGGACGCGCGGCTATGTTCGACCGGCGAACAAAAAGCGCTGCTGATTTCGCTTATCCTGGCCAATGCCCGCGCGCTGAAGGCGGAAACGGGGGTGGCGCCGCTGGTCCTGCTGGACGAGGTGGCCGCGCATCTGGACGCGCGCCGCCGCGCGGCGCTGTTCGACGAGATCTCCGCGCTTGGCGGGCAGGCGTGGATGACGGGCACGGGGCCGGAGCTTTTTGCAGAGCTTGGCGACCGGGCGCAGGCGTTTGAAGTCACCGAATTGGAGGGGCAATCGCTCGTCCGGGAATGGGAGAGATTGACATGACCCCGCAGCGTATCACCCTTGTCACCCTTGGCGTCGCCGACATGGCGCGGTCACGGGCGTTCTATGCCGCGCTTGGCTGGCAGATGCATCCCGACAGCACCGCATCCATGACCGTCTACCAGGCCAACGGGTTCGCCCTCGGGCTGTTCGGGCTGGAGGGTCTGGCGAAGGATCAAGGGCGGCCCGGCGCGGATCTTGGCACCGGGGCCAGCACGCTGGCGCAGAATTTTGAAACGGACGCAGAGGTGGACGCCGCCTATGCCCGCGCGCTGGGGGCCGGGGCAACGCCGCTAAAAGCGCCGGAAAAGGTGTTCTGGGGCGGCTATTCGGGTTATTTCGCGGACCCGGATGGCCATGTCTGGGAACTGGCGATGAACCCGTTCTGGCCCTTGAACGAAGATGGCAGCTTGAGCCTGCCGGATACGGAATGACAGGATCGCGGGACGCCGATGACACTGACCCTTGCACAGGCCGCGCTGTATACCGGTGCCCTTTTCGTCCTGTTCCTGACGCCGGGCCCGGTCTGGCTTGCGCTGATGGCACGAACGCTGGCGCATGGCATGGGCGCGGTACTGCCGCTGATCCTCGGCGTGGCCCTTGGCGACATGGCGTGGAGCCTGCTGGCGGTTCTGGGGCTAAGCTGGGTGGTGCAGACCTACGGCGGCCTCATGGTGCTCCTACGCTGGCTTGCGGTCGCGGTTTTCGCGCTGATGGGGGTGATGCTGATCCGCCACGCCGAGAAGGGCATCGAGGCCGACAGCCGCCTGAATCGGCCCGGGCACTGGGCGGGGTTCTTCGCGGGGCTGGCCGCGATCCTTGCCAATCCCAAGGCGATCCTCTTCTACATGGGGATGCTGCCGGGTTTCTTCGACCTGACCGCTTTGACGGCGGCCGATATCGCGGCGATTGCCGGCATTTCCATGGGCGTTCCGATCATCGGCAACCTCGTCTTCGCCAGTTTCGTGGACCGGGCGCGGCGTTTGATTTCCTCGCCCGGCGCGCTGGCCACAACCAACCGGATCGCGGGTGGCCTGCTGATCTTGGTCGCGGTGATCATTGCGCTGACATGACGGCCCGGCGGCAACGGGTCAAAGCGGGACGCGGGACGCGTAATCTTGTGTCAAACCCGTGACATTCCCGACCGCGCCACGTATAAGGCAGGGACAAGAAAACAAGGGCTCAGGCATGACCGAAGCGACACAGGCAGCCACCGGCTACGGCGCGGATTCCATCAAGGTTCTCAAGGGGTTGGAGGCTGTCCGAAAGCGCCCCGGCATGTATATCGGGGATACGGATGACGGATCGGGCCTGCACCACATGGTTTACGAGGTGGTGGACAACGGCATCGACGAGGCGCTGGCCGGTCACGCCGACGCGGTAACGGTCACGCTGAATGCCGACAGCTCGGTTTCTGTGCGCGACAACGGGCGCGGAATCCCGGTGGATATCCACGAGGGCGAAGGCGTCAGCGCGGCCGAGGTCATCATGACCCAGCTGCACGCCGGCGGGAAGTTCGACGACAACGCCTACAAGGTTTCCGGCGGGCTGCACGGGGTCGGCGTGTCTGTGGTGAACGCGCTGTCGGACTGGCTGGAACTGCGCATCTGGCGCGACGGCAAGGAACATGTCGCCCGGTTCGAACGCGGCGAGACGGTCAAGCATCTGGAAGTCGTCGGCGACGCGAACGGCGAACAGGGCACCGAGGTGCGCTTCCTTGCATCGACCACGACCTTCTCCAATCTCGATTACGTGTTCAAGACGCTGGAAAACCGGCTGCGCGAACTGGCCTTCCTGAATTCCGGCGTGCGGATCATCCTGCGCGACCTGCGCCCGGCCGAGCCGCTGGAATCGAACCTGTTCTACGAGGGCGGCGTCAGGGAATTCGTCCGCTACCTCGACCGGTCCAAGACGTCCGTGATGGCCGAGCCGATCCATATCACCGGCATCCGCGACGGGATCGAGATCGAGGCGGCGCTGTGGTGGAACGACAGTTACCACGAAACCGTCCTGCCCTTCACCAACAACATCCCGCAACGTGACGGCGGCACCCACATGGCCGGATTTCGCGGCGCGCTGACCCGAACCATGAACCTTTATGCCAGTTCTTCGGGTCTGGCAAAGAAGGAAAAGGTCTCGTTCACCGGGGATGATGCGCGCGAGGGATTGACCTGCGTTCTGTCAGTGAAGGTGCCGGACCCGAAATTTTCCAGCCAGACCAAGGAAAAACTCGTCAGTTCAGAGGTGCGCCCGGCGGTCGAGGGGCTAATGAACGAGAAACTGGCCGAATGGTTCGAAGAGCACCCGAACGAGGCGCGCACCATCATCGGCAAGATTGTCGAGGCGGCGCTGGCCCGCGAGGCCGCCCGCAAGGCGCGCGAACTGACCCGGCGCAAGACCGCGATGGATGTCGCCAGCCTGCCCGGAAAGCTGGCCGATTGCCAGGAAAAGGACCCCGGCAAATCGGAGCTGTTCATCGTCGAGGGCGACAGCGCCGGCGGCTCGGCCAAGCAGGGACGATCGCGCCAGAACCAGGCCGTGTTGCCCCTGCGCGGCAAGATCCTGAACGTGGAGCGTGCCCGTTTCGACCGGATGCTGGGCAGTCAGGAAATCGGCACGCTGATCACCGCGCTCGGCACCGGGATCGGGCGCGACGAGTTCGACATTGCCAAGCTGCGCTACCACAAGATCGTCATCATGACCGATGCCGACGTCGACGGCGCGCATATCCGCACCCTTCTGTTGACCTTCTTTTTCCGCCAGATGCCGGAAATCATCGAGGGCGGCTACCTCTACATCGCACAGCCCCCGCTCTACAAGGTCAGCCGGGGCAAGTCGGAGGTCTATATCAAGGATGAAATCTCGCTGGAGGATTACCTGATCCAGATGGGCGTCGACGGCACCGTGCTGCGCCTGCCCTCGGGCGAGGAGATCGCCGCGCAGGATCTCGCCCGCGTGGTCGAGGGCGCGCGCAATTTCAAGCGCATCCTTGACGCCTTCCCGACGCACTACCCCCGCCGCATCCTTGAACAGGCGGCGATCGCCGGCGCCTTCGATCCGGGCCGCGCCGATGGCGACCTGCAACGCGTGGCCGATGACGTGGCCGGGCGCCTTGATCAGGTGGCGGTGGAATACGAACGCGGTTGGCAGGGCCGGATCACGCAGGACCACGGCATTCGCCTGTCGCGCGTGTTGCGCGGGGTGGAGGAGATCCGCACGCTCGACGGTGCGGTTCTGCGTTCTGGCGAGGCGCGGAAACTGTCGGAGGTCTCCAAGGGCACCCGCGACGTGTACCAGGACCCGGCGCACTTGGCGCGCAAGGAGCGCAACACGATCATCCACGGGCCGATGGACCTGCTCGACGCGGTCCTGACCGAGGGCGAGAGGGGCCTTACGCTGCAACGCTACAAGGGGCTGGGCGAGATGAACCCCAACCAGTTGTGGGAAACCACGCTGGACCCGGAGGCGCGAACGCTTTTGCAGGTCAAGGTCGAGGATCTGGTCGAGGCCGACGACATCTTCACCAAGCTGATGGGCGACGTGGTGGAACCGCGCCGCGAGTTTATCCAGCAAAACGCACTGAGCGTGGAAAACCTCGACTTCTGACCCCCCCTAACCCGCTGCCTTGACGCTGTAGCGCCAACCGGGGTGGACCCACGGCTTCAGGTTCGAGCGCGGCAGCATCCCGCGCCCAAGGATATGATCGGCGGCCTTTTCGCCGGTCATGATCGAGGGCGCGTTCAGATTGCCATTGGTGATGCGCGGGAAGATCGAACTGTCCGCGACGCGCAGGCCATCCACCCCGATCACGCGACACTCCGGATCGACCACGGCCATCGGATCGTCCACCGCGCCCATCTTGCAGGTGCCACAGGGGTGATAGGCGCTTTCCACGTGGTCGCGGATGAAATCGTCAAGCGCCGCGTCGCTTTGAACGGCCTCGCCCGGCTCGATTTCCGCGCCGCGATAAGGGTCGAAGGCGGGTTGCGCGAAGATCTCCCGCGTCAGGCGAATGCAATGGCGGAAGTCCCGCCAGTCGTCGGGATGCGACATGTAGTTGAACATGATGCGCGGCGCCGCCACCGGATCGGCGGATGTCAGCGTCACCTGCCCCCGCGATTTCGAGCGCATCGGGCCCACATGCGCCTGATACCCATGGCCTTCCGCCGCCGCCGTGCCGTCGTATCGTACGGCCATCGGCAGGAAATGGAACTGGATATCGGGATAGGCCACGCCGGGTCGCGAGCGCAAGAAGGCCGCGCTCTCGAACTGGTTCGAGGCGCCGAGACCGGTCCGCGTGGTCATCCACTGGGTGCCGATGGCCCCCTTGTAGATCAGGTTCCAGTACTTGTAGAGCGTGACCGGCTGGATACAGGCCTGCTGGATGTAAAGCTCCAGGTGGTCTTGCAGGTTCTGGCCCACGCCGGGGCGGTCGGCGATCACCCCGATCCCGTGCGCGGCCAGATGCGCGCCGGGACCGATGCCCGACAACATCAGGATCTTGGGGGAATTGATGGCAGAGGCCGCGACGATCACCTCCCGGTTGGCATGGATAACCTCGGTCTGGCCGCCACGTTCGACCTCCACCCCGGTGGCGCGCCCGTCCTCGATCAGAACGCGCCGGGCAAAACAACGCAGAAGGTCGCAATTCGGCCGCGCGAGGGCCGGGCGCAGATAGGCGTTTGCCGCCGACCAGCGGGTGCCCTGCCAGACGGTCATCTCCATCGGGCCGAAGCCTTCCTGTTTTTCACCGTTGTAGTCGTCGGTGGTTTCATAGCCCGCCTGCGCGCCCGCCTCGACAAAGGCCCGGAACAGTGGATTGTTCAGCGGCCCGCGCGTGACGTGCAGGGGGCCTTCCGCGCCCCGCCAAGAGGGGTCGCCGCCATGGCCGCAATCATGCCAGCATTCCATCCGCTGGTAATAGGGCAGCACATCGGCATGGGCCCAGCCCGTCGCGCCGCTGTCATGCCAATGATCGAAATCACGCGCATGGCCGCGGACATAGACCATCCCGTTGATCGAGGAGGAGCCGCCGATCACCTTACCGCGCGGGCAGGCAAGGCGGCGGCCGCCCAGATGCGGCTCTGGTGCGGAGCGGAACCCCCAATCATAGAGCGGCATGTTCATCGGATAACTCAGCGCCGCGGGCATCTGGATGAAGGGGCCGGCATCCGACCCACCATATTCCAGCACCAGCACGCTGTGCCGCCCATCCTCTGACAGGCGATTGGCGATGGCCGACCCGGCGGACCCGGACCCGATGATGACGAAATCGGCCTGCATGGCGAGGTGCCTCCGTTTGCGGTCCGCATGGGTCCGGCGCGCGATCCATGGATCTTTGCGCTGTGACCATCGCGATCCTGTCTGGCGCCTGATGACACAAGTCGCGTGTGAATTGCAGCCCCCGCGGCCACCATGATAGCCCTGCGCCATGACCATACAGAAGCCCGAAAAGACCCATGGCTGGCGTGGGTCGGCCGACCTGTGGGTCGATGCCGCCTACCAGATGCTGCTCGACGGTGGGATCGACGCGGTGAAGATCCAGCCGCTGGCCCGGGCGTTGGGGCTGTCGCGAACCAGTTTCTACTGGCATTTCACCGACCGCGACGCCCTGCTGGATGCCATTGTCGACAGGTGGGAAGCCAAGAACACCGGCAACCTCGTCGCCCGCTGCGAGGCCCCGGCCGAAACGATCTGCGCAGCGGTCTTCAACCTGTTCGATTGCTGGATCGACGAAGGCCTCTTCGATGCGCGGCTGGATCTCGCGATCCGCAACTGGGCGCAGAACGACAGC
The DNA here is from genome assembly GCA_003428585.1 of Nioella halotolerans. Taxonomy (GTDB): domain Bacteria; phylum Pseudomonadota; class Alphaproteobacteria; order Rhodobacterales; family Rhodobacteraceae; genus Nioella; species Nioella halotolerans. The sequence goes on from QVQC01000029.1 coordinate 101,873, forward strand.
GCGTTGCAGCCGCGCGTCGCGCAAGCCGACAAGCGCCGGCTAACCGCCATGGTCGCGATGTTCAGCCGCCACGGCGAGAGCACGGGCATGGCCGAGACGCGGGCCAAGACGATGATCTACACGCAGGTCGGCTATTATTCCATGCAACTGGGCGAACCCTTGTCGGATCGCCTCGACCGGATGCCGCCCTACGTGGAGGTGTTCACCGGCAAGTGTCCAAGTGCGGAAGAAATCGCGATTTTCAATGCCCGGCACCGTTCGGCCGGCTGAGCGGCGCTTGTGCCTGTTGTCGCACTTGGCGTAACGTCGGGCGCATGATGTTTCGCCTGACTTCCCTTTCCCGCAACTGGATGGCGCTGCTGGCATGGCTGGCCGCGGCGCTGTGCGTCCTGCCCATCGCCGCGGTCACGCTGGCGGCGCTGAGCGGCGGGATGGACACGGTGGGCAGCCTCGCGCAGACGGTGCTGCCGCGCTACACCGTGACCACCCTCGGCCTTGTTGTGATCGTCGCTATCGGAACCGGCACCATCGGCACCGGCGCCGCGTGGCTGGTGACGATGACCCGTTTTCCCGGCCGCCGCCTGCTGGAAATCGCGCTTGCCCTGCCGCTGGCCTTCCCGGCCTACGTGCTGGCCTATGCCTATACCGATTTCCTCGATCATCCCGGCTGGGTGCAGACGACGCTGCGCGACCTGATGGGATGGGGCCCGCGCGAGTACTGGTTTCCTGAAATCCGCTCGCTCCCCGGCGCGGCGGCGATGCTGACGCTGGTGCTTTATCCCTACGTCTACCTGCTGGTGCGGGCAGCCTTCCTGCAGCAATCGGCCACCGCCTTCCTTGCCGCGCGCGCGCTTGGCCAAAGCGCATGGCGCACCTTTTTCCGGGTCAGCCTGCCGATGGCCCGTCCGGCCATTGCCGGCGGTGTGCTGCTGGCGGTGATGGAGACCATCGCCGATTACGGCACGGTGGCGCATTTCGGTGTCCAGACCTTCTCGACCGGGATCATCCGCAGCTGGATCAGCTTCACCGACCGCACCGGCGCGGCGCAATTGGCGCTGGTGCTTCTGGTTTTCGCGCTGGTGCTGGCATGGCTGGAACGCAAGCAAAGGGGCGAGGCGCGCCATCACGGGGCGGGGCGCCGGCACGAGGCGATGGCCCCGATGTCATTGTCACGGCTGGCGACGTTTGGCGCGATCCTGTTCTGCGGGATCCCGGTGCTTCTGGGTTTTCTGCTGCCGGTTGGGCTACTTCTTTGGATGGGGTGGGATCATTTCTACCGGCTGGTGCCGGACTGGATCCTGTCACGTTTCATCGAGACTGACGGGTTGCTGCTGGTCGGTGGCTACCTCGATTTCCTGCGCAATTCGGCACTGTTGGCGGCGGCGGGTGCGGGGCTGACCGTGATCGCGGCCGTGGCGCTCAGTTCGAACGCGCGGCTTTTCCCGACGCGCCACGCGCAAACCGCGCTGCTGATCGCCGGGGTCGGCTACGCGGTGCCCGGCGCGGTGATCGCGCTTGGTCTTCTGGTGCCCTTCGCTGCCTTCGACAATGCGCTCGACGCCTTCATGGAGGCGAATTTCGGTATCGACACCGGATTGCTGATCACCGGGTCGATCTGGCTGATGGTGCTGGCCTACGTGGTGCGCTTCATGGCCGCGGCACTCGGCGCTTATGGCAGCGGGCTGGCGCAGGTGAACCCCAATATCGACGCCGTGGCACGCACGCTGGGCCAGACGCCGCAACGCACGATCCTCGGGCTGCACCTGCCGATGCTGAAGCCCTCGGTCTTCACCGCGCTGCTGATCGTTTTCGTCGACGTGATGAAGGAATTGCCCGCGACGCTGGTGATGCGGCCGTTCAACTGGGACACGCTGGCGGTGCAGGCGCATCGGCTCGCCTCCGACGAAAGACTGCACGAGGCCGCGGTGCCGAGCCTTGTTATCGCGGCGGTCGGGCTTTTGCCGGTCATCGTGCTGTGCCGCGGACTCGGGCAGCACCAGCAGATGCCCACCTCGGACATGCCGGACCCGGTCAAGGGCAGCGTCGGCGCGGCTGGCTGAACGCGAAACGGGCGCCACAGGGCGCCCGTTCGATTTTTCCGATGATTGGCTTGGCGGATCAGTCCCAGCCGGCCTCGTTGAAAATCCGCTGTGCCGCCGCCTGGTTGTCGCCAAGGATCGACAGGTTGATCGTGTCGCGCACGAACCCGCCTTCGGGGATCATCTCGCTGAGCGCATCCGAGATATCGAGCCCCTCGACAACCGGGAACTCGTTGTTCTGGGACGAGAAGTAGACCTGCGCCGAATCCCCCGACAAGTATTCGAGGAAGGCGAGCGCGGCGTCGCGGTTCGGCGAATGTGCGGTAATGCCGGCGGCCGAAACGTTGACATGCGTACCCGTCGTGTCCTGGTTCGGGAACACGATGCCGATCATGTCGGTGGAGCCGGTCAACCCCTCGACATCAGACGCCAAAGCGCGGGCGAAGTAATAGGTATTGCCGATCGAGATCTCGCACTCGCCCGACACGATCCCGCGCAACTGGTCGGTGTCGCCACCCTGCGGGCTGCGGGCGAAATTCTCCACGACACCGGTGGCCCAGTCAAGCGCCGCTTCCTCGCCGTGGTGATGGATGATCGACCCCAGCAGCGACAGGTTGTAGATGTTCGAGGAGGACCGGATGCAGATCATCCCCTCATAATCATCGTTGGCAAGGTCAAGGTAGGTCTGCGGCGGGTTATCGACATCGTTGCGGTCGTAGTAGATGACGCGTGCACGCTGCGAAAACGCGTACCAGTAATCATCCGGGTGGCGCATTTCGGCGGGGATACGTGCCTCCAGCATGTCGCTCGGCGCCGACTGCAGAAGCCCGGAATCCAATGCCCGGTAGATCCGCCCGGCATCGACGGTCATGAAGATATCGGCCGGGCTGTTGTCGCCCTCTGCCTGCAACCGCGCCATAAGCTCGTCGGCATTGCCCTCGATCCGGTTGACGGTGATTCCGGTCTCTTCGGTGAAGCCCTCGTAAAGGCGCTCATCGGTGTCGTAGTGCCGCGAGGTGTAGATATTGACCTCCTGCGCGGCGGCCATGCCGGCGGCACCGGCCAGAACACTCGTGGCGAGAAGAGCGGAAACTGTGCGAGTCATCATGTCATTCCCTTTTCCAGATAACCGAGCAAAACACTCGGATTAGAGGGTGGATACCATGGCCCCTCCGCGAGTCAAGGTTTCCCGATGAATTTTGTCGGGAAATAATTCGACTTGTACACTTGTTAAATTCCGGTGCAGGTTTGCCGCGCTTTCGAGAGGGAGGAAAGCGTGACCCCCGGAATGATCTTTCTGGTGCTGGCCTATGTGCTCAGCCAATTCTACCGCGCGTTCCTCGCGGTTCTGTCTCCGGCGCTCTCGGCCGATATCGGTGCTGGCGCCGAGGACCTCGCCATGGCGTCTGGCCTTTGGTTCGTGGTCTTCGCGGCAATGCAGATCCCGGTGGGCTGGGCGCTCGACCGGATCGGGCCAAGGCTGACCTCCTCGGTTCTGCTGGCCGTTGGCGGGGCGGGCGGCGCCGCGGTGATGGCCCTCGCGCAGGGACCGGGCTGGGTCACCGTGGCGATGGTGCTGATCGGGATCGGGTGTTCGCCGGTCCTGATGGCCAGCTACTACATCCTCGCCCGCGACTATCCCGCCGTGGTCTTCGCCACTTTCGCCGGTGTCATCCTCGGCACCGGAACGCTGGGCAATATCGGCGCCGCGCTGCCCCTGGCCTGGTCGGTGGAAAGCATCGGCTGGCGCGGGACGATGTGGGCGCTCGCGGGTGTGACACTGCTGGTCGCGCTGCTGCTGGCCGTCACCGTGCGCAACCCGGCCCCGCCTGACGGGGAGCAGAAAGGCTCGGTCCTCGATATCCTCAAGGTGCCGGCGCTCTGGCCGATCTTCGTGATCATGTTCGTCAATTACGCGCCCGCCGCCGGCATCAGGGGCCTTTGGATCGCCCCCTATCTGGAAGATGTCTACGGCGCCGACACGTTGCGCATCGGCACCGCGTCGCTGGTCATGGGGCTGGCGATGATCGCGGGCAATTTCATCTACGGACCGCTCGACCGGCTGTTCGGCACCCGCAAATGGGTCATCCTGACCGGCAACCTGCTGTCCGGGCTGGCCTGCCTGTCGCTCGGGCTTTGGCCCGCCGGGTCGGAATGGCAGGCCATCGCGTTGATCGCGGCGATCGGCCTCTTCGGCGCGAGCTTTCCCGTCATCATCGCCCATGGCCGCAGTTTCCTGCCGCCGCATCTGGTGGGGCGCGGGGTGACCTTGTTGAACCTTTTCGGCATCGGCGGCGTCGGGATCATGCAGTTTGCAAGCGGGCCGACCTACCGGTACCTTGCCGCGGGTGGGTCCGATCCCGCAACTGCCTACGGACAGCTGTTCGCCCTGTTCGGGTTGCTGATCCTTGCCGGCTGCGCCGTCTACCTGTTCAGCAAGGATCGCACAGCGTAACCCGCAATTGGCAAGCCCTTCGGTCGAGATCCCGGCCCATGCCGATGTCCCATGGCAATGCGGGCCGAGGCAGGCTCCGCAGGAGCGTGACAAGGGCCGCTCCACCGCGCCCCGGCCTCCCGGGCCGGGGCGCAATGCCTTACCCGCGCCGAAGCCGTCGCAACAGGGCGGCAGAGGCATAGCCGTCCGGCACCAACCCTTCCGCCGCCTGATAATCCTGAACCGCCCGGATGGTCAGCGGGCCAATAATGCCATCAATCCGCTCGGTCGAGAACCCCGCCGCCGTCAGCCGCCGTTGCAATTCGAACCGCTCTTCATGCGTCAGCGCCCGGTCGTCGCGCGGCCAACCGCCCCGGAAGGTCGACCCGCCGACGATCCGATCGGCCAGATGGCCCACGCCAATCACGTAGGCATCGGCCGGGTTGTAGGTTTCTATGACCCGGAAATTGTCATAGATCACCAGCGCCACACCGGTATGACCCGCCGGCAGCAGGATAGATGCCGGTCCATGGTCGGGCACTGGCCCGCCGCCATCGGCAAGACGGACCCCCATCCGATTCCAGTACGCGGCATCGTGGCGGATCCGCTCCCCGCTTTGGGTGAAATCGAAGCCGGCGGGCAGCGTCACCTCCAACCCCCATGGCTGGCCATGTGTCCACCCGTTCTGCGACAGGTAGCGCGCGGTGGAGGCGAGCGCATCCGCCGGATCGTCCCCCCAGATATCGCGCCGCCCGTCGCCGGTGAAATCCACCGCATGGGCGAGAAAGCTGGTGGGCATGAACTGGGTATGCCCCATCGCCCCGGCCCAGGATCCCTGCATCTCGTCGGGGCCGATATCCCCCGCTTCAAGGATCCGCAGCGCTGCGATCAACTCCGCCTCGAAGAACGCGCGGCGACGGCCCTCGTAGGCCAGCGTCGCCATCGCGTCGATGATCGGGACGCTGCCGCGGACCGCGCCATAGGCGCTTTCCAACCCCCAGATGGCAGTGATCACCTCCGCCTCGACACCGTAACGTCGTTCGATCGCGGCCAGCGTCTCGAGGTGATCGCGCAGCGCGGAACGCCCGCTGGCAACGCGCGTATCGGAGGCGGCACTGTCAAGGTAATCCCACAAGGTGCGGGTGAATTCGGACTGGTTGCGATCGCGTTCGACAACACGCGCATTGACCGAAACACCGTCAAAGGCGCGCGCGATGGTTGCCCGACCGATTCCCGCGTCCCGGGCCCGCACCGTGAAACCCCGCAGCCAATCCTGGAACCCCGCGGCATCCACCCGGTTGGCGGCCGATACAGGCGCGCGCATCAAAGCCGCCGTCGCAACCCGCATCGCAGGGCGCAGCGACACCGCGACAGCCAGATCGCTCGGGGCCGCTACCGGGGCAACCCCGTGAAGTTCCGGGCGCGGCAAGGGGCGCGGGGAGATCACGGTATTCGCCGCAACCGTGGTCGCAAACGCGACCATGCCAACCACAAGTAGGAAAAGTCTCGAAATGCTCATGCCGGGGACCTTTTTGTCCATGAATATACATCCGCCCTGCGCATGACAGAAGCGCCTTGCCCAAGCTCGGCGGAGCCTTGCCCAGCATCCTGCCGCGCACTGGTTTCCATTTCCTGAACAGCCCCGAAACCGCCTGCGCCTTTCGCAGCGCTGCCCCTTCGCCGGGTTTGCCATGGAGATCATGCGGTGACGGCTCGCATCACCGTCCCCCTGCCTCGTCCTACCGCTGCTTGCGCCGCAGCTTCTTCTTCACCTTGGCGGCTTTCGCGCGAGCCTGCCCTGCCTTGCGCCGCGGTGCCGCCCCACGCTTGTGCGCGGCGCCTCGCGGCGGCATCTGGCCCTCGATCTCCTGCAGTTCCAGCGTCATGCCGCCGGTCACCGGCACCGCCTCTGCCAGTTTTACCGTCACCCGCTGGCCGATGGCGATGACCATGCCGGTATCGGCGCCGGTCAGGGTCTGGCTTTCCGCGTCGAAATGGTAGTATTCGCGGCCAATGGCGCGCATCGGCAGCAGCCCGTCCGCGCCGGTATCGTCCAGCTTCACGAAGACCCCGAACCGCGCGATCCCGCTGATCCGGCCGGTGAAGCTTTCGCCCACCCGTTCCGACAGGAAGGCGGCAAGGTAGCGGTCGGTGGTGTCGCGCTCGGCCAGCATCGAGCGGCGTTCCGTCTCCGAGATGTGCTTGGCGATATCGTCGAGCCGTTCGATCTCCTCGGCGCTCAGCCCGTCATTGCCCCAGCCATGCGCCGAGATCAGCGCCCGGTGCACGATCAGGTCGGCATAGCGCCGGATCGGCGAGGTGAAATGCGAATAGGCTTTCAACGCGAGGCCGAAATGACTGAAATTCTGCGGGCTGTAATAGGCCTGCGTCATCGACCGAAGAGTGGACATGTTGATCAACTCGTCGAATTCGGTTCCCTCGGCGGCGGCCAGCAACTGGTTGAGGTGACGCGTTTGCAAGACTTGTCCCTTGGCAAGGTTGAACCCGCTGGCCTGCGCGGTTTCACGCAACGCCGCGATCTTGTCGGGGTTCGGTTCCTCGTGCACGCGGAACAGCTGCGGGGTCTTCAGGCGCATCAGTTCCTCGGCGGCGGCCACGTTGGCCAGCACCATGAATTCCTCGATCAGCTTGTGAACGTCGAGCCGCTCCTTGAACGCGACGGAGCTGACCTTGCCGTCATCGGACAGGATGATCTGGCGTTCCGGCAGGTCGAGGTCCAGCGGCTGACGCGCCGCCCGCGCCTTGCGCAGCGCGCCGTAAGCGGCGAAGAGAGGCTGTAGCACAGGCTCGATGAGCGGCGCGGTCCTGTCGGTCGGGCGGCCATCGAGCGCGGCCTGCGCCTCCTCGTAGGTCAGCGAGGCGCGCGAGCGCATCAACCCGCGCACGAAGCGTTGCCCGATCTTCTCGCCCTGCGCATTGATCACCATGCGCACCGCGATGCAGGCACGCGGCACGCCCTCGTGCAGGGAACACAGGTCGCCCGAAAGACGGTCGGGCAGCATCGGCACCACCCGGTCGGGAAAGTAGGTGGAATTGCCGCGCTTGCGCGCCTCCCGATCCAGCGCGGAACCCGGCCGCACGTAATGAGCCACATCGGCAATCGCGACCCAGATCACGAAGCCACCCGCGTTTTTTGGGTCGTCATCGGCATGGGCGTAACAGCCATCGTCGCGGTCGCGGGCATCGGCCGGGTCGATGGTGATCAGCGGCAGGTCGCGCAGATCCTCGCGCCCCTGAAGCCCGGCGGGCTTGGCGCTGTCGGCCTCGGCAATCGCGTCGTCGGGGAAATCGTCGGGAATCCCGTGCTGATGGATGGCGATGAGCGAAACCGCCTTGGGCTGGCCGGGGTCCCCCAGCCGCGCCACGATGCGCGCTTTCGGCAGACCCATACGCCCCTTCGGCCCGGCCTGCTCGGCCTCGACCAGTTCACCATCCTTGGCGCCCTCGGCATATTTCGCCTCGACCTGCCATTCCTTGTCGGCGCCCTTGTCGATCGGCACGATCCTGCCGCCCTCGGCCCCCTTGCGGTAGATGCCGAGGATCTTCCGCGGGTTGGTTCCGATACGCCGGATCAGCCGGGCGACGTATTGATGATCCTCGCCTTCGACCTCCTGCATCCGGGCAAGGATGCGGTCGCCCTCGCCAAGCGCGGGATCGGTCGGCTTGGCGCTGAACAGGATGCGCGGTTCCGGCCCGTCGCCATGCCATTCCAGCGGCCGGCAGAAGATATCGCCAAGGCTGTCGGGAGGCAGAACCTGCAACACCGAAACGGGCGGCAGCTTGTCCGGGTCGCGGTAGGTTTTCTTGCGTTTCTCCAGATGGCCGTCGTCCTCAAGCTCCTTCAGGATGCGCTTGAGGTCGATCCGCGCCGCCCCCTTGATGCCGAAGGCCTTGGCAATATCACGCTTGGAGGCATGGCCGGGATTATCGGAAATCCAGGCAAGGATCTGATCTTTGGTCGGGATCTGGCTCATGCGTCTTGGCTAACACGGGTGCCGGCGCGCGTCATGCGGAAATGGTGCGGGCCAGGTCCGCGGCGTTGTCCACGTCGTCCAGCGTATCGACAAGAGCGACGCGCCGGTCGCTCAGCGTTGCGAGGCTATCGGCAAACGCGTGGCGGCTGGACCAACGCACGCCCGCAAGGAAACCGGGCGGTGCCGAGACGCGGCCAAGGCCGATCAGCCAGTAGCCGCCATCCGGGGCCGGGCCGATCACCGCGTCGTGGCGGGCAAGGGCCGGGATCGCGCGGGCCAGATGCGCACGGGTCACGCCGGGGATGTCGCTGCCGATCACGATCACCGGGCCGGGCCGGGACAGAAGCCGCGCCATCCGCGTGCCAAGGTCACCGCCCCCCTGCCCGACACGCGGCAGATCGGCGGGCCAGACCCGGGACGTCACCGCCTCTGCATCCGGCGACACCGCCAGTACCAGTCGCCAACGCGGATCGCGCAGCCGCCGCAACAGCCGCGCGACTTGATGGCGATACCACCACGCCGCCTGTACCGCCCCGATCCCACGCGCCAACCGGGTCTTGACGCGGCCCGGTCGCGGCACCTTGACCATTACGACAACGGTGGGGCGGATCATGCTGCGAAATAATCGCTCAGGATACGGGAATAGACCCGTTTCAGGGCATGGATATCCGGGGTCCAGACACGCTCGTCCACCTCGTGCATGCGATGCCCGACAAGGCCGAACTCCACCACCGGGCAATGCGATTTGACAAATCGCGCGTCCGAAGTGCCACCGCTCGTGGAGAGTCTCGGCACCAGCCCGGTTTCCGCCGTGACCGCGCCCGCGACCAGATCGGACAGCGCCCCTGGCGGGGTCAGGAACGCCTCGCCCGAGATCTTCACCGCCATGTTGATCGTCACGCCGGTCTCTGCCGCGACCTTGTCGGCCTCCGATTGCAGCCAGTCGGTCAGGCTTGCGCCGCTGTGCAGGTCGTTGAAGCGCAGGTTGACCGCCATCCGCGCCTGCGCGGGGATCACGTTGGTGGCCGGGTTGCCGGTGTCTATGCTTGTCACCGAACAGGTGGAGGGGTCGAAATGCGCGGTCCCCTCGTCCAGCACATGCGACGACAGCCGGTGCGCCAGCAGCGCCACCGCCGGCATCGGGTTCAGCGCCTTTTGCAGGTAAGCCGAATGCCCCTGCTTCCCGGTCACGGTGATCCAGGCCGACATCGACCCGCGCCGCCCGATCTTGATCATGTCGCCGATGGTTTCGGGGCAGGTCGGCTCGCCCACGATGCAGGCGCTCATCCGTTCGCCTTCCCGCTTCATCCAGTCGAGCAGCGCCAATGTGCCGTCGGTCGAAACCCCTTCCTCGTCGCCGGTAATGGCCAACACCACGGCGCCGTCGGGCGGCGTTTGCCGCACGAAATCCACCGCCGCCGCGACGAAGGCCGCGACACCCGATTTCATGTCGGTCGCGCCACGCCCGTAAAGCCAGCCGTCCTCCTCCTCGGCGCCGAAGGGCGGGTGGGTCCACGCGGCGGCGTCCCCCACGGGCACCACGTCGGTGTGCCCATTGAATCCGAAACTGCGCGGGTGCCCCTTCTGGCCCCAGCGGGCGAAGAGGTTGGCCACGCCGCCGCGATCCACCCGCGTGCAGGCAAACCCGGCCTCGGACAAAAGCCCCTCCAGCAGCACCAGCGCACCGCCCTCCTCCGGCGTGACCGAGGGACAGCGCACAAGCCTGGCGGTCAGATCCTGCGGGTCGGTCATTGGGGGCCTCCTTGCGCGCTACAGTCCATGTTGCGGTAAACCTGTGGCCAGACGGACTCAACCCCGCCGACCCGTTCCCGCAAGCCGCTTGATTCCCGGCAAGAATACGGCGATGATCGGGCAAAACAAAGACTACGGGCAGGATCGAGGCAGACCCCCGCGAAATCAAGAGATCGCATGATACTGCGGCGACGGGTGATCCGTGCCCCTTGGGTGGGGACGAACAGGCATGCCGGTATCGGCGCAACGATTGAACATCGACGCGCGCGCAAGCGCCACCGAAATGGCGGAGACCATCTTTGGCGACGGCGTGCAGGTGGTGGACGCGACCTATGACGGGGACAGGAACTCCTCCGGCATCTGGAGCGATGGCGACGCGATTTCACCTGACGCCACGCCCTCTGACAGCGGCGTCATCCTGTCCACCGGACGGGTTCGGGATTTCACCAATTCCGGCGGCGATCCTAACCGGAGCGATAGCACCTCTACGAACACGAGGGGCGTCAACAACGACGCCGATTTCAACGCGCTTGCGGGAACCAGCACGTATGACGCCGCGATCCTCGAGGTCGATTTCATCCCCGACGGCGACCAGATCACGATGCAGTTCAGCTTCGCATCGGAGGAATACCCCGAATACGTCGGTTCCATCTTCAATGACGCGGTCGGTATCTGGATAAACGGGGTCGAGGTCGCCTCGCCGGTTTTCGACAGTGCCCAGATCAACAACGTCAACAGCAACACCAACGAAACGCTCTACTTCGACAACACCGACGATCACGCCAACACGGAGATGGACGGCTACACCGTGACACTCTCCGTCACCATGGACGTGACTCCCGACGAGGTGAACACCATCCGGCTCGGCATCGCGGATGCCGGCGACAGCCTGTACGATTCCGCCATCCTGATCGCCGCCGATTCCGTTCAGGCCACGGTTTTGGCGAACGACGACGAAGAGACGGTGCTGGAAGGGCAGACCGCGGTGCTGGACGTCACCGCGAATGACGAATCCAGCGGCACGATGGTGGTCACCCAGATCAACGGGCAGGACATCGCGACCGGGGACACGGTGACGCTGAACAACGGGTTCGAGGTCACGCTTCAGGCCGACGGGTCGCTGGCCGTGGACCCACCGGCGGGCTATGGCAATCTGTCCGAACCGGAAAGCTTCAACTTCTCCTACACCGCCGAGGATGACGGCAGCGGCATCAGCGATACCGCTTTCGTCACCATCACCTCGATCCCCTGTTTCGCGGCGGGCACCCGCATCCTGACCGCGCGGGGCACCCGCCCGATCGAGGCGCTGGCGGTCGGCGACCTGGTCGAAACCCGCGATAACGGGCTGCAACCGATCCGCTGGATCGGACGGCGGCGCGTCAGGGCGGAGGGCCGGTTCGCACCGGTGGTGATCGAGGCGGGCGCCATGGGCGCGCATGATCGGCTGGTCCTGTCGCCGCAACACCGTGTGCTGGTGCTGCATCCCATGGCCGAGATCCTGTTCGGCGAGGGCGAAGTGCTGGTGGCGGCCAAGGATCTTGTCAACGACCGCTCCATCCGCATCCGCGCGGGCGGCGAGATCGAGTATTTCCACCTGCTGTTCGACGAACACCAGATCCTGTGGTCCGAGGGCTTGCCGACCGAAAGCTTCCACCCCGGCCCGGTCACCCTGAACGGGTTCGAGGACGCGGTGCGCGGCGAAATCCTCGACCTCTTTCCGGATATCGACCCCGAAACCGGTGCTGGCTACAGCGCCGCGGCCCGGCCCAGCCTGCGCGGCTACGAAGCGGCGGCCCTGCTTGCCTGACGCCGGCGAACGGGCCACATTCTTTCCACATTTCCGCGACATTTCGACCCCTGTTCCACGGGTAAGCTCCAATAAATTGTTGTAGGGGGCATTGTTTCACATGGGATGGCTGGCGATCTGGGACGGGCGCAGGCTGACGCATCTTGACAGGCACGCGCGCGACGCCGACCTGTCGCAGGGCACCGTGCGGTTCGAGATGAGCCTGCGCGGCGAAGTGCAGGTGCCCGTGATCCTGTGGCAAGGGCGCACCGGGACCCCGCGGGATCTGCGCATCCTGTGCCGTCCCGACGGGGTGATCAGCCTCGAACACGGTGGGCTGCTATTCGAGAGCGACCCCGGTTTCGTTTACGCGGGCGAGCCGATCGTGCTGCATTATTCGTGGGATCGAGAGGGGCGCGCCGACCTGTTGAGCATGACCAACAGCCAGACCGGCGCCCACCTGACCCTGCGCCCCGGCTGCCATGCGCCGCGCCACCTTTCGGAAATCGTCCCGGAAACCCCGGGGCGGGCAGTCTCGGTCGCCTATGCCGGGCTTGCCAACCATCCGCTGCCGCCGCACCCCTTGCCCGGCCTTTCGGGCACGACCCGGCTGCGGATACCGGGGGGCACGCGGCCGGTCGAGGCCCTGAAGCCGGGGATGGAGGTGCTGACCGCTGGGGGCAAGCCGGAAACCATCCGCTGGATCGGCACGACGGAGCACATGGCGCGCGGCATCTGTGCGCCGATCCTGTTGCGCGCGCCCTATTTCGGGCTCGACAACGATATCCTCGTGTCGCGCAGTCAACGGCTCTGCCTGTCGGGCTGCGAGGTCGATTACCTGTTCGGCGTGGAAAAGGTCCTTGCGAAGGTGGATGACATCCGCCGGGCAAACTCCGCGCAGATCGACCTGTCTTCGCCGACGTTCACCAGCTATCACCTGCTGCTCGACGATCACGAGTGCCTGCTTTCGGGGCGCTGCGCGCTGGATTCCAACCTGCTGGGCGAGGTTCTGGAAGCCTGCGGAAAGTCCACCGCCACGCTGGCCGGCGAGGACCTTGCCCCGGCATGGCCGGTGATCGACCGCGCGGGCGCGCAGGCCTATCTCGACATGCTGTCGCAGAACCGACCCGCCGCTGCGTAACGGCGTCATGGCGGGGCGGCGTCCCCCGGATCGGCCGGGTGCCACTGCACCGCAAACAGGGTGTCGTCTGGGCCAAGATCACCGCGCTTGGCGCTGCGCTTGTGAAATGACCCCACATGGCCGCCGTGCCATGCCTTGATCAGACACCCTCGACAAGCATGTACCCGCGCCCGTGAACGGTGCGAATGCGCTTGAAGCCGGTTTCGCCCGCGAACAACTTGCGGCGTAGCCGGCTGATGATGCCGTCGACCAGCCGATCGGTTATCGCGTGACCTTCCCCCTTGACCGATGCGATGATCTGTTCGCGGGAGAGGACCCTGTTGGTTTGCGCGGCCAGCACCATCAGCACATCGAATTCGCTGTCCGTCAGCGACAACTCGCGCCCCGCGACACTGACAAGACGCAAAACACCGCAGATCTCAAGATCGTCGACCCGACGCAGGAAGCCATCCGGCACCGGCCGCGCCCCATCCACGTTTGGCGGGGTGACCACGGTGCGCCTGAGAATCGTGCGGATCCGGGCGCAGAACTCCCTTGGACGCACTGGTTTCACCATATAGTCGTCCGCTCCCATCTCCAACGCCAGAACGACGTCGATCTCCTCGGAACTATCATTCAGCATGACAATACCCGCAGGGGACCGATCGCGCAGGTCCCGAACGATTTCGTATCCGTCGCGAGACATGGCCCGGTGACCGACAATACAGATATTCACCCCGTCCTGCTTCACCGCCTCGGCGACATCGGACCCCGCAACCGGGTCGACAAGCGCGAAGCCCACGTCGCGCAGGCAGTCCGCGACGCGGGTCGCGCTTTCGGTGTCATCATCAAGGACAAGTGCAGTGTGCAACAATAACGCGATCCCGTATTTCCGGTGTTCAGGAGGATTTTGGAGACTTGCGGGGCGCCGCAGCGTGCCGACAATATCCCAGTACGAGGCAACATATATATCTGTATAAGCTTATACAACCCTGCCGCACTCTTGACACAAATCGAAACAACCATGAGGCGCAAGCAACCTGACGGCGTGAACGCGGGTTCAGGACTGAGGCAAAGACCACGGAAATCGGGTTTTGGAAGGGGTTGAAGGGAATGGGCATTCAGTTGTTCGCACCTCGAGGGGCAGGAAACGAAATCATCAGGCTCCCGTCTGCGCTGCGCAAGACAGTCCGGTGGTTACCCCGGATCGGTGATATTTTTCCCGACTTCACAGTGGCAACGACACAGGGCGATCTTCGCTTCTGGGATTGGGCCGACGGCGCATGGACGCACTTGTTCAGTCACCCGGCTGCGAAAACCCCCGTCTGCACGACCGAAATGGTCTCCATCGCGAACACGGCCGACTCATGGCGGGCGGCGAATGTCAAGCATCTGTCCCTGACCGGATCCCCGATTGACGAACAGAAGCAGTGGCATGCGGACATAAAACGCCTGTTTGGACTGACGATAGACTTTCCCTGCGCCCATGACCCGGAACTCGGGTTGTCGCGCCTGTTCGGCATGATGCACGAAAAGGAAAGCGAGGCTTGGCCAATCCGAAAGAGCTTCTTGATCGACCCGAGCATGCATATCAGGATGGTGTTTGAATACCCAATATTCATCGGCCGCAATACCGATGAGTTACTGCGCGTGGTCGAGGCGTTGCAACTGCGCGCGCAGACCGGGTTGGCGACCCCGGCGGACTGGTATGCCGGCGACGTCGCCTTGGTCACCGACAATCGATCAGAGGCCTCGGTGGTCGAACAGTTCGGCGTCGGGTCTACCAGGTTGCTGGACTACCTGCGGGTTGTCGGGCGGACATAACGTGCAGCCCTGCGGCCTCTACGTGGACAGTCAGGGTTCCATGCGGCGGCGCGCCACCGCATGGGGTGATGGCGCGCGGGACCGGGACTGAACCCTAGCCCTCGCCATCCCCGAAATACGGCGTCATCTGCGCCACGATCACCGCGTTTTCCGCTGCCGCGCGATCCATCAGCGCGATTTCTTCATCGCCGACCTCGTGGCCCATCTCGCGCCGTTCATCCAGCGTGCCGTAGCCCTGCACGTCAAGCGGCGCCATGTCCGCCTGTTTCAGCACCGCCACGGTTTCGCGCACCGCCTCCGACTCGTCCACGCCCGAGGCATAGACCATGAGCCCGGCGCCGGTCGCGTCCTTCGGCAGGCCATCGCCCGGCTTGCGGCCGACCTCGACCACCAGCGTATAGACCTGCTGCCGTTTCTTTTCCTTCGCCATGCGCTGCGCCGTAGCCGTCATTGGGCCACCGGTCAAGCGGCAGGGTCATTGACGCCCACCGTCCCCCCGGCCCATCAATACACCATGACCGACACGCGCCGCCAGATCGCCGTGCCCAAGGGCACCACGCTGTTCCAGCCGGGGCAATCCTGCCCGGGGCTGATCCTGCTTGACCGGGGTCGCATCAAGGTGACGCTGACGGCGGCGAACGGGCGCGAAGTCGTGCTTTACCGTGTGGAACCCGGCGGGATGTGCCTGCAAACCTTTGCCTGCCTCGTGGAAGGCCGGGTCTATTCGGCCGAGGGCATCGCCGAATCCGATCTGGAAGGCGAACTTGTGCCACCCGACCGGTTCCGCGCCCGACTGGAAAGCGATACGGCCTTCCGCGACCTCGTGCTTTGCGGCGTCGCGAACCGTTTCGGCGAATACGAACGGCTGATCGAGGACGTGGCGCTGACCGGTTTCGGCGCGCGATTGGCGCGGGTGCTGCTGCGGCTGGCGGGGAACGGGGCTGAGGTGCACGCGTCGCACAATGCGCTTGCGATGGAAACCGCCTCCGGCAGGGCCTTCGTCAGTCGCCGGATGGCGGATTTCGCGCGTCGGGGGCTGATCGATCAGCATCGCGGCGGCGTGACGATCACCGACCGCGCCGGGCTGGAACGGATTTCCGCAGAGGAACGGTGACTCTGTCACCGCGTAGGTGCCAAGCCTTGCCATAGACTCATCGCAGATCGCACGCCTCTTGAAAGGAGCACACCATGATCCGCAACGAAGGAACCATCGACCGCGCCCTGCGCATCATCGCCGGCATCGTCCTCATCGCCCTCGTCTTCGTCGGCCCGCAGACCAACTGGGGCTGGATCGGGATCGTGCCGCTGGCCACCGGGCTTGTCGGCTTCTGCCCGCTCTACCGCCTCTTCGGCCTCAACACCTGCCCGCTGAACCAGCGCGAGGGCTGAATGCGCGGCCCGCCGGTCTTCGGGCCGGCGGGGCCATGCGCTGGCGTCACTCCCACTCCATCTCTTCGTAGGCGGCTTGCGCGTTGCGCCCGGCAAGCGCCTCGAACTGCGCGAGGTAGGCCCACGCGGATTGATCTATTCCCGGCGCGTCTATGATGCTGCCGCCCGCGTCGATCAGCGCCCCGACCTCGCGCCGCAGGTTGACCAAGTAGTCATAGGTGTCGCGCCGTGCGGTGGCCAGATCGGTGGCAGACCCGTGGCCGGGGACGATATGCGCCGGTTCATAGGCCGCCATAGCATCGAAGACCGCGATCCAGCTGTCGGTGTCGCGGGCCGGGCCGTTACCCAGAAGGCGATCCACGTAGACGATATCGCCGGTGAACATCACGTTCCGCTCGTCCAGCCAGACGAAACTGTCGCCCGGCGTGTGGGCGGCGCCGCGATGCATGATATCGAAGGTCAGCCCGCCGAAATCGAGCGTGTGGTCGTTCTCGAAGGTCACATCGGCAAAGGCCGGCTCTGTCCCGTCAATCCCCTCGCCCAGGAAATGCGACAGCGCGATCATGTGATCCTGCGCGCGCGCATGGTGGTCGGCCACCGCCGCCGCCGAGGCGATCACCGTTGCGCCCCGCGCCTGCCAGTATCCGTTGCCGAGCCAGCGGTGATCCTGCCCGCCGGTGTTGATGACGTAGGCGACCGGCTGGTCGGTCACCGTTCGCACCGCGGCATGCAACGCCGCGGCCCCCTGCCACGACCCGCCGGGATCCATCAACACCGCGCCCTCCGGCGTGACGACAAGGCCGAAGGTCGCGTTGTTGGCTAGGTTCTGCGGGTTACGCTGTTGGGTCGGGCCAACAATGGCCCAGACATCGTCGGTCACCGGTTGCACGGTCAGGACGTCCGCCACCGCAGGAGCTGCAAGGCCAAGGCCGCTGGCCGCGACAAGCGCCGCGCGGATCAACCGCATGATATGGGTCATGTGTTGCTTTTCACTCACAGTTGTTGTGCCGCCGCCACATTTCCGGATCGTGGCCGTCGGGGATATTGGTGCAGGGATCGTCGGCCCCGTAGCCGCGCAGCGCATTGTAGCGCGCGATCTGGCCCTCCGACAGAAGCGGCGGCGTTTCCAGGTGCCGGGTCAGGTGGACGTAGCGCAACTCCGCCCGCGCATCGGCTGAGGCGTCGATCAGGGTGCGCAGCCGGCCCGGTGTCAGGTCGCCGTCCCGAAACGCCGCCTCGATCGCGGCCTCGGCGGCGATGAACCGCGCGCCCGCCGCCCGCGCCTCGGCCTGCATGGCGGCGTGGATCGCCTCGATCGCGGCCACCTGATCGGACGTCAGGCCGATCTCTTCTTGCAACTCCAGCAGGTGCGCCGGTCCCGGCACACCGTTCAGTTCAGCGGCAAGCGCCAGCCCCCAACCCGCGCCACGGGAAATCTCGGCAATGTCGGTTTCCGACAGGCTCTTGATCTCGCGCGCCTCAAGCCCGGCATAGCGGGAGTTCTCCTGCGCTGTGGCGGCGACGGGCAACATCAGGGCAGCCATCAGGGCAATGCGTCGAATCATGGTTTGTATCCTCGCGTTTCGGTTTCCGGCTCCTTGTTGCAGCGTGGATCGCTGGCACATATGATCACGATCATGCGCACGGAACTCTCGCCCCTCTTCGCCTCCGGCAGAGCGGCCCGCTTTGCCCCCGGCGCGCCGCTTTTTGCCACGGATGGCCCGATTGGCGAGATGTTCATGGTGCAGCTTGGCGCGGTTCAGCTTGTGCGCCATACCAGCACGGGCACCCGGCTGATCCTTCAGACCGCCGGGCCGGGCGATATTCTTGCCGAGGCGTCGGCCTATTCCGAAAGGTATCATTGCGATGCGGTCGCGGTTGAGACGGCTGAGGTCGCGGCCCTGCCACGGGCGCGCTTCCTTTCCGCACTGGACGAGACGCCGGCCCTTGCCGCAGCCTGGGCGACCCGGCTGGCGCACGGGATGCAGGCCGCCCGGCTGCGCGCCGAGATCCGCACCCTGCCAAGGCTCGCCGATCGGTTGACGGCGTGGCTTGACGCGGGCAATGCCCTTCCCGCCCGCGGCCGCTGGCAGGATGTCGCGGCAGAACTGGGCGTGACGCGCGAGGCGCTTTACCGCGAACTCGCGCGCCGCCGGGCGAACCGAGCCGGCGGCTGACGGCCACGTTTCAGGCCGTCAGCCAGCCATCGAGATTTCCCGCGTCCGGCAGCCCGCCGGAATGGACCAGCTTTCCATCCACCGAGATGCCCGGCGTGGACATGATCCCGGCCATGGCGATGGATTTCGCATCGGTGACCTTTTCCACCGCGACCGCGACGCCGAGCTTTTCGGCGGCCTCCTTGACCATTTTCTCGGCGGCCTCACACCGGGCACAGCCGGGGCCGTAGACCTTGACGGTTTTCATGGGGTTTTCCTTTCGGGGTTTTCCGTGACCGGGTTGGTCACAGCAGAATGATGTTGAACAGGAAGCCCGTGGCGAGGATGCCAAGCGCCACGACGGCAAGGAAGACACCGATCAGCCGCAGGGTCAGGACCTGTTTCAGGATGATCATTTCCGGCAAGCTGAGGGCGATGACACTCATCATGAAGGCCAGCGTGGTGCCAAGCGCGGCCCCCTTGCCCAAGAGCGCCTCGACAATCGGGATCACGCCGGCGGCATTGGTATACATCGGAACGCCCACCACCACGGCCGCAGGCACAGACCACCACGCCTCGCCACCCATGATCGTCAGCATCATCTCCTCGGGCACATATCCGTGGATCGCGGCGCCGATGCCGATGCCAGCAAGCACCCAGATCCAGACCTTGCCGACGATCTCGCGCACCTGCTCAAGCCCGATCTTCAGGCGGTCAACCATGGTCAGTCGGACCTCCGGCAGATCGCCGACGGGGCCGGCGTTCAGCTCTCGCACCCAGTCCTGAAGGTATCTTTCCAACCCCAGACGCCCAAGGACGAAACCCGAGACGGTGGCAATGGTAAAGCCGAAGACAAGGTAGATCGTGGCGATTTCCCAACCGACGAGACCATAAAGCAACCCGAGCCCCACCGGCCCCACCATCGGCCCGGCGATCAGGAAGGAGAAGGTCACGCCAAGAGGAATGCCCGCCGACACGAAGCCGATGAACAGCGGCACC
This sequence comes from Nioella halotolerans, assembly GCA_003428585.1. Taxonomy (GTDB): domain Bacteria; phylum Pseudomonadota; class Alphaproteobacteria; order Rhodobacterales; family Rhodobacteraceae; genus Nioella; species Nioella halotolerans. Next base: position 121,367 of record QVQC01000029.1, read on the forward strand.
GAGGAGCAGGAGCAGAACGGCGTCAACACGCCAAGCGCCGAGGCCAGCGGGTAGCCCCAGATCTGGTTGCGACCCGCAAGGATGGCGCGAGTCTTTTCCGGGCTGAACCAGCTGCGCAGCACACCGGTGACAAAGACGATACCCGTCAGCAGCAGCAGCACCTTGGGCACGTCATAGACGAAGAAGGCGATCGCCTCGCCGGTATGGCTGTCACGCGGCACCGGGAACAGCGCGGTGACCCATTCGGACAACGGGATCAACTGACCGTAGACCAGCCACCAGAGCACCGCGGCGACGGGCACCCCGGCATACCAAAGCCAGTCTGGGGCGCCACGATGGGCGCCCGGATCATGTGTTTCGGTCGTCATGCGATTTCCTTGTCGAGCGTTCTTTCGGCAGCCAGCACCGCGTCGACAACCGCCGAAAGCTCCGGTGCGAATTGGGGATTGCGCCGGAAGCGGACCCATTGCGCATCGCGCCGGTCAAGGACGAGCGCCGCCTCGCGCAGCACTTTCATGTGGCGCGACATGCGGCTTTGGCTGGCATCGAGCCGGGCCATGAGTTCGCAGACGCAATGCTCGCCCCCGCCCCAGATGATCGCAAGGGCGGCACGGCGGGTCGGGTCACAAAGGGCGGTCAGAATCTGCTGCATGGCCCGATTTATATGCGGATGCTAGCATATGCGCAAGTATGTATATGCGCAACGGCGCACTTTTCGTCGCTTGTGATCCGGTGGCCATGACCTTTCGATGCGGCATCAGCGACAACCCCTGCGCGGCGTCCGTCTGCGGAATTGCAACGGTGAACTGCGTTCAATGGCGAACCGACCTGTTGCCCTTCCTGGAAAACCCCTGTATGCCGCAGCGCAGAAAACACGGACCCGGATGTTGTTCCGGGTGGCTCCTCCGGCCGCCAATCCGCCGGATAATGATAGACAACAGTGCCTGCGCACGACCGACAACGCGACCGGATGCGTGTCGGGACCGGATATCCATTTCATGTTCTCACTCGACGCTTACCGCGCCCAGTGGCTTGGCAACATTCGCGGCGACCTGCTGGCGGGGCTTGTCGTTGCACTTGCGCTTATCCCCGAGGCCATCGCCTTTTCGATCATCGTGGGCGTGGATCCGAAGGTCGGGCTTTACGCGAGTTTCTCGATCGCCGTGATCATCGCCATTACCGGTGGCCGGCCGGGCATGATCTCGGCCGCGACGGCCGCGACGGCCGTCCTCATGATCACGCTGGTGCGCGATCACGGGCTGGAATACCTGCTGGCCGCGACGGTGCTGGCCGGGCTTCTGCAAATCGGCGCGGGCCTCCTGAAGCTCGGATTCGTCATGCGATATGTCTCGAAATCGGTGATGACCGGCTTCGTCAACGCGCTGGCCATCCTGATCTTCATGGCGCAGTTGCCCGAACTTGACCCGCGCACGGTGTCATGGGTGACCTTCGTTCTGGTCGCTGCCGGGCTGGCGATCATCTATCTCTTTCCGCTGCTGACCACGGCGATCCCTTCGCCGCTGGTGACCATCGTCGTTCTCACGGGGCTGACCGTCGCCCTTGGGCTGGACGTGCGGAACGTGGGCGACATGGGCGCGCTGCCCGACACGCTGCCGGTGTTCCTGATCCCCGATATTCCGCTGACCCTGGAGACATTGACGATCATCCTGCCCTATTCGGTCGCGGTCGCCGTCGTCGGCCTGCTGGAAAGCCTGATGACGCAGAATATCGTCGACGACCTGACCGACACGAAATCGAACCGCAACCAGGAAGCCGTGGGCCAAGGCATCGCCAATACCGCCACCGGCTTCATCGGCGGCATGGCCGGCTGCGCCATGATCGGGCAGTCGATCATCAACGTGAAATCCGGAGGGCGCGGGCGCCTGTCGAGCGCAGCCGCCGGGATATTCCTTCTCATCATGGTGGTCGGCCTCGGCGATCTTGTCAGCATCATTCCGATGGCGGCCCTTGTCGCGATCATGATCATGGTGGCGATCGGCACGTTCTCATGGTCGTCGATCAAGAACCTGGCCGTGCATCCCCGGTCCTCCTCCATCGTGATGATCGCGACGGTCGTGACCGTGGTCTATACCCACAACCTCGCCATCGGTGTCCTGGTCGGCGTGCTGCTGTCCGGCATCTTCTTTGCCGGCAAGATCGCGCAATTGTTCAAGGTGACCAGCGAAATCACCATGAGCGGCAGCCACCGAACCTATATCGTCGAGGGGCAGTTGTTCTACGGATCGGTCGAGGACTTCATGGATGCCTTCGATTTCAAGGAAGCGCTGGACAAGGTCATCATCGACGTCAGCCGCGCCCATATCTGGGATATCAGTTCCGTACAGGCGCTGGACCTGGTTATTCTGAAGTTCCGCCGCGACGGGGCTGACGTTGAGGTCATCGGCATGAACGAAGCCACAGAAACCATCGTCGACAAGCTTGCCGTTCACGACAAGCCGGGCGCCATGGACAAGCTGATGGAACATTGAGGAAGGACACCCAATGACACAGAAGATCATCGCACTGGTTGACGGGTCGATCTATTCCGAAAGCGTCTGCGACCACGCCGCGTGGATTTCACAGCGCACCGAGGCACCGGTGGAACTGATCCACGTCCTCGGCCGCCGCGACGCACCGGAAAAGCAGGATCTTTCGGGGTCGATCCGGCTAGGCGCACGGACGAAACTGATGGAGGAACTTGCAGAGCTGGACGCCCAGCGCGCCAAGCTTGTCTCCCATCGCGGTCGTGCCGTTCTGGAAGATGCCCGCGCCATCGTCGACCGCGACGGCGTCACCGATATCACCACGCGCCTGCGCCATGGCGATATCGTCGAGGCCATCACCGAGGTCGAAAGCGATGCCCGGGTCATCGTGATCGGGAAACGCGGCGAGGCCGCGGATTTCGCGAAGGGGCATCTGGGGTCGAACCTCGAACGGATCGTGCGCGCGGCAACCCGTCCGATCTTCGTGGCCTCGCGCGCCTTCAAGCTGATCGAGAAGGTGCTGGTGGCCTATGATGGCGGAAGTTCCGCCATGAAGGCGGTCGATCACATCGCGCGCAGCCCGCTTTTCCGTGACCTGAAGATCGAGGTGATCACCGTGGGCGCCGACAGCGCCGATCACCGCAAGGGGCTGGAGGATGCCAAGGCGCTCCTGAAGGCAGCCGGGATGGATGCGGCAACGCGCATCGTCGAAGGGCGGCCCGAGGATGTGCTGGGCAAGCTGGTCGAGGAAGAAGCCTTCGGGATGCTGGTCATGGGGGCCTATGGCCACAGTCGCATCCGAAGCCTCGTCATCGGGTCAACCACGACCGAGATGGTACGTTCCTGCAAGGTGCCGGTCGTCCTGATGCGCTAATCCACCGGGCATCACGCGGTTTTCTGGTGGCAGCCGCGTATCCCCCAAGGCGAGACCGCGTTGCGCGGATAATTACCGTGACGAGGCCGACTGTGTCGCCTCCACCTCGTTTCCGACCATGGTTGGAAAAGTCTCTTTCAGAAGGGCGGCATCGGCCGGGTCATCCGTTTCGATGTACGCACGGTCGCCATCCCAGAAGACCCTGTGCGCCCCGGCCCCGAAGTCGAAGATGTAACGGTGTATCCGACCGATCGTTTTCCGGCTGAGTTGCGGGTTCAGTGCGACTTTCGTGAACATGGTTCTCCTGCTTACCTTAGGTCACGGCGCGTGGTTGCGTGGCAACCCGGACTGGGCGCGCTGAATTCGAAAACCTGGGCGCCCTATCATGCTACGCTGCGAACCACTTCTGGCCACGGTGACGTGGGGATACCCTGCAACCCCCCGTCGAGTCCAGATACCGACATGGCAGGCTGCCATGCAAGAAACGGTTACCTCGTGCGAGGCTTTCCGTGACCCAGGACTTGGCTGCCCGCGCAGACTTGCATCCCTCCCGGTCTTGTGAAACGCTTACTGAACATGTGCAGTTCTTGGCGTGTCGAAGACTGCCGCCATCCCACGGATAGAACGCTGACGACAGTATCGCGCGGACCAGTTCCCGGTCGCGCGCCCGCCCGCTTGGAACAGACAGGATTAGACAGCCAGGATGCTGACCTTTTTCAGGCAAAACAAAAAATGGCTGGCGGCGGGTTTCTTGCTTACCTCGTCCACCGCCTTTGGCCAGACATGGTTCATTTCGCTGTTCGCCGGGTTCATCCGCGAGGATTACGGGCTAAGCGACGGCGACTGGGGCAGCCTTTACACGGTTGCGACGCTGAGCGCCGCGGCCCTGATGTTCTGGCGCGGATCGGTGGCCGACACCGTTCCCTTGTCGCGCCTTGCGCCGATCACCGCGCTTGTCTTCGCGGCGGCCTGTCTTGCAATGTCGTTTTCATCGGGGTCGGTCTTGCTTCTCGGCATTACGCTATTCGTGCTGCGCTTTTGCGGGCAAGGCATGTTCAGCCATATCGCGATGACGGCGATGGGTCGCTGGTTCGAGGCGCGGCGCGGGCAGGCCGTTTCGATCGCCAATCTCGGCCACCCGACAAGTGAAATGACCCTCTCCATCCTCACGGTGCTTGTGGTTGCGATCATCGGTTGGCGGCCGACATGGTTCGCCGTTGCGATCATCCTCGCCCTCGGGGTCGCGCCGGTCCTGTGGCTGCTGTTGCGCGATGACCGGTCGCCACAAGGCAGTGGCGAGACGCAGATGATGACCGGGTTGATGGGACGGCATTGGCGGCGGCGCGACGCCGTGCGGCACTGGCTGATGCCCGCGCTTCTGCCGGTGCTTCTGACGCCGGGGTTTATCGGCACGGTCATCTTCTTCCAACAGGTGCATATCGCCGAGGTCAAGGGCTGGACGCTGGTGGAGATGGCGCCGGGCTATACCGCCTTCGCCACGGCGACCGTCATTTCCGCCTTCCTCGCGGGTTGGGCGGCGGACCGGTTCGGGTCGCAACGCCTGCTGACGGTATTCTTGCTGCCGATGGGGCTCGGCATCGCCCTTGTCGGTCCGGCCGACCAGGTGATTGCATGGTATGTTGCGCTTGGCGTGATCGGCATCACCCAAGGCACGGCAAGCGCGCTTTGGGGGGTTCTGCTGCCCGATATCTACGGCACGAAACATCTCGGCGCGATCCGGTCGCTGGCAACGACGGTGATGGTAATCTCGACGGCGATCGGGCCGGGCGTCACCGGCCTGCTGATCGACGCCGGTATCGATTTCCCGACGCAGAGCCTTTACATGGGCCTTTGGTGTTTCGGGCTGGCCATCGGCTGCGCGCTGATCGACCGGCGCCTGACACGGGAATTGCGCGCGGCGTGACGCGCATCGGTCGGACTCCCGTGGCTCTGTTCCGGCCATCAGCCTGTTAGAATCGGGCAGGCGCGTTCCCCGAGATCACGGTTTGCGACCGGTTCCGACAGGACGGCGTCCGGCCGGGTGAGGGCATGGCAACCGGGCTTTGGTATTGTGAGCGCCACATCGGGTGTGTCGTTCCGTCTGCTCACCCTGCCTGCCGGCGCGCGAAAACCGCCATCTGGCTGGCGCCGCCCAGATCGGGATGGGCACCGGCGATGTCGTGAAAGTGCACATCATGGCCCGCGACACCAGCCACCCGCCGGCCCCATTTTCGAAACTTCGCGCGGTCCCATTCAAACCGGTGGTCTGGGTGGCGCATGCGGTGGGGCGGCACGCCAAGCAGCGGATTGAACTCGGCATTGGGCGTGGTGATCACTACCCGGCCCGGACGCAACGTGCGGAAAAGCGCATTTTCCAGCTTCGACAGCTTGTCCGGGTCGATGTGTTCGATCGTCTCGACCAGCACCGCGCAATCGTAGCCGGCAAGGTCCGACGGCGGATCGGTCATCGAGGCAAGACGCACATCGACCCGCGGCACCCGGACCCCGGCCGCGGCAAGGCGGGTTTCGAGCCGTCGGAGCGCATCGGCATCGATATCAAGACCGACCAGCGCCTCGATCCGCGGCTCCTGCGCCAGCCGCACGAAAAGGTCGCCGTCGCCACAGCCAAGGTCGAGCACCCGGCGCGCCCCGCTCTTGCGCACGGCGGCCAGCACGGCGGTCAAGCGTTCCTCGTGAAGCCAGCTTGTCATGCGCCGCCTTCTGGACGTTGCATCAGCACCACATCCTTGCACGGCACAGCACAGGACCAGCCCCAGCGTGCGGCGAGAAAGCGAAACGTCTGCTCGCGGTAAAAGATCACATGCGTGGGGTCCTTTCGGTAATGCCAGTTGGCAAAGCGGGCGTCGTCGGTCTGGAAGCAGGTCATCACCGCAAGCAAACCGCCGGGGCGAACCAACGCGCGCAACCGGGCGAATTCCGCGGTCGGGCGGTGGAAATGCTCCGCCGTCTCGGTGCACGTGACGAAATCATAGGTGGCGTCCAGCGGGGCCCTGTCGGGCGCGAAAAAGGGATCATATGTCGCCACCGCGTGCCCCGCCTCGTGTAGCATCGCCGCCAGCGCCGGTCCCGGGCCGCAGCCGAAATCCAGCCCGCGCGACCCGGGCGCCAGCCGTGCCAGCAACGGATCGGCCAGTTTCGACAGGAAGCGGCGATAGCCGGGGTCATCTACCTCGTTCTCGTGATGCAGGTAATGGGCATGCTCGTCATCTCGCGTCGGATGCTGCGCCGGATCGAGAAACCGCGCCGCGCAGGCGCGGCAGCGGAAGTAGCGTCGCGCGTCCACGTCGATGAACGGCTCCGCCCCAGCCGCGCAAACCGGGCACACCCGTGCCGCGCGGGATGGATCGTCAGGCAAGGGCCGGGGTGTCATACCGTCTCCGCCCGCGCGAGGTAGACCGTCTGCGTGAAGGGCCGTCCCGTCAGCGGGTTGTCGAAGGTGACTGGCTCGGCCCATGCCACCGGGAAAGCCGCATGCAATCGGTCAAGGAAGCGTTGATCCGTCACCTTGTCGGACCACAGGCCAAAGACGCCGCCCGGCTTCAGGTGCCGTTTCAGCGCGATCAGACCCTCGGGCCGGTAGAAACTGCCGCTGCGATCATCCAGCAGGTGATCGGGCGCATGGTCGATATCGGCCAAGATTGCATCGAAGCGGCGACCGGGCTGGTCCGGATCGAACCCCTGCCCTGCCGCCATGGCGAAGAAGTCTCCCTTGACCAAGCGACAGCGCGGATCCCCGGAAAGCACAGTGCCCAACGGCAGAATGCCCGTCTCGTGCCACTCGATCACCGGGGCGAGGAACTCCACCACCGTCAGGTCATCGACCGGCCCCGCCCGCAGCGCGGCATCGGCGGTGTAGCCAAGGCCAAGGCCGCCGATCACCACGTCAAGGCTGTCGCCCGTGCAGGCGGCCACCCCCAGACGTGCCAGCGCGACCTCGGAAGCGGTGAAAGCGCTTGTCATCAGGTAGTCCTGCCCGAGCATGATCTCGAACACGTCGCCGCCCAACCGCAGGTCACGCCGACGGCGCAGGCTGAGCGGGCCGATCGGCGTCGGGGCATAGTCGAGCTCCTCGAAAAACGCGCTCATTCTTGCCGCCGGTCCCGGCCTGCCCGGCCGTGCTGTTGGTCTGTCATGCTCATGCCCCCTTATCGACCGGATGCTGCGCGGACTCAATCGCCAACCCGGACCCACCGGCAAGAGTTGCCAAGACCCGGCAAAGCTGGCACCTAGGCGCGCATGCAGGCCCCGAGACCGGAGACGACATGACGATACACCTTTACAAGAACGACCTCCCGGACGATCTCGATCTCGGGCCGATCGTTGCCATCGACTGCGAAACCATGGGCCTGAACCCACATCGCGACCGGCTTTGCCTCGTGCAGATGTCGGGCGGCGACGGCCATGCCCATCTGATACAGGTCGAGAAGGGCCAGACGGAGGCGCCCAACCTTGCGCGGATGCTGGAAGATCCGGCAGTGCTGAAACTGTTTCATTTCGGCCGGTTCGACATCGCGGTGATGTATCACGCCTTCGGGGCGCTTGCCGCGCCGGTCTTTTGCACCAAGATCGCCTCCAAGCTGGTCCGCACCTATACCGACCGGCACGGGCTACGGAACCTGTGCCAGGAAATGCTGAACGTGGATATTTCGAAGCAGCAGCAAAGTTCCGACTGGGGCGCACCGGACCTGACGGATGCACAGATGACCTACGCGGCCTCCGATGTGCTTTACCTGCACAGGCTGAGGAACATGTTCAACGAACGCCTCGCACGTGAGGACCGGACCGAGATGGCGCAGGCCTGTTTCGACTTCCTCCCGATGCGTGCCAAGCTCGATCTCACAGGCTGGCCCGAGATCGACATCTTCGCGCATTGAGGCCCTGACCGGATGGCGGCGCCCAACACCTATTCCCAGGTCGTGGCATGGGCCAAGGTCATCTTGCCGCTGCTGGCACTTGCGCTTTTGTCGACCCTGTTCCTGTTTTCCAACGCCCCCGACCCGGAACGCGCCATTCCCTTCGCCGAGGTGGACGTGGAGGAACTGGCCCGCGAACAGCGTGTCGGGAACCCCCGGATCGCCGGCACCCTGCCCGACGGGCGCGAGGTGATCTTCACCGCGGAACGCGCCGCACCCGCCCTGACCGATCCCCGGCTGATTTCGGCCAACGCGGTACAGGCCAGGATCGACCTCGATTCCGATGCCTTCCTGTCAATCCTGTCCGGCGATGCCCTGTTCGACCCGCGGCAAGAGATCGCCGATCTCGGCGAGAATGTGGAACTGACCACCTCTTCCGGGCTCCGGCTGACCACGGCGACGCTGCGGCTGAACCTCTCCGAGTCCACGGCCCAAGCCCCGCAAGAGGTGCGCCTGACCGGCCCCGGTCTGGACCTGATGGCAGGCGCGATGCAGCTCTCGGTAAGTGAAGGCAACGACGTGGCCCTTTTTAATGGCGGCGTTCGGGTGCTATACGATCCCCAGAATTGATGGAGTTTCGATGCGCACCTTTTTGCTTGCCTTGTTCCTGACCTGCCTTGCCGCGCCCCTTGCATGGGCGCAAACCGCCATCGGTTTCGGTGGCGTGGCGCATGACGCCAGCCAACAGATCGAGGTGACATCCGATAGCCTGCGCGTTGACCAGACCAGCGGGAACGCCGTTTTCATCGGCGATGTCATCATCATTCAGGGCGATCTGCGCATGGCCGCAGGCGAGGTGACCGTCATCTACGGCACCGGTGACACGCAGGAGGTGCAACAGGTTCTGGCCATGGGCGGGGTTCTGCTGACCCGTGGCGATGATGCCGCCGAGGGCGAGCAGGCCGAGTATTCCGTCGCCGACGGCACCGTGATCATGTCCGGCAACGTGCTGGTCACGCAGGGACGCACGACGATCGCCGGCGACCGTCTCAATATCGACCTGACAACCGGGAACGGTACGGTCGAGGGCCGGGTGCGCACCATCCTGCAACCGGACGGGCAATGACCCCATGTCGGACAGTCCTGACCTGACAATGGAGCCGGGCCAGCAGGGCCTGCGCATTTCCAACCTTCGCAAAAGCTACAAGCGCCGCCCGGTCATCCGCGACGTCACCCTGTCGCTCGACCGCGGCGAGGTGGTGGCGCTGCTCGGGCCCAATGGTTCCGGCAAGACGACCTGTTTCTATGCCATCGCGGGGCTGGTCGCGCCCGAGGGCGGCACCGTCGTTCTGGACGGGCAGGATATCACCTACCTGCCCATGTATCGCCGCGCCAAGGCCGGTATCGGCTATCTGCCGCAGGAAATGTCGATCTTCCGTGGCCTGACGGTCGAGGACAACATCTTGGCCATTCTGGAACTGACCGAGAAAGACCGCCACAAACGCCATGAGCGGCTGGAAGAACTGCTGTCGGAATTTTCCATCACGCACCTGCGCGCCGCGCCCGCGGTCTCGCTGTCGGGGGGGGAAAGGCGGCGGGCGGAGATCGCGCGCTGCCTTGCGTCGAATCCGCGCTACCTGCTGCTGGACGAACCCTTCGCCGGGGTCGATCCGATCGCGGTGTCGGAAATTCGGGCGCTTGTTTCGGATTTGCGCCAGCGGGGGCTTGGCGTGTTGATCACCGACCACAACGTGCGCGAAACGCTGGAAATCGTGGATCGCGCCTACATCCTGCACGATGGCACCGTGTTGATGAGCGGCACCCCCGAAGAAGTGGTGCAGGATGAAAACGTTCGCCGCGTCTATCTGGGCCACAGTTTCCGCATCAGCTGACCCACCGGGACGCGGGCAGTCACGGCGAGTTGTCGTTGACAGCCCCCCCTGTTTCAGCGCCAAATAGCACCGATGTTCGACCGCGGTCCCGATCCCTGCAGGCAAATCCCCGGAGCCACCGGACCGATTTGTTCGAACCGGAGTCAGGGCCGCGATACCCGGCATCCTTGTCCTGATTGACGGCCGGGTGGGAGTGATCCCGAACCGGCCGTTCGCATCTACGGAGGTCCCATGCGCTATCAAATCAGCGGAAAGCAAATCGATATCGGCGACGCCTTGCAGGTCTATGTCAAGGACGCCCTTGGCGCTGCCGTCCAAAAATACGCTGAGCGTCCGACCGACGCGACCGTCATCTTTTCCAGAAGCGGGCATGAATATGTCTGCGAGGCAACGGTGCATCTTTCGACCGGGCTAACCGCCTCGGCGAAAGCCTCCGCATCCGAAATCCATGCCTCGTTCGACCAATGCGCCGACAAGATGGAAAAGCAGTTGCGCCGCTACAAGCGACGCCTGAAAGACCACCACATCAAGCGGTCGCAACCCGTTGAACATTTTGCCGGCTCCTCGTATATCCTCGCGGGTTCGGAAGGCGGGGATGAACAAGAACCCGAATCGCTGCAACCGATCATCGTGGCCGAGATGGAGGCGAAGATCCCCTCGCTCTCGGTCGGGGAAGCGGTGATGCAAATGGAGATCGCCGGCGCCCCCATGCTGGTCTTCCGAAACGAGGGACATGACGGGGTGAACGTCGTTTACCGCCGCGATGACGGGAATGTCGGCTGGATCGATCCCCGTTGAGTCAAGCATCTGGGGCCGGGTCGTCTCGGCGCGGCCCCGAAACGGGACGATACGATGGAACTCTCGAAACTATTGCAGCCGCAGGCTGTTCGGATCATCGGCGATGTCAGCAGCAAGAAACGGCTGCTTCAGGCTGTCGCGGATATCGCGGCGCCGCTTCTGGGCCAGCCCGAGACGGAGATTTCGTCCGCCCTGCTTGACCGTGAAAGCCTCGGGCCGACCGGGTTTGGTCAGGGCGTCGCCCTTCCCCATGCCCGGTTGTCGGGCTTGAGCGAGGTAACCGGTGTCTTTCTTAAACTGGAACGGCCGGTCGATTTTAACGCCGTCGACCGGCAGCCGGTTGATCTGGTCTTCGCGCTCTTCGCACCGGAAACCGCGGGGACGGAACATCTCAAGGCGCTTGCCCTCGTCTCGCGGACGCTGCGCAACACGGGGCTTTGCGAAAAGCTCAGGGCGAATTCGGATCCCGCGACGCTGCATGCCATCCTGACGGAAGCCCGCGCGTCACAGGCGGCCTAACCGTCCCACGGCGCAAAGCCGAAATTCAGGAAATCCTTGCGGTAGACGTCGCCAACAAGCTTGGCGATTTCGCCGTCATGGACCTCTGACAGGGGGAAAGGCTCCTCCGGCAGGGCCATGTCGAAGGCAGCATTGCCGCGGCCCTGCGCCGCGGCCAGCGCGGGCAGCCCGTCGATCAACTCCTCCTCGCGGAGTATGCGATCGGGCAGCGCAAACGCGGCCATGCCTTGCAGGATCGCGGTCTGGGACGCCCAGACAGGTTCCACCTTCAGGCTGGTCTGCCCGGCGAGATTCCCCTTCAGGAAGTGCAGAAACGCGATGAACGCTTCCTTGTGCCGGTCGATGTCATACCCCGCACCCGGCCCCTCCTTCGGGATCGGCAAGGTGTAGCGGTTGATCAGCACCCGGCGGATAGTGGAGAAAGCCGGGCGATCAGCGGGCAGGATGCAGCTGTTAAAGACGTGATAGGCCCGGTCCAGCGGGTGCCGCAGCACCGTGAAACTGCGATGGCCGGGATGCTTTCGCATCCATTGGCGGATGTCCTTCTGTTTCAACCCGGTCAACAGGTCATCGCGCCCGATCCCCTCCAGCCCCGCCATCCAGTCTTTCACCGGCTCCACTGCCGCGCCACGGATCGGCATGAACATCAGCCCCGTTTCCGGCAGGACAATGAAACTGGGCACGGCGGCATGGCGGGCCGGTTCGAAATTCGGCGTCTTCGACAGGTCGAACCTGTCAAGCTTTGCCAGCGACCGCGCCATGTGGTCGTAATTCTCGACCTTCTCGCTGAGATCGCTGGGGTTTTGCTTCTTGAGCTTGGCGTTCGTCGCGTCCAGCGCGTGTTTCGAGCCGAGGAATTTCGCCAGCCCGTTCACCACCTCCACATCGTTGATATCTTCGTAGCGGATGTAGAAGGCCGATTGCCCGGTGGTCTGCATGCCGCGTTGCAACGTCATCTGGAAGCCCTGCAGGTCGGCCAGCATGGTCTCGAACTCCCACAAGCGGAACTCGATCTTGGCGCTCTTGTGGTGCTTCATGTCCGTCAGGCGCCATTGCCCGGTTTCCGAAGCGATCCGGCGGCTGACATAGCTGTCCAGCGGATTGCGGGTCAGGATCACCTTGGCGATGCGCGGATCGGGCAGGACACGCGCCAGGACGCGCGGATCGTGGTCGTGGAAGAAGCGGAACCCCGGCAATTCGTCGCCAGCGTTGCGAATCACCGCATCCAGCAGGTCAAGCGGCGCCCGCTCGCGCCGGTCCATGTCGATGCCGTGCATCTCGAACGTGGTGTGGTGGCCCATGAAAGTGGGGTTGTAAAGCTCCCCCTTGCAGTCGATGTCGGGCAGGTCGTTCAGCGTCGCCTCAAGGTAATTGGACCCGGTCCGCATCTCGGCGAAGATCACGAAGGCATCGAAACGGTCGGACATGGCTTACCTGACAAGATAGGGCCGGGTATCCTCCGACCGGTGTTTCAACCCCGGCAGTTCCACGGGGAAATCGCCGGTCATGTGGGGGTTCATCCCCTGATTCTTGAGATTCTGCAGGAACTGGCCAAAGCCGGTCAGGTCGACCATGCGCGGCGCTTCGGTGATGCGCGCGCCCGAGGGACCGTCGATCGCATCAAGGATGGATTGCAGGTTTTCCATCGGCTCTTCGATGAATTCGGCCAACGTCCAGACCCGAACATCGGCCCGTGTCTGCACCCGGCGCAGCACATTGACGAAATCGACCTCGCGTTTTTGCAGGGCGGCGGCGGTCTTGCGAATGGTCAGGAAATCCTTGTTGGAGGTAAACAGCGGCACCGCCCATGCCCCGGTGATGATGGAGATCTGCGCATTGCCGTCCCAGGCAAGCGACGACCCGATACGCTGCCGGTCGCGCGGGCTGAACTGGAAGACCTGCCGTTCGCCGCGCGTGTTCCAGATCAGGCTGGTCAGGAAGCGTTCGGGGTTGTAGTCGCGCAGCTTGGCCGAGGCCGACAGGCAGCCGGCAAAAACATCGGCATCGCCGGCGAACCGCACGCGCGCGGGATCGAACAGGTTGCCGTGCACCCGGATGCCAAGGCGGCGCGACAGCCATGACTCGAAATTCTCGAACAGGTCATTGAACCCCTGGAAAACGGAAAACGGGGCCGCGGTCTTGCCGTTTTCCCAATCGGGATTGGGGTAGCGGCTGTGCATGTACATGCCTGCGCGTCCCCGCGTCCGCCGTTCCAGCGCCTTGGCAAAGACCCGGTCGATCTTGCCCGGCGCGGGTTCCGCCATCACCGTCCCGCGGTCCTGATCGGTCAGGAACGTGTCGTAGAGCCGGTTCGCACGGGGCCATATCTTGCGCGCGACAAAGCAATCGGACCGGCGCAGCAAGTGCAGGTGATCGTCGTAGAAGACATGCGGTTTGCCCTGGAAATCGAATTTCGACAGGGTCAGCGAGCGGCTTTCGATATGGGTGGAATACTTGCGCGCGAGGGTCTGGTAATAGCTTTCGTCCGGGATCCATACCAGTTTGAAATAGCGGTCATGCGCCTTGCGCGCCGGGTCTTGCAGGATCGCCGAAAGGGTCTGGCGCGACAGGCACCACCACTGGCTGCCCAGATGCGGCACCAGCCCGTCGGGCATCTTGCGCTTGAACCCGACCTTGCGCTGCAATTCCACGTAGCCGTCGAACAGCCGCCGGTGCCGTTTCCACGAGAACGGGAAGCGCAGCAGGAACCGTTCGGCATGCAACCCGTCCACCGTCCATTCCACATCTTCGGTGGTCACGCTTTCGATGAAATCGGTGCGCGGACGGGCGGCGAGATAGGCCTTCAGTTCCTCCACCGGGCGAAGCGGCAGGCACGACCCGCTGGCCAGAAAAACGTGCCGCACGCCCGGAAACTCCGCCAGCATCATCTCGGACGCGGTCTGCGACGCGGCGACCAGCGACCATGTTCCCCATTCGCATTTCACCCGGCCGCAGAATTTCACGTTCGGCAGGTCGCCAAGCGCGCCCTTCAGCGCGGTAAAATCCGGGTCCGAGACGCGCTTGTCGACATGGACCACCACCGGGCAATCGCGTTCCGCCCAATGCCGCGCCACCTGTGCCGCGCGGTGCAGCGCCGTGTGACACATCATGACGAAGCCCAGACTCATGCCCAGTTCCCCTTCGACATCAAGCCAAGAATTTCCAGCTGCCGCCAGTTGATGAATCGTTCGGACCACTTGCACCACAGGTTCGGATTTTCCTGCAGGCCGGCGGCATAGGCCTTGTATTCATGGCTTCCGGCATAATGTTGCTTGCGCTCCAACTCTTCCCTCGCCTTGACGGTGAAGGTGTCGAGGAACTTGGCGTGCAACAGGACACCCGACGCCTTTTCGCCACCCCATTCGTCGAAGACAAGGTTCAGCCCGCGCGGCAGCAGCATGTGGGTGGAACTGGCGAAGGTATAGCTCTTGTCCCATTTCACTAGCGGGATCTTGTTCAATGCCGGGGCGCGTTCGGGATTGTCGGAAAAGAACAGTCGCGCGCGTGGGCCGCCCTGGATCCACAGGTTGCCGAAATCCCAGTTGCGGTCGATCATGTAATTGCCGGAATCGAACCAGCAGGCAATCTCGAACGGGTCCTGCCCCTCGCTGTAGGGCTGCGCGGTGATCGGCCCTTTCGGGTACATGTCCAGCAGCATCGCCCCGAAGGACTTGATCGAGGAACTTTCCAGCCAGTCGGTCAGCGCCGGGATCGGGCGCGTGTCGCAGAACGGGTAAACGAAAAACTCATCCGGATCGACGACCACGCACCAATGCCCGTGCCCGTATTCGCGCAAAAGCGCGTTGATCCAGTCCATCCCGAAGCGGGATCGCTTGTAGCTGGCCGGCGTCGTCCAGACCGAACAATCGCCCTGCGCGGCAAGGTATTCGCGGGTGCCGTCGTCGCTGTCGTTGTCAACGACAATGAAATGCGCGACGCCCCGGTCGCGGTAGTATTTCAGGAAATACGGCAGGCGGATCTTCTCGTTACGAAGGGTGACGAAGCACAGAAGATCGTGGCGCCTGATCTGGTCCGTGCGGTCGGCGACAAGCAAAAGGTCCCGTGCCTTGCGCCATGCGCGGACGAGAAACCGTTTCCGTTCAAGGCGCAGCTTGTAGCGCTGAACCGCTTGCATGTCTCAATCCCCTGCTCGCCCCGCGCCGAGTGCCTGCGCGACCGTCTCGAAATGGGCCTGCCACGTCGGCAGAACGGGACTCGGTCCCGGCCTCTCGGCCAGACTAGCCCGCATTCGTTTCTTGATCGTTTCGATCCAAGAGTAGCGATCCGCCGGGTCAAGGTAAACGGCGCAATCGCCCAGGGTTTCCCGCAAGACCGGCAGATCGGAACAGATCGGCAGCACGCCAAGCCGTGCGGCCTCCAGCGGGGGATAGCCGAAGCCTTCGGCCAGCGTCGGGAACAGCAGCCCATGGGCGCCGGTCAGAAGGCTGCGCACCTGTCCGTCGGAAAGGGCATTGTGTTCAAATATTGCCGTTCCGCGCAGCGCGTGCGTCTCTAACCGGCGAAACAGGGACGGATCGGCCCAACCACGCGCCCCGACGATATGCAGATGCGGGCGGCATTTTGCCGGCAGCTCTTCCCAGACGTCCAGCAACAGCGCGTGGTTCTTGCGCGGCTCGATCGTGCCGATCGCCACGAAACGGGGCGTGTCAGGGTCCGTATCAGGGAAAAGCGGCTCTTCCGCCGGCAGGTCGGGCAGGCCCAGATGGGCCGCGACGATGGGTCTTTCCGTCCCGAAGTCCTGCATCAATCGCGCGCGCGTCTCCTGTGAATTGCACAGGACGATATCGGCGAATTCCGCCGTTGCGATAACCATGGCGCGGAAGTGATCCACGATCTCGGGACGCGCGAATTGCGGATAGTCGAGCGGGATCACGTCGTGCAGGAACACCGCGACCCGGACATCGGGGTTCGCAGCCACGGCCATCAGGCATTGCCGCGACAGGTTGCTGTGCCCGGTATTCAGGTAAACCGTCCCCTCCCGCAGATGCTGCGACAGCAAGCGAAAGAGGTTGCTGTGCAGGCAGCGCCCGATCGCATGGCGCCGCAGCAGCGCCTCGGCCCCGTGCCGGTCCAACTCGCCCTTGCCGGTCAGGCGCGACAACAGGTCGGGACGCGGCCAGCTGGTCTTGCCATCCAGCGCCGCAAGGAACGCCCGCGCGCCGTCCGCCCCAAACAGGATATACCCGCGGGAGGTTCGCGCGAGGAAGCGGGGATCGTCATCGCGTGCCAGCACCCAGTCGGCATAGGCGCGCTCCACCCGGTCGACGCCGGTCAGGGGTCCGCGCCCGACGCGGGACAAAAGGCGCGTCAGGTCAAGGCACAGCGGCGGATGCGACATGCGTTACTGGGCAGCCGTCTTGGCAGCGACCATGCTATCTATGAAATCCGAGAACTCATCGCGCAGATCTTCCCGGGCCAGCCCGAAGGCAACGGTGGCCTGAAGAAATCCCGCCTTGGACCCGCAATCGTAGCGTTGCCCCCGGAAGCGGAACCCGTAGACATCGCCGGATGCCCCGATTTCCTGCGCGATTGCATCGGTCAGCTGGACTTCCCCGCCGGAGCCGGACTTGGCCTTGTTCAGGTTGCGCATGACATTCGGCGTCAGGATATAGCGACCGATCACCGCGAGGTTCGAAGGCGCGTCTTCCACCGCCGGTTTCTCGACCATGTCGTTCACCGACACGACGGAGCCCATATCCTGCTGCACGCCCAGAACGCCGTAGGACGAGGTCTTTTCTTTCGGCACTTCCATCGCGGCAACCATGTTACCCCCGATTTCGGCATGGGCCTCCATCATCTGTTGCAGGCAGGGTTTCTCGGCGGCGATCACGTCGTCGGGCAGGATCACGGCGAAGGGTTCGTTGCCCATCAACCGACGTGCACACCAGACGGCATGCCCCAGACCCATCGCCTTGTTTTGACGGATGTAAGCGATTTCGCCCGAATCCATGTTGGTGGATTTCAAGGTTTGCAGAAGCTCCGTCTTGCCTTTCTTGCGCAGGGTGTTCTCCAGCTCTGGCGCGATGTCGAAGTAATCTTCCAGCGCGCTTTTGCCGCGGGCGGTCACGAAGATGAATTCCTTTATGCCCGCCGCGCGCGCCTCGTCGATCGCGTATTGGATCAACGGCCGGTCAACGAGGGTCATGATCTCTTTCGGGATCGACTTCGTTGCCGGCAGGAACCGCGTCCCCAGCCCGGCCACCGGGAAGATCGCCTTTGTTACCTTTTTCATTTCACCATCCTGCTCATTATTCTTTCCGTGCAAGCTTGGATCTTCCTAAACCCGAAGCTAGGCAATTGCCGATCTGAAAAGAGACGTTTTTATGACTTCAAAACTGCGATGACTTGTTATCCTGATACCCTGCATGACGTCGTGGTGTCGCCCGATCTTGCCATTACCGAAGCGATGCTGTCCACCGGATACCCTCGAGGCGGGTCACCTCTTGTGCAATACGCCCCCGAAATGTCCAGTTGGTGAACCTTGCTTGATCGCGGCGCGAGGGGCCGAACAAACCACCGCTTTGCTGCCACACGCCATCCTCGGTGAACCGAACCGAATGCGCACGCACGGTGTGGCCAAGAAGGAAAAGGCTGGTGGAATGGCCCTGCGCCGCGCTGCTGCGCGCCTGTCTCTGCAGCCGTGTGCGGGAAAACCAACGCCCGGACAGCACCACGGGCGGGGGCGGCTCGGCCTGGACAAGCGGCTGAAACGGCGGCGACGCGACGATGGCGCGGCCCGTGGCGAGGGGTAATCCACGCCCGGTCACGATGCCGTCCTCCAACCCGGTCAAGAGCATCTGAATCTCGGCCTCATCCAGACGACCCGCGCTCCGCCACCGCGCAAGGCGCGCGGTTTGTTCCTGCCGAAGAGCCTCCAGCGCCGGTTCCACCCATTCCGGCGGGGCATGCTTGCGCAGGTACAGCGCGCTGCTCACCCCGATGTCCCAAAGCGAAAGTGGAACCCTGTCAGTGCGTCGTCGCACGCTTTCGGCAAAGCCGTGATGTACCGTGGCCAACTGAGCGAAAGCCGTGACATGCCCGGCCTTCATCAACCGGTAGGCAAGATCCGTCTCTTCCAAATAAAAACGGAACCCCTCGTCGAACCCGCCAAGCGCTGCCAGCACCTCGCGCCGGATGCCCATGTTGGTGCCTTCCAGCTTGACCGCGAGCCCCTCGGGCAGGTCCCCTTTCGGTGCGCGAAACGCACGGCCACGCGCATCGACAACCCGATCCGCCCATTGGACGGAGATCCCGTTGCGCCCCAGAACCGTCCCCGTCACCGCGGCGCAATCCGTCTCTGTTAAAGGGGAAACGAGATGATTCAGCCATGTCGGCTCCGGCACCGCGTCATCGTCGATGAAGGCAAGGATGTCACCCCCGGCCAAGTCGACGCCACGGTTGCGCGCCCCGGAGATATTGGCGACCTCCTGCCGCGCGGTCTTGATCCGCGCGGCAAGCGGCAGGTCGGCGATGGCGGCAAGCCCGGCGTCGTCGGCCACGACCACCAGTTCGAACGGCCGGTAGAAGAGTTGCCCGATCCCGATCAGGGCGCGGCGCAGCAAGGTGGGGCGCCCGTGGCTGACGACGATCACGCTGACGGGCGGGCATTCGGTCACGGCGCCCCCATCTCGGCCAGCATCGCCTCGATCCGCGGCACGTCCTCGGGGTTGTTGAGTTCCCAGAACTTGCGGCCGCGCGCCGCGACCTCCACACAGCGCACCTTGTGCCCGGCTTCGAGGAACCGCAGCTGCTCAAGCCCTTCCAGCCCCTCCAGCGGCCCCGGCGTCCAGTCGGGATAAGCGTGCAGCGCCCAGGGTCGATACGCATAGACGCCCACGTGGTGAAAGACCGGCGTCGGCGCATCAGTGGCATAAGGCTCCGACGTGTAGGGGATCACTTCCTTGGAAAAGTAAAGCGCCCGATCCTCCGAATCGATCACCGCAGTCGTGCCACCGACCCGCCCCTCGGCCCGGTCGGCCTTGAGCGCCGCCAGCGTTTCACCGTCGCAGCGCAGGATCGGGGTCGCCAGCGCCGCCTGGCTGTCGGCGCGCAGCCCGGCGATCAGATCCTCAAGGAACCATGCGGGTGTCAGCGGCGCGTCGCCTTGCAGGTTGATCACCATCTCCACCCCGTCGCCAAGCTGGCCCAGCGCCTCCGCGCAGCGCTCCGTTCCGTTGCGGCAGGTATCGGAGGTCATCAGCACCTTGGCGCCGAAGCTTTCCGCCGCCTCCCGGATGCGATCATCGTCTGTGGCGACATAGACGGCATCGAGCCCCGCGACCTCTTGCGCTGCCAGCCAGCTGCGCTCGATCAGGCTGCGCGCAACACCCGTGGCCCCCCGCAATTCCGCGAGGGGTTTGCCCGGATAGCGGGACGAGGCGTAGCGCGCCGGGATAATGCAGACGACCGACATTCAGCCCGCTTCCAGATCGACGCCCGGCGCATGCGCGATGAAGAACGGGTTTTCAAACCCCTGCTTGCCGTAGGTAAACGGCATGTGATCGTCGAAGCGGATCACATGCCCCCCCGCACCCCGCAGCACGGCGTGCCCGGCGGCGGTGTCCCATTCCATCGTACGGCCAAGCCGGGGGTAGAGATCGGCTTCGCCCGTCGCCACGAGGCAGAACTTCAGCGACGAGCCCGCGCTTTTCATGTCCTTGACGCTGTATTTGCCGATATAGGCATCCGTCGCGGCATCGCGGTGCGACTTCGAGGCAACGACCATGAGAGCCGAATTGTCCGGGTCAGAGACTGAAAGCGGCTTTACATCACCCTTGCGGTCCTTTTCGAACGGCCCTGTTTCCTCGACCGTCCGGCCATCAGCCTCTGTATAGAACAACCGCCCCGTCGCCGGCGCGTAGACCACCCCGCGCAGCGGCACGCCATCTTCCACGTAAGCGATGTTCACAGTGAAATCGCCGCGCCGGTTGATGAATTCCTTGGTGCCGTCCAGCGGGTCGACGATAATGAAACTGCTGACCGACTGGCCGTGGCTGGCGGCCTGTTCCTCTGTCACCAGCGCGATATCGGGAAACGCCGCCGCGATCCCGGCAGAGATCAGCGCATCCGCGGCCTCGTCGGCCTCGGTCACGGGGCTGTCATCCGATTTCACCTTCACGTCGAAATCATCCGCGTTGTAAACGTCCATGATCCGGTCACCGGCTTCGAGCGCGAGCTTGCGAAAAACACTTTCCATCCTGGGGAAATCCACGTCTGTCCTCCTTGGGAGTTTCATTGAAAATTCGTGATTTTGCCTTTATCGTCAGCTATCCGATACCGTGGAAGAACCCCCTGCGACAAAGACGGGGACGCCACGATCGGGCAGCTTGATCAATGGGTAACGCATGAAGCTTGGGCACTCAAAGCGAAACAGCACGTTCAGCCTGCTGCTCAACCTCGGGCGGCTGACCTATACGTCCACGGTTCGCAAGGTCCGGCAAAGCCATGGCAACGCGATCATGGCGCTTGCGATGAACATCCTGCAAGCGGTGCTGTTCATCGTTGCCTTTTACTTCATGTTCACCGTTCTGGGCACCCGCGGCATGACAATCCGCGGCGATTTCCTGATCTACCTGCTGACCGGTATCTTCCTCTACCTGACCCATGTGAAGGCGCTCGGCGCTGTCGTCGGGGCCGAGGGTCCGGCATCGGCGATGATGCTGCATGCCCCTATGAACACGCTGGTTGCAATCCTGTCCTCCGCGCTATCAGCGCTCTACCTGCAGACACTCGCGCTTGGCGTGATCCTTCTGGGCATCCACACGATTTTCGGCGCGGTCGAGATACACGACTGGGCCGGCGTTATGTTCATGTTCCTGCTGTCATGGGCGTCGGGCTGCGCGGTCGGGTTGGTCTTCCTCGCGCTCAAGCCGTGGTTTCCCGATTTCGTCAGCCTCGCGCAGACAATCTATACCCGCGCCAACATGATCGCCTCGGGCAAGATGTTCGTCGCCAACGCGCTGCCCGCGGCGATGATACCGTGGTTCAGCTGGAACCCGCTGTTCCACCTGATCGATCAGGCGCGCGGCTTTGCCTTCAACAACTACTTCCCGCATGTCACGAACTGGCAATATCCGATCTACTTCACCCTCGCCTTCGTGATGCTTGGCCTGATGGGCGACTTCTATACGCGCAAGCGCGTCTCGGCGAGCTGGATGGCAGGACGATGATCCGTAGTCTATTGGCCCTCTCGATGCTCTTGTGGGGCGTTGCTGCCGCGGCGCAGGAAACCCACGAATACCCGGCGCTTTACCGCGTGACCGGCGTCGCCGCGACCGATGTTCTGAACATCCGGTCCGGTCCCGGTGTCGGGCACCAGATCATCGGCACCTTCGCGCCGACACAGACCGGGGTCGAAGTTGTCGGCACCACGCAGGATCAGCGCTGGGGACGCGTGATTTTGGGGGAAACCTCCGGCTGGGCATCCATGCGGTTTCTGGCGCGGACCGGCCCCGACTGGTCGGCTGGACTGCCGGCTCCGCTCTATTGCAGCGGCACGGAGCCGTTCTGGAGTTACGAAAGGCTGCCCGGTGGCGGCAATTTCGATAGCGTCACCGCCGCGCCCGAGCCCTTCGCCGAAACGTGGAGCGGCCCGCCAAGCGGTCGTGGGCCGCAAACGTTCGGTCTTGTCCTCGACAGCGGCACCACCACCATGTCGGCCATCATCGCGCGCGATATCTGCTCCGACGGGATGAGCGACCGGGATTACGGGCTGTCCGCGCATTTCCTGCGCCGCGGCCCGCAAGGGGTGGAGCTTTTGCAAGGCTGCTGCACCCTGTCGCGCTAATCCACAACCCGCAACGTCAAGTTGATCCGCCCGCCCTGCGGCAGGAGGGTGGAGGTGCCGAAGCGGATCCGGTCGACCCCGTGGTGCTTCAACCGTGCCTCGCCCGCCATCACCACGACATCGCCCGAATGCAACCAGACCGAGCTTGTCTTGCCGCCACGCGCCTCGCGTCCCATGCGAAACAACCCGTCATCGCCAAGCGAGATCGACACGACGGGCATCGTGAAATCGGCCTCGTCCTTGTCCTGATGCAGGCCCATCCGCGCGCCCTCGCCGTAGAAATTGACAAGGCAGCATTGCGGCGCGCGGTCCACCCCCGAAACCGCCTGCCAAACCGCAAGGATGCTGTCGGGAATCGGCGGCCACGCCCCACCCTCGGGATGCCGGCGCTCGTAACGGTAACCGCGCCGGTCCGTCACCCAGCCGTATTGCCCGGCCGCGCTCATCCTGACCGACATCTGCTTGCCGCGCGGCGTGACGGGATGGAACAGCGGGGCGGCCCTGACGATCCCGCGCACGTCCCGCAGCATCGCGGCCTGAGCGTCGGCATCGAGGAAGCCCGGCAGGATCCGGAATCCCTCTTTGAAAATGCTTTCCACCGTAACCCCTTGCCGTTATTGGCGTCGCGTCGAAAGCTTAGCGCCGAATTGACCGAAATTCCAACGCTCGGCCCGCTTGCAGCGGCCACGACCCCCTCTTATATACGCTGCGAAGCTCGGTCGGGGTCGCCCCGGCCATCGGGATAAGGGGCCGGGGGCCGCAATCGGACCCGCCCCTGCAACATCGCCTTAAGAAAGGGACACGAAAACATGGCCAAAGTGATTGGTATCGACCTCGGCACCACGAACTCCTGCGTTGCGATCATGGACGGCAGCCAGGCCCGCGTGATCGAAAACGCGGAAGGTGCCCGGACCACCCCCTCCATCGTCGGCTATACCGATGACGAAAAACTGGTGGGCCAGGCCGCGAAGCGCCAGGCCGTCACCAACCCAGACAACACGATCTTTGCCGTCAAGCGCCTGATCGGCCGCCGCGTGAACGACCCCGCTGTCGAGAAGGACAAGAAGCTTGTCCCTTATTCCATTGTCGATGGCGGCAATGGCGACGCATGGGTCGAGGTGAAGGGCGAGAAATACAGCCCCAGCCAGGTGTCCGCGCTCATCCTCGGCAAAATGAAGGAAACCGCCGAAAGCTATCTCGGCGAAGAGGTGACGCAGGCCGTCATCACCGTGCCCGCCTATTTCAACGACGCCCAGCGTCAGGCCACCAAGGACGCCGGCAAGATCGCCGGTCTTGAAGTGCTGCGCATCATCAACGAGCCGACCGCCGCCGCGCTGGCCTACGGGCTCGACAAGAAAGACAGCAAGACGATCGCCGTCTATGACCTTGGCGGCGGCACCTTCGACATCACCATCCTCGAAATCGACGATGGCCTGTTCGAGGTGAAATCGACGAACGGCGACACCTTCCTTGGCGGGGAAGACTTCGACATGCGGATCGTGAACTACCTGTCCGAGGAGTTCAAGAAAGAGCACGGCGTCGATCTGTGGAAAGACAAGATGGCGCTGCAGCGTCTGAAGGAAGCCGCGGAGAAAGCGAAGATCGAGCTTTCGTCGGCCACCCAGACCGAGATCAACCAACCGTTCATCTCGATGGGCGCCGATGGATCGCCCCTGCACATGGTCATGAAGCTGACCCGTGCCAAGCTGGAATCGCTGGTCGGTGACCTGATCAAGAACTCGCTCAAGCCCTGCCAGGCGGCCTTGAAGGACGCCGGCATGTCCAAGGGTGATATCGACGAGATCGTGCTTGTCGGCGGCATGACCCGGATGCCCAAGGTGATGGAAGAAGTGTCGAACTTCTTCGGCAAGGATCCGCACAAGGGCGTCAACCCCGACGAGGTGGTCGCCATGGGGGCCGCCATTCAGGCCGGTGTGCTGCAAGGCGACGTGAAGGATGTTGTCCTTCTCGACGTGACGCCGCTGTCTTTGGGCATCGAAACGCTTGGCGGTGTCTTCACCCGCCTCATCGACCGCAACACCACGATCCCGACCAAGAAATCGCAGATCTTCTCCACCGCGGAGGACAACCAGTCCGCGGTCACGATTCGCGTTTTCCAGGGCGAACGGGAAATGGCCAGCGACAACAAGATGCTGGGCCAGTTCAACCTTGAAAGCATCCCGCCCGCCCCGCGCGGCATGCCCCAGATCGAGGTGACGTTCGACATCGACGCCAACGGTGTCGTCTCTGTCAGTGCCAAGGACAAGGGCACCGGCAAGGACCAGAAGATCACCATCCAGGCGTCGGGCGGCCTGTCGGAGGACGACATCGAACGCATGGTGAAGGAGGCCGAGGAAAACGCCGAGGCCGACAAGCAGCGCAAGGAACTGGTCGAGGCCAAGAACCAGGCCGAAAGCCTGATCCATTCGACGCGCAAGTCGATGGAAGACCATGGCGACAAGGTCGACCCCTCGACCATCGAGGCCATCGACCTTGCCATCACCGCGCTGGAAGAATCGCTCGAATCCGACGATCCGGCCAAGATCAAGGGTGGCATCCAGAACGTGACCGAAGCGGCCATGAAACTGGGCGAGGCCATCTACAAGGCGCAGCAGGAGGAGTCGGGCGAGGACGCACCCCAAGGGGCGGAAGACCCGGGCAATGTCGATGACGACATCGTGGACGCCGATTTCGAGGATCTCGACGACAACGATCGCCGGTCCTGATCGCGTGAACTGACCCACGTCTGGCCGGCTGAGGGGCACCCTTGGCCGGTCAGCGCGTTTGAGGAAGGGCAAGGCAAATGGCAAAACGCGATTATTACGAGGTGCTCGGCGTCTCTCGCGACGCAACGGCCGAGGATTTGAAAAAGGCCTATCGCAAGAAGGCCAAGGAACTGCATCCGGACCGCAATTCCGACAACCCCGACGCCGAGGCTCAGTTCAAGGAAGCGAACGAAGCCTATGACGTCCTGAAAGACCCCGAGAAGAAGGCCGCTTATGATCGCTACGGTCACGCGGCGTTCGACGGCGGCATGGGCGCCGGCCCGCGGGCCGGACCCGGCCAAGGACAAGGCGATTTCGCCAGCGCGTTCTCGGACGTTTTCGAGGATCTGTTCGGTGATTTCATGGGCGCCCAGCGCGGCGGCGGGCGACAGCGGGCGATGCGCGGCTCCGACTTGCGCTACAACCTGCAAATCTCGCTCGAAGAAGCGTATAGCGGGCTTCAGAAATCCATTACCGTCCCGACTGCCGTCCAGTGCGAGGCCTGCAACGGCTCCGGTGCCGAAGGCGGGGCCGAACCGCAGACCTGCCCGACCTGTTCGGGCATGGGCAAGGTACGGGCGCAGCAGGGTTTCTTCACCGTCGAACGCACCTGCCCGACCTGCGGCGGTGTCGGCCAGATCGTCAAGAACCCCTGCCGGGTCTGTGGCGGGTCCGGTCGCGAGGAAAAGGAAAAGGCGCTGTCGGTCAATATCCCCGCTGGCGTGGAAACCGGCACCCGCATCCGCCTGTCGGGCGAGGGTGAGGCCGGGATGCGCGGCGGGCCGCCGGGCGATCTCTACATCTTCATCCATGTGGCCGATCATCCGATCTTTCAACGCGACGGGTCGGACCTGTTCTGCCGCGTGCCGGTCTCGATGACCAAGGCCGCGCTAGGCGGCGAGATCGAAGTGCCGACAATCGACGGCGGGCGCAGCCGGGTGAAAGTGCCCGAAGGCTCTCAATCCGGTCGCCAGATGCGCCTGCGCGGCAAGGGCATGCCCGCCCTTCGCGGCGCCGGGCCTGGGGATATGTATATCGAGATGGCCGTCGAAACCCCGGTGAAACTGACCGGCAAACAGAAAGAGCTGCTGCGCGAGTTCGAGGAGTCCTGCGCCCATTCGAACAATCCCAATGCGCAAGGGTTCTTCGACAGGGTCAAGAGTTTCTGGGACGGCATGACAAGCTGACAGGCCCCGTCCTGCACAACAGAGACGAAGCAAACAAGCCCGCCGGTTCACCGCCGGCGGGCTTGCGCGTCAGTGGCCGATGCGGCTTGCTGCCATCGCCGCCATGTTCAGGATGTCACTCGCCGTCGAACTGGTCGAACAAATCTGTACCGGGTGTTCCAGCCCGGTCAGGATCGGGCCGATAATGGTCGCGCCCGCCATTTCCTGCATCAGCTTGACCGAGATCGAGGCCGAGTGCCGCGCCGGGACCACCAGCACATTCGCCGGGCCCGACAGCCGCGTGAACGGGTAATGCGCCATGGAATCCGGGTTCAGCGCCACGTCCACGGTCATCTCGCCGTCATAGTCGAAATCGACCCCGATCGCGTCCAGCGCTTCCGGCGCGCGCTTCATCTTCTCGGCCCGTTCCGACACTGGATAGCCGAAGGTTGAAAAGCTGACAAACGCGACGCGCGGCTCTATCCCGAGGCCCCGCGCAACGGTCGCACCGCGTTGCGCGATCAGGGCCAGATCTTCTGCATCGGGCCATTCATGCACCAATGTATCGCCGATCAGAACGATCTTGCCGCGATGCATCAGGACGGTCACGCCAACCGCGCCATCCTGCGCAGAGGCGTCGAAGACATGGCCGATCAGGTCCAGCACATGCGCCGATTTCCGTGTCGCGCCCGTCACCAACCCATCGCCGTGCCCGTGCGCCAGCATCAGCGAGGCGAACACGTGCCGGTCGCGCGCGGCAAGCCGGTGAATATCCTGCCGATCATGGCCCTTGCGCTGCAATCGGTCGTAGAGGAAGGCCTTGTATGTTTCCAGATGCGGGGTATTGGCGGCATTGACCACCTGCAACTCGCGCACAGCGTCCGCCAGCCCGACGCTTTCCAGTTTCTGTTTCACATCCGCCTCGCGCCCGACGACGATGGCCTTGCCCATGCCGTTACGCTGATAGGCCACCGCCGCGCGCAGCACGCGCACGTCATCGCCTTCCGCAAAGATCATCCGCGCCTGCGCCGCGCGGGCGCGGGCGTTGATCCCCCGCAGGACAGAGGCGGTCGGGTCCATGCGCGCGTTCAGGGTCTGCGCATAGGCATCGAGGTCGATGATCGGCCGCCGCGCCACGCCGGTTTCCATTCCCGCCTTCGCCACCGCGGGCGGCACCGTGTAGATCAGACGCGGGTCGAAGGGCGTCGGGATGATATAGTCGCGCCCGAAGGTCAGCTTGCGGCCATAGGCGACGGCCACCTCGTCGGGCACGTCCTGCCGGGCCAGTTCGGCCAGTGCCTCGGCGCAGGCGATCTTCATCTCGTCGTTGATGGCGCGGGCATGGATATCCAGCGCCCCGCGGAAGAGATAGGGAAAGCCAAGGACGTTGTTCACCTGGTTGGGGTAATCGCTGCGCCCGGTTGCGACGATGGCATCAACGCGCACCTCGTGCGCCTCTTCCGGCGTGATCTCCGGGTCGGGATTGGCCATGGCGAAGATCACCGGGTTGTCGGCCATGCTGGCCACCATGTCCTGCGTCACCGCGCCCTTGACGGACACGCCAAGAAACACGTCTGCGCCGTCCATCGCCTCTTCCAGCGTGCGCAGGTCGGTCTGCACTGCATGGGCCGATTTCCATTGGTTCATGCCCTCGGCACGGCCCCGGTAGATCACCCCCTTGGTATCGCACATGATGCAGTTTTCATGCCGCGCACCCATCGCCTTCAGAAGTTCGAGGCAGGCAATCCCGGCCGCGCCGGCCCCGTTCAGGACGATCCGCACATCCTCGATCTTCTTGTTCGACAGGTGCAGCGCATTGATCAGCCCCGCCGCGCAGATCACCGCCGTGCCGTGCTGGTCATCGTGGAAGACGGGAATGTCCATCTGCTCCTTGAGCGTCTGTTCAATGATGAAACATTCCGGCGCCTTGATATCCTCCAGGTTGATCCCGCCAAAGGTCGGCCCCATCAGGCGCACCGCCTTGATGAATTCTTCCGGGTCCTCGGTATCAAGCTCGATGTCGATGGAATTGACGTCGGCGAACCGCTTGAACAGCACCGCCTTGCCCTCCATCACCGGCTTGGAGGCGAGCGCGCCGAGATTGCCCAGCCCCAGAACCGCCGTTCCGTTGGAAATGACCGCCACGAGGTTGCCCTTCGTGGTGTAGTCATAGGCTGTCTCGGGGTTCCCTGCGATCGCCTCGCAGGGAACGGCCACGCCGGGGCTGTAGGCAAGGCTCAGGTCGCGCTGCGTCGTCATCGGGGTCGAGGCCTGGATGTCGATCTTCCCCGGTCGCGGGTCGAGGTGATAGCTCAGCGCCTCTTCCCGCGTGACTTTGGACTTGTCGGCCATCTGCGCTCTCCCTCCCGCGATAGTGCCCGGGTTTCTTACGGGTTACGGGCAGCGCTCACAACCGGGCTCATTGCGTCTTTCACCCCGGACGCGCAATTTGTAGGGTGTGCGCCAGAGGCAGGGGGATGTCGATGAGCGCACAAGTGACGCCGATGATGGCGCAGTTCCTGGAGATCAAGGCGCAGCACCGCGATGCGCTTTTGTTCTACCGGATGGGCGATTTCTACGAGATGTTCTTCGAGGATGCCGTTGCCGCGGCGGAAGCACTGGATATCGCGCTGACCAAGCGCGGCAAGCATCTGGGCGAGGATATCCCGATGTGCGGCGTGCCGGTTCATTCGGCGGAAAGCTATTTCCTGACGCTGATCCGCAAGGGGTTTCGCGTCGCCGTCTGCGAACAGATGGAAGACCCCGCCGAGGCCAAGAAGCGTGGCTCGAAAGCCGTGGTCCGGCGCGAGGTGGTGCGCCTTGTCACGCCCGGCACACTGACCGAGGACACGCTGCTTCAGGCACGACACCACAATTACCTTGCCGCTTTTGCCGAGATCCGGGGGGACGCATCACTGGCTTGGGCGGATATCTCCACCGGGGCGTTTCAGGTCATGGCCTGCCCGCTGGTGCGGTTGGGGCCGGAACTGGCGCGGCTCGCGCCGCAGGAGATCCTCGTTGCCGATGGCGCCGAGGCGGCGCTGCCGGTGATCGAGGAAGCCGGGGTCGCCATGACCCCGCTGGCCCCGTCGAGCTTCGACAGCGGCTCTGCCCAGCGGCGGATCCAGTCTCTGTTTCACGTTAAATCGCTCGACTCCTACGGGACGTTCTCACGCGCCGACCTTGCCGCCATGGGCGCCATCATCGACTATCTGGAGATTACGCAAAAGGGCAAGCTGCCGCTCTTGCGCCCGCCGAACCAGGTTTCCGCCCGGCGCATCATGCAAATCGACGCGGCCACGCGGCGCAACCTCGAACTGACCCAATCCATGAATGGCGGCCGATCCGGGTCGCTGCTGGCCACGATCGATCGCACCCTGACGGCGGGCGGCGCGCGGCTTCTGGAACACCGCCTGTCCGGCCCGTCCACGCAACTGCCGGTGATCCGCGAACGGCTCGACGCGGTTGGCGCCTGCGTGGCGGATACGGAGCTTGCGGAGCATCTTCGCGCGGCGCTGCGCCGGGTGCCGGACATGGACCGCGCGCTGTCACGGCTCGGCCTCGACCGGGGCGGCCCACGCGACCTTGCCGCCATTCGGGGCGGCTTGGCACAGGCCGACGCCCTGCAGGGGGTGCTTGCCGCGCGCGACCTGCCCGAGGTCTTCCAACGCGGCGCCGCGGCGCTAGCCGGGCATGATGAGTTGCTTGCCACGCTCGGTTCGGCGCTGGTGGCCGAGCCGCCGCAACTGACACGCGACGGCGGTTTCATCGCCGAAGGCTACAGCGAGGAGCTGGACGAGACCCGCCGCCTGCGCGACGAGGGGCGCGGCGTGATCGCGGGGCTGCAGGCCGACTACGCCGCGCAAACTGGAATCGCGTCGCTCAAGATCAAGCACAACAATGTGCTCGGCTATTTCATCGAGACGACCGCGACCCACGCGCAGAAGATGCTCTCCGACCCTTTGTCGAACACATTCATCCACCGCCAGACGACGGCCAATGCCGTCCGCTTCACCACGGTGCAACTGTCCGATCTGGAAACCCGGATCCTCAATGCCGGCAACCGCGCGCTGGAGATCGAGAAAAGCCTGTTTCAGTCTCTGACACAGGCGATCCTGTCGCGGAACGACGCGATTGGCGCCACCGCTGCCGCGCTGTCGGATCTTGACCTGACAGCCGCCTTGGCCGATCTCGCACGCGTGCAGGACTGGGTGCGCCCCGAGATCGACGACAGCCGCACCTTCGAGATAGCGTCAGGCCGCCATCCCGTCGTGGAACAGGCTCTACAACGCGATGGAGAGCCTTTTATCGCCAATGACTGTACCCTGACCGCAGCGGATGACAACGCCGCGCTGACCCTGCTGACCGGCCCCAACATGGCCGGCAAATCGACCTACCTGCGGCAGAATGCCTTGATCGCCATTCTTGCGCAAATGGGCTGTTTCGTGCCCGCTCAGGCCGCGAAAATCGGCCTTGTCAGCCAAGTGTTCAGCCGCGTCGGCGCATCCGACGACCTGGCGCGCGGGCGTTCCACCTTCATGGTGGAAATGGTGGAAACCGCCGCGATCCTCAACCAGGCCGATGAGCGTGCGCTGGTCATCCTCGATGAAATCGGGCGCGGAACGGCGACCTATGACGGGCTGTCCATCGCTTGGGCCACGCTGGAACACCTGCACGACGTGAACCGCTGCCGCGCGATATTCGCTACGCATTACCATGAGATGACAAGCCTTGCCGAACGGATGGCCAGCGTCACGAATGCCACCATGGCCGTGCGCGAATGGGAGGGCGAGGTGATCTTCCTGCACGAGGTGCGCCCCGGTGCCGCGGACCGAAGCTACGGCGTTCAGGTTGCCAAACTTGCCGGGCTGCCCATGTCGGTCGTCAGCCGCGCGCACGACGTGCTGGACGCGCTTGAAAAGGGGGAGCGTGAAGGCACCGAGCGTCAGAAGGCCCTGATCGACGACCTGCCGCTTTTCTCCGCCACGCCCGCCTCTGCGCCGCAAGCCGCGAAACCCTCGCCCCTGTCGGGTCGTCTGAAAGACATTCACCCCGACATGTTGACCCCGCGCGAAGCGCTGGACCTGATCTACGAACTGAAATCGCTGGACGATCTCTGAGACGCGAAGAATTCATGTAAAATTGTCCGCGCCCCTTCTTCTTGGCCGAAATACCCCGGGGGTGCGGGGGCTGGCCCCCGCTGCCGCACCGTTTTCGCGGTCACGACGCCGGGGTCGAAGACACGCCGACCTGCGCCGGGCGCAGTAACCTGTCGTGAAGCAGGAAACCGACAGCCATGACCTGGATGATCTCGCCTGCCTTGGTGCCGGGCACTGCCGCTTCGAACATGGCCTCGTGCTCATTGGGATTGAAGGCATCCCCGTTCTCCGGAGCGATCGGTGTCATGCCGTGCTTGGAGAAGACATTGAGCAATTCGCGAAGCGTTAGCTCAACACCCTCGATCACCGCGCTGGCAACCTCGTTCTCTTCCTTGTTGGCGGCCTCCAACGCCCGCTGCAGATTGTCGTAAACCGGCAACAGGTCGCGCGCCAGCCTGGTGCCGCCGTAATGTTCGGCCTCACGACGGTCGCGCTCCGCCCGCTTGCGCACGTTTTCCGTTTCCGCCAGCGTCCGCAGAAGCCTGTCTTTCAACTCGTCGCGTTCGGCGCGCAGCGCGTCCAGTTCCAGTTCCTCCGCGGAATATTCCGCGCTTTCCTCTGCTTCCAACGTCTCGTCGAGTTCCGCGTTCAACGCTTCGGGGTCGTCCAGGAACGGGTCTTCCTTGCGGTCTGCCATCTAGAACCTCTTATGACTGGTCCGAAATCAGCTTTCCGACCAGCTGTGCCGTGTAATCCACTATCGGAACGATCCGGCCGTAATTGAGCCGCGTGGGCCCGATCACACCGACCGCGCCGATGATCTTTCGATCAGCGTTCATATATGGAGAAACGACCAGAGAGGAACCCGAAAGTGAGAAAAGTTTGTTCTCCGACCCGATAAAAATCCTCACCCCGTCGCCCTGTTCGGTCAGTTCGAGGAACTCCGTGATGTCGCGCTTTCGTTCGAGATCGTCGAAGAGGCTGCGAATGCGCTCCATCTCCTCCGTTTCGCCGCCCGACTCGAGCAGTTGCGACCGACCCCGCACGATCAGCCGTTCGGTCCGATCGCCTTCGTTTTCCCAGATCGCGGCGCCGTTCTCGATAAGCTCGCGCGCCAGTTGATCAATCTCCTGCCGGCGTTCCTGCACCTCTGTTTCCATCAGGCCGCGCAGTTCCGCGACCGTCTTGCCCTCAGCCAAGGCGTTAAGAAAATTCGCCGCTTCGCGCATCGAACTGGGCGTCTGGCCCGGCGGCGGCGTGAAAATGCGGTTTTCGACATGGCCATCGGCAAAGACCAATACCACCAGCGCCTTGTTGGACGACAGCGACACGAATTCCACGTGCCGGATCGGCGCCTCGTGCTTGGGCGCCAGAACAAGGCTCGCGCCCTGCGTCACGCCCGACAGCGCCGAGCCGAGCAGATCCAGCTTCTGCGACACGTCGCCCTGGTTGCCGCCGACCGTGGCCTCCAGCTTTTCACGGTCAGTGCTGTTCAGGTCACCCACTTCCAGCAGCCCGTCCACGAACATCCGCAGGCCCAGCTCGGTTGGAACCCGCCCTGCGGAAACATGCGGGCTGTTGAGAAGGCCCAGAAATTCCAGATCCTGCATCACGTTGCGGATCGTTGCGGCGGAGACCTTTTCCGACAAGGTCCGGGTCAGCGACCGCGACCCCATGGGCGCGCCAGTTTCCAGATAGCCTTCGACGACCCGGCGAAAGACCTCGCGGGAGCGTTCGTTCATTTCTGCCAAGATACTTGCTGTATCGGTCATGATTCCCGGTTCTGTCCAGATCCTCGACTTGACGTGTCATCAAGTAGAGGCCGTGCCGCAGGAGAGGTCAATCGGGGTTGCGCGTCGCCGCCCCAACAGACTATCCCGAGCACGATATATGAAGCAGGAGAAAGATATGCGCCCTT
The DNA here is from genome assembly GCA_003428585.1 of Nioella halotolerans. Taxonomy (GTDB): domain Bacteria; phylum Pseudomonadota; class Alphaproteobacteria; order Rhodobacterales; family Rhodobacteraceae; genus Nioella; species Nioella halotolerans. The sequence goes on from QVQC01000029.1 coordinate 154,562, forward strand.
CCGGCAGAAGCCTAGACCAGATGCGTCCGATTTCAATTGAAACCGGCGTGACGCGCCATGCCGAGGGGTCGTGCCTGATAAAGATCGGCGACACGCACGTGTTGTGCACCGCCTCGGTGGAGCCGCGTGTGCCGCCCTTCCTGCGGAATACCGGGCTTGGTTGGGTGACCGGCGAATACGGAATGCTGCCGCGCGCAACCAACACGAGGATGCGGCGCGAGGCGACCGCCGGCAAGCAGTCGGGCCGCACGGTGGAGATCCAACGCCTGATCGGGCGATCCCTGCGGGCGGGAATCGACCGTGTCGCGCTTGGCGAGCGGCAGATCACCGTCGATTGCGATGTGATACAGGCCGATGGCGGCACCCGCTGCGCCGCGATCACGGGTGGCTGGGTCGCGCTGCGTCTTGCCGTGAACAAGCTCCTGAAAGCCGGTGACGTGATTTCCGACCCCATCATGGATCACGTGGCGGCCGTTTCGTGCGGGATTTATGCCGGGCAGCCGGTTCTGGATCTCGACTATGCCGAGGATTCGGAAGCCGGGACCGATGGCAATTTCGTCGTGACGGGCGCCGGCCAATTGATCGAGCTTCAGGCCAGCGCCGAGGGGTCCACGTTCAGCCGTGACCAGTTCAACGAGTTGATGGACCTTGCCGAAAAGGGCGTGGCGGAGCTTGTCGCCGCCCAAAAGGACGCGACGGCCTGATGCGCAAGTTCACCGGCAATACCCTGCTTGTCGCAACCCACAACCAAGGCAAGCTGGAGGAAATAGGGCATCTGCTGGAGCCGTTGGGTATCGCGGTGACCTCGGCCAGGGATCACGGGCTGCCTGAACCAGAAGAAACCGGGACAACCTTCGTCGAGAATGCGCGCATCAAGGCGCATGCGGCGGCGAAGGCCACAGGAATGACCGCCTTGGCCGATGATTCGGGCATCGCCATCGACGCGCTTGATGGTCAGCCGGGCGTCTACACGGCCGATTGGGCCGAGACGCCCAATGGACGCGATTTCGTTATGGCGATGACCCGCGCCCACGAGGCACTGGAAAAGATCGACGCCCCCTTCCCGCGCACGGCCTGTTTCTGCTGCACGCTGGTTCTGGCCTGGCCCGATGGCCATGACGAGGTGTTTCCCGGCGTGATGGAAGGAAAGATCGTCTGGCCCATGCGGGGCGATCAGGGCCATGGTTACGACCCGATCTTTCAGCCCAAAGGCCACGACCTGACCTTCGGCGAAATGGACCGGTGGGAGAAGAACCGGATCAGTCACCGCGCTGACGCCTTCCGGAAACTGGTGGCCGCGCTTGGACGCTGAGGATTGGCAGAACGGCGGCTTCGGGCTTTACCTGCACTGGCCGTTCTGCCTTGCGAAATGCCCCTATTGCGACTTCAACAGCCATGTCGCGTCGCATGTCGATCAGGCCCGTTGGAAAGCGGCCTTCCTGTCGGAGATCAAAAGATATGGTGTCATCACGAAAGGAAGGACGCTAAATACAGTGTTCTTCGGGGGCGGCACCCCCTCGCTCATGGACCCCGATCTTGTTCATGCAATGCTTGAGGAAGTTCGCGCAACATGGCGCGTTTCCAACAGCTTCGAGGTGACGCTGGAGGCGAATCCGACCTCCGTCGAGGCATCGCGTTTCGCCGGGTTCCGTGACGCCGGCGTGAACCGGGTTTCCATGGGGATTCAAGCGCTTAACGATGTGGACCTGAAACGCCTCGGGCGAATGCATAGCGTGAAGGAAGGCCGCGATGCTTATGATATTGCTCGCAATCTATTTGAGCGGGTCAGCTTTGACCTGATCTATGCTCGTCAGCACCAGACACCAGAAGATTGGCGGAAGGAACTGCAACAGGCGCTGACCATGGCGATCGACCATCTATCGCTTTATCAATTGACAGTTGAGGACGGCACCGCCTTCGGGGATCGACATGCCATTGGCCGCCTCCCGGGATTGCCTGCCGATGACAGCGCCGCGGAGATGTACGACATCACGCAAGACCTTGCAGAGGCGGCCGGCATGCCGGCCTACGAAACCTCGAACCACGCGCGGGACATGGCCGAAAGCCGGCACAACCTGATCTACTGGCGCTACGGCGACTACATCGGCATCGGCCCCGGCGCGCATGGTCGGCTGACGCTGAACGGTCAACGCTGCGCCACGGAAACCGCGATGCAGCCGACGACATGGCTACGGCAAGTGGAAACCGAAGGCCAAGGCGAGCGAATTCGCGAGCCCATCAGCGCCGAAGACCAGGCCACCGAATACTTGATGTTGAGCCTGAGACTGGTCGAAGGAAGTTCCCTTTCACGGTTCCGCGCGCTGCGTGGAGAGGCGCTGCCAAGCGAACGGCTAGAGACCCTTATGGATCTCGGGCTTTTGGAGCAGTCCGACGACACCATAAGGGCGACCAAGGCCGGCCGGCCCGTTCTGAACGCGATCTTGCGGGAGTTGCTGACCTAGGCGTTTCGATTCAGCAGGCGGATGACGTCGTCAAGCTGCGCCAAGTCATCATATGTTATCACCAGCGTTCCGCGACCGGTTGATTCATCAAAATCAATTGAAACGGGAAAGCCGATACTGTTGGTCAGATCTGTTTCCAACTCCTTGGTGTCCGGGGTCTTGCCACCTGCGCCCGGCCTCCGGTTGTTGCCGCCCGTTTCGTTGCCACCCGTCTTCTTGCGAGTCAGCTTTTCAACATCACGCACGGACAGGCCCTTTCGGATCGCATTGCGCGCGATATCAGCCGCGTCTTCGCGCCCAACCAACGCCCGCGCGTGTCCTGCCGAAAGCTTTCCGTCGCGCAGGAAGTTCTGAACTTCCTCCGGCAAGGTCAACAAACGCAACAGATTCGCAATGTGAGAGCGACTCTTGCCAAGCGCTTCGGCCAACCGGTCCTGCGTATGGTTGAACCGGTCCATCAACTGCCGGTAGCCCATCGCCTCTTCAACCGCGTTCAGATCGGCACGCTGGATGTTTTCAATGATCGCGACTTCCAGAACTTCGGTATCATCGAAGTCGCGTACCAGAACCGGCACTTCATGAAGCTGCGCCATCTGCGCGGCGCGCCAGCGGCGTTCACCGGCAACGATCTGGAACAACCCCGATTGCTCCGGGTCCGGCCGTACGATCAGCGGCTGGATGATCCCCTTCTCGGCGATCGAGTCGGAAAGTTCCTGCAAAGCCTCCTGCGTAAAAGCGCGCCGCGGCTGATCCGGGTTTGGCCGAACCGATTCGATCGGAACCGTCATGTCGGCGCTTCTGGGGCGATCATCGTCCTGCGCCTGTTCCACCTCGGGCTCCGCCACGTCGGCCATCAGCGCCGACAACCCACGGCCCAACCCCCTGCTCTTGGTGCTTGCCATCCTTGTTATCCTTCTTCTCAGGCCTCTTGTAACTGCCGCTTCAGGACCTCTTTCGCAAGATCGCGATAGGCCTCGCTGCCGCGCGACGTCGGATCGTATTGCAGGACGGGCATGGCGTAGGATGGCGCCTCGCTCAACCGGACGTTCCGCGGAATGCGTGTCTTGTAGACCAGTTCGCCAAGGTTTTCGCGGGCATCATCCTCCACCTGGCGGCACAGGTTGTTTCGCATGTCGAACATGGTCAGAACCACGCCCTCTATCCGCAACGCGGGATTGGCCGATTGCCGAACCTCGCGAATGGTCAGCATGAGTTGCGACAACCCTTCCAGCGCGAAGAACTCCGATTGCAGCGGCACGAGGACAGAATCCGCCGCGACCATCGCGTTTACCGTCAAGAGATTAAGAGAGGGCGGGCAATCCATCAGGACGATGTCGAACCCGGCAAGAGTCGCGACATCCAGCGCATCTTTCAGCAAGAATACCCTGTTTTCATTGTTCACCAGCTGCACGTCGGCAGAGCTGAGATCGGTAGTCGCGGGTGCGATCGAGAGATTGGTGATATTCGTGGGCAGGACAATCTCGCGCAACGGCATGCCCTCGATCAGCATGTCATAGGTCGTGAAGTTGCGCTGTTCGACGTCGATCCCGAGGCCGGTGGAGGCATTGCCCTGCGGGTCCAGATCGATCACCAGAACCTGTTGCCCTTCTGCTGCGAGGGCCGCGCCAAGATTGATCGCGGTGGTGGTCTTTCCCACACCGCCTTTCTGGTTCGCAATCGCAATGCAGCGCGGTCGGCGAGGGTCAAGCACGTCTTACATCTCCGATTTTCAGAATCACGGCATCCTCGGCCGTCTTGCTGGCAACAGGATCCACTGTCATGCGCCAGGTCTCAAGCGCTTCTTCCATTTCCGCAGCATGTGTTGCCCCTTTTAGGAACAGTGCGGTGCCGCCCGGCGCCAGGTGCCGTTCCGCAAAGCCGAGCAACTTGGGAAGCGAGGCCAGCGCGCGGGCCGAGATCACGGTTGCATTCTGCGGCGGTGTTTCCTCGATCCGCCGTGTCAGAACCCCCACCCTCAGCCCCATCTCGGCGGCAACCGTCCGCAGGAAACTTCCCTTGCGCAGGTCGCTTTCGATGAAGGTAAACCGCAAGCCGGGAGCTTTTTCCGCCGCAATTGCAGCGCACACCAACCCCGGGAACCCCCCACCCGACCCGATATCCAGCCACAGCCCATCCCGCGCCTCGCTCACATCGAAAACTTGGGCGGAGTCGAGGAAGTGGCGTGCCCAAAGCTGCGGAAGCGTCGCGGGCGAGACGAGGTTGATCGTTCTCTGCCATTTCTCGAGGCCACGTGCATAGGTTTCCAGCCGCCCAAATGTTTCACGTGAAACATCGGCTTTCAGTCGCGCGCGGGCCTCCTCCTCCGTCATGCGCGCTTCCGTTCGTGCTGACGTATCTTGGTCAACAGAAGGGTAAGCGCGGCGGGGGTCATGCCCTCGATCCGACCGGCCTGCCCGAGCGTCTCGGGTCGGATCATGCTCAGCTTGCCGCGCAATTCGTTCGACAGCCCGTCGATCCCGTCATACCTAAATTGGGTGGGAATTGCCTGCGCCTCGTCCCGTTTCAGCGCGGCAACATCGCTTTTCTGACGCTCGATATAACTCGCGTAGAGAGCCTCGCGACTCAGCTGATGCTTCGTCTCTTGGTCCAGCGCATCGACCTGCGGCCAGATTAAGGCGAGATCATCCATGGAGATATCGGGGAAGGACAGCAAATCGAGCGCCCTGCGCCGCTGCCCGTCCTGGTTGACGTTGAGCCCATGCCGCCGCGCCTCTGTCGGGGTCAGGTCAACGGAGCGCATGGCGTCGTAGCCGTTGGAGAGGCGCTCCATCTTGTCCTCGAAGACCGCAACCCGATCCTCGCTCACGATACCCAGTTCCATCGCACGGGGTGTCAGCCGTTGGTCGGCATTGTCAGCGCGGAGCGTCAGGCGAAACTCCGCGCGAGAGGTGAACATGCGGTAGGGTTCGGCCACACCCCGTGTCACCAGATCGTCGATCATCACGCCGATATAAGACTCGCCGCGGCTGAAACTGACGGGTTCTTTTTCCAGCACCTTCCGCGCCGCGTTCAGTCCGGCAACCAAACCCTGCGCGGCCGCTTCTTCATATCCAGTGGTCCCGTTGATCTGCCCGGCAAGGAACAGGCCCGGCACCCCCTTGACTTCCAGGATCGGGCTCAGCGCGCGGGGATCGACGTAATCGTATTCTATCGCGTAGCCGGGTTGCAGGATCTCTGCACGTTCCAGCCCGCGAATGGACTGGACGTAGTCGTGCTGAACCGCCTCCGGCAGGGAGGTGGAAATGCCGTTGGGATAAACCGTGTCATCGTCCAGCCCTTCGGGTTCAAGGAATATCTGGTGCGAGTCCTTGTCGGCAAAGCGCACGACCTTGTCCTCGATCGACGGGCAGTAGCGTGGCCCCACGCCCTCGATATGGCCGCCATACATCGCGGACCGGTCAAGGTTGTCGCGGATGATCTGGTGCGTTCGCGCATTGGTATGCGTGATCCCGCAATCGACCTGCTGCACCTGCGGTCCCTTGGACAGGAACGAGAACATCACCGGGTCATCATCCGCCGGTTGCGATTCAAGGATGTCCCAGTTGATCGTCTTGCCGTTCAGCCGCGGGGGCGTGCCCGTCTTCAACCGGCCGAGCGGCAGGCCGAACTGATCGATCCGTTCCGCAAGCTTCATGGAGGGCTTGTCCCCCATGCGCCCGCCGGGGCGTTGCACGTCACCAATGTGGATGACGCCGCGCAGGAAGGTGCCGGTGGTCAGCACAACGGCGCCGGCCCGAAGCTGCGACCCGTCCGCCAGCCGAACACCAGTCAGCTGCGAACCCTCCATCGTGAAATCGGCTGCCTCGCCCTCGATGATGGTCAGGTTGGGCAAGGCCCGCAATGTGCCCTGCATCGCCAGACGGTATAGCTTTCGGTCCGATTGCGTGCGTGGCCCCTGCACCGCCGGCCCCTTGCGACGGTTCAGAAGCCGAAACTGGATCCCGGATGCATCCGCGACCTGCCCCATCGCCCCGCCCAGCGCGTCGATTTCGCGCACAAGGTGGCCCTTGCCCAAGCCGCCAATCGCCGGGTTGCACGACATGACGCCGATGCCGTCGGCCCGTAGCGTCAGAAGAGCAACCCGCACACCGCACCGCGCCGCCGCATGCGCGGCGTCGGACCCGGCATGCCCGCCGCCGATCACCACAACATCGAAGTCCAGATGTTTCACGTGAAACACTCCTATTTGCCGAGGCAGAAACGAGAGAAGATTTCGCCAAGCACCATTTCCACGTCAATCCGCCCGATCAGCGAATCGAGGCGACGGATCGCCATGCGCAGGTGTTCCGCGGCCAGTTCCGTCCGGTCCGCCCCGGCTTGTACCTCATTCAGCCCGCTTTCCAAAGCCTTGACTGCATCCCGCATCGCCTCGGCATGGCGGGCATGCGTCGCCGTCGACTGACGCGCCGCGCGGGTCGAAAGCGTCTCGGTGATACGATGCACAAGCCCGGAAACACCCTGCCCGGTTACCCCGGAAACACCCTCTTGGCCATGAAGGTCCGCCTTTCCAAGCAGCACGATATCCTCATCGGAGAGGGTAATGTTCGGCTTCTCCCCTGGCAAGGATTTCAGGAATACCCGCAGATCGGCCGCGTCCGCCCGTGACCGTGCGCGATCGACACCGATGCGTTCCACCGCATCCTCCGATTCGCGCAGCCCAGCGGTATCAAGCACCGTGACCGGCAAGCCGTTGAGATCCATGCGCACCTCGATCACGTCACGAGTCGTGCCCGCGATATCCGACGTGATCGCCGCCTCGCGCCCGGCAAGCGCGTTCAATAACGTCGATTTCCCGACATTGGGCGCCCCGAGAATGGCCACCTCAAACCCGTCGCGGATGCGCTCTGCCACGTTGACCCCGGCGATTTCGCGGCGCAGGTCATCCATGATGGGTTCCAGCAAAGAAATCACGTCCGGCGCAACATCGACCGGCACCTCCTCGTCCGCGAAGTCGATCGTTACTTCCAGCAGCGCCGCCGCGCGCAGCAGATTTTCGCGCCATTGCTCCACCAATTGCCCCAGCCCGCCGGACAGAACCCGCAGCGCCTGCAGGCGTTGCAGCTCGGTTTCCGCGTCGATCAGGTCGGCCAAGCCTTCTACCTGCGCAAGGTCCATCCGGTCGTTTTCCAACGCGCGGCGGGTGAACTCCCCGGGCTCGGCCATGCGCGCCATGCCAGTTTCGGATATCGCGGCGAGAACCGCCTTGATTGTCGCCGGACTGCCGTGGGTTTGAAGCTCCACGACATCCTCACCGGTGAAGCTGTGTGGCGCCTTGAACGCCAGGACAAGCGCGTCATCAAGGTGTGCGCCTTCCGCATTTGACAGTCGTCGCATGCGCGCCTCGCCAACATTCGGAAGTTTGCCGGCAAGCCCGCGTCCCACGGCAAAGGCTTCCGGACCCGAAATACGGATCACGGCGACGCCGGCTTTCCCGGGCGCCGTCGCCAATGCGAATATCGTGTCCATGGCCCCCTCCGCGGGGTCAGCTGTTCATCGAATCGAAGAACTCGGCGTTCGACTTGGTTTGCTTGAGCTTGGATATCAGGAACTCGATGGCATCGGTTGTGCCCATCGGGTTGAGGATGCGCCGCAGCAAGAAGGTCTTTTGAAGATCCTTGGGATCAACCAGAAGATCCTCTTTCCTTGTGCCGGATTTCAGGATGTCCATCGCCGGGAAGACACGCTTGTCGGCAATCTTTCGGTCAAGGACGATCTCGCTGTTGCCGGTGCCCTTGAATTCCTCGAAGATCACTTCGTCCATGCGGCTGCCGGTATCGATCAACGCCGTGGCTATAATGGTCAGCGACCCGCCTTCCTCGATGTTGCGTGCCGCGCCGAAGAACCGTTTCGGGCGCTGCAGGGCATTGGCGTCCACGCCACCGGTCAGCACCTTGCCGGAACTCGGCACCGTGGTGTTGTAGGCCCGGCCGAGGCGCGTGATGGAATCGAGCAGGATCACAACGTCGCGCTTGTGTTCGACAAGACGCTTGGCCTTCTCGATGACCATTTCCGATACCGCGACGTGCCGCGTCGCCGGTTCGTCGAAGGTCGAGGATATCACCTCACCCTTCACGGACCGCTGCATGTCGGTCACCTCTTCCGGGCGTTCGTCGATCAGCAGGACGATCAGGTAACATTCCGGGTGGTTTTTCTCGATACTCGCCGCGATGTTTTGCAGGATCACCGTCTTGCCGGTGCGTGGCGGTGCAACGATCAGTGACCGTTGGCCCTTGCCGATCGGCGCAACAAGGTCGATGATCCGGGCCGAGCGGTCCTTCGTGGTCGGATCGTCGAGTTCCATGCGCAACCGTTCATCCGGGTAAAGCGGCGTCAGGTTGTCGAAATTCACCTTGTGGCGCGCGCGTTCCGGGTCTTCGAAGTTGATCTTGGTCACGCTGACCAGCCCGAAGTAACGCTCGTTCTCTCGTGGGGCGTTGATGACCCCCTCGATCGAGTCGCCCGTTCGCAGGCTGTATTGGCGGATCATCTCCGGAGACACGTAGATGTCGTCCGGGCCCGGCAGGTAGTTCGCCTCGGGCGAGCGCATGAAGCCGAACCCGTCCTGCAAGACCTCCAGCACGCCGTCTCCGGAAATCTCCCAGCCGTCATCCGCCCGTTCGCGCAGGATCTGGAACATCATCTCGCCCTTGCGCATGGTCGAGGCGTTTTCGATGTCCAGCTCTTCGGCCATCGACAGAAGGTCTTTGGGCGATTTGGCCTTGAGATCGGCCAGGTTCAATTTTTCGGTTGTCATGAGGAAACTGTCCCGTGGCGAGCCATGGCACCGTAAGGGCTGGCCGCGTGTCGTTCTGAAATGGGAAACGGCAGGGCCGGACGGCCCCGTTACGCAGCGACCTAAGGAAAGACGCGCCGCAAGTCAACCGCGTTCAGGAAAACGGCCGCACAATCACGGAGATCACGATAACCACCATCAGCAGCGTCGGCAGTTCGTTCATCATCCGGTAGGTCCGCCCGGTGCGCCTGTTCGTGCCGGTCACGAAATCCTTGCGCCGCAATCCAAGCCAGTGGTGGAACCACGTCATTCCGATCACCGCTGCTGCCTTGGTCCACGGCCAGACATCGCCCCAGTACACGATCCCCGGGGTAAAGACGAGCGCGAGCCCGAAGATCCACGTCGCAATCATCGCCGGGTTCATGATCACCCGAAGCAACTTGTACTCCATCGTCTGGAACAGGTGATCCGTGTCATTGCCCTGCCCAACCTGTTCCGCGTGATACACGAAAAGGCGCGGCAGGTAGAACAGCCCGGCCATCCACGCCAGGACTGACATGACATGCAGGCTTTTGGTCCAAGGATAGGCGATAGACAGGAAATCAGCGATCATTCAGGGCCCCCGTTCTTCCCCCCTCTCCTTAAATAAATATATTTAAAAGAAAAGATGATGTTGTTGTTGTAGCGTGGATAACAAGGATAATGCGCTTGTGCGCAGTATGTCCCCGCATTTTTCCACATGAGAGACAGTCCCCGCAGCGGCCGGGCGCTGATGGGAAAAAGAGATGAATAACGTTGGTAAACAAGTAGTTAACCAAAGACCACGATGTGGAAAGATCGAGGACAACCAGTGGATGAAAAGCGAATGGTGTTGCTTTTCCCGGGATCCGTGTTGAAAACCTGTCCCCGGGGAAAACCACTTTACCAATGATGGGATGAAAGCCGCGATCCGCGTGGTCAGGGCAAAGCATCCCGGTTATGCAAACGCTGTCCCGGGGTCATCCCGGCTTTGTCCAGAAGGTTATCCCATGCCCGAGATCATCCTCGCCTCCGGCTCTCATGTGCGCAAAAAGCTTCTGACCAACGCCGGGCTAAGCTTCCGTGCCCAGCCTGCGCGTATTGATGAGGCCGCGATCAAGGCCGCGCTTGCCGCCGAGAACGCGACGCCGCGCGACATCGCCGATGCCCTCGCGGAGTTCAAGGCGCGGAAGGTGGCGGAAAAGCACCCCGGCGCTGTGGTCATCGGAACGGATCAGGTGCTGGAGTTTCAGGGCGGTATCCTGTCCAAACCGGTCAGCCGGGACGCCGCGTCGGAGCAGCTTCGCGCCTTGCGCGGGCAGCAGCACAGGTTGCTGTCTGCCGTCGTCGTTTACGAGGATGCGGAACCCGTCTGGCGCCATGTCGGGCAGGTGCGCCTGACAATGCGCGATGTCAGCGACGGGTTTCTCAACGCCTATCTCGACCGCAACTGGCCCGGCATCGGCGACAGCGTGGGGGGCTACAAGCTCGAAGAGGAAGGCATACGCCTTTTCAGCCGGGTAGAAGGCGACTACTTTACGGTGCTGGGGCTGCCGCTTCTGGACCTTCTTGGGTTCCTTGCGCAGAAGGGAGTGATCGACGGATGACCGAAAAGCTCTTGCTTGCCGGCGTGATCGGCGACCCCGTCGCGCATAGCCGGTCGCCGCGCCTGCACGGGCACTGGCTGCGTCGCTACGGGATCGAAGGGCATTATGTCCCGCTTCACGTGTCCCGCGACCGGCTGCATGAAACGTTGCGGATTCTGCCGGAACTTGGCTTCAAGGGCATCAACGTGACGATCCCGCACAAGGAAGCGGTGTTGCAGATCGCTGATTCGGTGACGGATCGCGCGGCCTTGATCGGCGCCGCAAATACACTGACCTACACCGCGAAGGGGATGCTTCAGGCCGACAACACCGACGGCGCCGGTTTCATCGAGAATATCCGCCAATACACCCCCGGTTGGTCTGCCTCCGAGGGGCCGGCGCTTGTCCTTGGCGCGGGGGGCGCGGCGCGGGCCGTTGTTTCTGCGCTTCTACAGGATGGCTGCCCGGAGGTCGTTCTGGTCAACCGTACCCGCGCCCGGGCCGAGGCGCTGCGCGATCATTTTGGCGCCAAGGTGCAGGTTCTGGATTGGACGCAGATCCCGGATGTTCTGGAAGACGTTGCGCTTCTGGTGAACACCACATCGCTGGGGATGACCGGGAAACAACCGCTTCATATCGACCTAGACCGGCTGACTGCGCAAACCATCGTCAACGATATCGTCTATTCGCCGCTACGAACCGCGCTGTTGCAGGCGGCCACGGCAAAAGGGTGTCACACGGTGGATGGCTTGGGGATGCTGCTGCATCAGGCGGTTCCGGGCTTCGAACGCTGGTTCGGCACCAAGCCAGCGGTGGATGACGCGTTGCGCGCCGCGGTGCTGGACGAATGAGCTACATCCTGGGCATGACGGGCTCCATCGGGATGGGGAAATCCACGACCGCGCGAATGTTTCGGGAGGAAGGTGTGCCCGTCTGGGATGCGGACGCGGCCGTCCACCGGCTTTACGCGCAAGGAGGTGCTGCGGTTGACCTGATCGGAGACTGCTGCCCCAAGGCCGTCAGCACCGGTGCGGTGGATCGCGACGCCCTGAAAGACTGGATCGCGCGCGATGAAACAGCCTTGGCCAAGCTGGAAGCCATCGTTCACCCGCTGGTGGCACAGGATCGCGCCACCTTCATCGCCGACCATGCCGAGGCGCCGCTTGTCGTTCTTGACATCCCGCTTCTCTTCGAAACGGGATCGGACCGGGATATGGACGGCGTGCTGGTGGTCAGCGTCGACGCAGAGGAACAACGCCACCGCGTCGTAGCCCGCGACACGATGACCGAGGAAATGTTCCGGTCAATCCTCGCGCGCCAGACGCCGGACGCGGAAAAGCGCGCAAAGGCAGATTTCGTGATCGAGACCTACGATATGGACACGACCCGGGCCGAGGTGCGAAACCTGATCGGAAAGCTGAGCGAGGCAGATCATGCGTGAAATCGTGCTCGATACGGAAACCACCGGGTTCGACCCGGACTCGGGCGACCGGATCGTGGAAATCGGCGCGCTGGAGCTTTACAACCACATGCCAACGGGAAAGACGTTTCATGTCTACATCAACCCGGATCGCGCAATGCCGGACGAGGCGTTCGGCGTGCATGGCATCGGTCCCGATTTGCTTGCATCCGGTCCGCGTGGCCCCAACACCGGCGAGGTGACCCTGAAGGACAAGCCACCTTTCCGGGAGGTCGGGCAGAAATTCCTCGATTTCCTCGGGCTGGATTCGAAGTTGGTGATCCACAATGCCAGCTTTGACATGAAGTTCCTGAACGCGGAGCTTGGGTGGCTTGGCCTGCCGCAGATCCCGTGGGACCGGGCGTTTGACACCCTGATGCTGGCGCGCAAGAAGTTTCCCGGCTCGCCCGCGTCGCTTGACGCGTTGTGCCGCCGCTTCGGGATCGACAATACCTCTCGCAGCTTGCACGGCGCTTTGCTCGATTCGGAGATCCTGGCCGAAGTCTACCTGGAAATGATCGGTGGGCGTCAGCCCGGCCTCGTGCTGGCGGCACGCAGCGCCGCCGACACTGGCGGGCACGTCGAGGCGGAGTGGCGCCCCCGTCCGCGCCCCCGGGCCTTGCCGCCGCGGATCACGCAAGACGAAGCCGCCGCCCATGCGTCCTTCATAGAGGAGTTGGGCGACGGCGCGCTTTGGACCGAATTTACCTGATCAGGCGTCGGCGCGCGGCTTGTTTTCCGCCATGCGGGCCAGCTGATTGCGGTAGATCTGCACGAAATCCATGTTGTCGAGGTTCAGCGGCGGGAAGCCACCGTCACGCGACAGGTCCGACACGATGCGCCGTATGAACGGGAAAAGCATCCGCGGGCATTCGATGTGCAGGAACGGATGCAGTTGCTTTTCGTCCACGTTCTCGATCTGGAAGACGCCGGCATAATCCAGTTCGATCAGGAAAATCTGCTGACCATCATCCTTGGTCTTGCTGTCAAGCTTCATCTTGACGACGACGTCATACTGGTTCTCGGCCTGACGCTTGCGCGCCTCGACACCAACCTGCACCTGGATCTCGGGCTGCGCCTGGCCCTGCAGCGATTTCTGTGCAGCGATATTTTCAAAGGACATGTCGCGGATGAACTGCGACAGGACCTGCATCTTGGGCAGCGTGGGCGCCTGGACGGCACCCTCTTGTGCCGTCTCCTGGGTCTCCGACCCGTTTTCTTCGGCCATTGGTCTGGTCTCTCCGGTTTTGTAGGGTTGATAGCGGTCTATCAGGGCTTCGGGGTCGCCTCAATGGCGAGTCCAGCCCGAGGGTCCATTTCGCGGCGATTCCTCTTCCACCTCGTAATCCCCCTCGATGGTGACGTCCGGATGCCGTGGGTCATGGTTCCACTGGTCTTGACCCGAAACGACGGATTCTACCTTTACCCGCTTGCGAAGTTCGCGCAGCACCAGATTGCGAAAGGCCGGTGTCAGCAGCGCGAAACCGAGCGCGTCGGTGAAAAACCCCGGCGTCAGCAGAAGCGCGCCGGAAAACAGGATCATGGCACCGTGGGCCAGCGGCTCCGTTGGATCATTCAACTCATTGAAACTGTTGCGTAAATTGGCCATTGCTTGCGCGCCTTGCGACCTGACGAGCAGGGTGCCCAGAACCGCCGTCAACACGACGATGCCAAGGGTCGGCCACAGGCCGATCCACCCGCCAACCTGAATGAACAGGGCGATTTCGACGAGAGGCACACCGACAAACAGGAAAAACAGCCACATTTCGCATCCTTTCTTGGCCCGGCGCGGTTGTTGTCTCATGGACTTAGCCGCCCCTCATGCCTACATATGTGACACCGATCCGAATATTTAACCCCATCCCCCGATGAAGAGGTCCCGTGATGAATTCATCCCTGTTGCAACTGCTTGTGCTGGCCGGGATCGCGATTTTCCTGATCCTTAAGCTGCGCAGCGTTCTGGGCACGCGGGACGGTTACGAAGGCTCGTCCGTTGAGGGGCCGTCGCCCCGTTCGGAACCGCGTCGTGACTTCGAGGTGATCGAGGGCGGCCCGGATCGCGATATTATTGACCATGTCGAGGATGGCAGCGAAGCGGCAAAAGCCCTGGCCGCGATGAAGATGGCCGAACCGGGGTTTTCCGTCTCGGAGTTCCTGCAGGGCGCGCGCGGGGCGTATGAAATGATCCTGATGTCCTTCGAGAACGGCGATGCCGAGGCGCTGCGCCCGTTTCTTGCCCCGGATGTCATGGAAACCTTCGAGGACGTGATCCGGCAACGCGAGGAACAAGGATTGTCCATCGACGCCAATTTCGTCGGCCTGCGCGAAATCGTGTTGCAGGATGCGCGCTTCGACCGTGACGAAAGCGAGGCGGAAATCACCGTTCGCTTCGTCGGGGAGCTGACCTCGGTTGTGCGCAATGCCGATGGCGAGGTGATCGAGGGCGATCCGTCGGAGATCAAGCGCCAACGCGACGACTGGACGTTCGCCCGCAAGATGGGCAGCGACGATCCCAACTGGATTCTGGTCGCAACCGGCGGGTGACACCATGCGCGGCGGGCTTTTTTCGCTGGTATTGTCCGCCGCGAGCCTGTTTTCTTCCCCCGTCATGGCGCAACCGGAAATCCAGATCCTTCGATTTGAAGACCTCGACGGCTGGGCGGAGGATGACCACGAGACCGCGCTCGAGGTTTTCCTCAATACCTGCCCGGACATGGCGGATGACGAATGGCTGCGCTTGTGTGCCGTCGCGCAGCAACGCCCGGTGGCACGAACATTTTTCGAGCTTTTCTTTCGCCCCGTCCTGATCGGCGGCGATCAACCGGCCCTCTTCACCGGATACTTCGAGCCGGAATTGCAAGGCTCCCGCGTGGAGACGGAGCGGTTCCGCTATCCCGTCTACCGGATGCCCCCCGATGTCGAGGAACCGTGGCACACGCGCCGAGAGATCGAGGCGGAGGGGCGTCTGGCCGGACGGGGTCTGGAAATCGCTTGGGTCGATGACGCGGTCGAGCTTTTCTTTCTGCAAATTCAAGGCTCCGGCCGCATCCGGTTGCCCGATGGCAGCGTGATCCGCGTGGGCTATGCGGGGCGCAATGGACACCGGTACCGGTCCATTGGGCAGGAATTGATCCGGCGCGGCATCTATGAACGCCACCAGGTTTCGGCGCAGGTCATCCAGGCCTGGGTCAATCGCAACCCCAGCGAAGGGCGTGAATTGCTCTACCACAACCCATCTTACGTCTTTTTCCGGGAAATCCGCACCCGGAACCCGGATGATGGCCCGCTTGGGGCGATGAATCGCTCGATCACGCCGATGCGGTCGATCGCGGTCGATCCCGCGTTCACCCCGCTCGGCGCCCCGGTCTGGATCGAGACAGAGGGCGAGATCCCGCTTCGACAGTTGATGATCGCGCAAGATACCGGGTCGGCCATCCAAGGGGTGCAACGGGCGGATATCTTCCATGGGTTCGGTGACATCGCGGGGCGCGCGGCGGGCCGTATTCGCGATCCGGGCCGAATGATCGTGCTGTTGCCGATCGAACATGCCAACCAAATGGGGTCGGACGTCTGACATGTCCCGACGCAAGCCCAGAACGCTGTCTGCCGAAGACCGAAAGCTGTGGTCCGCCGTGACCCGGACCGTGAACGCGAAAGGGCCGGAATCCCAGACAGAGGCGCCATCGTCGCCCGCGAAACCGGAGGATTCGCCGCCAAAGACCAAGCAGCATTTCGATGTGACTGATTTCCGCATCGGGGAAACCGCGACCACGCGCACTCCCGGAAGCCAACTGGCACCGTCGGTGTCTGAGCGGCTCGCCCATGCGCCGGTGCGCATGGATCACGGTACGCACAAGAAGATGGTTCGGGGCAGGCTGAAGCCCGAGGCGCGGATTGATCTGCACGGAATGACGCTGGCACAGGCGCACCCGGCGCTGACCCGCTTCATCATGAACGCGCATGACAGCGGCAAGCGGCTGGTGCTGGTCATTACCGGAAAGGGCAAGGACCGCGACGACCCTGGCCCGATACCGATCCGGCGCGGCGTTCTGAAACACCAGGTGCCGAACTGGCTGCACACGCCGCCGCTTGGCCGGGTCGTTCTGGATGTAAGAGAGGCGCATTTCCGCCACGGCGGAACCGGCGCCTATTACGTCTATCTCAGCCGCGCACGGTAGGGCGTCGCCACAGGCGCCCGGAGTTACGGCGAGAGAGGCGTCAGCAAAACCTGCGTTGCGTTGCGCACCGTCAGGACGGTGCCGGACCACAGGTCAAGCGGGATGTCCGCCTCTCGCTGCCCGAGCGCCGGCAAACTGCCAAGAAGCTGAATCAACGTCGGGGATGTGGCAAGGGTCGAATGGTTGGCCCAATCCCCCACACCGGGCCGGAAGGCGGAGATATCGACCAGCAGGATATTGAACTCCGCCACATCCTCGGGCGCCCCGATATTGCCAAGCCGGTTCTGCCGCCCGGTGAGGCCCGCCGACAGGCGTAGTGCCCGGTCGCCGCGCGACGTGACGACGACAAAAGGCTGCGGCAGGGGTTCGACCGCGCGCGCCTGGCTTTGGAATACCTCGATGTCGATATCGGGCGACATCAACACGACGCCGGAAAGCGCCTCCAGGACCGCGTCATCGCCCGACCGCCGAATCTGGCGCAGCGTTTCCATGGTGATGTAGGCACCAAGGGAATGCCCCACCAGAAGGATCCTGTCCGCCCCCGCAGCGGTCAGATCGCGCAGGAACGTTTCCAGCGCATCGCGCGAGAAGACGGCGCTTTCCCGATCGAAGACATAGCCGAGCGGATGCCCGGCGCTTGGCCATGCAAAATGCCCGACAAGGCCCCTTGCCTCGTAATCATGCGCCATCTGCGCGATGCGGAATAGGCCCGAGGCGAAGTTGTTGTTGTAGCCGTGGACGAACAGCACGACCTCGCGGTCCTCGGCCGGGCGTGCCATCAGGGCGGCAAGGATATCCGACCGGAACGCCTGCGGGCCGGAATACATGCCGGCCGCGGTCACGAGGAAATCGGTTTCCGGATCGGGACGCCCTGCGCCGGGCCATGTCACCTCGCCCACATCCCTGACCGGCGGAATGGAGACGTCGAAACGCGCATATTCCACGCCGCTCTCCCGCGTCGCGGTGAACCGTTGCCCCTCGAAGGCGCGGTTGGTCGCAACAAAGACCGACCGGTCCCCTGCCGCGGGGGTGCTGCGGGTGACCATGACGATATTCGGCGGTGTGCCGCAGGCGGACACCAGCAGAACAAGCGTGAAGATGAGGAGTCGAAGCACGGGACCAGATCACATGAAAGGACGTTTCGCGCCCTATAACACGTAGCGCCCCAGATCGGCAGAGCGCATCAACTCGCCAAGGTTCTTTTCGACGAAAGCGGCATCGACCGTCACTGCCTCGCCCGCACGATCGGGGGCGGTGAAGCTCAACTCCTCGAACACGCGTTCCATTACCGTGTACAGGCGCCGGGCACCGATATTTTCCACCGTCTTGTTCACCTCCGCGGCGATCCCCGCAAGCGCCTCGATGCCGTCCTCGGTGAAGGTCACAGTGACCTTCTCGGTGTCCATCAATGCGGTGTATTGCCGGGTCAGGGCATTGTCGGTCTCGGTCAGGATGCGCACGAAATCCGCCTCCATCAGGGCCCGCAGGTTGACGCGTATCGGCAAACGGCCCTGAAGCTCCGGCAGCAGGTCCGACGGTTTGGCGATGTGGAACGCCCCCGAGGCGATGAACAGGATATGGTCGGTCTTGACCGGCCCGTGCTTGGTGGAAACGGTCGTGCCCTCGATCAACGGCAACAGGTCGCGCTGCACGCCCTCGCGGCTCACATCGGCGCCGCGCGCGTCCGACCGGGCGGAAACCTTGTCGATCTCGTCGATGAAGACGATGCCGTTCTGTTCCACCGCACGGATCGCTTCCTTGGTCACGGTGTCCGAATCCAGCAGCTTGTCGGCCTCCTCCTCGATCAGCGCGTCGTAGCTGGCGGCGACGGTGAGCTTGCGCTTCACGTTGCGCCCCCCGAAGGCCTTGCCGAAGATATCGCCGAGGTTCATGCCGCCGCCCATCCCCCCCATTCCGCCGGGCTGGCCGGGAATCTCGAACATGCCGCCCATCGGGTTGGAATTGTCGGTCAGGTCCAGTTCGATCACCTTGTCGTCAAGCTCGCCGGCGCGCAGTTTGCGGCGGAACATCTCGCGCGTCTGGTCGCGTGCATCGGATCCGGCAAGCGCCTCGATCACGCGGTTTTCCGCGGCCTCGTGGGCGGCATCCTTGACGTCTTCGCGCATGTGTTCGCGCACCATGGTCTGCGCGGAATCCACCAGATCGCGGATGATCTGCTCCACGTCGCGCCCGACATAGCCGACTTCGGTGAACTTCGTCGCCTCCACCTTGATGAAGGGCGCGCGGGCAAGCTTGGCTAGGCGTCGGCTGATCTCCGTCTTGCCGACGCCGGTCGGACCGATCATCAGGATGTTCTTGGGGTAGACCTCCTCGCGCAGGTCGTCGCCAAGCTGTTTGCGCCGCCAGCGGTTGCGTAGCGCCACGGCCACGGCGCGCTTGGCATCGCTCTGGCCAATGATGAACCGGTCCAGTTCGGAGACGATTTCGCGGGGGGTAAGGTCGGTCAAGGCGCGGGCTCCTCTGCTGTCAGCATGTCCCATGGGGGCAGGCGGGTCTTGCCGGGAAAGCCCGGCAGCGTGTTCATGATGGTGCGGCGGATCACCTCCCATTGCGCGCCAAGGATGACGAGCACGAAACCGAGCATCAGGATCGACAGGAAGGCCGCGCCCTCCATGACCGTCAACGCCAGTGCGACGATATAGCCGACGCCGGACACGAGGAAGGACCGCCGGTCGATGGTGATGGCGAACAGCGCGATGGCCAGTACGAAGGCGATGAGAATCAGTTGCGCGGGCAGGGTGCCGGTATCGAACAGGGTCAGCGCGACGGTGTTCACGATGGCTGGCGCCGCGATCACGTGCAGCCAGAAACCGCTTGCCGCCCGCCGGGTCAGGCGGTGCGGATCGCTCATGTCGAACCCCATGGCGACGACCAGCCCGACGAGGCCCAACACCATGGTCAGTACCGCGAAGGGCCCTTCCGCGGTCAGCAGGAACAGGTCCCGCGGATCCGTGGGGATGCTTCCGCCCAATGTCACGAGGCCGAAGCTTGTTGCGAAAACGCCGCAAGCGATCAACGCCATGGCGAAGGGAACACGGAATATCCAGTAATAGGCGCAAAGCAAGAGAGTGGCCACGCCGGCGCTGAGGGTCAGCGTTGCGGGCAAGTCCGTGCGCAGCATCCAGCCAAGCCCCATCCCGAATTGCCCCGACGAAATGGCGAAGAAGATGGCCAGCGCGATCGACGGTGCGACCATGCGGCGTTTCAGGGTGAAATAGCGGGCCAGCAGCGCCACCGCCCCGGCCGACAGCGCGGCATAGGTCAGCGTGGCGACATAGCCGATATTGGTGATCTCGAACAGGCTGAGCCCGGTCAGCCCGAGCCACCCCATGTAGAGGATCGACAAGCCGACGACGATGAAGATCTCGTTGAAGCCGCGAAACAGTTCGAAAGGTTCGTCAAGGCCGGACAAATGCTGCCGCAGTCCCCGCCGGTTGTCGGACAGTGCCAGAAGCGATGCCGCCTGCGCCTCCGTGATCATGCCGGCGCCGACGGCGGCGCGGATGTCGTCGCGGGTGACGCCACTCATGCGCCGATCCGTTCAACCGTCAGGTTGCCATTGGTGTAGACACAGATATCGGCGGCGATTTCCATGGCGCGGCGGGCGATGGCTTCGGCGCTCATGTCGCTGTCGATCAGCGCCCGCGCGGCTGCAAGGGCGTAATTCCCGCCCGATCCGATCGCCGCGACGTCATCCTCGGGTTCCAACACGTCGCCGGCGCCGGTAATGACGTAAAGATCGCTGCCATCGGTGACGATCAGCATCGCCTCGAGCTTCTGCAGGTACTTGTCGGTGCGCCAGTCCTTGGCCAGCTCAACGCTGGCGCGCTGCAACTGGCCCGGCGTCGCCTCCAGCTTGGCCTCCAGCCGTTCCAGCAGGGCGAAGGCATCGGCAGTCGAGCCGGCGAACCCGGCGACGACCTCTTGCCCACCCGGCGCGATCCGGCGGACCTTGCGGGCGCTGCCCTTGATGACGGTCTGTCCAAGGCTGACCTGTCCGTCGCCGGCGACGACGACTTCGCCGCCCTTGCGGATGCCGATGATCGTGGTGCCGTGCCAGCCGGGAAAATCGGACGTGTCCATGAAATCTCCTTTTCTTGCCCGTTATATGACCCCGCGCGACCTGCGTCACAAGGGCCGGGACGGGTGACAAGCAGGCCCTTGATCATAAGTTCTTTACCGTGACAAATCGTTCTAGACCAAAATGGTGTGACTATCGTTATAGTGCAATCAGCCAACAACGAGGAGCTACTGCATGATCCGCAAACTGACATTCGCCACCGCGCTGCTTTCCGCGCCCATGGCCTTCGCCGAGAGCCACGGCAACGGCCCGTCCGGTGACCCGGAAGCCGGGGAAGCTGCTTTCCGCGCCTGCATCGCCTGTCACGTCGTGCGCGACCCCGACAGCGGCGAGGTTCTTGCCGGACGCAACGGGCGCACCGGCCCGAACCTTTACGGGATTGCCGGGCGTGATTCGGGTTCAATCGAGGATTTCCGCTATTCGTCGCTCGCGCAGACCGCCGCGGAACAAGGGCTGGTCTGGACGGAGGAGAACTTCGCCGCCTATGTGCCCAATGCCACCGATTTCCTGACCGAATTCACCGGTGAGCGTGGTCGTTCCACGATGACGCCGCAGCGTGTCAGCGAGGAAGACGCGATCAACCTTTATGCCTTCCTCGCCCAGTTTGGCGGCGAAGAGATGGACGAGGATGAGTCGGAGTAAACCCGCGCACATCCTGAACCCATGAAGAAGGGCGGCCCGAAACAGGCCGCCCTTTTTAAATTGTCGTGCGTTGGTGCGGATCAGTCGAGCGACCGTTCCACTTCCTCGCGTTCGAAAATCTCGATGACATCGCCCTTGCGGATATCGTCGTATTTCTCGAAGGCCATGCCGCATTCCTGACCGGACTGCACTTCCTTGACCTCGTCCTTGAAACGCTTGAGCGTCTTCAGCGTGCCTTCATGCACAACAACGTTGTCGCGCAGCAGGCGCACCCCGGCGGAGCGGCGGGCAATACCCTCGGTCACGAGACAGCCGGCAACATTGCCGACGCCGGTGACGCGGAACGTATCCTTGATCTCGGCATAGCCGATGAAGTTCTCGCGCACCTCGGCCGAAAGAAGGCCAGAGGCTGCTTTCTTCACATCGTCCACGAGGTCGTAGATCACCGAGTAGTAGCGGATCTCCACGCCTTTCTGGTTAGCGGCGTTTCGCGCCGGGGCATTGGCGCGAACGTTGAACCCGATGACCGGCGCGCCGGAGGCTTCGGCAAGGCCGATATCGGACTCGGTGATCGCGCCGACACCGCTATGCAGCAGGCGCACCCGAACCTCATCATTGCCGACCTTTTCCAGCGCCTGCGCGATCGCCTCGGCAGAGCCTTGAACGTCGGCTTTCACCAGCACCGGCAGTTCGGCGACATTCTCGTCCTGCTTGGCTTTTGCCAGAAGCTGGTCGAGCGTTGTCGCAGACCCGGCCGCGGCACGTTTTTCCTTGGCGGCGCTTTCGCGGTATTCCGCGATTTCACGCGCCTGCGCCTCGGTTTCGACCACGTTCAGCACGTCACCGGCTTCCGGCGTGCCATTGAGGCCGAGCACCTCGACAGGTACGGAGGGGCCGGCCTCCTTCACGCGCTCGCCCTTGTCGTTGATCAGCGCGCGCACCTTGCCCCATTGTTCGCCGACGACGAAGATGTCGCCTTGGCGCAGGGTGCCCTTCTCGACGAGAACGGTGGCAACGGGGCCACGGCCGACGTCAAGCTGCGCCTCGATCACGGCGCCTTGTGCGGCGCGATCCGGGTTGGCCTTGAGTTCGAGGATCTCGGCCTGAAGCGCGATCGCTTCCAACAATTCATCAAGGCCCTGCCCGGTAATGGCGGAAACCTCGACATCCTGCACGTCGCCGGACATGTCTTCGACCACCACTTCGTGTTGAAGCAGATCGGTACGAACGCGCGTCGGGTCCGCCGCGGGCCGGTCGACCTTGTTGATCGCGACGATCATCGGAACGCCGGCAGCCTTGGCGTGATTGATCGCCTCCACCGTCTGCGGCATCACCGCATCGTCGGCGGCGACGACCAGCACGACGATATCCGTCACCTGCGCGCCACGGGCGCGCATCGAGGTGAAGGCCGCGTGGCCGGGCGTGTCGAGAAAGCTGAGCACCGCGCCGCTATCCGTTGTCACCTGGTAGGCGCCGATGTGCTGGGTGATGCCCCCGGCCTCGCCCGCGACGACCTTGGCGTTGCGGATCGCATCCAGAAGCGAGGTCTTGCCGTGGTCGACGTGGCCCATGATGGTGATGACCGGTGGCCGCGGCTTCAGATCCTCGGGCTTGTCCTCGACCGAGTCGATGACGTCCTCCACGTCGGCATCGGACACGCGAACCACGCGGTGGCCAAATTCCTCGATGATCAGTTCAGCGGTATCGGCATCGATGGATTGGTTCTGCGTGACCATCATGCCCATTTTCATGAGCTCCTTGACCACGTCGGCCACACGTTCGGCCATGCGGTTGGCAAGTTCGGACACGACGATGGTTTCGGGCAACTGCACGTCGCGCACGACCTTTTCGCGATCCTGGCTGCTGCCCATGGCTTTTTGCCGCGCGCGTTCCTGCTTGCGCTTCATCGCGGCCATGGAGCGTTGTCGCCCGCCTTCGCCGCCGGTCAGCGCCTGGTTCACCGTCAGCTTGCCGGACCGGCGATCACGATCACCGCCCTTGTTGCGCCCGCTCTTGTCGTCGCGGTCCTTGTCGCGCTTGGACGGGGTGGGCGCGCCGGTCTTGCTTGGCGCCGGGCGCGCGGTACGGTCTTCCTTCGCGGGCGCCGGCGTGGGATCCGGCGCGGGCGCCTCTTTCGGGGCGGCCTTGCGTTCTTGTTCCTCGCGCTTGCGACGCTCGTCTTCCTCGGCCTTGGCCTTCAACGCTTCTTCGCGCTCGCGCTCCTCGCGTTCCTTGGCCTCGATCTCGGCCTTCTTGCGCGCGCGTTCTTCCTCGCGCTCGCGTTCCTCGCGCTCGCGCCGCTCGGCTTCTTCGCCTTCGCGCGCCTTCGCGGCCTGCAGCGCCTTCAGGCGACGCTCCATCTCGGAATCGGAGATACCCGAGGGACGCTTTGGCGCACCCTCCGACCCGCCGGAAGAGGACGATCCGGGCTTGGGCACCACGACGCGCTTTCGCTTGGTTTCCACCACAACGCTCTTGGTGCGCCCGCGTGAAAAACTTTGGTTCACGCGTCCGGACCGGGCACCGCCAGAAAGTCCGAGGGGTTTTTTACCGTCTTGATCGCTCATGCGTCTTTCGTATCCTTCCCGGCGATATGCTCGCCGTATGTACCGCGCAGGCCTCGCAGCTTCGAGGCCTCTTCTACAACACGTCGTTCGAGTCCGCCAGCCGCAAGCGCGCCGTGTATCACACGTTGGCGCCCGAATGCCAAACCCAATTCATCGGACGTCAGACAGCCGAAAAATCGGCCCCCTTCCGGCGTCCAGAGTTTCGATTTTTCCCGGCCCGACCCATCACAGGCCTGAAACAAGACCTTGGCCCGGCCTTCCGCCAGCCAGCCCTTTACCTTTTCCATGCCGGCCACGCACTGGCCGGATTTGCGCGCCAGCGAGACAAGCTCCACCACGCGACGCACCAGCCCGCTTTCGACCTGCTCGAACAGTTCGTCGGGGACTGTGACCTTCTTTTTCGCGCCGCGGCTGAACAGGCCCTTGCGGATCGCAAGGTTTAGCGCGTCGCGATCCGCGGCCACCCAGATACCGCGACCGGGAAGCCGTTCCAGAATATCGGGTACAACGACGTCGCCCGGCCCGATGACAAAGCGGACAAGTCCCGCCTTGGGTTGGGACTCGCCGGTGGCGATACAGCGCCTTTCGGCCTCATCGCGGGTTCTGGCCTGACCGCCCCGTGTCATGGGCTTACCTCCGGGACCTGAGGATCAGGCCCCGGCCTCCTCTGCTGCTTCGGCTGCTTCCGCCTCGGCGGCGGCTTGAGCTTCCAGTTCCTCGATCGTGACCCAGCCCAGTTGGAGCCGTGCGGTCATCACCATGTTCTGTGCCTCCTCGAGGCTGACATCGAATTTTTCCAGCAGACCTTCGTCCTTCACGCGTTGGCCATCGACCGTCGTCCAGCCGCCGGCGAGTTCCCAGTCGGCGCAGGTGGCGAAATCTTCCAGCGTCTTGACATCGTCGTCGGCCAGAACTTCCAGCATTTGCGGCGTCAGCCCCTCGAAGTCGATCAGGCTTTGTTCCACGCCCTTCGCCTTGGCGCGTTCCAGCGCCTGCTTGTTCTGTTCTTCAAGGTGGTCGCGGGCGCGCGCCTGAAGCTCGGCCGCGGTATCCTCGTCGACGCCGTCGATGACCAGCAGTTCATCCTGTTCGACATAGGCGACTTCCTCCAGCGAGGTGAAACCCTCGGCCACCAGAAGCTGCGCAAAGAATTCGTCAAGGTCGAGCGCATCCATGAAGACCTGCGTGCGTTCGGCAAACTCGGCTTGACGGCGCGCGCTTTCCTCTTCCTCCGTCATGATGTCGATATCGAGCTTGGTCAGCTGCGAGGCCAGCCGCACGTTCTGCCCGCGCCGCCCGATGGCAAGGCTGAGCTGCTCGTCCGGCACCACCACCTCGATCTTGCCGGCATCCTCGTCAAGCACGACCTTGCTGACCTCGGCCGGTTGCAACGCGTTCACAAGGAAGGTCGGCGCATCCTCGTTCCACGGGATGATGTCGATCTTTTCGCCCTGAAGCTCGTTGACAACCGCCTGCACCCGGCTGCCCCGCATGCCGACGCAGGCGCCCACGGGGTCGATGGCGTTGTCATGGGAAATCACGGCGATCTTGGCACGGCTGCCGGGGTCGCGGGCGACGGCCTTGATCTCGATGATGCCATCGTAGATCTCCGGCACTTCCATCTTGAACAGCTCGGCCATGAATTCCGGCGCGGTGCGCGACAGGAAGATCTGCGGCCCGCGCGGTTCGCGGCGGACGTCCTTGATATAGACGCGGATGCGGTCGTTGGGGCGATAGCTTTCGCGCCCGATCTTTTCATTGCGGCGCAGCACGGCCTCTCCGCGGCCGATATCGACGATGACGTTGCCGTATTCCTCGCGCTTGACGACACCGTTGATGATGGTTCCGGCGCGGTCCTTGAATTCCTCGTATTGGCGGTCACGCTCGGCTTCGCGGACTTTCTGCAGGATGACCTGCTTGGCCGATTGCGCGGCGATCCGGCCCATTTCAACGGGGGGCACCTCGTCGATGATCTCGTCGCCCACCTCGGCGTCGGCCTTGACCGCGCGGGCATCCTCCACGGTCATCTCGGTGAAGTGGTTCTCGACCTCCTCGACCACGGTGCGCACGCGGGTGAAGGTGGCCTTGCCGGTCTTGCGGTCGATATGAACGCGAATGTCCAGTTCCGACCCGTAGCGCGACTTCGCGGCACGGGCGAGGCTGTCTTCCATCGCCTCGACCACCAGGCCGGGGTCGATCATCTTCTCGCGGGCCACGGCCTCGGCGGTTTGCAACAGTTCCAGCTGGTTTGCACTGGTGATTGCCATGGGTCAGTCCTCCGCCTCTCCGGGCTCTTCGGTTTCTATGTCGTCAAACTGGGTCTCGTCGATCTGTCCGGCATCCTTGCGGGCCTTCAACATATCGGCGATCAATTCGTCGGTCAGGATCAGCTTGGCGTCGCTCAGCCAGTCGAAGTCGAGGCCGATGGTCATTTCCTCGGCCTCGCCATCGGCGGGCAGGGTGATCAGCACCTCGTTGCCCTCGATGCCGGCCAGTATGCCCTTGAAGCGCTTGCGCCCATCGATCAACTCGGCGGTCTCAAGCCGCACCTCGTAGCCTTCCCATATGTCGAAATCCTTCAGCCGGGTCAGCGGCCGGTCGATTCCCGGGCTGGACACTTCCAGCGTGTAATTGTCCTCGATCGGGTCTTCAACGTCGAGAAGGGCGCTCACCGCGTTCGAGATCTCGCCGCAATCGTCCACCTCGATCCGGCCATCGGGACGCTCGGCCATGATCTGCAGCGTCCTTGTCTTGCCGCTCATCAGGCGCAAGCGCACAAGCTCGAACCCCATGCTCTCGATCACGGGGGTCACGATCTCTGCCAATCGGCGGTCGATGGCGGTTTTGGCGATAAGGTCTGACATTCGGTCCAGGCATGAAAAAACGGGCGCGCGGCCCGTCGATCTTTCCCGGTGGGCTTCGGTGAGGCCACCGACGCGCCGCTGTTGAATGTGCATATAGGCAAAATCAGCGGCGGGCGCAAGGTCTCACGGACGCTGCCATTCGCATGTCGCAAAATCGTCCTGCACGGGCGGATGCCCGATTGAATCCTCCGCGGCTTTGGCACAGGCTCTGCAGAACGACATACTGACCGGGAGGTTTTCGACATGCGTACCCGTGCCGCCGTGGCCCTTGAGGCCGGCAAACCGCTTGAGATCATGGAGGTGAACCTCGATGGCCCGAAGGAGGGCGAGGTTCTGGTGGAAATCAAGGCCACCGGAATCTGCCACACCGATGAGTTTACCCGATCGGGCGGCGACCCCGAAGGCCTCTTTCCCGCGATCCTCGGGCATGAGGGCGCCGGCGTGGTGATGGAGGTGGGGCCGGGGGTGAAATCCCTCAAGCCCGGCGACCACGTGATCCCGCTCTACACCCCCGAATGCCGGGAATGCGAATACTGCCTCAGCGGCAAGACCAACCTTTGCCAGGCGATCCGCGTGACGCAAGGCAAGGGATTGATGCCGGATGGCACGACGCGGTTCTCGATGCTCGATGGCACGCCCATCCTGCATTACATGGGGTGTTCGACCTTCGCCAACCATACCGTGTTGCCGGAGATCGCCCTGGCCAAGGTGCGGCCCGACGCGCCCTTCGACAAGATCTGCTATATCGGTTGCGGCGTGACCACGGGCATCGGCGCGGTGATCAACACCGCCAAGGTGGAAATCGGCGCGCGGGCGATCGTCTTCGGCCTTGGCGGGATCGGGCTCAACGTCATCCAGGGGCTGCGGCTGGCCGGGGCGGACCAGATCGTCGGCGTGGACCTGAACCCCGACAAGCGCAAGATGGCCGAGCATTTCGGCATGACCGATTTCGTGAACCCGAGCGAGGTAGAGGGCGACATGGTTGCCCATCTGGTGGACCTGACCGGCGGCGGCGGCGATTACACGTTTGACGCCACCGGCAATGTCCAGGTCATGCGCACCGCGCTGGAGGCCGCGCACAAGGGCTGGGGCGAAAGCGTGATCATCGGCGTGGCGCCCGCGGGGGCGGAAATCTCGACCCGTCCCTTCCAGCTTGTCACCGGGCGGGTCTGGCGCGGCACGGCGTTTGGCGGCGCGCGGGGCCGGACGGATGTGCCCAAGATCGTCGACTGGTACATGCAGGGCAAGATCGAGATCGACCCGATGATCACCCACACCATGCCACTTGACGAGATCAACAAGGGCTTCGACCTGATGCATGCAGGTGAATCCATCCGCTCCGTCGTGGTATACTGATCCTTGACCCGGCCGCGCGGCGCGGCCGGGAGCATTCGAAGGAGAGATTTCATGACGCTGAGGGCTTTTCTGTCCGGGCTGGGGCTAAGCGTTCTGGCCACCATGGCGCAGGCCGAGGGCTGGACGGTCAGCGACCTCGGTTCTCTCGATACGCGCGAGGAATGCATGCGCCGGGCCGAGGCGACCATCGACAGTTACCGCGCCGTCTATGGCGGCAGCGGGTTTACCGGGCGCAGCGAATGGACCATAGGCGGCTACGACCTGCGCGGCGACGTGGTGGATGCGTTGATCATCTGCCCGATCGAAGCCGGGCTGGCCGCGCCCTTCCTGATCGTGTTCAACAGCGATTCCGACAACGACGCCCGTGGATTGGTTGCTGAGCGGTTAGAGGAAATCTGGGACCAACAGCTCGCCGGCGACGGGGCCGTGCCAAGCGAAACAAAGTAAACAGACAGATCGGCCCCCGTGCCGACCGGGCGGAAACAAGGATATTTCGTGACCCAGACAAAACAACCGCTTCTGGCCGTGCTGGTCGATGCAGACAACACCTCCCCCAAGCACGCCAAGGCCATCTTCGATGAAATCGCCCGCTTCGGCGAAGCGAGCGTGCGCCGCATCTACGGCGATTTTTCCTCGCAGCAGATGGCCGGCTGGAACCGGGTGCAGGCCGAGCACGGGCTCGTGCCGCATCACCAGCCGGCCAACACCGTGGGCAAGAACGCCAGTGATATCGCGCTGGTGATCGACGCGATGGACCTGCTGCATTCGAACCGGTTCGACGGTTTCGTCCTGATCAGTTCCGATAGCGATTTCACGCGATTGGCCAGCCGCATCCGGGAACAGGGGCTGGAGGTCTACGGCATCGGCCAGAAAAAGACGCCGGAGGCGTTCAGAAAGGCCTGCAAGCGCTTCATCTTCATCGAGAACCTCGAAGGCGAAGCCGACAAGATGCAAAGCGCGGACAAGCCCGCGCCCGCAACCAAGCTGACCGAGGTGCGCGACCTGATCTACCGAACGATGGATTCCATCGACCAGGACAGCGAATGGTTCAACCTTGGCACGCTGGGCCAGCAGATCATCGCCGCGAACCCCGATTTCGACACGCGCAGCTACGGTAAGAAGAAGCTGTCGGACCTCGTGGCCGATGTGAAGACGCTGGAAACCAAGCGGGCCGAGAACAACCAGCTTCTGGTGCGCCGGATCGACTGATCAGCGCCGGGCGTAGCGCGCGAGGAAGGTCTTGACCGTTTCGCGCGCTACCCGGTCGATCTGTTCCGGCGTCGCGCGATCCTCGACGCTGAAGATCTTGCGCAGAAGCATGTCGGCCCGGCACAGTTGCAGGAACTGGTCGGCCGCCATGTAGGGATCCTCCACCACCAGTTCGCGCCCGGCCCGGTCACTGGCGAGGTAGGTGGCCAGTTCTTCTTGAACCTGCTTCGGCCCGCTTTCGTAGAAGGCGCGGCCAAGCTCCGGAAAACGGGCCGATTCCGCGACGCAGACCCGAAACACCTGAACCGAGAAGTCCGACATCAGGAATTCAAGGAAGGAGTGCGCAATCGCGTACAAGGCTTCCGGAACCGGGCGTTGCAGGATCTCGATCCCCATCGCCTGATCCGATTGCAACTGGCATTCCATCGTCAGCACCGCCATGAACAGCGCCTGCTTGTCGGGGAAATAGCTGTAGAGCGTGGCCTTCGACACACCCGCATCGCGCGCGATCTGGTCGACGCTGGCCCCTTCGAAGCCTTCGCGCAGAAACACCTCTCGTGCGCCGGCCAGCACCTGGTCGTATTTCCGGCCCTTCTTGAGCGGTGCATTGACGTTCATCAGGGTCCTCCCACGCCGCATGATAGACGGATCGGTTTAGTTGCTCAAGCAAATGGAGACGCTGGACAGGGGTCACGGGTTGGCCTAGCGATGCCGTCATGATCGAGATCTTTCTCAAGACGCTGCCGTTTTTCGCGCTGATCGGGCTCGGCTACCAATCCGGGCGGACCGGGTTCTTCACGCCCGAGGCGACGGCCTACTTGACCAAGTTCGTCTTCTATTTCGCCCTGTCGGCGATGCTGTTCCGCTTTGCCGCGAACCTGTCGCTGGCCGAGATCCTCGATTGGTGGTTCGTGACGGCCTATCTCTGGGCCTGCGGGGTGGTTTACCTGATCGCGACCGCCATCGCGTTCCTGCGGGGAATAAGCGTGCAGGAAGCGGCGGTCGAGGCGCAGTGCGCCGTCATCGGCAACACCGGTTTCCTGGGTGTTCCGATGTTGGTGGTTCTGCTTGGGCCGGAGGCTGCCGGCCCGGTGCTGATGGTTCTGGCCATTGATCTCATCGTGTTTTCCAGCCTGATCACGATCCTGATCACGGGCTCGCGCGACGGGCGCATGTCGCTAGGGGTTCTGCGCACGGTCGGGGCCGGGGTGATTCGCAACCCGATGATCGTGTCGATCGCGCTCGGTCTGCTGGTGTCCGGTCTGGCGTTGCCGATCCCTGACCCGGCGAATGAATTTCTGGCCATCCTCGGCGCTGCTGCCACGCCCGGCGCGCTTTTCGCCATCGGGGCCTCGCTTGCCGGAAAATCGGCGGAGCGCATGAGTGTCGCGGGCTGGTTGTCGTTCTGCAAGCTGGTGCTCCACCCGGCCGCCGTGGCGCTGGCCGCGCTGGTGATCTTTCCGGTGGAGCCATTCCAGGCCGCGGTGATGATTTCCGCCGCATCGCTGCCGGTGGCGGGAAATGTCTACATGCTGGCGCAACACTACGGTGTCGCCCCGCAGCGCGTTTCGGCCGCGATCCTTGTGTCCACCACCTTGTCGATCCTGACCGTTTCGCTGGTCATCGCATGGGTCGCGCCGCTGGTCTGACGGCTTGCCGCACCGGCCGCGCCGGGTTACGGCTTGCATTGGCAACACGCGGAGGGCGTCGATGGAAACGATTTCGGAAAACCGCTGTTTTGGGGGCACGCAGGGCGTCTATCGCCATGCCTCGGGCGCGACGGGGACGGACATGACATTCGGGCTTTTCCTGCCCGCGGAGGCGGAGGACGGGCCGGTGCCAGTGCTTTGGTATCTTTCGGGCCTGACCTGCACCCATGAAAACGCGATGGTGAAGGCCGGGGCGCAGCTTTGGGCCGCCGAACAGGGCATCGCGCTGGCCTTTCCCGATACCAGCCCGCGGGGGCCGGGCGTGCCGGATGACGATGCCTATGACCTCGGGCAGGGCGCCGGGTTCTACGTCAACGCCACGCAAGACCCTTGGGGCGAACATTTCCAGATGTGGGACTACATCACCGAGGATCTGCCCGGCCAGATATTCGACCGTTTCGCGCTCGATCCCGACCGGCAAGGCATCACCGGCCATTCCATGGGCGGACACGGGGCGCTGACCATCGCGATGAATTTCCCGGATCGCTTTGCCAGCGTCTCTGCCTTTTCACCGATCTGCAACCCGATGGAAAGCGATTGGGGCCGCAAGCAGTTCACCGCCTATCTCGGCGAGAACACCGCCCTGTGGGAAGCGCATGATGCGACCATGCTGATGCGCGCGGCGGGCTTTCCCGGTCCCATCCTGATCGACACCGGCACCGCCGACCAGTTCGCCGACCTGTTGATGACCGAGGCACTGGCCGAGGCCATCGCCGCCCGTCGCCAGCCCGCTACGCTGCGGATGCAGCCGGGTTACGACCATTCCTATTTCTTCGTTTCGACATTCATCGAGGATCACATCGGATTTCACGCCGAGGCGCTGTACGGTGTCACCGCATGACCATCGAGGCGGTCGTTTTCGACATCGGCAACGTGCTGATCGAGTGGGCGCCCGAAAGGGTCTACGACAGGCTCCTTGGGGAGGACCGGCGCCGGCATCTCTTCGCGGCGGTTGATCTGGAGGGGATGAACTACGCGGTCGATCAAGGCGCCCCGTTTCGAGAGTCGGTCCATCGGCTCGCCGATGAAAATCCCATGTACAGAGACGAAATCCTGCTGTGGCATGACCGCTGGCTGGAGATGGCGAGCCCCGCGATCGACCATAGCGTGACCCTGTTGCGGCGGCTGCGCGGGAAGGGCATTCCGGTGTTTGCCTTGTCGAATTTCGGGGCGGAAACC
This sequence comes from Nioella halotolerans, assembly GCA_003428585.1. Taxonomy (GTDB): domain Bacteria; phylum Pseudomonadota; class Alphaproteobacteria; order Rhodobacterales; family Rhodobacteraceae; genus Nioella; species Nioella halotolerans. The sequence continues at coordinate 186,647 of QVQC01000029.1, forward strand.
TTTGAATTCGCCTGCGCGACATATGATTTCCTGAACGAGTTCGATCGCGGCTATATCTCGGCCCATTATCGGCTCGCCAAGCCAGACCCTGCCTTTTACGCCGCGTTAGAGACGGATTCCGGTCTTTCCGGCGCATCGCTTTTGTTTGCAGACGACCGGCCGGAAAACATCGCGGCGGCCAAGGCACGCGGCTGGAACACGCATTTGTTCGAAGAGCCTGGCGGCTGGGCGCGCAGCCTCGTCGCGCATGGCCTGCTGACCGAGGAGGAGAGCCGCCCATGACATTCGAAATCATCGGAGGGGACGCCGAGGCGCATCTGGATTGGCTGGCGCTGCTTGATGCCTTTCGTGAGGGGCACCGCCTGCCCAAGGCAGAGATCGGCGATACCTTTCTCTATCGCGGCAAGGATACGCTGTTGTCCCGCGCGGCGTGGATCGACGGGGCCGGGTCGCTGGTGAAAACCGCCAATGTCTTTCCCGGCAACCCCGCCAAGGGATTGGCGATGATCAACGGCGCGGTGAACCTGTATGACGACGAGGCCGGCTCGCTGGCCGCGCTTCTGGATTTCCACCTTGTCACCAAGTGGAAGACGGCGGGCGACAGTCTGCTGGGTGCCGCGCAGCTTGCCCGCAAGGACAGCGAGGTGATCCTGATCGTCGGCGCCGGCACGGTCGGCCAGTCCCTGCGGCAGGCCTATGGCGCGCTGTTCCCGAAGGCGCGATTCCTGATCTGGAACCGGACCCCGGAAAAGGCCGAGGCTTTCGCCGCCGGGCATCCCGACACGACCGCCGCGCCGAACCTGGAATCCGCGGTGAAAGAGGCTGACATCATCACCAGCGCCACCATGTCGAAGGAGCCGCTTCTGCACGGTGACTGGCTGCGTCCCGGCCAGCATGTGGACCTGATCGGCGCCTATCGTCCCGATATGCGTGAAGTGGATGACGCGGCCCTGCGCCGGGCCACGATCCATGTCGACAGCCGCGCCACGACGATCGGCCATATCGGCGAGATCCAGATTCCGCTGGCGGACGGCACGATCACCGAAGGCGATATCCGATCCGATTTCTACGATATCGACCGAGGCGCCATGTCGCGCCGAAGCGACGCGGAAATAACCCTCTTCAAGAACGGCGGCGGCGCACATCTGGACCTGATGACAAGCCGCTACATCCTGTCGGCCTGGCAGGCGCGCGAGGGCTGAGCGCCCATGTCCCAGCATCTGCAAGCCATCTACGACACCCGCGTGGCCGAGGGCCTGCTGCGCCCCGATCCGGGGCAGCGCGAAACCCTGCTGATCCTCGAAGACTTGCGCGAGAAGCTGGAGGATCGCCCGGCCAAGCCCTCGGGCTTTCTGGGCAAATTCTTCAAGCCGGCGGTGCCGGAAGGCATCCGCGGCCTTTACCTCTGGGGGGGTGTCGGGCGCGGCAAGTCGATGCTCATGGACCTTTTCCACGCCCATGCGGGCATCGCGCGCAAGCGGCGTGTGCATTTCCATGCCTTCATGCAGGAGATCCATTCGGCGATGCACGCGGCACGCAAGACGGGCGTCGATGATGCGTTGAAACCCGTCGCCGACGCGCTGGTCGAGGATGTGCGCCTGCTTTGTTTCGACGAAATGCAGATCACCGACATCACCGACGCGATGATCGTCGGTCGCCTCTTCGAAAAGCTGTTCGAGGCGGGCGTTGTCGTTGTCGCCACGTCGAACCGCCCGCCGGAGGATCTTTACAAGGATGGGCTCAACCGACAGCTTTTCCTGCCCTTCATCGACCTTCTGAACGACAAGATGGAAGTGCATGAAATCGCCAGTCTGACGGATTACCGGCAGCATCGGCTGGACGGGGAAAAAACCTATTTCGCCCCTGCCGATGCCGTCGCCCGCCGCGCGATCGACGAGTTGTGGCGTGACCTGACCGGCGGCAAGAGCGAGGAATTGGTGCTGGAAGTCAAGGGCCGGGAGGTGCATCTGCCCGCCTATTGGGCCGGCATGGCGCGGGCCGACTTCCGGGACCTTTGCGGGCGTCCGCTTGGCCCTGCGGATTACCTCGCGCTGGCGGGGGCGGTGAAGCTCTTGATCGTGGAAAATGTGCCGCGGTTGGATAGGTCCGGATTCAACGAGGCCAAGCGCTTCGTCACCTTGATCGACGCGCTCTATGAGGCGCGCACGCGGGTCATCCTTTCGGCGGAGGACGAGCCGGAAAGGCTCTATCTTGAAGGCTCCGGGAGTTTCGAATTCGAGCGCACGGCGTCCAGATTGCGAGAGATGCAAAGCGCCGATTGGGGGGCGGAATAAGGCTCTGATCCGCGTTTTGGACACGATTCAAGGCGTCGCGGGGCTGGTCTGTCGCAGGGTGGCTGCGTGCTGCTCGATCAATTGCAGCGCCTGCGCACGCTTGTCGGGCGTGAACCGCGTTGTCAGCCCCGATACGGCAAGCGCCCCAAGCAGGTCGCCGCCGGGCGCGATCACCGGTGTCGCGACCGAGGCGATGTTGGGATTGCGGCCGCCCGCCATGTCGACCGAACCCGCCGGGGTGAAGGCGATGTCGGCCGGCACATCCTCGCCGGCGCAACGGCGCAGCACCATGGCGACGGACCCGCGATCCATCGGCAGGCGCATCCCTTCGTCGAGGTGATAGCGGATCAGGTTGGGCGAGTTTTCCCGGTAGAGGCACACCCGGTCCTCGCCCGCGCGCACATAGAAGGAGGCGGTTTCCCCTGTCCGCGCCACGAGGTTGCGCAGCACCGGCCGGATCGTCACGCCATTCTGGTAATCTTGTCGGAAGATCAGACCCAACCGCCAGACCGAGGCGCCGATACCGTAGCGACCCTCCGCATCGCGGATCAGGAAGCCGTAGAGCAGCATGGAATTGGCTTGCCGCAAAACGCTACTCTTGTGCAGGCCGGTTTCCTCGGCCAGCTCGGTCAGCGTCATCCGCCGCCGCTGGCTTGAAAACGCCGAGAGGATCGACATGGCCCGTTCGACGGCGTCGATGCGTCCCTTGCTCATCTGCCCTTTTCCCCTTTTCCTGCGTTGGTCCAGAATGCGCGCTCAGGCGGCGCTGTCCAGCACTGGGGCGTGCAAGGAAAAGTGCAAATGACTCGCATCTGCATTGACTTTTTGCAAATCATTCTCATTATAACCATAAGCAACAAAACTGGAGATCACATGCTGCCCCGCCTCACCCCGCTTATTGCCGCCCTGATCCTGACCGTAAGCGCCCCCGTGGCGCAGGCTCAGCTTTCCGTGGTCGCAACGACGGGCATGATTGCCGACACGGCGCAGGAAATTGGCGGCGACCATGTCGCGTTGCGGCCGCTGATGGGGCCGGGGGTAGACCCGCACGCCTACCGCCAGACACGCAGCGATATCGTTGCCATGACACGGGCCGATCTGGTGCTTTGGCATGGCCTGTTCCTCGAGGCGCAGATGGAAGACTTCTTCGAGGATCTCGCCCGCAGCCGCAACGTGACCGCCGTCGCCGAGGTAACACCGCGTGAGCTTTTGCTTGCCCATGAGGACTACGCGAACCGGTTTGACCCGCATCTCTGGATGGTGCCCGGCTTGTGGCGCCATGCAGCCATGGAAATCCGCGATGCGCTGATCGCGGCAGACCCGGAAAACGCGCAGGATTACACGGCCAATGCAGAAACGTTCTTCGCCGCGCTGGAGGCGCTTTCCGATTACGCGACGCAATCCCTGTCGACCGTACCGGAAGCGCAGCGCGTGCTGGTGACCGCGCACGACGCGTTCAACTATTTCGGGCAGGCCCACGGGTTCGAGGTGCTCGGCATTCAGGGGATCTCGACCGATAGCGAGGCCGGCCTGTCGCGCATCGCGGAGCTTGTCGACCTGTTGGTGGAGCGAAACATCGCTGCGGTCTTCGTCGAAAGCTCGGTTTCCGACCGCAATATCCGGGCCCTGATCGAAGGCGCCGCCGCGCGCGGCCACGCAGTAGAGATCGGGGGGGAGCTCTATTCCGACGCGATGGGCGACCCCGGCACCCATGAAGGAACCTATATCGGCATGATCGACCATAACGTGACCGTCATCACCCGCGCCCTGGGCGGCGAGGCGCCGGAACGCGGGATGTCCGGTCGCCTGTCGGCGGGGATGTAAGATGAAACCGATCAGCATCGCAGCGACAGCACCGCACGCCGAGGCCGGGCCGCAGCCGCCACTGTCCATCCGCGGCATGACCGTGTCCTACGGGCAGTCGCCGGTGGTGTTCTCGGTCGACGCGGCCTTCCCCGAAGGCTCCATGACCGCCATCATCGGGCCGAACGGGGCCGGGAAGTCGACCCTGCTCAAGGCGACCCTTGGGATATTGCGGCCGCTGTCCGGCACGGTCACGGTGCATGCCCGGCCGCTGAACGACCAACGCCACCGTATCGCCTATGTCCCGCAGCGCGCCAGCGTCGACTGGGACTTCCCGACAACCGTGCTGGACGTGGTGCTGATGGGGCTGTCGCGCGAGCTGGGCCTTCTTTGGCCGGTGAGGTCGCGTCACCGGCAGAAGGTGCTCGATTGCCTTGCCCGCGTCGGCATGGCCGAGTTCGCGGATCGACAGATCGGGCAGCTTTCCGGCGGTCAGCAACAGCGCGTGTTCCTTGCAAGGGCGCTGGCGCAGGACGCCGACCTCTACGTGCTCGATGAGCCCTTCGCCGGGGTGGATGCCGCCACCGAGAAAGCGATCATCGCCGTGCTGAAGACCCTTAAGGCCGAGGGCAAGACCGTTATCGCCGTGCATCACGACCTGTCCACCGTGGTGGATTATTTCGACCGGGTGCTGATCCTGAACATCCGCAAGATCGCGGAAGGGACGGTCGCCGAGGCCTTCACCGAGACCAACCTGCAAGCGGCCTATGGCGGGCGGCTGGCCACCGCGCAGATGGGGGCGCTGGGCTAGGGGATGCTGTGGCAGGCGCTGACCTTGCAGCTAGGCTACAACGCCACGCTGGTCGCCATCGGCGCGATGCTGCTGGGCATCGCGGCGGGCGTGTCGGGCAGTTTCCTGTTCCTGCGCCGCCGCGCGCTGGTCTCCGACGCGATCAGCCACGCGACCCTTCCGGGGGTGGGGCTGGCCTTCATCTTGATGGTGGCGCTTGGCGGTGAAGGGCGCAACCTGGCGGGCTTGCTGGCAGGCTCCGCGATCTCCGCTGCCGTCGGGCTTCTTTGCGTGCAATGGCTGACCCGCAACACGCGGCTGGCCGAGGACAGCGCCATCGGCGCCGTCCTGTCGGTGTTCTTCGGTTTCGGGATAGTCTTGTTGACCGTGATCCAGACGATGCAGGCCGGCCGGCAGGCGGGGCTCGACAGCCTGCTGCTGGGCGCGACCGCGGGAATGCTGCGCTCCGATGCCATCCTGATCGCTGCCGGTGGCGCGCTGACGCTTGTCCTGACCCTGATCCTGCGTCGGCCGATGATCATGGTGGCCTTTGATGAGGATTACGCGGCTGCGCGCGGATTGAACGTCCGGCAGGTGGATCTTGCCACCATGGCGCTGGTGCTGGCAGTGACGGTCGTGGGATTGAAGATCGTCGGTCTGATCCTGATCGTGGCGTTGTTGATCATCCCGCCAGTGACGGCGCGCTTCTGGACGGACCGGACCGCACGGCTGTGGCTGTTGTCCGGGGTGATCGGGGGGCTTTCGGCCTATACCGGCGCCGCGATCTCCGCCTCCGCGCCGCAACTGCCGACCGGGCCGATCATCGTGCTGACAAGCTTTGCCCTTTTCGTGCTGTCGCTGGCCTTCGCGCCCGGGCGCGGTGTGCTCGCCGCCGTGCTGCGGCACGCGGCGTTCCAACGCCGGGTGCATATGCGGCAGGGGCTTCTGGCGCTCGCGCAGGGTCAGCCGATCTATGAACGCTACACGATCCGCCTGCTGCGTCGCGCCGGGTTGGCCCGCGCCGATGGCGTCGCGACAGAGGCGGGCCGCGCCCGGGCCGCCAAGGCGCTGCTCGATGAAAACCGCTGGGATATCCTGCGCGCCATGCCCGACCACGAAGCCGCCGCCGCGCTTTATGACGGGATGCGACCGATCGAGACTGTCGTCACCAAGGACCAACTGACAGAGATCGACGCCCGCCTGCCAGCCCCGCGCGAGGTGACGGCATGAGTGGCGCCGAGTTCGTCCCGCTCAGCCTGACGCCCCTTCTGATCGGGGTTTTTGCCGCTATCGGCTGTGCGCTGCCGGGCAATTTCCTCGTGCTGCGGCGGCAGGCATTGATCGGCGACGCGATATCCCACGTGGTTCTGCCAGGGATCGTGTTGGCCTTTCTCGTCACCGGCGCGATCACCACGTGGCCGATGATGATCGGGGCGGGGGGTGCGGCGTTGCTCTCCGTTCTGCTGATCGAGGCGATCCGCAGGCTTGGCCGGATAGAGCCGGGCGCCGCCATGGGCGTCGTCTTTACCACCATGTTCGCCGGCGGTGTGCTGCTGCTGGAACGTACCGATACGTCGAGCGTGCATCTCGACGTGGAACATGCGCTGATGGGCAATCTAGAAAGCCTGATCTGGCTCGATGCACGGGGGTGGGGCTCTCTACTGGATCCCGTCGCGCTTGCCGGGTTGCCGCCGGAACTGACCCGCATGGCGCTGACCTGCCTTGGCGTGGCGGCCTTTATCCGGCTTTTCTGGCGGCCGCTGAAGATTTCCACCTTCGACGAGGGTTTCGCGCAGGTGATCGGGATGCGCACCGGGCTTATCGGCATCTCGCTCGTGGGTGTCTCGGCCATGGCCGCGGTGGCCGCTTTCGACGCGGTGGGGTCGATCATCGTCATCGCCATGTTCATCTGCCCGCCCGCTGCCGCGCGGCTGATGACCAACCGGTTGGCCGCACAGGTGGGGTGGAGCGTCGCCTTCGCCACGTTTGCGGCGGTGTTGGGCTACGTGCTGGCCGGGTATGGGCCGCTCTGGCTCGGCGCGCGCGATTCGGTCAGCGCGGCGGGGATGATCGCCACGGTTTCGGGGCTGATCCTTGCCGTCGCCGCCCTTTTCGGCCCGGCGCGCGGCGGTCAGCAGGCATAGGCCCCGCACCGTATTCCCTTTTCATTCCGCCGGGGGCCGTTCCCTTTGGAAACCATCCTCCGCACCTTGCGCATGGGGAGGCATCCGGTCAACTTGAAACCCGCGCCGATCGGGCGAGATCTGTGGCAGGAAGGGCAGGCTTGAATGTTGAATGTCACGGATCTGACGAAAACCTATGCCTCGACCGAGGGGCCGGTTGATGTGCTGCGCGCGGTATCGCTTGGTGTGACGGGCGGTGAAAGCGTGGCGCTGACCGGCGAAAGCGGGTCGGGCAAGAGCACGCTCCTGCACCTGATCGGCGGCCTCGATCGACCCGATTCCGGCGAAATCCGGTTCTTTGGCGAAGAAATCACGGCACTTGGCGACGCGGCCCGCGCGCGGCTGCGGCGCGACAGGGTCGGGCTGGTGTTCCAGCAGTTCAACCTCGTGCCCTCGCTTACCGTGTCGCAGAATATCGCGTTGCAGGCACGGCTGGCGCGGCGCGCGGATGCGGGCTGGATCGCGGAGCTGACGGACCGGCTGGGCCTGACAGGGCTGGAGGCGCGCTACCCCGAGCAACTTTCGGGCGGGCAGCAGCAGCGGGTTGCCATCGGGCGCACGCTGGCCAACCGGCCCGGCCTCATCCTCGCCGACGAGCCGACCGGCAACCTTGACGAGGATACCGGCGACGCGGTGCTTGCGCTGATGCTGGAGCTTGCGGAGACCACCGGCGCGGCCTTGATCATGGCGACACATTCGCAGCGTCTGGCGCGTCGGTTCGCGCGGCGCATTCACATCCGCCGTGGCCGGCTGGAGGCCGCCTGAATGCCCGCCTTCCTGACGATCCTGTCGCATTGGCGGCGACATCCGGGTCAGTTGGCAACGCTGATCCTCGGTCTGGCGCTGGCCACGGCGCTGTGGTCCGGTGTGCAGGCGATCAACGAGGAGGCGCGGCAAAGCTATGCCCGCGCGGCGGGGATGCTTGGCGCCAACGGCTATGAGCGGTTGCAGATGCCGGGCGGCGGGCCGGTACCGCTGGCGGATTACAGCGCGTTGCGTCGCGCCGGTTGGCAGGTTTCGCCGGTCATCCGCGGGGAGTTGGAGGCTGATGGAGAGACTTGGCGCGTGATGGGGGTGGAGCCGCTGACAGCCCCGCCCGACATGCTGCCGAACGGGGGGCTTCAGGCGGGGATCGACCCGGGGGCCTTCCTTGGCGGGCCGGGGCAGGCCTTCGTTGCGGACGGGGCAGAAATCGACCCTAACGGGCAGTTTGGTCTCGAATTTATCCCGCATCCAGATATCGCGCCGGGCCTGATCGTGACGGATATCGGCGTCGCCGCCCGCCTGCTCGATCAAACCGACCCCTCTTTCCTGATCCTCCTGCCCGACCAACCCGCCGGCCTGCCGGACCTGGCCAGCGTCACGGATCTTGTCCGGGTGGAACCCCAAGGCGGCGAAGACCTGTCACGCCTGACCGACAGCTTCCACCTGAACCTGACGGCGTTCGGGTTCCTGTCCTTCGCGGTCGGCCTCTTCATCGTACATGCCACGATCGGGCTCGCGTTCGAACAGCGCCGACCGGTCTTTCGCACCCTGCGCGCGATCGGGTTACCCTTGTCGCGGCTGATCCTCGTCTTGCTGGCAGAGGTGACACTGCTGGCGCTTCTTGCCGGGGGACTTGGCGTGGCGCTTGGCTATCTGGTGGCGGCGGCGCTGTTGCCGGATGTGGCGGGCACCCTGCGCAACCTCTACGGGGCGGAAATTGACGGCACACTGGCCTTCCGCCCGCTCTGGGCCGGGGTCGGGCTGGGCATCGCGCTTGTCGGCGCGTGGCTGTCGGCGGCGCAGGCGCTGTGGCAAGTTGCGCGCATGCCGCTGCTGGCGCCGGCGCAACCCCGCGCCTGGGCGATTGCCTCGGCCCGATCCACGCGTCTTCAGGCCGTCGCCGGGGTGCTGCTTCTGGCGGCCAGCGGTGCCGCTGCGCTGGTCGGCACGGGGCTTGTCATGGGGTTCCTCTGCCTTGGGGCGCTGTTGCTGGGCGCGGCGCTTCTGCTGCCCGGCGCGCTGTCATTGGCATTGCGCGGCATTGGTGCCCGGTTGCGTGGACCACTGGCAGAATGGGTCATCGCCGACACGCGCCAGCAATTGCCTGGCCTGTCGCTGGCCCTGATGGCGCTGCTGCTCGCCCTCGCGGCGAATATCGGGGTGTCGACCATGGTCGGGTCGTTCCGATTGACCTTCCTCGGTTGGCTCGACCAGCGGCTGGTGGCGGAGCTTTACGTGACCGCCGCAGACAATGAGGAGGCCGCCGAGATCCGCGCCTTCCTTGCCCCGCTGGTCGACGCGACATTGCCGATCGCAAATGCCGAAACCCGGATCGGGGGCCAGCCCGTCTTTGTCTATGGCGTGGTCGATCACGCGACGTATAGAGACCATTGGCCCTTGTTGGAGACGACTCCGGCAGTCTGGGACAGGGTCGCCACGGGGCAGGTTCTGCTGGTCAACGAACAGATGGCGCGCGCGCAAGAGCTTTCGCTTGGCGATGGTGTCGACCTCGCGCCCGGTCTGTCGCTGCCGGTCGGCGGTGTCTATTCCGATTACGGCAACCCGACCGGTCAGGCGATTATGTCTCTCGACCTGCTGGAGCGTCACTTCGCACCCGTCGACCAATCCCGCAGCGCGGTGCGGGTCGATCCCGAACAACGGCAGGACGTCATCGCGGCGCTTGACGCGGCCTTCGCCCTGCCCGAAGGCGCGGTGGTGGACCAGCAAAGCGTCAAGCAGGCCTCGATCCGGGTTTTCGAACAGACCTTCCGGGTGACCGGCGCGCTCAACATCCTGACGCTGGGCGTTGCAACGTTCGCCCTGCTGGCGAGCCTGATGACCCTGTCAAGCATGCGCCTGCCGCAGGTGGCGCCGCTTTGGGCGCTGGGCCAGACGCGGGCCCGGCTGGCGCGGATCGAGGTGATGAAGACGCTGGCGCTTGTGGTGCTGACAGGGGCCGTGGCGTTGCCCGTGGGGCTGGCGCTGGCCTGGGTTCTGCTGGCGGTGGTGAACGTGGAGGCGTTCGGCTGGCGCTTGCCGATGCAGGTTTTCCCGCTGGACTGGCTGCGGCTGTTGGGGCTTGCGCTGCTGACCTCGACGCTGGCCGCGGCCTATCCGGCCGTGGGCCTGCTGCGCACCCCGCCGGCGCACCTTCTGAAAGTGTTTTCCAATGAACGTTAGGGTCTTTCTTCTGGCACTACTCTGGGCAAATCAGGCTCTGTCTCAAGGCTTTGCGGGTCTGGGAACCGAGGCCGAGGGCTTTGCCATGCCCGACCCGGATTACCGGCTGTCCTTTCCGCGCGATCACGGGCCGCACCCCGATTACCGGATCGAATGGTGGTACCTGACCGCCACGCTTCAGGGTGCGGACGGGCGTGATTACGGCGTGCAATGGACGCTCTTTCGCTCGGCCCTCGCACCCGGAGAGGATGAGGGATGGCAAAGCCCGCAGGTCTGGATGGGCCACGCGGCCGTGACGAGCGCCGGGCAGCACCATTACGCCGAACGGCTGGCGCGCGGCGGGGTCGGGCAGGCGGGGGTGACGGCGGAGCCGTTCCGCGCCTTCATCGACGATTGGCGGATGGAGGGCATCGACGAGATGCGGCTTACCGCGCGTGGGGACGCGTTCGCCTATGACCTGGATCTTTCGGCGCAGGGGCCATTGGTCCTGAACGGGGTGGAGGGCTATTCCGTCAAGTCGCCCGACGGGCAGGCGAGCCACTATTTTTCCCAGCCATTCTACGAGGTTACGGGAACGCTCACCTTGCCGGAGGGGTCGGTGGAGGTGACGGGCGATGGCTGGCTGGACCGGGAGTGGTCGTCGCAGCCCTTGTCGGAGGATCAGGACGGGTGGGACTGGTTTTCGTTGCATTTCGACTCCGGCGCGCGGCTGATGGGGTTCGAATTGCGCGGCGCGGAGACGGCGTTCAGCGCCGCAACATGGATCGCGCCGGATGGCGACGCGACACCGTTCGCGGATGGGGCGCTTCGCGCAACCCCCTTGGAAACAACGGTTTTCGAGGGGCGGGAGATCCCGACAACGTGGCGGGTCGAGCTGCCCGCGCGGGGGGTCGACGTGACGGTAGAGGCGCTGAACCCCGCGGCTTGGATGGGGGTCAGCTTCCCGTATTGGGAGGGGCCGGTCCGGGTGTCGGGCAGCCATTCGGGGCGCGGCTACCTCGAGATGACGGGCTACTGAAACCGTGGGGTGCCGCCCGTGCACCCCCCATGCACCATGCGTACACCCCCTGTGCACATGATTGCCGTTTCGCCGCGCGGGGCGCGACGACCCGGGGGCGCCCCTCGTCAAGCCCCTGCGGGGGCCTCCTCGGGGCGCGTTGCCACGGGATGCCGGGACGGGGGTGCGGCCATTCGAGCGGTGCGCGGTCGGCGCGGTCGGGACGCCTCTGGCGGAAGTATTTCGGCCAAGAAGAAGGGCGGTGTCGGTCAGCCGTGATCGCGCAGGATCACCCCGGCAAGGTAGAGCGAGCCGCAGATCAGGACGCGGGCGCCGGGGGCTTCGTCGAGGATCCCGGCGAGGGCGGCCGCCACGTCCTGTGCCGCGTCCGCGCGCAGCCCGGCGGCGTGGGCATGGGCGACGGTTTGCGCCGCCGAAAGCGTCGCCGGCTGGTCGGGGATGGAGACGGCGCGCAGGCTGCCGGCCACCTGGGCCAGCGGGGCCATGAAGCCGCCGACATCCTTGGTGTTGAGCATCCCACAAATCAGGTGCGTCGGGCGCGGGGGCAGGCGAGAGAGCGATTCGACGAGGGCCAGCGCGGCGGCGGGATTGTGGCCGCCATCGAGCCAGAGCTCGCTGCCCGCGGCCTGTGCCATCTCGACCAGCGGGCCGTGGCGCAGGCGCTGCATCCGGGCGGGCCATTCGGCGCGCGTCATGGCGGCCTCGCAGGCGGCCTCGTCGAAACCGAGGTGGCGCAGCGCGGCGAGGGCGGCGCCGGCGTTCACCACCTGGTGGGCGCCGACGAGGCTTGGCAGCGGCAGGTCCAGAAGGCCGGTTTCGTCCTGGAAAACCAGCCGCCCGCGTTCCTCCCACACGTGCCAGTGCTGGCCATGGGCAAGGAGCGGTACGCCAAGGCGGGCGGCGCGCGCCTCGATCACGTCAAGCGCCGCCTCGGGCTGCGGGCCGACCACGCAGGGCACGCCGCGCTTGAGGATGCCGGCCTTTTCCCCGGCGATCGCCCCGATCGTGTCACCAAGATAGTGCTGGTGGTCGAGGTCGATGGGCGTGATCAGGGTCAGCCGGGGCCGGTCCACGACATTGGTGGCATCGAGCCGCCCGCCAAGCCCGGTTTCCAGCAGCGTCCAGTCGGCCGGAGTGCGCGAAAAGGCCAGCAGGGCGGCGGCGGTGGTGATCTCGAAATAGGTGATCGCGTCCGGGCCGTTCGCGGCGAGGCATTCGTCGAGGATATCGCCGAGCAGCGCCTCGTCGATCAGCGTACCGGCCAGGCGGATGCGTTCATGGAACCGCGCCAGGTGGGGCGAGGTATAGACATGGGCGGATTGCCCGGCGCCCTCGATCCCGGCGCGCAGCATGGCCAGCGTCGACCCCTTGCCGTTGGTGCCGGCGGCGTGGATCACCGGTGGCAGCGCGGCCTCGGGATGGTCAAGGGCCGCCAGCAGCCGGTGCATGCGGTCCAGCGTCAGGTCGATAATCTTGGGGTGCAGCGACATCATCCTGTCAAGCAGGAGGTCGGACCGGGCCCTAGCCATCCTTTTCGGGCTTGTCGTGCGCTGCACCGGGCTCGCCTTCGGGCGTCTCCTCCTCGGCGGAGGCGGCGGCAAGGGCGCCGACCGGGTCCGGGGCCGGCAGGTCGCCCTTCACCGCGGGCGGCTCCCCCATCAGCATGCGCAGGATGGTCACCAGCTCGTCGCGCAGGTCCTTGCGGTGCGTCACCCTGTCCAGCATCCCGTGATCGAGCAGGTATTCGGAGCGCTGGAAGCCCTCCGGCAGGGTTTCGCGGATGGTCTGCTCGATCACGCGCGGCCCGGCAAAACAGATCAGCGCGTTCGGTTCCGCGATCTGGACGTCGCCCAGCATCGCGTAGGAGGCGGTGACGCCCCCGGTGGTCGGGTGGGTCAGGACAACGATATAGGGCAGGCCCGCCTCTTTCAGCATCTGCACGGCGACCGTGCTGCGCGGCATTTGCATCAGTGACAGGATGCCTTCCTGCATGCGTGCGCCACCGGCGGCGGAGAACAGGACCAACGGCAATTCTCGTTCCACCGCGCGTTCGGCGGCGGCGATGATGGCGTTGCCGACATACATGCCCATGGAGCCGCCCATGAAGTTGAAATCCTGTGCCGCGGCGACGATTCGGGTGCGGCCGACCTCGCCCTCGGCGACAAGCATCGCCTCGGCCTCGCCGGTGCTGCGCTGGGCGGCGCGCATGCGGTCGGGGTATTTCTTCTGGTCGCGGAAATTGAGCGGGTCGGGCACCGGGACGGGCACCTGAACCTCGGCAAAGACCCCGCCGTCAAACAGCGCCGCAAAGCGGGCGCGCGGGGTGATCGGCATGTGGTGATCGCAATTGGTGCAGACGTGCTGGTTCTCCGTCAGTTCCCGGTGAAACAGCATTGACCCGCATTCGGGACATTTGGACCACAGGTTTTCCGGCACCTCGCGGCGCGAGAAAAGCGAGTTGATCCGGGGGCGGACGTAATTCGTGATCCAGTTCATGGGGTGTCCGTTTTTGCGACCGTCTGCGTCCAGATAGGACGCAACGACAGGAAATGCAATTGCGCGCTGGCCTAGGGGCGGGCCCTTGTCAGGGCCCAGCGGATGGCGGCCCATATCACGACGGTGGTGGCCATGTCGCGCAGAAGCAGCGGGATGAAGGCCTCGGTATCCGTCGGGCCGATGGGCGCGGTGTAAAGCGCAAGGCCGGACAACGCGCCATCCATGCCGAGTACGAGGATCGCCGCGATGTTGTTGGCGAAGTGAAAACCCCACGCCGCGCCGATCGTGCCGGTGTGCGCCGTCAGGTCGGCGGCAAGCAGCCCGAAAAGCCCGGTCGCCGCCACGATCAGCCATGCAACGAGCGGGCCGTTCGACGGATCAAAATGCGCCATGCCGAAAAGGATCGAGGGCAGGACCATCCAGACCAGCGGGCTGGCGAAGCGGGCGGCGAGCTGCTGTTGCAGGTAGCCGCGGAAGAACAGCTCCTCCGCGCCGCTTTGGCCGAGGATGATGACCAGCGACAGCGGCAAGAAGCTGAGCCAGAGGGCAAGGTCGATGTTCGGGATCGCCTCGAATCCGTAGGGGATGAGGGCCGAGACAGCCATCAGGAAGGCGGCGACCAGAATGGCAAGCAGGAACTGGCGCTGCATCGGCCGCCACGGGCCGAAAAGCGTCCAGGCGCTGCGCCCGTGCAAAAGCGGGGTGGTGACCATCGCGCCAATCGCCAGCCCCCAGAGGGTGGCAATGACAAGAAGGGCGGATGTCGGGGTATCGGCGCGCGTCATCCGCCCGATCCAGTCGGGGCCGCCATCCACCCCCGCGACGAGGTAGACAAGGGCGAATAGCCCGATGACCCACACTACGGCAAAGGCACAGATCAAAAGAAAACCGAGCACAAGGCGCCAGATCTGGGGCCGCGCCCGTGCGGGTGCGATGAACCTGTCATGAGCCGTGTACTGCATTGCCCGATCTTGCCTTTGCTTTATGCCCCGAGTGTATCTGCCCGCACCGGATCGGGCAATCGCGCTTGTGTGGACGGGGGCGGGTCTTTATCCCTGATGGAACCAGAGCGCATGACAGGGGAGCGAGCGATGAGCAAGTCCGCAGCGAACAAGTCAAACCTGCCCAGCCGGCACACGACCATCGGGCCGGCAAAGGCCCCGCATCGGTCGTTCCTTTACGCCATGGGATTGAGCGAGGAGGAGGTGAACCAGCCTTTCGTCGGGGTCGCCACCTGCTGGAACGAGGCGGCGCCGTGCAACATCGCGTTGTCGCGGCAGGCGCAGTCGGTGAAGATGGGGGTAAAGCATTCCGGCGGCACCCCGCGCGAGTTCACCACCATCACCGTGACCGACGGTATCGCCATGGGGCATGAGGGCATGCGCTCCTCTCTCGCCAGCCGCGAGGCGATTGCCGACACCGTGGAATTGACGATGCGCGGCCACAGCTATGATGCGCTTGTCGGCTTGGCGGGCTGCGACAAGTCGCTGCCGGGGATGATGATGGCGATGGTGCGGCTGAACGTGCCCTCGGTCTTCATCTACGGCGGGTCGATCCTGCCGGGCCGGTACAAGGGCAAGGATGTGACCGTGCAGGACGTGTTCGAGGCAGTGGGCCGGCATCAGGCCGGGGCCAATTCGGACGAGGAATTGCAGGCGCTGGAAAGGGTCGCCTGCCCAAGCGCCGGCGCGTGTGGCGGGCAGTTCACCGCCAATACCATGGCCTGCGTGTCCGAGGCGATCGGGCTTGCGCTGATGAAATCCTCCGGCGCGCCGGCGCCCTATGAAAGCCGGGATGCCTACGGCACCGCCTCTGGCGACGCGGTGATGAACCTGCTGGAAAGGAACATCCGCGCCCGCGATATCGTGACGCTGCAATCGCTGCAAAACGCCGCGCGGGTTGTGGCCTGCACCGGGGGCAGCACCAATGCCGGGCTGCACCTGCCGGCCATCGCGCACGAGGCGGGGATCGACTTCGACCTTTCGGATGTCTGCGAGATCTTCCGCGACACGCCCTATTTCGTGAACCTCAAGCCCGGCGGCGAGTATGTCGCCAAGGATCTTTTCGAGGTCGGCGGCGTGCCCGTGGTGATGAAGGAATTGCGCCGGGCCGGCCTGATCCACGAGGAGTGCCTGACCGCCAGCGGCCGCAGCATCGGCGAGGAGCTTGACCGGATCGAGGGCGAGGCCGACGGCAAGGTGATCCACCCGGTCGATACGCCGCTGACCGCAACCGGCGGGGTTGTCGGACTGGAAGGCAACCTTGCCCCCGATGGCGCCATCGTGAAGGTCGCGGGCATGGCTGCCGAGGACCAGGTGTTTACCGGGCCGGCGCGTGTGTTCGAAAGCGAGGAGGACGCGTTCGAGGCGGTGAAGGCGCGGTCCTACAAGGAAGGCGATGTCATCGTCATCCGCAATGAAGGCCCCGCTGGCGGCCCCGGCATGCGCGAGATGCTGGCGACCACCGCCGCCTTGTCCGGACAAGGCATGGGCAAGAAGGTCGCGCTGATCACCGATGGCCGCTTTTCCGGCGCGACGCGGGGCTTCTGCGTCGGCCATGTCGGGCCCGAGGCGGCACATGGCGGGCCGATTGCGCTGGTACAGGATGGTGACATGATCACCATCGACGCGATCAAGGGGGAATTGTCCGTGGCGCTGAATGCCGAGGAACTGGCCGCGCGCAAGGCATCGTGGCAAGGTCCGCGGGAAACCATCTATGCCGCCGGTGCGCTTTGGAAATACGCGCAGCTTGTCGGGTCCGCCAAGTACGGCGCGGTCACGCATCCCGGCGCGAAAGAGGAGCGGCATGCCTACATGGACCTCTAGGGGGCTGCTGTTCGGGGCGCTTTTGCTGGCTGGCTGCGGCGGGATCGGCCCCATCGGCGGGCCGCCCCCGGTGCGCGAGGTCGCGGTGACGCGCGACGCGGTGACGATCACGGGACCGGCAGGCTTCTGCGTCGATCCCGATTCCCTGAGCGACAGCGAGGCCACGGCGTTCGTACTGATGGGCAACTGCGCCGTGATCAGCAACCGTCGCAGCGCCGGGGAGCCATCGGTGCCCGCTGTCCTGACCGCGTCGATTTCAGAGGCGGACACGGCGCAAAACCTGCGGGACTCCATCCCGCGGCTGGATGGCTTTTTCAACTCGGAAGAGGGGCGCGCGCTGCTTTCGCGCGCCGGGGAGGCCGAGACGGTGGACGTGCTCGACAGTTTCCACCAAGGCGACATCTACTACCTGCGCGCACGCGACAGCAGCGCCAGCGATATTCAGAACGTCGCCTCCGATTACTGGCGCTCCTACCTCGATATCGGCGACCGGATCGCCACGCTGACCGTGCTCGCCCGCGAGGATGAACCGATCTCGCCCGAGGAGGGGCTGGCCACCCTGCGCCAGTTCACGCAGGCGGTGGTGGCCGCCAACCCGGAAGACGGCACGGCCCCCGCGCCCGCCGCGCAACCGGACCCGGCCCCCGGGACGGGTGGAACGCTCTGGAATATCGGGCTGTTTCGAAGAATAATGGGCGGGTAACCTTCGGGGACACCCTTGGTGTGACTGGAACGACAAGGCGGGCAGGTCCGATGGGCGGGTTTCTGGAAAAGCGGTTCTTGCGCAAATCGGCGCAGCGTTGGGCGAAGATGGCCGACGAGGCAGCGGCGTTGCCCGCTGACGACCTGCGCGCGCTTCGGCGCACGGCTGCACGACTGCGCGGCAGCCTTGACCGGTTTTCCGCCGCGTCGGAGGCCGCGCTGCTGCCCGATGGACAGGCCGAAATCCTGCGCCCCGATCAATGCGACTGGGCGTGGCGGCCCGATCCCTGGTGTGTGCCCCGCCGTCCCGCCGGGGTGACGGAGGTCTCCTCGCCGCATACGCTGAGCGATGCGGTGACGCTGTTTCATGATTGCGCCCGGTCGGAAATCACCCTGCGCCAGATCCGCAACGACCACCCCGATATCCCGGCAGGCTTCAGCACCGTTCTGGATGTCTATCGCTTCGACGGGTCTTTCCTGTCGCTTGTGCTGTCGCTGCCCGAGGCCGGGGTGCGCGGCCTGAACCGCAATCACTACTACAGCCTGCGCGCGATGGTGGAGCGCGAAAACCCGATCGAGATCTACGCAAGGCTGAACGTCCAGCATGGCCCCAACACCGAACAGATGGTGCGCCAGCTTGACCTGACGCAGGAGGCCGGGCTGGCCGAGTTCGACCTTGGCTATGGCTCGATCAATGAAAAGCGGGTGGAAAAAGCCTGGATCGACCTGATTTTCGAGCGTCCCGCGATGAACCAGGTTCGTATCCACGACCTGACCCTGACCCGCGCGCCGCGCGCCGACATGTGAGGCCAAGATGTCCGATGCCACGCTGAACAAGACACGGCTGAATGCCGGCCGCTACGAAGGGTTGCTGAACTGCGCCGGTACGCCGCCGGTGATCGAGGCGGTGCATCTCGACCGGGTGATTGCCCGCGCCGAAACGGTGGAAATGGCGGGCCACCCGGGACATTTCCTGTTGTCGCTGGACCTGCCGGCGGCGGTGCTGTGCGACGGGGTGCAGACGGTGCAGTTGCGCAGCGCCGAGGATGGCGAGATCCTCGACCGGATCACCGTGCTGGCGGGGGAACCGCTGGACGAGGATATCCGCGCCGAGGTGGCGTTCCTGCGCGACGAGCTTGACCTGCTGAAACGCGCCTTCCGCCGCCATTGCACCGAAACGGGCACCGATTGACGCGGCGTTGCGGGTGACAGGGCCGGGCCGTTGCGCCATTTTCTGATGCCGGGAGGACGCCGCCATGACAGCCACGCTTTACCCTCATCTTCTGGCCCCGCTGGACCTTGGATTCACCGCTCTGAAAAACCGGGTGGTGATGGGGTCGATGCATACCGGGCTGGAGGAAACCAAGGACTGGCCCCGCGTGGCCGAATTCTACGCCGAGCGCGCCCGTGGCGGTGCCGCGTTGATCGTGACGGGCGGGATGGCCCCGAACCGTGAAGGCGGGGTGTTTCCCGGCGCCGCGGGGCTGTTCACCGATCAGGATATTGCCAATCACCGGGTGGTGACCGACGCGGTGCATGCGGCGGATGGCAAGATGGCCATGCAGATCCTGCACGCGGGCCGCTATGCCTACAGCCCCGATTGTGTCGCCCCGTCGCCGATCAAGTCGCCGATCTCCCCCTTTCCGCCGAAGGAGCTGGACGAGGCGGGCATCGAAAAGCAGATCGCCGATATCGTCACCGCCGCCGCCCGCGCCCGCGAGGCCGGCTATGACGGGGTAGAGATCATGGGATCGGAGGGGTATTTCCTCAACCAGTTCATCGTCAAACACACCAACACGCGCACCGACCGCTGGGGCGGCAGCTATGAAAATCGCATCCGCCTGCCGATCGAGGTCGTGCGCCGCGTGCGCGAAGCGGTGGGGCCGGATTTCATCGTGATCTTCCGGCTGTCGATGATCGACCTTGTGCCGGAGGGATCGACCTTCGACGAGGTGGTGCAACTTGCGCAGGCGGTTGAGGCGGCGGGCGCCACGATCATCAATACCGGTATCGGTTGGCACGAGGCGCGGGTTCCGACGATTGCCACCAGCGTCCCGCGTCGGGGCTTTGCCTGGGTCACGGGCAAGCTGATGGGCAAGGTCGGCGTGCCCGTCATCACCTCCAACCGGATCAACACGCCGGACGTGGCCGAGGACGTGCTTGCGACGGGCTGCGCAGACATGGTGTCGATGGCGCGGCCCTTCCTTGCGGATGCGCATTTCGTGTCCAAGGCGGAGGAGGGCCGCGCCGACGAGATCGCGCCCTGCATCGCCTGCAACCAGGCCTGCCTCGATCACACGTTCAGTGGCAAGCTCACCTCCTGCCTCGTCAATCCGCGTGCCTGCCATGAAACCGAATTGCGCTACGCGCCGACCCGCGCGCCGAAATCGGTTGCCGTGGTCGGTGGCGGGGCCGCGGGGGCGATGACGGCGGTGATCGCCGCCCAGAGGGGCCACCGCGTCACGCTGTTCGAAGCGGCCGACCGGATCGGCGGGCAGTTGAACATGGCGCGCGAGATCCCCGGCAAGGAGGAGTTTCACGGGCTGGTGGACTGGCTGGTCAAGATGCTGGAGGTATCGGGGGTCGAGGTGCGCCTTGGGCAGGCGGCGACGGTCGCCGGGCTGGCGGGATTCGACGAGGTTGTGATCGCCACCGGCGTTCGCCCACGCGACCCCGGTATCCCCGGACAGGACGGGCCGAATGTGCTTAGCTACATCGATGTTTTGGCGGGCAAGGCGCCTGTGGGCGAGACGGTCGCCATCATCGGCGCGGGCGGGATCGGCTTCGACGTGGCCGAATACCTTGTGCACGAGGGTGAGAGCCCGACCGAGAACCTTACCCTTTGGCAACGTGAATGGGGGGTCGGCGACCCCGCCGTGACGCGCGGCGGCCTTGCGCCCGAAGGCCCGCGCCCCGAAGCACCGGCGCGGCAGGTGTCGCTGTTGCAGCGCAAGAACGAGCGGCTGGGCAAGCGGCTGGGCAAGACCACGGGCTGGATTCACCGCGCGGCGCTGCGCATGAAGCAGGTCGAGATGATCGGCGGTGTGCAGTATGATCGGATCGACGCCGAGGGGGTGCATGTTCGCACTGGCGAGACGGGAGACGAGGTGCGCGTGATCGCCGCTGATACAATCGTGCTCTGCGCGGGGCAGGTGCCGGACCGCTCGCTGGCCGATGCGCTGGAGGCGGCGGGCCGCAAGGTCCATGTGATCGGCGGGGCGGATGTTGCCGCCGAGCTTGACGCCAAGCGCGCCATTGACCAGGGCGCGCGGCTGGCGGCCAGCCTGTAGCCTGTCGGAGCTCACGCCCGGGGGCGCGATGACCGCCGGGACAGGTGCGGACGGATGGGCCGGTGGGGGGACAGCGCCCAATCGCCTGATGGCGACTCCGCGCAGCTACTCCGGACAGGTTGAAGGCGGGAGTTTTTTGGTCTCGGGTATCTTGCGGGGACTGGCGGCGCTTCCCATTTGATTGACAAGGCCTGCAAAATCCACGTGCCGCAAGGTCGGGCGGGGAAACGGGGCAGGCGCTTGCAAAAAGGAGAGACGAGATGAACTTGGAGAAGTTCACGGACCGCGCGCGCGGGTTCCTTCAGACCGCGCAGACCATCGCGCAGCGAGAGGACCATCAGAAACTGGTTCCCGAGCATTTGCTGAAGGCTTTGCTGGATGATGACCAAGGCATGGCGGCCACCCTCATCACCCGCGCCGGCGGGGATGCCGGACGCGTGGCCGAGTCGCTGGAGCTGTCGCTGGCCAAACTGCCGAAAGTGACCGGCGATGCCGGGCAGCTTTACATGGACGGGCAGACCGCGAAGGTGCTGGGAGAGGCCGAGAAATTGGCCACCAAGGCTGGTGACAGTTTCGTGGCCGTTGAACGGCTGCTGACCGCGCTGGCCATGGTGAAATCGGGTGCCAAGGACGCGCTGGACAAGGGCGCGGTGAACGCGCAAGCGCTCAACACCGCGATCGACGACCTGCGCAAGGGGCGCACCGCCGACAGCGCCGGTGCCGAGGACAGCTATGACGCGCTGAAGAAATACGCCCGCGACCTGACCGAGGCCGCGCGCGAGGGCAAGATCGACCCGATCATCGGCCGCGACGAGGAAATCCGCCGTGCCATGCAGGTGCTGAGCCGCCGGACCAAGAACAACCCGGTGCTGATCGGCGAACCCGGCGTCGGCAAGACGGCCATCGCCGAGGGGTTGGCACTGCGCATCATCAACGGCGACGTGCCGGAATCCCTGCGCAACAAGACATTGATGGCGCTGGACATGGGCTCCTTGATCGCGGGGGCGAAATACCGTGGCGAGTTCGAGGAACGGCTGAAGGCCGTGCTGGCCGAGATCACCGATGCGGCGGGCGAGATCATCCTGTTCATCGACGAGATGCACACGCTGGTCGGCGCCGGCAAGACCGACGGCGCGATGGATGCGGCGAACCTGATCAAGCCGGCGTTGGCACGCGGCGAATTGCACTGCGTGGGCGCCACCACGCTGGATGAGTATCGCAAATACGTGGAAAAGGACGCGGCCCTTGCCCGCCGGTTCCAGCCCCTGATGGTGGCGGAGCCGACGGTGGAAGATACCGTCAGCATCCTGCGTGGGATCAAGGAAAAGTATGAGCTTCACCACGGGGTGCGGGTGTCCGACGCCGCGCTGGTGGCGGCGGCGCAGCTTTCCAATCGCTACATCACCGACCGCTTCCTGCCCGACAAGGCGATCGACCTCGTCGACGAGGCGGCAAGTCGGTTGCGCATGGAAGTGGATTCCAAGCCCGAGGAGCTGGACGCGCTCGACCGCGACATCCTGCAAAAACAGATCGAGGCGGAAGCCCTGAAAAAAGAGGACGACGCGGCATCGAAGGACCGGTTGGAAAAGCTGCAAAAGGACTTGTCCGAGTTGCAGCAGAAATCGGCGGAGATGACGGCGCAGTGGCAGGCCGAGCGCGACAAGCTGGAAGGCGCGCGCACGCTGAAGGAAAAGCTGGACCAGGCGCGCGCCGAACTGGATCAGGCCAAGCGGCAGGGCGATCTTGCCCGCGCCGGGGAGCTGTCCTACGGCATCATCCCGAAACTGGAAAAGGACCTTTCCGAGGCCGAGGCGCGCGATGACAGCGACCTGATGGTCGAGGAAGCCGTTCGTCCGGAACAGATCGCCTCCGTCGTCGAACGCTGGACCGGCATCCCGATGTCGAAGATGCTGGAAGGCGAGCGCGAGAAGCTCTTGCGCATGGAAGAGGAGATCGGCAAGCGCGTGATCGGCCAGAAGACGGCGGTGCGCGCGGTTTCCAACGCGGTGCGCCGGGCGCGCGCGGGCCTGCAGGATGAAAACCGGCCGCTTGGCAGTTTCCTGATGCTGGGGCCCACAGGTGTCGGCAAGACGGAGTTGACGAAGGCGCTGGCCGAGTACCTGTTCGACGACGATCAGGCGATGGTGCGTATCGACATGAGCGAATTCATGGAGAAACACTCCGTCGCCCGCCTGATCGGTGCACCGCCGGGCTATGTCGGTTACGACGAGGGTGGCGTGCTGACCGAGGCGGTCCGGCGCAGGCCCTACCAGGTGGTGCTGTTCGACGAGGTCGAGAAGGCCCACCCGGACGTGTTCAACGTGCTGCTCCAGGTGCTTGACGATGGCGTCCTGACCGACGGGCACGGGCGCACGGTGGATTTCAAGCAGACGCTGATCGTGCTGACCTCGAACCTTGGCGCGCAGGCGTTGAGCCAATTGCCCGAAGGCGCCGACAGTTCCGATGCCAAGCGCGAGGTAATGGACGCGGTGCGGGCGCATTTCCGGCCCGAGTTCCTGAACCGGCTGGATGAGACCATCATCTTTGACCGGCTGTCGCGCGACGACATGGGTGCCATCGTCGAGATCCAGCTGCGGCTGCTGGAAAAGCGGCTGGCGGATCGAAAGATCCGGCTGGAACTGGACGCGGATGCGCTGCAATGGCTGGCTGACGAGGGGTACGACCCGGTCTTTGGTGCGCGGCCTCTGAAGCGCGTGATCCAGAGCGCGTTGCAGAACCAGTTGGCGGAAATGATCCTTGCCGGCGAGGTAAAGGACGGCGACACCGTGCATGTCAGCGCCGGGGCGGATGGGCTTCTGGTGGGCGACAGGGTGTCGGCCTCCAACCGGCCCAAGCCGGAGGATGCCGTGGTGCACTGATCCGTTCGGCGGCTGACAGCTTTTGAAACAGACCACCCCCGAGGGCCGCGCCCTCGGGGGTTTTCTATGCAACGGGCGCCCCCGGGGACCAACTTTCCGGGGGCGCCCGGTTCTGCCATGGCGAAGGGGATCAGCCCGGCAGAAGCACGCCGTCGATGATGTGGACGACCCCGTTGGAGGCCATCACGTCGGCGGTGGTCACGTTGATGCCGTGGTTGAGAACCACGCCGCTACCCTGCCCGTTGGCGGAGACGAAACCGCCCTGAACGGTCGGGATCCGGCCCCGCTGCCCGAGGATGGCCGACGCCGGGTAGTAATCGGCGGACACGTGGTAGGTCAGGACATTGGTCAGGGCCGGGATGTCGGCCAGAAGCCCGTCAAGCACGCCGTGCGGCAGATGATCGAAGGCGCGGTTGGTGGGGGCAAAGACGGTGAAATTGCCGGGCCCGGACAGCGTGTCGACCAGCCCGGCGGCCTGAACGGCGGTCACGAGGGTCGAAAGCTCGGGCGTGCCGGCGGCGAGGTCGACGATGGTGGCCGATTGCGCGCCAAGGATCGCGGGGGTGGAAAGGGTCGCGGCGGCGGCGCCGGCGGTCGTGGTCAGGAACTTGCGGCGGTGCATGTCCGATCCTCCTTCTTGAAATCCTGAAAAGGAAACGGCCCGCCCCGGGGAGCGGGGCGGGCCGAGCGGCTCTTACATGTCGGGCATGATCACCGTGTCGATGACATGTATGACGCCGTTCGACGCCTCGATATCGGCGGTGACCACGTTGGCATCGTCAACGGTGACGCCGTCCATGGTGCCGATCTCGATCTCGCCGCCCTGAACGGTGGTGGCCATCATGCCATCCGACAGGTCGCCGGACATGACTTCGCCCGGTACCACGTGGTAGGTCAGGATGGCGACCAGTTGATCGAGGTTCTCTTCCATCAGCAGGGTTTCGACGGTGCCCTCGGGAAGGGCTGCGAACGCCTCATCCGTGGGGGCGAAAACGGTGAACGGACCGTCGCCGCGCAGCGTTTCTTCCAGCCCGGCAGCCTGAACCGCTGCGACAAGGGTGTTGAACGTGCCCGCGCCGACAGCGGTGTCGACGATGTCCATGGAGTGACCGGCCGCGAAGGCCGAAGTCGTGGAAAGAAGTGCGGCGGCAGTTGCGCCGAAGAAAGTCGTGCGGATCATGGTTTTCCTCCTGTCCGTGTGAAGTACCGAGGATACGGACGAAAATGTGGTTTGGATGATCGGCGGTTTTCCGCAACCCCGTGAAACAGGGGCTTGTCGAAAGCGGCGCGCGGCCTAAGCCAGCAGGGTTGGAGATTTCCAATCACGATTGTGTGTTTGAACGTGATCGGACGTGTGACCTGCCGCACGCGGTTTGGCGATTGAAAGCGCCGGTCCCCGCGGGCAAAGTCCACCCAGCCACACCGCAGGACAGGAGCCGTCCAATGTTCAGCATTCTGGAACTCATGGCGCAGGCATTTCTGTTCATCGTCGGGGTGGTGATCCTCGTGTTGCTTGTTCTGGCGCTCTACGACCGGTTGCAGACGCAGGACGCGATCCGGCGCAACTACCCATTGTTCGGGCGGTTCCGGGGCATGTTTACCAAGCTTGGCGAATTCTTCCGGCAGTATTTCTTCGCCATGGACCGCGAGGAACTGCCCTTCAATCGGGCGCAGCGCGACTGGGTGAACCATGCCGCCGATGGCGGGTCGAACACGCGGGCGTTCGGATCGACCCGCAACCTTTCCGTTCCCGGCACGCCGATCTTCGTAAACGCGGCGTTCCCGCCGCTCGACGCGCAATCGGCCACGACCGAACCCATGATGATCGGCCCAACGGCGCGCCAACCCTACGCGGCGCCGTCCTTCTTCAACATCTCGGGCATGAGCTATGGCGCGATTTCGAAACCGGCGGTGCGCGCCTTGGCCCGCGGCGCGAAGACGGCTGGTATCTGGATGAATACCGGCGAGGGCGCGCTGTCTCCTTACCACCTTGAGGGGGGGTGCGACATCGTCTTCCAGATCGGTACCGCGAAATACGGGGTGCGCAAGCCGGAAGGCGGCCTTGACGACGACAAGCTGCGCGAGGTCGCCGCGCATGACACGGTGCGGATGTTCGAGCTGAAACTGGCGCAGGGCGCCAAGCCGGGCAAGGGCGGCATCCTGCCCGCCGAGAAGATCACGCCGGAGATTGCGCAGATCCGGGGGATCGTGCCGGGGCAGGACAGCCTGTCGCCCAACCGTCATCCCGAGGTTGGAGATGTCGGTGACCTGCTCGACATGATCGCCCATATCCGCGAGGTCACCGGCAAGCCCGTCGGCATCAAGACCGTGGTGGGCGGGGCCGAACCGTTCGAGGATCTGTTCCGCGCGATCTGCGAACGCGGCGAGGAGAGCGCGCCGGATTTCATCACGCTTGACGGCGGCGAGGGCGGCACCGGGGCCTCGCCCATGCCGCTGATGGACCTTGTCGGCATGTCGATCCGCGAGGGGCTGCTGATGGTGTCGGACCTGCGCGACAGGCACGGGCTGAAGGACCGGATCCGCCTTGTCGCCTCGGGCAAGCTGGTCAATCCCGGCGATGTGGCCTGGGCACTTGCGGCCGGGGCGGATTTCGTCACCTCGGCGCGCGGTTTCATGTTCTCGCTTGGCTGTATCCAGGCGCTGAAATGCAACAAGAACACCTGCCCGACCGGCATCACCACCCACGACCCGCGTTTCCAGAAGGGCCTGGTGGTCGAGGTCAAGGAAGACCGCGTCGCCAGTTACGCCAAGGGGATCATCAAGGAGGTGGAAACCATCGCCCATTCCGTCGGCGTCACCGAACCGCGCCAGTTGCGGCGGCGGCATGTGCGGCTGGTGATGGCCGATGGCACCTCGTGCCCCATGCACAAGGTTTTTCCACGCGGTCACGATGTTCCAACAAGTTCGTGAACGCGGCGTCTTTGACACCGCGTCGTGCTAAAACCGATGCAAGACCGAAGTGATTTCGCAGGAGCTGACCGATGGCCCATCGCTGGACAAACGACCTGACCCGGGACGACGTGACCCCGAAGGCACTTTACCTCAACCGTCGCCAATGGATGGCCGGAGCCGGCGCGATGCTGGGCGCCGGCGCACTTGGCGGGCGGGCGCGCGCGCAGGGCGATATGGAACTGAACAGTTTCGAGGATATCACGAGCTACAACAATTTCTACGAGTTCGGCACCGGCAAGACCGACCCCTCCAATTATGCCCATGCGCTGACGACCTCGCCATGGTCGATAGAGATCGACGGGTTGGTGGACAACCCGGGCACCTATTCCTTCGAGGATATCGTCGAGGGGCAGACCATCGAGGAACGCATCTACCGGCTGCGTTGTGTCGAGGCATGGTCGATGGTGATCCCGTGGCACGGATTCGAACTGGCCGACCTGTTGACCCGTGTCGGCGTGCAGGAGGGTGCGCGCTTCGTCGCGTTCGAAACGTTGGTGCGGCCCGAGGAGATGCCCGGCCAGCGGCGCGCGATCCTCGACTGGCCCTACCGCGAGGGGCTGCGGCTCGACGAGGCGATGAACCCGCTGACGATCCTTGCGACCGGGCTTTACGGGGAAGCGATGCCGAACCAGAACGGCGCGCCGATCCGGCTGGTGGTGCCTTGGAAATACGGCTTCAAGTCGATCAAGTCGATCGTGCGCATCAGCCTGACGGAGGAACAGCCCGAGGCGACGTGGAACATGCAGAACCCGCGCGAATACGGTTTCTATTCCAACGTGAACCCGAACGTGGATCACCCCCGCTGGTCGCAGGCCAGCGAACGCCGCGTCGGCGGCGGGCTGTTTTCCTCGCGCATCCCGACGCGGATGTTCAACGGCTACGAGGAAGAGGTCGCCCACATGTACGAGGGCATGGACCTGTCGGAGTATTTCTGACACCGCGCGCCGTCCTTGCCCATTCGGGGACGCCGGCCTGTTGGTGTGCCTGTAACAAATCGCGTGAACGCCGCCATTCATCCTGGCGGCGTTTTGATTTGCGCCAAAGCCCTAAAATAATAGGTATGGCAATTCGTTTTCAGATTCAGGAATACACCGTCTTTCTTGCAGACGATCACAGGCAGGTAACGTATTCGTTTTCTGCTGTTCAAGCCCGGTGAAGTCACCGTGAGACTTGTGAAATCTTGGCGCGGAAAAGTTGTTATCGAAAATTGGGCGGGTCATGTTGTGGGCATTCGATACCAAGCGTGTCGATCCCGAAAACGGCGCTGACAACCAATAGGCGCGAAGCACAGTTTCCGGAAGCGATCCGCTTCCATCAACGAAAGGAAGAGACCATGAAAACCCTTATCTACGCCGCCGCCGCATCGCTGGCCCTTGCAGCCCCGGCCATGGCACAGTCGGACGCGACCAACTTCGCGATCATGCACTTCAACATGGACGAAGACAGCAACATGAACATCCGCATGATCCCGACCGGTGACGCCCAGATCGTCGATATCACCGACGATCAGACCCTTCTGGACGTCTACAGCCATTTCAACATGGATGTGGACAGCATGTCCGATCTTCGTGGCCAAGGCGAAGGCGTGACCGTCATCATGACTGATCCCACCCGCGCGCAGGAAATCTTTGCCCGCCTGCGGGCCGAAAGCGCCGAGGACGAATGATCGCTGCGCCATGCCGGCGCGATCGAAGAACCGCCGCGCCACCACCAGGTGGCGCGGCTTTTCCTTATGAAACCGCAAAAACCGGCCCAACTCGAATAAGAGTGGGAGCTTTTCCAATTCCATCACTCCGGATCACGCATTCGGGAATACCGAAGACGTGAATTTCGGGTGATTGCCCGTTGCTTTAACCTGGAATGCGTAATCATCGCCAACGTGAAGGACTTTGTCATGACACTCACAAAGCAGACCCGCCGAACCTTTCTGGGAACCGCCGCCGTTTCTTTCGCCGCGACCCCGACCCTTCTGAGCGGCCAGGCCAGGGCGCACACGCCGACCGACGAGAGCATGACCTACGAGGTCGCGCGCAGCGAAGCCGAATGGCGCGAGATGCTCTCGGACGAAGAATATCGTATCCTGCGCGAAGGCGGCGCGGAACCGCGCTTCTCCTCTCAGCTGTGGGAAGAGCAGGATGCCGGCCACTACCATTGCCGGGGCTGCGACCTGACGATCTACGACTCGGAAGAAAAGATCGTGCTGCTCATGGGCTGGGTCTTTTTTCACCACAGCCGCGCCAATTCCGTGCTGACCGCGATCGACGTGCTGCCCCCCCGAGATGGGCGACGTCGAGGAGATCGGCGACCCCGACACGATGCTGGAGGTGCATTGCCGCCGCTGCGGCAGCCACCTGGGACACATCATTGCACATGAGGAGAGCCCGCTACATTGTATCAATGGCGCAAGCCTGGTGTTTGACGCCGACGCTTGATGGATTGAGGCTAACGGGTGAACGACGTCCTGAGACGGCTGCCGGAATGGCCGGTCTACATTTTCGGGCTGCTTCCGGCAGTCCGGTTCTTGTGGCTGGGCATGACCGGCGGTCTCGGCGTGGAACCGATCAGCGCGTTGGAGCACGCGCTCGGCATCACCGCGCTGCAATTCCTGATCGCCAGCCTGCTGGTCACCCCGCTGCGCCGATACGCGGGGATCAACCTGCTGAAGTTCCGTCGCGCCCTCGGGCTGCTGGGCTTCATCTATGTCTGCCTGCACCTGCTGACATGGCTGGTGCTGGACATGTCCATGCTGTGGGGACAGATCGTCAACGACATCATCGAGCGTCCCTACATCACCATCGGGTTCATGGCCTTCGTGCCGCTGGTGCCGCTGGCGGCGACGTCTACCAAGAAGGCGATCCGGCGGATGGGGCCACGCTGGCAGATGCTGCATCGGCTGGCCTATGTATCGGTGATCCTCGGCGCTGTGCATTTCGTGATGCAGGAAAAGCTCTGGACGACGGAATCGCTGATCTACCTTGTTGCCACAATCGGCCTTGTGGCGATGCGCCTGTTGTGGCGGCGGCGCCGAGTCGTCCGTTGACGGCGCGAGTCGCCGCGATTCCGCCGCCGAACGGGCCGAGTCTGGGGGCAACCCTGTGGATAACCCGCTATGCAGAGAGTCCACGCTTGGTGACGCCGGGTCCGCACAGGCCAAATCGCCAGGTCCGCGCCCGTATCGTGTAAAAAATGGCCCCGTAACATGCTGATATTCAATAGGTTTCACATCATGTTCGGAAAAATGTCGTGTTTCCTTTAAAAACTGCTTGCGTGATTTGTTTGGTGGTCGTAGACACCCCTTCACCGGCGGCG
>QVQC01000073.1 GCA_003428585.1 Nioella halotolerans
CTCAACTCCAGACAGCCGTACTGCCCTGCACAAAAGGCGGCTTGACTGTAGCATTACTCAGCGGCCATGGGCCACAGGGCGGCCTCCCGACGAAAGCGCCGCGCCGCCTCGCCGGTCGCGAAGACCAGCCGCCCCTTGGCGATGGTCGCCTCGATGGTGCGGGTCTCGGCGTTGATGATGGCAAGATCCGCGCGCTTGCCCTCTTCCAGCACGCCGCGGTCGGTCAGGCCGATGATCTCGGCGGGACGCCGCGATATCAGGTCCCAGGCCGCGGGTAGGCGTGACAGTGACCCACCGGCGAGGGACCAGGCCGCCTCGGACAGCTGGCCCTGGCCATGGGCGGAGACCAGCGCATCGCACAGCCCCTCGGCCAGCAGTCGCGTCGTGGTGATCGCATCGCCAAGGGCCGCGCCGGGCAGCAAGTCGCCCGCCGGGGCAAGAACCGGATCGTTCATCGCCCGCGCCGTTGCGGCGGCCGCGCGGGTGCGGGGCAGTTCCGCCAGTTGCGCGCCAAGCATGCGGTAGTATTCCCGCGTTTCGGCATCCGCATCACCGTAACTGCCGTAGGTGATTCCAAGCTCATCAAGTGTTTCGGCCATGCGGCACAGGTCGCGCGGGAAAAGTCCGGTGCCCGTATCGCGCATCCTGTGCGTCAGCGCCTTGCGCGGGACCGAGAGGAAGACCGCGCTGTCCAGCCCCTGTGCCTCCATCGCGCGCAAGGCCTCCGGGGTCGGCCCCGGCGCATCGGGGGCGATCACCAGCTTGGCGCGCAAGCCAATCCCGCCGCGCCGCGCGGCAAGGGCGCCAAGGGCCTGTTCGACCCCGCCGGCCCGGTCATGCGGCATGGCGAGCCACCCGCTGGTGACGCCAGCCGCGGCGAGATGCGATGCCAGCCTCGGCAGGGTCGCCTTGGTCGGGTTGGCGGGCAGGCCGACATGCAGATCAACGATCCCCGGCAGCACGAGGTAGCCGGTCAGGTCCAGTGCCGGCAGGGGGCCCTTGCTGATCCGCCCGCGCACCACCGCCAGTGACCGCCGCTGAAAGACGCCACCGCGCAGGATACGGGCGCCGGTCAGGCGCATGGGGGGCAGAAAGGACGTCATCTGTGAGGGACCGCTCATCCATGTTTTCAAGGAGCTTTACCCAAGGTCTGTTGCGCGGATATGACAAGGCTGTGGATAATTCGGTATTCTGACCGGATATTGCCCGGAAATCGGTTGCCCGCATGCCCGATTGCACCTTGCCGCCCGTGCGCCTAGTCTGGCGCTGACCCAGAAAGTGGAGGCAAGCCGGTGGCTGATGGACAGGACCTGACACGGAACGAGGCCGGGATCGACGCGGCGCTGGCGCGGTTGCAACAGCGTTTCGGCGCGCGGGTCGAGACCGGCGCGGCGATGCGCGAACAGCATGGCCACACGGTGACATGGATCGCGCCACAACCGCCCGACGCGGTGATCTTCGTCGAAAGCGAGCAAGAGGTGCAGGACATCGTGCGCATCTGCGCCGACACCCGCGTGCCGATCATCCCCTTCGGAACCGGCACCTCGCTGGAAGGGCAGGTGAACGCGCCGGCCGGCGGCATCAGCCTCGATTTCAGCCGCATGAACAGGATCCTTGCCGTTCACCCCGAGGACATGGACGTGGTGATACAGCCGGGCGTGACGCGCGAGGCGCTCAACACCCATCTGCGCGACACCGGCCTGTTCTTCCCGGTCGATCCCGGCGCCAATGCTTCGCTTGGCGGCATGGCGGCGACGCGCGCCTCGGGCACCAACGCGGTGCGCTACGGCACGATGAAGGACAACGTGCTGGCGCTGCGCGCGGTCCTGCCCTCGGGCGAGGTCGTGAAGACCGGCAACCGGGCGCGCAAAAGCTCCGCCGGCTATGACCTCGCCCGGCTGATCGTCGGTTCCGAAGGCACGCTTGGCCTGATCACCGAACTGACGCTGAAACTGCAAGGCATACCGGAGGCGATCTCTGCCGCCACCTGTTCCTTTGCCAGCGTCGAGGACGCCTGCAACGCGGTGATCCTGACCATCCAGATGGGCCTGCCGGTGGCGCGGATCGAGCTTCTGGACGCGCTCTCGGTCAGGGGGGTGAACGCCTATTCGAAGCTTGACCTGCCCGAAGCGCCGATGCTGCTGCTGGAATTCCACGGCTCGGAGAACAGCGTCAAGGAACAGGCGCAAGCCTTTGGCGACATTGCAGAAGACTTCGGCAGCCAGAACTTTGCCTTCACCACGAAGCCGGAGGATCGCAGCCGCCTGTGGCAGGCGCGCCACGATGCTTACTGGGCCAGCCTCGCCCTGCGCCCCGGCGCCAAGGGGATCTCGACGGATGTCTGCGTGCCGGTCTCCCGCCTCGCCGACTGCGTGACGCAGGCGCAGGCCCGGGCCGAGGCGCTGGGGCTGATCGCGCCGGTGGTGGGCCATGTCGGCGACGGCAATTTCCACTGCCTGCCGCTGATCATGATGGACGATGCCGAGGAAGTTACCCGCGCAAGGGAATTCGTTGGCTGGCTCAACGATCTGGCGATTTCCATGGAGGGCACCTGCACCGGCGAGCACGGCATCGGGCAGGGCAAGAAGCCCTACCTGCGCGGTGAACTGGGCCAGCCCGCGCTCGACATGATGGGCGCCGTCAAACGCGCAGTCGACCCGCTCGACATTTTCAACCCCGGCAAGATCCTGCCCGACGATGCATGACCTGCCTCGCCAGCCCTCCGCCCATGTCGAACCGCACCTGTCGATGCGCACCGGCTGGCTGCGCGCCGCTGTCATGGGGGCAAATGACGGCATCCTGTCCACCGCGTCGCTGATCGTGGGCGTGGCGGCCGGCTCCGGCGACCGCACGGCGATCCTGCTGGCGGGCATCGCGGGCATGGTTGCCGGCGCGATGAGCATGGCCGCGGGGGAATATGTCTCCGTCTCCAGCCAATCGGACACGGAACGCGCCGATATCGCGCAGGAACGACACGAGTTGCAGCATCACGCGGAGTCTGAACTTGCCGAACTGGCGGCAATCTACGAACATCGCGGCCTGTCGCCCGATCTGGCGCGGCAGGTGGCCGAGCAACTGACGGAGAAGGATGCGCTCGGCGCGCATCTGCGCGATGAAAT
This sequence comes from Nioella halotolerans, assembly GCA_003428585.1. GTDB lineage: Bacteria > Pseudomonadota > Alphaproteobacteria > Rhodobacterales > Rhodobacteraceae > Nioella > Nioella halotolerans. The sequence goes on from QVQC01000073.1 coordinate 3,120, forward strand.
CGGGATCACGGATCTTTCGCCGCCGCGCCCGGTGCAAGCGGCATTTGTCTCTGCGCTGACCTTCGCCGTCGGGGCGGCGGCGCCGCTGATCATCGCGGCGTTTGCACCGATTACGGCGCTGGTCTGGTGGGTCGCCGCGGCGACCGTTCTGGCGCTTGCGGTGCTGGGCGCGCTCGGGGCGCATGCGGGCGGCGCGCCGAAGGGGCGCGCGGCGCTGCGCGTGGTCGTCTGGGGCGTGATGGCGATGGTCGCGACCTCGGCCATCGGCGGGCTCGTCGGGGCCTCCGTCTAGCCTCGATGCCATAATCCGCTCTGGCGTTGTTAGCGCTAACGGACTATACTCAGGGTAACTCGAAGGAAGGAGTCCCCGATGACGCTGTCGCCGAAGATCGCCGAGGTTACCGACCGGATCATTGCCCGGTCCGAGACAACCCGAGCCGCCTATCTCGATCGCATGCGCCGCGCGGCGGAGGATGGCCCGGTGCGCGCCCATCTGTCCTGCGGCAACCAGGCCCACGCCTATGCCGCCGCGCAAGAGGGCGACAAGGAAAGCCTCGCCGGGGGACGCGCGCCCAATATCGGGATCGTGACCGCCTATAACGACATGCTGTCGGCGCATCAGCCGTTCGAGACTTTCCCCGCCCGGATCAAGGAGGCCGCGCGCGCGCGCGGGGCCACGGCGCAGGTCGCCGGCGGCGTGCCCGCGATGTGCGACGGCGTCACGCAGGGCCAGCCGGGGATGGAGCTCAGCCTGTTTTCGCGCGACGTGATCGCGTTGTCCGCCGGGGTCGCGTTGTCGCATAACTGCTTCGATTCGGCGCTCTATCTCGGGGTCTGCGACAAGATCGTGCCGGGCCTGGTCATCGCGGCGGCCACCTTCAGCCATATCCCGGCGATCTTCGTGCCGGCGGGGCCGATGACCAGCGGCCTGCCCAATGACGAGAAATCGAAGGTGCGCCAGCAATTCGCCACCGGCGAGGTCGGGCGCGACAAGCTGATGGAGGCGGAGATGGCCTCTTATCACGGGCCGGGCACGTGCACCTTCTACGGCACCGCCAATTCCAACCAGATGCTGATGGAATTCATGGGGCTGCACCTGCCCGGCGCCAGCTTCGTGAACCCGAACACGCCGCTGCGCGAGGCGCTGACCGACGCCGCCGCCGAGCGTGCGACCGAGATCACCGCCCTTGGCAACGACTACCGTCCGGCGGGCGAGGTTCTGGACGAAAAGGCCTTCGTCAACGGCATCGTCGGGCTGATGGCGACGGGGGGGTCCACCAACCTCGTGCTGCACCTGCCGGCGATGGCGCGGGCGGCGGGGATTATCCTCGACCCGTCCGATTTCGCCGAGATCTCCGCCGTGACGCCGCTGATGGCGCGGGTCTACCCGAACGGCCTTGCGGATGTGAACCATTTCCACGCGGCCGGCGGGCTTGGCTACATGATCGGCGAGCTTCTGGATGCCGGCCTGCTGCACGAGGACGTGGTGACCATTGCCGGTGACGGCCTTGCGCGTTACCGGCAGGAACCCAAGTTGATCGACGGTGCGCTGACCTGGGCCGACGGCACCGGCGAAAGCCTGAACGAAAAGATCCTGCGGCCCGTAGCGGACCCGTTCCAGCCCACCGGCGGGCTGGCGGAGCTGAACGGCAATCTTGGACGCGGGATCATGAAAGTGTCCTCCGTCGCCGCCGACCGGCAGGTGATCGAGGCCCCGGTGGCCATCTTCCATGACCAGGGCGATGTGAAGAAAGCCTTTCGGAACGGGGAGTTGAACCGGGACGTTGTGGTGGTCGTCCGCTTCCAGGGGCCGAAAGCCAACGGCATGCCGGAACTGCACAGCCTGACGCCGATCCTGTCCGTGGTGCAGGATCGCGGCCACAAGGTTGCACTGGTGACCGACGGGCGCATGTCGGGCGCGTCGGGCAAGGTGCCCGCGGCGATCCACGTCGCGCCCGAGGCGCTCGACGGTGGCCTGATCGGCAAACTGCAGGACGGCGATATCCTTCGGGTCGATGCGCAAAACGGCACGCTCGACGTGCTGACAGAGGGCGTCGCGGATCGTAGCCCGGCCACGCCGGACCTGTCTGCCAACAGCTTCGGCATCGGCCGTGAAATGTTCGAAACCTTCCGCCAGATGGCAGGCCCCGCCACCGCGGGCGCCGGAATTGTCGTTTGATCTTGACAAGAATACCTGCGCCGGCGGCGTCCCGACCGCGCCACTGGCCCCGATCTGAAGGACAACAAAGATGACTCCGCAACAGGCCTCCCTCCGGGCCCGAGAGATCGCCGCGCTCGCCCCGATCATCCCTGTTCTCGTGGTCGAGGAGGCGGGCGTTGCCCGTCCCCTTGCCAAGGCCCTTGTCGCCGGCGGCCTGCCGGCGCTGGAAGTGACCCTGCGCACGCCCGCAGCCCTCGACGTGATCCGCGAGATGGCCACAGTCGAGGGTGGCGTTGTCGGTGCCGGCACGCTGCTGACGCCCGCCGATGTGCAGGCCGCCAAGGAGGCTGGCGCGCGTTTCGGCGTCTCACCCGGTGCCACCGACCGGTTGCTTGACGCGTGTGAAGAGGCGGACCTGCCGCTGCTGCCCGGCGCTGCCACGGCGTCCGAAGCGATGCGGCTTTTCGAACGCGGCTACGACATGCTGAAATTCTTTCCCGCAGAGGCGGCGGGCGGGGCGCCCGCGCTGAAGGCCATCGGCGCGCCCATCCCGCAGGTCGCCTTTTGCCCCACCGGCGGTATCAGCATCAAGAATGCCAATGATTACCTGAGCTTGCCGAATGTTCTTTGCGCGGGCGGCTCATGGGTCGCGCCGAAAGACGCGGTCGCGGCGGGCGACTGGGCGCGGATCGAGGCGCTGGCGCGCGAGGCAGCCGCCCTGCCGCGCTAAGCCTTTCATCTTGGTAAAAATACCTCCGCCGGAGGCACGCGCCAAGGAGGGCCCCATCGGGGCCTGACGCGGCGCGTTCTCGGATCGGCGCGCCCCCGGCGCGGCGAGGCTCAGCCCAGCACCTCGCGCAACACCGTTTCCACCATCAGCACGTCGTCGCGGGTGCAGTCGAAACTGCCCGCCGACATGCGGATCACGAAACGCCCGGCGTGGCGGGTCTGGGTCAGGTAGACCCGGCCATCCGCGTTGACCTTGCGGATCAGCGCCTCGGTCACCGCGTCGCCGTCGCGGTGCGCGAAGCTGAACAGGGCCAGCCGTGGCTCCGTCACGACCTCCAGATCCGGTATCGCGGCCACCCGTTCCGCCAGCTCCGCCACCCAGGCGACATGGTTGCGCAGCCGGTCGCGCAGCCCCTCCAGCCCGTAGGCGCGCAGCACGAACCACAGTTTCAGCGCCCGGAACCGGCGGCCGAGCGGCACGGTCCATTCGTTGAAATCGGTGATCCCAGTGCTTTCCAGCGTTTCGAGGTACTCGGGCCTGAGCCCCATGGTACGGATCTGCTGGCCCGGGTCGCGCAGGAATTGCACCGCGCAATCGAACTGCACGCCGAGCCATTTGTGCGGGTTGAAGACGATGGAATCGCAGTCCCCCGCCCCGGCCCAGAGCGGTCGGAACTCCTCGCAGATCATCGCCGACCCTGCCCATGCCGCGTCGACATGCGTGTAAAGCCCTTCCGCCCGCGCCACCGGCAGGCAGGCCGCGATGTCGTCGAACGCGCCGACCGATGTGCCGCCCGAACAGAACACCACCCCCGCAGGCAGGTGGCCCGCCGCGCGGTCGGCCCGGATCGCGGCGCTGAGCGCCTCGGGGTCCATCGACAGATCGTCCCGCGTCGGGATCTTCACGAGGTTGTCCTGCCCGATCCCGGCCAGCCGCGCCGCCTTGTCGACGGAACTGTGCGTCTGGGCCGAGGCATAGATGCGCAATCCCGGCTGGCCGGAGAGGCCCCCGGTCAGCCCCTGCCAGTCCAGCGCCCGTTCGCGCATGGTCAGCACCGCGCACAATGTCGCCGTGGTGGCGCTGTCATGGATCGTGCCGGCGAAGCCTTCGGGCAGGCCGAGCGCGGCGGCGAGCCACTGCACCATGCGTTCCTCGATCTCGGTCGCGGCGGGCGAGGTCTGCCAGAGCATGCATTGCGCGCCGATGGCATTGGCCAGTTGTTCGGCCAGCATCGAGGCGGGCGAGGCATTGGCGGGGAAATAGGCAAAGAAGCGCGGGTGCTGCCAATGGGTCATGGCCCCCGGCACCAGCGCCTCGAAATCGGCGAAGATCTGCTCCATCGACTCGGGGCTTTCGGGGGCAATGTCGGGCAGGGCGGCGCGGATGCTGCCGGGGGTGACGTCCGGGCGGACCGGCTGCTCACGCAGGTGGGCGTGGTAGTCGCGCGCCCAGTCTGCGGCCCGCGCCGACCATTTCAGAAGATCGTCGTGGTTCATGCCTGTTCCCCCGCCATCGTTCCCGCGAATTCCAGCAGCACCGCCACCGCCTCGCGCAGTCTTTCGTCCTCCACAGTCAGCGCCACGCGGATGTGCCCCGCCGCCGCCTGCCCGAAGCTTTCGCCGGGCATGACCGCGATGTGGTGCTGTTCGAGAAGGGCGAAGGCGAACGCCTCGCCGCTCATCCCCGTGGCGCGGATATCGAGCATCGCGTACATCGCCCCCTGTGCCGGGATCGCGCGCACTGCCTGTTGGCGGCCGACGAGGTCCAGCACGATATCGCGGCGGCGTCGGAAGGGCGCGGCGACCTCGGCCTCGAAATCCGCGCCCAGTTCCAGCGCGAACAGCCCCGCCGACTGCACGAAGCCCGCGACCCCGTAATTCGTGTTGGTGGCCAGTTGGATCAGGTCCTCCGTCACCGCCTCCGGCGCCACGATCCAGCCGCAGCGCGAGCCGGTCATGGCGTGGCTTTTCGACAGTGACCCGATTTGAAGCGTGCGCTCCGCCATCCCCGGCAGGCTGCGCGGGCTGATATGGTGACCCTCCCACACTTGCGTGTCATAGACCTCGTCCGAGATCAGCCACAGGTCATGATCGCGCACCACGCGCGCGATGCCGCGCATGGTTTCGTCGGAATAGATCGCGCCGGTGGGGTTGTTGGGCGAGTTGATCAGCAGTGCGCGCGCGCCGGGGGCGGCGGCGGCGATGTCGTCCGGGTCGGGCTGGAACCCCTTCGCCGACTGCGCCTGCACGGCCACCGGCACCGCGCCCACGGATCGGATCGTGCCGGGATAGGTGGCATAATAGGGGTCGATATAGAGTGCCCGGTCGCCCTCGTCGCAGGCGGCGTGATGTGCCATGAACAATGCCGCCTGACCGCCCGGTGTGATCATCACGTTGTCGCGCGTCGTCGCCACGCCGGATCGCGCGGTGACCCGTTCGGCCACGTGGTCGCGCAGCGCGTCGATGCCGGGCACCATCGCGTAGCCGGTATTGCCCGCCATGGCCGAGGCCTGCATCGCCTCGATGATGCGCGCATCGGTGCCGATGTCATGTTCGCCGATGGTCAGTTCCACCACCGGGGTGCCCGCGTCGATCATCCGGCGCGCCGCGACGAACAGGCCCCAGCCATCGTCGCCATCCCCGTTCAGTGTCGATATCCGCCGCGATGGACGCATCTGTTTTCCTCCGGTCACATTCTCGAATCCGAGGGCAGAGGGGCGCATGGCCCGCGCGGCTTGTCAATCTCGCCCCCGAAGTGTCGCGGCGGGGCTTGGCAAGGCGGCGCGGGCTGTCTAGGTTCAGGGCCATGATACGGATGACCTGCACCATTTGCTGCATTACCGGCTGACATCGTCAGGGCGGTCCGTTCGTTGCTTCCATAGGTGAAAAGAAGTTGATAGGCCCGCCCGCGAGCGCCCCCGCGTGAGGACACGGCATGACCCAGATCAAGCTTCACAACACCCGCACCCGCAAGAAGGAGGTGTTCGCGCCCCTCGATCCCGACAATGTGCGCATGTATGTCTGCGGCCCCACGGTCTATGACCGCGCCCATATGGGCAATGCGCGCGCGGCGGTGGTGTTCGACGTGCTCTATCGCTTGCTGCGGCAGGTCTACGGCGCCGATCACGTCACCTACGTGCGCAATTTCACGGACGTGGACGACAAGATCAACGCCAAGGCCGCAGAGACGGGGCGCCCGATTTCCGAGATCACGGCGGAAACGACGCAATGGTATCTCGACGACATGGGCGCGCTCGGCGTGATGGAGCCCGACGAGATGCCGCGCGCGACCGCCTATATCGGGCAGATGATCGACATGATCGCCGGGCTGATCGAATCTGGCCATGCCTACGAGGCCGAGGGGCACGTGCTGTTCTCGGTGAAAAGCTACTCCGATTACGGCAAGCTTTCGGGCCGGTCGGTCGATGACATGATCGCCGGCGCGCGGGTCGAGGTGGCCCCCTACAAGCGCGACGCGATGGATTTCGTGCTGTGGAAACCCTCGACGCCCGACCTGCCGGGATGGGGCAGCCCCTGGGGCCGGGGGCGGCCCGGCTGGCATATCGAGTGCTCGGCGATGAGCTACGAATTGCTGGGCGAGACGTTCGATATTCATGGCGGCGGCAATGACCTGATGTTCCCCCACCATGAAAACGAGATCGCCCAAAGCTGCTGCGCCCATCCCGAGGGCGGCTTCGCGCGCTTCTGGCTGCACAACGAGATGCTGCAGGTCGAGGGCAAGAAGATGTCCAAGTCCTTGGGCAACTTCTTCACCGTGCGGGATCTGCTGGATCAGGGCATACCGGGCGAGGTGATCCGCTTCGTGATGCTGTCGACACATTACCGCAAGCCGATGGACTGGAAGGCGGAGAAGGTTGAGGAGGCGGAGAAGACGCTGAGGAAGTGGCATAAGGTGGCACTGGGCGCTCCGCCGGGCAAGCCGCTTCCCCTCATGGTTGAAGATTTGAGTGACGACTTGAACACTTCGAAAGGGCTTTATTGGTTGGCGCATATGGCCGATGATTTACGACAGTATCGGAGATGGTGCCAGCAAGGCGTTAAGTTCGAATTATCAGGGGATTACTTGCAACAAGGCATAGATTCCGTTGAAAAGCTGGCTGAGACTTTTTCGGGATCGGCTAATCTTCTGGGGATTTTGACCGAAGAGATCGGTGAATGGGCGGCGCTTCCAGCGGCGGATCTGTCTGGACTTTCCAAGAAACTTTCAGAGACACGAAGGAAAGCCATGCAAACCAAGGACTTCACCGAATTGGACCGCCTGAAAGCCGCTCTCGTCGGTGCAGGTGTCGAGGTGCGGATGAGCAAGGAGGGGGTGGAACTGATCCCCACCCCGGACTTCGACCCCGCCAAGCTGGAGGGCCTCGAATGACTGTTTTTGTAACGGAGGTTCGCCCCCGGCCCGAGGGTGGGGGCGATTTCGCCCCCGCCCTGGGGGGCGGGTCGGGGGCGAACCGGGACGCAAGCGTCCCGGATAATTGCCGCTGCAGGTTCGCATCATGACCAAATCCCGCCTCACCCTCTACGACACCACCCTGCGCGACGGGCAGCAGACGCAGGGCGTGCAGTTCTCCACCGCCGAAAAGCAGACAATCGCGTCCCTGCTGGACGATCTCGGCATCGACTATATCGAGGGCGGCTGGCCCGGCGCCAACCCCACCGACAGCGCCTTTTTCGAGGCTGCGCCCCGGACCCGCGCCACCATGACGGCCTTCGGCATGACCAAGCGCGCGGGCCGCTCGGCGCAGAATGACGAGGTGCTGGCCGCCGTGCTTAATGCCGGGACGCACTCGGTCTGCATTGTCGGCAAGACCCATGATTTCCACGTTGAGGCCGCGCTCGGCATCACCCTGCCGGAGAACGTGGAGAACATTGCCAAATCCGTGGCCCACCTGGTGGCGCAGGGGCGCGAGGCGCTGTTCGACGCGGAACATTTCTTCGACGGCTACAAGGCCAACCCCGGCTATGCGCTGGACTGCCTGCGCGCCGCCCTTGAGTCCGGCGCCCGCTGGATCGTTCTGTGCGACACAAATGGCGGCACCCTGCCGGCGGAGATCGGCCGCATCACCGCCGAGGTCATCGCGGCGGGTATTCCCGGCGACCGCCTCGGCATTCACACCCACAACGATACCGAAACCGCCGTCGCGGGCAGCCTTGCCGCCATCGAGGCCGGGGCACGGCAGATACAGGGCACGCTCAACGGGCTTGGCGAACGCTGCGGCAATGCCAACCTGACCACCCTGATCCCGACGCTTTTGCTGAAGGAACCCTATGCCAGCCGCTACGACACCGGCATAGAGCGCGAGGCGCTGAAAACCCTGACCATGGTCAGCCGCACGCTGGACGATATCCTCAACCGCGTGCCCACCCGGCAGGCCCCTTACGTCGGCACTTCGGCCTTCGCCCACAAGGCAGGGCTGCATGCCAGTGCCATCGTCAAGAACCCCACGACCTATGAACATATCGACCCCGCGCTGGTCGGCAATACACGCATCATCCCGATGTCGAACCAGGCCGGACAGTCGAACCTGATCCGTCGGCTGGCCGATGCCGGGATCAGCGTGGAAAAGGGCGACCCGGCGCTGACCACCATCCTTGAAGAGATCAAGGCGCGCGAGAACGAGGGCTATTCCTTCGACACCGCGCAGGCCAGTTTCGAGTTGCTGGCACGACGCGCGCTTGGCCAGTTGCCCGACTTCTTCGAGGTCAAGCGCTACAAGGTCACGGTGGAGCGTCGCAAGAACAAGTACAATCGCATGGTCAGCCTGTCGGAGGCCGTGGTGGTGGTGAAGATCGGCGACCGCAAGATGCTGTCGGTCAGTGAAAGCATGGACGAGACCGGCGGCGACCGTGGGCCGGTCAACGCGCTGTCCAAGGCGCTGGCCAAGGATCTCGGCCCTTACCAGAGCTATATCGACGACATTAAGCTCGTGGATTTCAAGGTGCGCATCACCCAAGGCGGCACCGAGGCCGTGACCCGCGTGACCATCGACAGCCAGGACAGCAGCGGGCGGCGCTGGTCGACGGTGGGCGTGTCGCCCAATATCGTCGATGCCAGTTTCGAGGCGCTGCTCGACGCGGTGACGTGGAAGCTGGTCCGCGACGGGGCGCCGGCGGCATGAGGCGGGCATGAGCCTTCAGGCCTGCGCCGAACTGGTGGAACGGGGCGACCGCGACCGCTTCCTTGCCACCATGGCCGCTCCGCCCGCTGCGCGTGCGGTGCTCTTCCCGCTCTATGCCTTCAACCTTGAGGTCGCGCGCGCGCCATGGGTCGCGTCCGAGCCGATGATCGCCGAGATGCGGCTGCAATTCTGGCGTGACGTGGTGGAAGAGATCGGGCAGGGGGCAACGCCGCGCGCGCACGAGGTCGTGCAGCCGCTGGCCGATGCCGTGCGGGGCGCGGATGCCGGGCTACTCGATGCGCTGATTGCCGCGCGCCGCTGGGATGTCTACCGCGACGCGTTCGAGGATGCCGCGCATTTCGAGCGCTACATCGATGCCACCTCCGGCAACCTTGCCTGGGTCGCCGCGCGCGCGCTGGGCGCGGAGGCCACGGCCGAGGCGCCGCTGCGCGACATGGCCCATGCGGCGGGAGTGGCTTCGCTTTTGCGCGCGGTTCCGGAACTGGAGGCGCGCGGGCGGGTGCCGCTTCTGGACGGCCGCCCCGAGGGGGTGCGCGCGCTGGCCGATCGGGCGCTTGCGCGGCTCAAGCGCGGCAAGGCGGGGCAGGGAGCGATCGCGAAACCGGCACGCCCGGCGGTCTTTGCCTTCTGGCGGGCGGAGGCGGCGCTGAAAGCGGCGCGGGCCGAGCCCGCGCGCGTGGCGGGGGGCACGCTGGACGAAAGCGAGTTTGCGCGTCGTGGCCGGCTTTTGCGCGTATCGCTGACAGGTCGGGTGTAGCCGTCCGGGCACGACGCCCCGGCAGACCCTTCGCCGGCAGATTGCATCGTGAACGCAGACGGGCTAACGCTTGCGGGCAGCACCTGTTTTCAAGATTTCCTTGCCTGTCGCAATAAGTGTTGGAGCGTTTGTCGACAAGATCCACCCGATCCTTCTGTGCGGCGGGTCCGGCACCCGGCTTTGGCCCCTGTCCCGAAAATCCTACCCCAAGCAGTTCGCCCGGCTGATGGGCGAGCAAAGCCTGTTCCAGGCCTCGGCGCGGCGGTTGTCGGGCGAAGGCTTTGCCGCGCCGGTGGTCGTGACGGGCGCTCCCTTCCGGTTCATCGTGACCGAGCAACTGGCGCAGGTGGCACTTGCCCCGCAATCCATCCTGATCGAACCGGAGGGGCGCAACACCGCCCCCGCGATCCTCGCCGCGGCGCTGTCGCTTGCGCAGGGCGATCCCACTGCCTTGATGCTTGTCGCGCCGTCCGATCATGTCATCGGGGACGCGGCGGCGTTCCGCGCCGCGGTCAGGGCGGCGGTGCCGCGTGCGCAGGCGGGCGGACTGGTGACCTTCGGCATCACCCCCACGCGCCCCGAAACGGGCTACGGCTACCTCGAACTGGCCGATGGCGCCGACCCGTGCGGGACCACGCCGCAACCCTTGCGGGGCTTCGTGGAAAAGCCCGACGCGGCGCGCGCAAGCGACATGCTCTCCTCGGGCCGGTTCCTGTGGAATGCGGGGATCTTCCTGTTCACGGCGCAGACGCTGATCGAGGCCTTTCGCAGCCATGCGCCCGAGGTGCTGGCGCCGGTGACGCAGGCGGTGAAGGAGGCACGGATCGACCTGTCCTTCCTGCGCTTGGCCGGGCAACCGTGGTCGGAGGTGCCCGATATCTCGATTGACTACGCGATCATGGAAAAGTCGGACGCGCTGTCGGTCATGCCTTATGGCGCGGGCTGGTCTGATCTGGGCGGATGGGATGCTGTCTGGGCCGAGAGCGCGCGGGACGCGGCCGGCAATGCCTGTTCGCAAGAGGCGACGGCGCTTGACTGTCGCAACAGCTTGCTGCGGTCTGACAGCGATGGCCAGCAGGTGGTCGGGATCGGCCTGCAGGACATGATGGTTGTCGCCATGTCCGACGCGGTGCTGGTCGCCCCGATGGCCGAGGCGCAGCGCGTCAAGGAGGCGGTCGCCGCGCTGAAGGAAAAAGGCGCCAGCCAAGCCGTGCAATTGCCGCGCGATTACCGGCCGTGGGGCTGGTACGAAAGCCTTGTCACCGGGGACCGCTTTCAGGTGAAACGCATCGTGGTCAACCCGGGGGCCGTGCTGTCGCTGCAATCGCATCACCACCGGGCCGAACACTGGGTTGTCGTGGCCGGAACCGCGAAGGTGACGGTGGAAGGAACGGAGACCCTCGTGACGGAAAACCAGTCGGTCTACGTTCCGGTCGGGGCGCGGCACCGCATGGAGAACCCCGGCAAGCTGCCCATGGTGCTGATCGAGGTCCAGACCGGGGCCTATCTGGGCGAGGACGACATCATCCGCTACGAGGATGTCTATGCGCGCGCCTAAGCCAGTCGCGCGGGGATTTTCAAGGGGGATCGAGGTGCAACGTTCCCGACCGGCCCGGAGGCCGCCGCGACCGGTCCTTGCGCTTCTGGCCAATCCGGCGCGGGCTAAGTGAACATCGCCGCAAGATCGGCGGAGCCTTCGCGCCCGATCTTGTCGCCATGCGCCGACAGGAACGCGTCGCAGGCGTCGCTTCCGGCCTCGCGCAACTGGTGCAGAACCTGCGGCACCGGCACGGACTTGGTGGCGACGGAAAGCTGGCGCATCAACAGGTCATCGGCGATCATGTGGACCAGCACGTTTTTCATCCGCCCGCGCTTCAGCGCGCCGTCCGCGAGCAGGCGTTGCACGAAGGCAATGGCCCGCAAGTCGCGCAACAGGGCGGCGTTGAAGCTGATCTCGTTGATGCGGTTCTGGATCGCGCGGGCCGATTTCGGCACCTCCTCGCGCAGGAGCGGGTTGATGTTCACGATCACGATGTCGTCGGGCAAATCCGGGTCGTATAGCGGGAACAGCGCGGGGTTGCCGGTATAGCCGCCGTCCCAGTAGGCCTCGCGCTCGCCGGTTTCGGGATCCTCGATCTCCACCGCTTGAAACAGTGTCGGCAGGCAAGCAGAGGCAAGAAGGGCCTCGGGCCGGATCTCGTCTCCGCCGAAGACGCGCACCTTGCCGCTGCGCACATTGGTGGCACAGACGAAAAAGGCGGGCCCCTCGGCACAGCAGATGTTCTCGTAGTGGAATTTCTCGGCGACGGATTTCAGCGGGTTGGCATAGAACGGCCCATAGGCATAGGGGCTGACCGCGCGCGTCACGGAATCGATGACCGCGAAGGGCACAGAGGTCTCGATCAGGCGGTTGATGGCCGTGGGCGAGGCGGCCCCGAGCCAGCCGGCGAAGCGTTCGTCGGTGATCGCGCCCATCTGTTCCCAGAGCCAGTCCAGGTTCTCGCGCGCCAGGTCGCGGCTCCCCTGGCTGAGCCCCGCCTTGACGGCGGCGCCGTTCAGCGCACCCGCCGAGGTGCCGGAGATCCCCGCGATCTCCACGCTCGGCTCTTGCAGCAGCCGGTCGAGCACGCCCCATGTGAAGGCGCCGTGGGCGCCGCCGCCCTGCAGGGCGATGTTGATCGGGCGCGCGGTCATTCAAAGGGCCTGTCTGGTTGCATCGTCGGGTCGCCTCCGGCGGGAGTATTTTGGCCAAGAAGAAGGGCAGGGCGGCGCATTAACATTAACGTATGGTAGAGGAAGCGCCCCGGCCGGGATCAGAGCGCGGTCCAGCCTCCATCGACGCTGATCGTGGTGCCGGTGATCTGGGCGGCGGCGTCGGTGCACAGGAAGATGGCGGTGCCGCCCATCTGTTCGACGGTGGCGAAATCCTTCGACGGCTGGCGCGCCAGCATCACCTCGCGCACGACAGTGTCGCGGTCCATGTCATGCGCTTTCATCTGGTCGGGGATCTGCGATTCCACGAGCGGGGTGAGCACGTAACCCGGGCAGATGGCGTTGGCGGTGATCGGCTCCTCGGCGGTTTCCAGCGCGGTGGTCTTGGTCAGGCCGACCACCCCGTGCTTGGCGGCGATGTAGGCGGATTTGTAGGGCGAGGCGGTCAGGCCATGGGCGCTGGCGATATTGATGACGCGTCCCCAGCCGGCCTTGCGCATCATCGGCAGCGCGGCGGCGGTGGTGTGGAAGGCCGAGGACAGGTTGATGGCGATGATCGCGTCCCACTTTTCGGCCGGGAAGTCGGGGATGGGGGCGACATGCTGGATGCCGGCGTTGTTGATCAGGATATCACAGGCACCGGCCTGCTCGATCAGGGCGCGGCACGCGTCGCCCTTCGACATGTCGGCCTTGATGTAGCGCGCGGTGACGCCATGCGCGCTGGCGATTTCGGCGGCGAGCGCGTGGTCGTCCTCATTGTCGGTGAAGGAATTGAGCACGACATCCGCCCCGGCGCGCGCCAGTTCGCGGGCAATGCCCAGCCCGATGCCGGAGTTCGATCCGGTGATGATCGCGGTCTTGCCGTCGAGCGACGTTGTGATGGCCATGGGGTCCTCCTCATCTGCAGTCGCGGGAGAGGGTAATGCTGCAACTGCATTATGGACAGGGGAAAGCTGCGGCGCTGCCAAAAAAAACGCCGGCACAAGGCCGGCGTCAGTTATTGAGGCAGGTTTCATACAGGCAAGAAACCTATCGAGCAGTAGGGACTTTATAAGCAATTCGTCGGCCCGAGTCCAATTGAAAAGTTTGAAAGCCGCGCGACCGGCGGATAGCCTTGAGAATAAGCGCAGCAAGGGTTGAAGAGGATTGTTCACGTATGGCCAGACATTGTTTCACGCGCAGACTCACACGGGGCGCGGCGGTTTTCGGGCTGCTGGCGATTCTGTCCGGCGGCGCCGCGGCGGAGCCCAGCCATGGCATCGCTATGTATGGCGAGCCCGCGCTGCCCCCAGATTTTGCGCATCTGCCCTATGCCAACCCCGAGGCGCCGACCGGCGGGCGCATCGTCACCGGCGAGGTCGGCAGCTTCGACAGCCTCAACCCGCATATCCGGCAGGGCAGCACGCCGTGGCAATTGCGGTTCCTTGCCTATGAAAGCCTGATGGGGCGGTCCTGGGACGAACCGTTCACGCTTTACGGCCTGCTGGCCGAATCGGTCGAGGTTGGCGCGGGCGGCGCCTGGGTGGAATTCCACCTGCGCCCGGAGGCCCGATTCTCCGATGGCAGCCCGGTGACGGTCGAGGATGTGATCTGGTCCTACGAGACGCTGGGCACCGAGGGGCACCCGCGCTACCGCAACGCCTGGACCCGGGTGGAAAGCATCGAGGCGGTTGGCGACCGGGGCGTGCGCATCGCGTTCACCGAAGCGGACCGCGAACTGGCGCTGATCATGGGCATGCGGCCGATCCTGAAGGCCGCGCAATGGGAGGGGCGCGATTTCACCGAAAGCGGCATCGACGCGATCCCGGTGTCGAGCGCACCCTACGTGATCGACGATTTCGAACCCGGGCGCTACGTCTCGCTGCGCCGCGATCCCGATTACTGGGGCCGCGACCTGCCGTTCCGGCGCGGCACCAACGTGATCGACGAGATCCGGCTGGAATTCTTCGGCGATGGCACCGCGATGCGCGAGGCTTTCGTGGCCGGTGAGATCACCACGATCCGCGAGAGCAACGCCGCCGACTGGGAAACCGATTATGATTTCCCGCGCGTGCGATCGGGCGAGGTGGTGCTGTCGGAAATCCCGCACCAGCGGCCCACCGGCATGTGGGGGTTCGTGATGAACACCCGGTCGCCGCAATTCGACGATTGGCGCGTGCGCGAGGCGATGATCCAGGCCTTCAACTACGAGTTCATCAACCAGACCCAGAACGGTGGGCTGGCGCCGCGCATCACCTCCTATTTCTCGAACTCGGTTCTGGGGATGGAGCCGGGAGAGGCCACCGGGCGGGTGCGCGCATTGCTGGAGCCCTTTGCAGATGACCTGTTACCCGGCACGCTGGAAGGGTATGAATTTCCGGTCTCGGGCGGGCGCGAGGCCAACCGGGCGGGCATCCGCGCCGCGATGGGGCTGATGGAGGATGCGGGCTACACGGTCGAGGACGGGGTGATGACCGGCCCCGATGGGCAGCCCTTCACCTTCGACATCCTGCTGCAACAAGGCTCTGCCGAGAACCAGGCGATTATCAATATCTATGTCGAGGCGCTGGCCCGGCTTGGCATCACGCCGCGGGTGACGACCATCGACAGCGCGCAATACCGCGAACGCACGGATGCGTTCGATTTCGACATGACGTGGTTCGCGCGCGGTGTCTCCCTGTCGCCCGGCAACGAGCAATACCTCTACTGGGGCTGCGACATGGTCGACACGGAGGGCAGCCGTAACCTGATGGGCGTGTGCAACCCGGCGATCGACGCGATGATCGACGCGATGCTGACCGCCGACAGCCAGGACGACTACCGCGCCGCGGTGCGGGCGCTCGACCGGGTGCTGACGGCAGGGCGCTACGTGATCCCGATCTGGTATTCACCGGTCAGCCGCATTGCCCATGTGCGCGAACTGCACTACCCCGAGCGTCTGCCGATCTACGGTGACTGGCTGGGCTTCCAGCCCGACGTGTGGTGGTACGAGGCTGAGTGAGCGGGTTCGCCGCGCCATGGGCGCGTCGGCGGGGGCGCTGCTCCGTCGCCCCGGCACGCCCCCGGAAGATTTCGGTTAGGAAGAAGGCCATGGACGGCGCAGCGCGGCTTGCCTAGAGAGCGGGTATGAAACAAAGCCCAGACATCCTGTGCATCGGCTCCGTCCTGTGGGACATCATCGGCCGCACCGACCTGTCAATGGCGCCCGGCAATGACAAGCCGGGGCGGATTGCGCGCGTCCCCGGTGGCGTGGCGCTCAATATCGCGATCACGCTGAAGGCGCAGGGTATGCGGCCCGCGCTTCTGTCGGTGGTGGGCCATGACAGCGCGGGCGCGGCGCTGCTGGATGAATGCGGGCGCATGGGGCTGGATGTCGCGCATGTCCTGGTGGATCACGCCTTGGCGACCGATCAATACATGGCGATCGAGGCGCAGGGGCAGTTGCTGGCCGCGCTGGCCGATGCGCATTCGCTGGAGGTTGCCGGGGCGCGCATCCTCGCGCCGCTGCAGGATGGGCGGCTGGCCAGCCCCGGCGCGCCGTGGCCGGGGCCGATGGCGATTGATGGCAACCTGACGCCCGACCTGCTGGCACAGATCGCGGCAAGCCCGCTTTTCGGGTCCGCCGATCTGCGCCTCGCCCCGGCCTCGCCGGGCAAGGCCGAGCGGTTGCGCGCGTTCCTCGGCCATCCCGGCGCCACCTTCTATGTCAATGCCGAGGAGGCCGGGCTGATCTCGGACAGTCCCGTCACCTGCGCCGAGAGCGGGGCGGGGGCGCTTCTGTCGGCGGGCGCGCGGCGGGTGCTCGTCACCGATGGCGGACGGCTGGCCGTGGATGCGCGCGCCGACGGGGCGATTTCGTTGTCGCCCCCCACGGTTCACCCGCGTCGGGTGACGGGGGCGGGCGACAGTTTCATGGCGGCCCACATCGCCGCCGAGGCGCGGGGCGAGGCGCGGGCCGCCGCGCTGGCCCACGCGCTGGCCACCGCCGCCGCCCATGTTGCCGGAGAAAGCGAATGACCCCCGAATTCCTGACCGTCTCGCCCGAGGTGGCCGAGGCCCGCGCCACGGGCGCGCCGCTGGTGGCGCTGGAAAGCACAATCATCACCCATGGCATGCCGTGGCCGCGCAACCTGGAGACCGCCCGCGCGGTGGAGGCGGCGGTGCGCGCCGCGGGCGCGGTGCCGGCCACCATCGCGGTGATGGAGGGTGGCCTGCATGTCGGGCTGGACGACGCCGCGCTTGAGGTGTTGGCGCAGGCAACAGACGTGATGAAGCTGAGCCGCGCCGACCTTGCCGTGGCCATGGCCGGCGGGCGGACCGGCGCGACCACGGTCGCCGCCACCATGATCGCCGCGCATCTGGCCGGGATCGGGGTCTTTGCCACCGGCGGTATCGGCGGGGTGCACAGGGGGGCGGCGGAAAGCTTCGACATTTCCGCCGACCTCATGGAACTGGCGCAAACCCCGGTGACGGTGGTCGCGGCGGGGGCCAAGGCGATCCTCGACCTGCCCAAGACGCTGGAGGTGCTGGAAACGCAGGGCGTGCCGGTCATCGCCTACGGGCAGGACGATTTGCCCGCCTTCTGGTCGCGCCGGTCTGGCCTTTCGGCGCCGCTGCGCATGGACAGCGCCGCCGAAATCGCCCAAGCCGCCGCGATGCGCGCCCGGCTAGGCATTCCCGGCGGGCAACTCGTGGCCAATCCGATTCCGGCGGCCGATGAAATCCCGGCCGAGCGGCTGGCGCCGATCATCGCGCGCGCCCAGTCCGAGGCCGACGCCGCGGGACTCACCGGCAAGGCGGTCACCCCCTTCCTGCTGCAACGCATTTTCGAGTTGACCGACGGGCAGTCGCTGGAGGCCAATATTGCCCTCGTTCTGAACAATGCGCGGCTCGCGTCGGCGATCGCCTGCGCGGCGCGGGGCCAGTAACATTCTGGTCTCTTGTTCACACGCCATGGCGCCCTTAATAACAAGGCAACCGAGCCAGGAAGGATAGACGGCAAAGATGGAATTGCCCGAGCCCCCCCCGCCGCCCAAGCGCGGCTGGATCTCGTCCCTGCAGGCGAGCTTTTTCACCGGGCTGATCGTGATCGCGCCCATCGGCCTCACGATCTGGCTGATCTGGTCGATCATCGGCTGGATCGATTCGTGGATCCTGCCGTGGCTGCCCGATGATTATAATCCGGCGATCCTGATCCGCGACTACTTCAACATCGCGGTCGATATCCGGGGCATCGGCGTGGCGATGGTCCTGCTGTTCACGATCATCGTGGGTTGGGTCGCCAAGGGGCTGATCGGGCGCTCGCTGATCCGCACCGCCGAATCCATCGTGCTGACAATCCCCGGGGTGCGTTCGCTCTATTCCGGGCTTAAGCAGATCACCGAGACGGTGCTGGCACAGGGCAAGTCGAATTTCGACAAGGCCTGCCTCGTGGAATACCCGCGTAAGGGGATCTGGGCGATCGCCTTCATCTCCACCGATGCCAAGGGCGAGATCGCGGCCCGCCATGACAAGCACATGATCTCCGTCTTCCTGCCGACGACACCGAACCCGACCTCGGGCTTTCTGCTGTTCCTGCCGCTGGAGGATGTGCAGATCCTGAAAATGTCGGTGGAGGATGCCGCCAAGCTGGTGATCTCGGCCGGTCTCGTCTACCCCGGTACCGGCGACGAGGATCATGACCGGGTGCCGGATGAGGCCGAGGCGCTTGCGGTCGAAGGAAGCGCGGCGGACCTGCTCGGCGCGCCGGGCGCGCGCAACCAAGACGACAGCAAGCAATCAGACTCCGCCTGAACGACGCGGATCAGCGAGATTTCCGCTTGCGGGCGGGCGTCGGGCGCACTTTCTTCTCGATTGCATCGAACAGATGCCCGGCGATGTTCTTGCCGGTCGCGTTTTCCACCCCTTCGAAGCCCGGCGAGCTGTTCACCTCCAACACCTTGGGCCCGTCGCTGCCGCGCAACAGGTCCACCCCGGCAAGCCCGAGGCCGAAGACGCGCGCCGCGCGCAGGGCCGTCTCGCGTTCCTCGCGGGTGATCCTGACGGCCGCCGCGGTGCCGCCCTGATGCAGGTTCGATCGGAAATCGTCGCCCGCCGAACTGCGCTTCATCGCCGCGACGACGCGCCCGTCCACCACGAGGCAGCGGATATCCTCGCCGGCCGCTTCCTTGACGAAATCCTGCACGAGGAAATTCGCCTTCAGCCCCCGGAAGGCGTCGATCACCGATTGCGCGGCCTTCTTTGTTTCCGCCAGCACCACCCCCTTGCCTTGCGTGCTTTCGAGCAGTTTCACGATCAGGGGCGCGGTGCCGACGAGCCCGATCAGGTTGCTGGTATCCTTGGGCGAGGCGGCAAAGGCGGTGCGCGGCATGCCGATCTTGTGGCGCGCCAGCAACTGGTGCGCGTGCAGCTTGTCGCGGCTCGCCGTGATCCCGGTGCTGCCGTTCACGCAATGTGTGCCCAGCGTTTCGAACTGGCGCAGCACGGCGGTGCCATAGGCGGTGACGGTGGCGCCGATACGCGGGATCACCGCATCGTAGCGCGGCAGGCGGGCGCCGTCGTAATGCACCTCGGGCGCAAGCGCGTTGATCGCCATGTAGCAGCGTGTGGTGTCGATCACCTCGATGGCATGGCCGCGCGCCTCGCCCTCGGTCACCAGCCTGCGGGTGGAATAATTGTTCTCGCGGCTCAGAACCGCGATGCGGAGCGCGCGCCGCGGGGCGACCTCCTTGACCACCGAGGAATGGTAGACGTCGAAACTGCGTGTGGGCTGGCAGAAGCTCTCGCTGGGGCTGATAACCCAGTCGGGCTGGATCGCTTGACGCCCCAGAAGCATGCGGTAGGCCATCGCTGTCCGGTCGGTCAGCATGATCTCGACCGGCACGCTGACATTGCCGATCTCCAATTCCGTTTCGATGACATAACGATGTTCGGTTTCGCCATTGGCCGCCGTCACCTCGCGCCGATCGGTGATCGGGGCGGAACAGGGGATGGTGATATCGGTGCGCCCCGGCACGGGGTGCACGGCAAACCGGACCTTGGGGCGGTTCACTGGCCCGAAGGTCTCGATATCGAAGGCATGCAGCGCCGAGGTGCGCGAACCGGTATCGACCTTCGCGTTCAGCGCGGGCAGGCCCAGCCCCGGCAGGGCGACCCATTCTTCCCATCCCAGTCGCAGCGCATCGTCGGTGGTGGTCATCTGGATCCCTCCTTGGCTTCGGACCAAAAAACCGTATGACGGGGCACGTTACAACCAAAGAGGTGCAGGCGTCATGACAAAGCGGTTTTCCTTCGCGGTGACGGCGACCAGCGGCAAGGCGCGCCGGGGCGCGATTTCGACACCGCGCGGGATGATCCGCACGCCCGCCTTCATGCCGGTGGGCACGGCGGCGACCGTCAAGGCGATCCTGCCCGAGAACGTCGCCGCGACCGGCGCCGATATCGTGCTGGGCAACACCTATCACCTGATGCTGCGCCCCACGGCGGAACGCATCGACCGGCTGGGGGGCTTGCACCGCTTCATGAACTGGGAAAAGCCGATCCTCACGGATAGCGGCGGGTTCCAGGTGATGAGCCTTTCCGACCTGCGCAAGCTGACCGAGGAGGGGGTGACCTTCAAGTCGCATATCGACGGCTCGCGCCACGTGTTGACGCCCGAACGTTCGATGGAGATTCAGCGGCTTCTGGGATCGGACATCGTGATGGCCTTCGACGAGTGCCCGGCGCTGCCGGCTGACCGCGAGCGGATCGCGGACTCCATGCGGTTGTCGATGCGCTGGGCGGCGCGATCGCGCGCGGCGTTCGGCGACCGGCCCGGCCACGCGCTGTTCGGGATCATGCAGGGCGGGCTGGACCGCGACCTGCGCGAGGAAAGCGCCGAGGCGCTCCGCGCGATCGGGTTCGAGGGATACGCCGTGGGCGGTCTGGCGGTGGGCGAGGGGCAGGCGGCGATGTTCGACTGCCTCGATTACGCGCCGGACCTTCTGCCCGCCGACCGCCCCCGTTACCTGATGGGGGTGGGAAAGCCCGACGACATCGTCGGCGCGGTGAAGCGCGGCATCGACATG
Organism: Nioella halotolerans; assembly: GCA_003428585.1. Taxonomy (GTDB): domain Bacteria; phylum Pseudomonadota; class Alphaproteobacteria; order Rhodobacterales; family Rhodobacteraceae; genus Nioella; species Nioella halotolerans. The sequence goes on from QVQC01000073.1 coordinate 23,685, forward strand.
ATGGATTGCGTGCTGCCCACCCGATCCGGCCGGACCGGGCAAGCCTGGACGCGGCGCGGCATGGTCAACATCAAGAACGTGCGCCACCAGGATGATCCGCGCCCACTGGACGAAGAGTGCGGGTGTCCCGCCTGCACCGGCTATTCCCGCGCCTACCTGCACCATGTCTTCCGGTCTCGGGAAATCATCAGCTCCATGCTGCTGACATGGCACAACCTGCATTACTATCAACAGCTCATGCAGCAGATCCGCGACGCCATCGCCGCCGATGATTTCGCCGGGTTCGAGGCGCGGTTTCACGCGGCGCGGGCCAAGGGCGATATCGCGTCGCCCTGACGGGGTGCTGGCCCGGTGGCCGCCCGTGTGCTACCGCTTTTTGCAAAGGTTTGCGACGAAGGGAGCGCGATGGCCGGCACCCGGCAGGAGAGCATTCTGGAAACGCGCAGTGACCGACTTTTGCCGGTCCTGTCGCTGTTCCTGATCGCGCTGATCTACCTCTTGACCTTCCCACAGAATTTCACCGAGGCCGAGGACGCGGTCCATTACGCCGCGCATGTCGCGGCGGGCGCACCGCAATGGCACCCCAACCACCTGTTGTACGAGCCGCTGATGGCCGCCCTGACGCGCGCAACGCAGGTGGTTTGGCCGGGCGCGCGCGGTCTTGTCATCATGCAACTGGCCAGTCTGGCGGCGCTGATCTGGACGCTGGCGCTGGTCTGGAAGATCGCGCGCGTCGCGGGCGGCGGGCTGTGGGGGGCGATGGCCTCCGTCTGGCTGCTGGCGGGCTGTTTCGCGGTCTGGCTCTACGGCCTCTATCCCGACACCTACACGCTGCCGCTGCCCTTCGTGCTGGCCAGTTTCCTCGCGCTCTGGCAGGTCGGCTGGGAAGGCGGCGGGGCACGGGCGGCGGCGCTGGGGGGGTTCCTGGCGGCGATTGCCACCCTGCTGCATCAAAGTCACGTGTTCATGGCCATCCCGATGCTGATCGTGCTGCTGGCGGCACGGCGGGTGCGACTGGCGGTTCTGTGGCTCGGGGTGTTCGGGCTGGTCGTGGGGGCGGTCTACCTCTGGGCCGGCTGGGGGCTGCTGGGCCATCGGAGCTTGCCGGCGCTGTTCGACTGGGCGCGGGGCTATGCCGCCGATGGTCTCTGGACGCCGCTGTCGTGGCTGGCGCCGGTCAAGGCGCTGGTCGGGCTTGGCACGGCCATCTGGTCGGGCCTGTTTCTGTTTGCCATTCCCGCCCTTTCCGACCCGATCGAAGCGTTGTTTGGCGGCCGGCTGCTGGTCGAGGAGATGCATTTCGCGCGCACCGGCCTGAGGCTGCCAGCCCCGGTTCTGGCGGCGCTTTCGGGGATCAGCATCGTCGCGGTGGCCGCGCTCGCGATCCGCGCCATCGTCGCGGGGGGGCAGCCACTGACCTGGGGCTTCCGCCCGCTTCTGATGCTGCACGGTGCGACCTATGCCATCGTGACGACGATTTGGGAGCCGACGAACAAGGAATTCTGGATCGCGGCGCTGCCTTTTCTGGTGCTGCTTCTCGTGCTGCGGCTCGACCCCGCGCGACGCTGGATCCGGCGTGCGGTGGGGATCGCGTCGCTGTCGCTGTGGCTGGCCAACGGGGCGGGGGCGATGCTTGGCTTTGCCGAGGCGCGGACCGATCATTGGCACGTGCTGCATGCCGATCTGCTGGCGGAGGTGCAACCCGGGGACGTGGTGGTCGATGACTGTGGGTATATCTGCACCGGCTACCTGCTGCTGTTCTCGCCCGCCGAACTGCTGCCCGTCTCGGCGCTCGGCCGTGCGGCAGAGACCGGCCCGGGGCGCATTCTGCTGACCTCGCGCGCACGCGACGCGCTTGACGCCCAGGCGCCCGAGGGGTGGGCGGCCAGCCGCGCGTCGTTGGACCCCGTGATCGAGGACGCGCGGCTGTCGCTTTTCGCATTGCCGAGGTGAGCTGCGCCAAGTTACCGTTCGCTGTCGTGCCAGAACGCGCCTTGCCCGGGATAGCGGCGAGGCCAAAACTCATGCCAACGTCAGGGAACGGGTTGGACAGCTTGAAATCGGGCCCGACGTGGCCCAAATGTTGTCCAACACGGAGAGGGTCGAACGGCCGCCGCGAGGCCGGGGCCCGTGCCCTCTTGCCAAGAACAAGGAAGGCGATATGCCAGAGCAAACGACCACCTATCCTGTCCTCCCGCTGCGCGATGTCGTGGTTTTCCCGCACATGATCGTGCCGCTTTTCGTCGGGCGCGAAAAATCGGTGCGCGCGTTGGAGGAAGTGATGCAGGACGACAAGCAGATCCTGCTGAGCAGCCAGATCGACCCGGCGGTCGACGACCCCGACACCGACGGCATTTTCCGCGTCGGCGTTCTCGCCGATGTGCTGCAATTGCTGAAACTGCCCGATGGCACGGTCAAGGTGCTGGTCGAGGGCCAGTCGCGGGTGCGGATCACCGGCTATCTCGACAATCCCGAGTTCTTCGAGGCAAGCGCCGAGGACCTGCCCGAAACCGATGGCGACCCGGCCGCCCTTCAGGCGCTGCTGGCGCCGGTCACCGAGGAATTCGAACGCTACGCAAAGGTCAAGAAGAACATCCCCGAGGAGGCGCTGACCAGCGTCGCCGAAAGCACTGAATCGGCCAAGCTGGCGGATCTTGTCGCCGGGCATCTGGGGATCGAGGTCGGTCAGAAGCAGGAGCTTCTGGAAACGCTCGACGTGGCCGAGCGGCTGGAAAAGGTCTATGGCCTCATGCAGGGCGAGATGAGCGTCCTGAAAGTCGAGAAGAAGATCAAGACGCGCGTGAAAAGCCAGATGGAGCGCACGCAGCGCGAGTATTATCTGAATGAGCAGATGAAGGCCATTCAGAAGGAGCTTGGCGACGGCGAGGACGGCGAAGGCGAAGTGGCCGAGCTGGAAGAGAAGATCGCCAACACCAAGCTGTCGAAAGAGGCGCGCGACAAGGCCGAGGCGGAACTCAAGAAGCTCAAGAACATGAGCCCGATGAGCGCCGAGGCCACCGTGGTGCGCAACTACCTCGACTGGATGCTGAATATCCCGTGGGGCGTGAAGTCGCGCGTCAAGAAGGATCTGGGCCGCGCCGAGAAGATCCTCGACGACGATCATTACGGGCTGGAAAAGGTCAAGGAGCGGATCGTCGAATACCTCGCGGTGCAGCAACGCTCCAAGAAGCTCAAGGGCCCGATCATGTGCCTCGTGGGGCCGCCGGGCGTGGGCAAGACCTCGCTCGGGCAATCGGTGGCACGGGCGACGGGGCGCGAGTTCATCCGCATTTCGCTTGGCGGCGTGCGCGATGAAAGCGAAATTCGCGGTCACCGGCGCACCTATATCGGCTCGATGCCCGGCAAGATCATCCAGTCGCTGAAGAAGGCAAAGACAACCAACCCTCTGATCCTGCTCGACGAGATCGACAAGATGGGGCAGGATTTCCGCGGCGACCCGGCGTCGGCGATGCTGGAAGTGCTGGACCCGGAACAGAACTCGACCTTCGTGGACCATTACCTTGAGGTGGAATATGACCTGTCTAACGTGATGTTCCTGACCACGTCCAACAGCTACAACATGCCCGGCCCGCTTCTGGACCGGATGGAGATCATCCCGCTCGCCGGCTACACCGAGGATGAGAAGCTGGAAATTGCCAAGCAGCACCTGCTGGCCAAGCAGGTCAAGAACCACGGGTTGAAAGCGGATGAATTCACCCTGACGGACGAGGCGTTGACCGACATTATCCGTTACTACACCCGCGAGGCGGGGGTGCGGAACCTTGAACGCGAAATCGCCAAGGTTGCGCGCAAGGTGGTCACGAAGCTCGTCAAGAAGGAGGTGGAGGCGATCACCGTTACCGCCGACAACCTCGACGATTTCCTCGGCGTACGGAAATACAAGTTCGGGCTGGCCGAAGATGCCGATCAGGTCGGTGTGGTCACCGGGCTGGCCTATACCTCCGTCGGGGGCGAGCTTCTGAACATCGAGGCGCTGCGCCTGCCGGGCAAGGGCCGGATGAAGACCACCGGCACGCTGGGCGACGTGATGAAGGAATCGATCGACGCCGCGTCAAGCTATGTCCGCTCGGTGGCGCCCGAGATCGGCGTCAAGCCGCCGCGCTTCGAGAAGTGGGATATCCACGTCCATGTCCCCGAAGGCGCCACGCCCAAGGACGGGCCAAGCGCCGGCCTTGCGATGGTAACCTCCATCGTCTCGGTCCTGACGGGCATTCCGGTGCGCAAGGATATCGCCATGACCGGCGAGGTCACGCTGCGCGGCAACGCCCTGCCGATCGGGGGGCTGAAGGAAAAGTTGCTTGCCGCGCTGAGGGGGGGGATCACGACAGTTCTGATTCCGCGCGAGAATGAAAAGGATCTCGCTGAAATCCCCGACAACGTGAAGGAGGGGCTCGATATCATCCCCGTCGATCACGTGCGCGACGTGCTGGCGCAGGCGCTTGTCCGCAAGCCGGAGCCGGTGGAGTGGGACGAGGAAGCGGAGGAAGCTGCTGCTGCCGCCGCGGTCCAAAGCGTCGCCGAGGCCGGCGAGGGCGCAACCGCGCACTGAGCACGGTCTAGTGCAAGAATTGACCGGTCGCGCCTCGCAAGGGGCGCGACCAGTCGCGTTTCGTGTCCGGTTGTCAGTTCGCGGTCAGCACCATGACCGTCATCATCAGGAGCGGCACGAGCATGCCTGCCTGCGATGGATCTTCTGTCGCGTTCTGCGTCACGATCTCGATATCCATAACGGGCGGGGTATCCTCGGCCAGTGCGGGACCGGTTGACAGGCTCAGGGCGGTCGCAGCCACCAACAGTTTCTTCAAGTTTCCTTCCCCCGTCATGTCCAGACCCTGACAGGGGCCCGGCGGGTAGGTTTGCCCGACTTGGCTTTTCAAGCTAGGGGCGGACGCCGCGGCGCCCGGCTTTTGCCCTGCGAACTTGTCTTGTCGACAACGAGCATGGACGGGGCAGGTGAGGCCGATTTGCAACGACGCTTGCCCCAACTGCCGCGCAACAACTTGATTCGAGGCCAATTCTCGGCTTGGATCGCGGACATTGCCCGAAGCTGCCACTTTCCGGGGACATATTATGAAAACGATAACACGCCGCCAGTTCGCGGGGGGGATGTCCGCGATTGTCGCTGCGCCTGCCCTGACGGGACGCGCCTCTGCGCAGGGGCGGTTTGATTTCACCATTCCGCAGGGCGTCACACAGGGCGGGTCGACGACGATTACCCGCGTCCCCACGGCGCAACCGCGCGTTGCCATGACCTTCGATGATGGCCCGCACCATAGCTTGACGCCGCAACTGCTGGACATGCTTCGCGCGCGCAACATCCGCGCGACTTTTTACCTGATCGGTCACCGCGTTGCGATGTACCCGGAACTGACCCGGCGGATCGCGGCCGAGGGGCACGAGATTGGCAATCACACATGGACCCATCCGCGCCTGACCGGGCTTGGCGACACGTCGCTTCTGCGCGAGTTGGACCGCACCTCTACCCTGATCAACGAGGTCGTGGGGCGCCCGCCCATCACGATGCGCCCCCCCTATGGCCTTCTGTCGCCGCGCCAACGCGGATTGATCTATGCCGAACGCCGCTTGCCCACGGTGCTCTGGTCGGTCGATCCGGAGGATTGGCGCCGACCAGGCAGTTCGGTCGTGGCCAGCAGGATCGTCAGCCGCTCCCATAGCGGGGCGGTCATTCTTGCCCATGACATCATCGGCGCAACGGTGCGGGCGATGCCGGCCACGCTCGACGGACTGGGCGCGCGCGGTTACGATTTCGTCACCGTGTCGGAACTGATGGGATGGCCCCGCTGGGGCAGCCGCGCCATGGGGTTCACGCTGGCCTCGCGTGCGCCGGGCTAGGCGGGGTATCAAGAACGGTCTGGTGGGCGGTGCCATCCGTCGATAGTTTCTATTCAGAAACGGGAAAACGACCAAGGGGGCTTCATGGCATCTGGAAAAAGCGTCGCTCTGACGGGGGAGGCCGGGCAACCGGCACCGGGCCAGCCTGATACGCAAGACGCGGCGGAGGGTCTGGAGGTTGCATCCGGGCAGGGCGCGGAGGCGAGCACCGAACCGCCGATCTACAAGATGCAGGATCTGATGCAGGACATCGAGGACGGGTCGGACCTGAAACGCGGCGAACTGCGCACGGCGGCCGGTCTGCTCTGCGCGGCGCTTGGCACCGCCTTGCAGGACGGGCGCACCGTCAGCCTGCCCGGGCTGGGCAAGATCACCCCGCGAAAGCGCACCGTGAAACCGCAGGGCGACATCCTGACGGCGCGCATCAAGCTGCCCGCGCCCGTCCGTGACCGCGGCGATGCGCCGGACCCGGCGACAGGCGGCAGCGACGCTGAAAAAGGCGATGAGAAAGCCTGACAACCCCTCTTGCGCCGGCTGGAGCACGAGGCTAAAAAGCGCTCCACGGGGGTGATTAGCTCAGTGGTAGAGCGCTTCGTTCACATCGAAGATGTCAGAAGTTCGAATCTTCTATCACCCACCATTTCCCGCCAAAGGCGCCCCGGTTGACCCCGCGGCGCCCTTTGTCGTTCGAGGGAAAAACGATGCCATCCCGTTCCCCGGCCATGCCCACTGACCCGCCAAGCAGCCCTGAACTCTGGATTCTGCGCCATGGCGAAACCGAATGGAACCGCGACGAGCGGCTGCAGGGGCGGCTGGATTCGCCGCTGACAGCGCGCGGGGTGGCGCAGGCGCGTGCGCAGGGCCGGATCCTTGCCGGTTGCCTGCCGGGGACCGTGCGGGTGCTGTGCAGCCCCGCGCCGCGGGCGTTGCGCACGGCGGAACTGGCGCTTGCGGGGTTGGGCCTGAGGGTCGAAACCGATCCGCGCCTGCAAGAGATCGACCTTGGCCGCTGGGCCGGGCGCACCCTGCCGGAGCTGCGCGCGGAACATCCCGATCTCGGCAAGGCAACCGATCCGCATCTATGGAAATTCACTGCCCCCGGCGGCGAAACGCTGGACCAGATGGCGCATCGGGTGCGGGGCGTTCTGGATGGGCTGGACGGCCCCACCGTGATCATTACCCATGGTGTCACCTCGCGCCTGCTGCGCTGCATGGTGTTGGGGCGTCCGCTGACTGACCTTGCGGGCGTGCCGGGCGGGCAGGGGGTCATCCACCATATACGGGGGGGTATGCCCCGCGTGCTGGTCGCTTAGGGCTTGCGCTTGGCGCGAAAGCCGCGCTATCAGCCGTTGCGCGCGGGTGGTTAGCTCAGTTGGTAGAGCGCTTCGTTTACACCGAAGATGTCGGGGGTTCGAGCCCCTCACCACCCACCACGCAACGCTTGCAGGCCCGTGTTGCACCGGATCGGGGTCACCCGCCCAACGCCCCGGTGACCGGCACGCGCCCAGCCGGAGGGCCGCGCGCGGACACTACCGTTTCAATCCGGATTCACCATACGCCCGGGTGCGCCCCTGAGTGCAACCTGTCGCGATCCAAGACCGCACATGAAACAGTGTGTTTCGCGGCGCTGTCGATTGCAGGCTTCATAAATAAGACGAAAACCCGCTATCTTCATGGCAAAAATATGGCGTGCCGGGGCGGCCCAGCTGACCTTGACCGGCAGGGCGCGCCGATACTTGCGAGGCGGACTTGAACTGGAGGATGCGCGATGCCGAAGACGTTTACCTATGAAGAAGAGGGGCTGGCCTATTCCGTCACCCTTTACGAAGATCCCGATAATGCCGGTGCATTCCTCGCCGACATCAACGTCATCGACGGGGCGATGGATGTGAATGCCATCTACTACGGTGACGATGATCCGTCCGGCGAGAGCGAGATGCTGCGCGGGCCGCTCAACATGAACGGGGCCCGGTCCGAGGACGGCGAGGATGTGCAATGGGACGAGGCGGTGGAACTCAGCCGCCCTGGCCTCGGGAGCGAGGGCGAGGACAAGGATACCTATATCTCCAGCGGTGACACGCTGACGGTCGAGCTTGATATCGACAGCCTCGACGAGATCGACACGTTCGGCATCCGCGCCACGTCGACCACGACCGAGGAAGGCTCCATCAAGGCCGTTTCCGACGAGCCCGAGGAACCGGACGAGCCAGAGGAACCGGACGAGCCCGAAGATCCCGACGAGCCCAGCTTCGACAAGATCGGGTTCGGTGTCGACGTGGGGGACAATGGCGGGATCACGAATGGTGTCTACGTTCCCGAGGAGAGCCTGCCCGAAGGCGAGGACGGGACCTTCGAAGACTACGTGCGCTACTACGAAAGCGAATTCGGCGACGACCCGGACTACAACCTGACCGAGGTGGAAACGGTCATCTTCTACCAGGTGATCGAGGAAACCGACGAAGACGGCAACATTCTGGAATTCCCAGAGGAGTTGTTCCGCATCGACGCACCGGAAGGCGGGTTCGAGGACGCCGACGACGTGCTCGCCGCCTATGATGACGCGATCGAGGACGGTGCGCTCGATGAGGTCGAAAGCGGGGAGGATGGCGGCGCAGAGCTTATGGCGGCGCTGAGCCTCGACACCGCGCCGGAGGACGACGCCCCCGCAGAGGACACCGATGCGGCGGAGGATGACCTGGAACTGGCCTGAACGGGGCCGGACGGGCCTTCCCCGGGCGACCGATCCAAGCTAGGGATTGTAGGGCCGGGCGCAATGCTATCGCACCCGGCCTGCCCCCGACAGGATCATACCGATGGCCGGCCGCCCGATCCCACCCGATGAGACCCCGCCGCGCGCGATCGCGCTGATCATCGCGGGGATGGTGTTCATCACCATCAATGATTCGACGATCAAGGCGCTGGGCGGCGATTACCCGCTGCACCAGATGGTGTTCATCCGCTCCGCGATCGGGATCCTGTTCTCGCTGGTGATCCTGCAATTCGAGGGCGGCTTTGCCGCGCTGCGCACTGCGACGCCGGGGCTGCACCTTCTGCGCGGCCTGCTGGTCGTCGTGGCCAACATGATGTTCTTCGCGGCGTTGGCCACCATGCCGCTGGCCGACGCGGTGGCGCTGTTCTTCATCGCGCCCCTGATGATCACGCTGATGTCGGCGCTTTTCCTTGGCGAACGGGTGGGGCCGCATCGTCTGGGCGCGATCCTCGTCGGTTTCGCGGGCGTTCTGGTGATGATGCGCCCCGGCACCGGCGCGGCGGAGGAGACCGCGCGCTGGACGGTGCTGCTGCCGCTTCTGGCGGCGACGGCTTATGCGGGCATGCAGGTAATGACGCGAAAGCTGGGCGTTTTTTCCAAGGCTTCGGCGCTCGCGGTCTATATCCAACTGGTGTTTCTGGTCGTCAGCGTCGGTTTCTACGCCGTGGCAGGTGACGGCCGCTTCGCCGAGGGGGTGGAGGAGGAAAGCCTTGTCTTTCTCTTGCGCGCATGGGTCTGGCCGGCGCCGGACGACTGGCCGCTCTTCATCCTGCTGGGGGTCATGTCGGGGGCGATCGGCTACACGTTGTCTGCCGCCTACAAGATGGGCAACGCCGCGACCGTGTCCTCATATGAATATACCGCGCTGCCGATGGCGATCGTTGCGGGCTGGCTGGTCTTTGGCGAGGTGCCGGACCTCTGGGTGCTGGGCGGAACGGCGCTGATCGCGGGGGCAGGGATCTACATCTTCATGCGTGAGCGCCGCCGCCGCAGCCCGGTCGCCCCCCGCCGCCCGGTGCGCCGCTTATGACGCCGGGGCAGGGGCTGCCTCCGGCGGTCGGGACACGCGCATCGAAAAATTCGGGTGGCAGGAAATTCAGGTGAAAACCGCGCTTGACGGGGGGCGAGAGGGGGCCTAGAACGCCCCTCACGCTTCGGGGGCTTGGCCCGCGGGCGGGTGCAGCGGGCGGTTGTAGCTCAGTTGGTTAGAGTGCCGGCCTGTCACGCCGGAGGTCGCGGGTTCGAGCCC